>CALEJU010000019.1 GCA_937898755.1 uncultured Acidobacteriota bacterium | reverse complement strand
CGCCCTCCGTTCCAGCACAATCGGCCCCCGGCCTGTTTATGAGATGGGTTCTAGTAAAGTCATTATCAACCATCTTGTAGAACACGTCTTTACGGCGTTTTTGTCTAATTGCGACGAGTTTTAGAACGTCCGAAAGCAGATGATTCCCTTGAACCATCGTCCTGATAATTTCCCAACGCTTTACCTTTTCCCCTTGCTGGTTTATGTCAATAAACAAGTCAATTAATTGCTGAAGGCCCCCTTCTTCCTTGTCCATCTCGATCTCAATGGTAGGTATCTTGTATTCTCGGAACTCTCGCACTTCCGAGGGATCAAGTTCGGCAAAAGACTGGGTGTCGGCCCGCTCACCTTGCTTCGCCACGTTGATCTTGAAGTTGCCACGCACATTAGCCTTAAAAAAATAATTCCTCCAATTGTCAATGGCGAAATCTTCTCTCTTGTCGCCAATGAAAAGTAGAATGCTCTCCAGCCGTTGCTTACCGTCAAGAATGTTGTACGAATACTTGCTGCCGGATTCTTTCTTGTAGAGGAAGATGGCCGGAATCGGCTTGCCCCGCACGATGTTTTCTAGGAGCTTCTTCCGCATCGTCGGCTTCCACACGCGCCCGCGTTGGAATGGCGGAATCAGGTTTATTTTTTCGTCCCGGAAGTACCCAGCAAGCTCGTCGAGCTTCATCTTGCCGATCTCGTAGTTCATTTCCTCTCCGTGGAGTCGTCCGTTCAGGGGCATACAGCCCGTTTCCCCTTCGGCTCGACGGAAAATGTTACGCCAGACCCCACCACTAAGGCAAGTATATTGTTGCTCTTAGGTTTCGCGTTTGTTGTGTTTTTCGTCGGCTCGCAAATTCGAAATGCCTATTGGATTTACGCTGTGTGCGTCGTCTCGTAACGTTAAGGAATCAGAACCCTTCAACCTTGATCAGCTTTGACGTCGCGTAAGCGCCCCTCCTCTAGGATTTGCCGGACCGCTTCCGGCTCGTTCCGGAACCGTTTCATGTTTTTGTCTCGCGTGCGCGTACCCCGGATAATTGTCGCGATTTCCTCCAGTGATCTCGCCTTCAGCAATTCCAGAAACCGACCATGAAATTTCCGGTTGAAATAATCCCGCATCGCACGGTCATGAACCAAATGCCGCGAGGTATTTTCCTTTTTACCTAAAACATCAAAAGACCGCCGCCAGGAAATCGAACTCACGCCCACCATGGCGTTCGCGATTTGGCGTGGATCTCGAAAATAGCGGGCGCTTTTCAAAAACTCGGCAAGAGTCTCCGAATGTCGGCTCAGGAGTTTGGCGCTTTCGTCGGAATACGACGCGAGTGCTTCCGAGATCGAAGCGGGCGTTCGACCCTTTTTGAGTACCGGCTGCAATTCCGGCCAGTTGCTCTCCAGAAACCAAATCAATTGATCCCGCGCGATGGACGCGCTTTCGATATCGAACGACGGACGGCCGACCCGCCGCCTCGGTGCCGGCGTCAGTGGACCGACTAGTGCGGACAAGTCTTCCTGCTGCGCAGACAGCGCGGACGCGTCCAGGCTGCGTTTCCGCTGGGCTTTCCCCAAACTCGCTTCCGCAGAATTCGGGCTCTGCTGCCGTGATTTCCGCAAACTTAACGGAATTCCAGGCGGAGCGTTCCGCTCAGCGAACGTGCAAGTGCTGCGCTACGGGCCCGGTGCAACGGTGAACGAGAGGGTTGGGTTTTCCCATCGCGCTCGAAAACCGGGCATTTGACCACGGTTGCGCGGCAGTTTATTGACGCGAGAGAGAAGGCCGGAATTGATCGTTCGGTGGTTCTCTACTGCGCCCGGCACACGTTCGCGACTCATGCGCTTGCGGCAACGGGGAATCTCGCCGCCGTGATGAAAGCCATGGGCCACTCCACCGCGCAGACCGCAATGATCTACCAACATCCAGGACTGGACGCGATTCGGGACGCGGTCGAGCGGCGAAATCAGCTCGGCACGTCACAAACACGTCACAACGGGGTAGCGGCTCACAAGCTATCTGGTTGATTTGAATGGTGGCCAGGGACGGAATTGAACCGCCGACACGCGGATTTTCAGTCCGCTGCTCTACCAACTGAGCTACCTGGCCACTCGGGATCCACCGCCCAGATGGCGCGGCGGAAGAGGCTCAAGAAGTATAGAACGCGTGCCACGGGAGGACAAGCACGCGCCGCGCACAACGCGACGGCTGGGCCTATTTCTTTCCCTTGGGCGGCGGGAATGCTGATCGGGTAAAGTGGGCGCATCTCTGGAACGCTCCCTATGCGCTTGCGTCGTCTGCCCCTCCTGTTGCTCCTCGTCACGATCTCCGCCGCCGCCCAGTTGAGCCCCGCACTGTTCAACACGCTGCACTGGCGCAACATCGGGCCTTTCCGTGGCGGGCGCGTCGCCGCGGTGGGAGGGATTCCCGGAAATGCCCGTGTTTACTACATCGGGCTGCCGGGCGGCGGCGTCTGGAAGACCTCCGACGGTGGCGAGGTCTGGCGACCTGTGTTTGATGCCACGGGAGTCGCCTCGGTGGGCGCGCTGGCCGTGGCGCCGTCTGCGCCGAACGTCGTTTATGTCGGTACCGGCGATGTGGCCAATGTCGGCTTCTCGGCCAACCGCGGCAACGGCGTCTATAAATCCACCGATGGCGGGCGCACCTGGGAACACATCGGCCTCGACGGAACCCGCCATATCGGGGCGATCGTGGTTGATCCTAACGATCCCAACCATGTTCTGGTCGCCGCCTTGGGCCCGACGTTTTCTTCCAGCCCGGACCGTGGCGTCTTCCTGACAACTAATGGAGGACGCACCTGGCACAAGGTACTCGCTTCTGCCACCGACCCCGACGCCGTGGGCGCGATTGATCTGGCACTCGACCCCGGTAATAGCCGCGTGGTCTACGCCACGCTCTGGCGGCATTACGCCCCGCGTGGCACCACGTTTCCGCTCATGTTGCAGGGCGGCGGCGGCATCTTCAAATCCAACGACGGCGGAACGACCTGGACGCCCATCACCGGTCACGGCCTGCCTACCGGCACGCTGTCGCGCGTTGGCGTGGCCGTCGCGCCGGGCGGCCAACGACTTTTTGCCATTGTGGATGCCCATCCCCAAGGCGGGCTCTATCGCTCGGACGACAGCGGCGCCACTTGGACTCGCATCACCCAGGACGCGCGCATCGCCGGCAGCGGGTATTTCGGCAAGGTGTTCGTGGACCCCAACCATCCCGACATCATCTACGTGGCGCAGACGTCACTCTACCGCTCCATTGACGGTGGGCGGACGTTTCAGGCCTTCAAGGGCGCACCGGGCGGCGATGACAACCACGTCCTCTGGATTGATCCGCAAGATTCGCAGCGCATGATTCTGGGCAGCGACCAAGGCGCCACGATCAGCATGGATGGCGGCGCGAGCTGGTCCTCGTGGTACAACCAGCCGACGGCGCAGATTTACCACCTCGGCGTGGATAGCCGGTTCCCCAGCTGGGTCTATGGCACGCAGCAGGACAGTGGCGCCATCGGCGTCAGCAGTCGCGGCGATTACGGCGCCATCACCCCCTTCGACTGGGACGCCGTCGCCGGCTACGAGTTCGGATACATCCTCCCCGATCCGCTCCACCCCGACCTGATCTACTGCGGCAGCCCAAGCCACGGTGTGATGATCATCAACCGCCGCACCCACCAGACCGTGGATGTGTCGCCGAATCTAGACCGTGATGCCCACCTGCGGGTGCCGATCTCCGCGCCCATGGTCTTCTCTCCCCTGGATCCGCACGTGCTTTACTACGGATCCCAGTTTGTCCTGCGCACCCGCAATGCCGGGCAGTCGTGGGAGAAGATCAGCCCCGACCTGTCCCTGCTGCCCGGACAAAAACCACCGGAAGAGCAGGCGCCTCCCGAGGCAGAAAAGAAAACCGGCAAGCAGCCGGTCAAAACCGCGGTGCCACCCACGCGGCGGTATCCGGCGCTGGCCATCAACACCTTGGCGGCCTCCTTCCGGAATGCGGGCGTCCTATGGGCTGGAACCACCAACGGACTGGTCTGGGTCACGCGTGATGGCGGTCACCTCTGGCATCGTGTAACCCCAGCGGCGGCGCCACCGGACAGCGCCATCAGCCTGATCGAAGCCTCGCATTTCGCGGCGGGCACGGCCTATGTGGCGGTTGACGCTCACCAGCTCGCCAACCGTCAGCCCCTCATTCTGCGCACGACCGATTACGGCGCGACGTGGACCACACTCTCCAGCGGCATTCCTGACGGAAGTTTTGTGCGCGCGATCCGCGAGGACCCTGTACGCCGCGGTCTGTTGTATGCCGGGACCGAGAACGGTGTCTACGTCTCCTGGGATGATGGCGCGCACTGGCAGTCCTTGCGGCTCGACATGCCGACCACGCCGGTTTTCGATCTGCTCGTCCACGATGACGCCTTGATCGTCGCCACTTTCGGCCGGGCCTTCTGGGTACTGGACGACCTGACCCTATTGCGACAACTTCACCAGGAACAGGCCCTGCAACCGGTCACCTTGTTCCGGCCCGCAACCGCATGGCGTGTGCGGCGCGATGTGAACGGCGACACGCCTCTTCCGCCGGAGATTCCGCACGGCGAGAACCCTCCGGCGGGAGCCGTGCTCGACTATGAGTTGCAGACCGTCCCCGCTGGTCCCGTGACGCTTGCGATCTACGACGCGGCCGGGCGCCTGGTGCGCCAATTCGCCAGCACCGATGTGGCACCCCAAGAGAAGGAGGCGCCGCATGTGCCGCGTCACTGGTTGGCACCCTTCCGACCCCTGCCCGTACAGCCGGGGCTGAACCGCTTTGTATGGGATTTGCGCTACCCCACACCGCCGGCGCAGCACTTCGAGGCACCCATCTCGGCGATTGACGGAGAGACGCCGGAAGATCCCCGCGGACCGATGGCCCTGCCCGGACGTTACGAGGTACGCCTCACGGTTGCGGGGCAGGTTTATCGGCAGCCGCTCACCGTCGCGCCCGACCCGCGTCTCCATGTTCCACTCGCGGCCCTCGCTGCCCAACTGAAGCTGGAACAGAACATCATGCAATTGATGACGACCGATTCGACGGCGCTCGAACAAATCAACCATGTCAATAAGGCCTTGGGCACCCCTCCCACTCCCGACCCCAATGCCGCTTTTCGCCACGAACTGGCAAGCATCCTGGGTACGGAGGAGGGCAAGCCGTCGCCCCTGCCGCCCCCACCGTCGCTCGTGCTCCTCAACGGAGAGTTGAGCGGTTTGCTGACCACCATCGAGGGCGGCGACAACGCTCCCATCGGCTCGGAACGCGCTGCCTTTAGCGATTACCGTCGCGACCTCCGCGGCTTGCTCGCCCGCTGGGCCCGCTTGCAACAGGCCGGGCTGGAGAGCGCGACACGGAAAAGTGAAGAGTGGAAAGTGGAAAGTGGAAAGGCGCGATCGCTTTCCCTTTCCACTTTCCACTTTCCATCCCTCACACCTCACTCAGTTCTCCGGCGAGCCCGGGCGCCCCATAGGCGCTCGGAGTCCGGCGTCCGGGGACCAACGGCAGCGTTGGGCAGGTAACCGATGCGGCTCTCCCCCTTGCTTTCCAATAGGTTGAACGGGAAAGCACCCCTGCGCAGGTTGCTATACTGAGCTCTAGAAGAGACGCATCACCAACGGCCCGCCCGCACCCCTCCGTCGCACGGGGGAGGCTGCATCAGCGGGAACTGCGAGAGTCTGTGTCGCTGATGTCCGACCCTAAAATGCGCACGTTTCTGGCCTCCCTTGGCCCCAACGAAGGCTACGCCGAGGAGTTATTTCGGCTCTACTCCGCCAATCGGGAAGCGGTGCCGGAGTACTGGCGAACGGCGTTTGACTCCGTCTCGCTCAACGGCAGCCAAGCGGGCAAGCCCGACACCAAGCCGGTGACCTCCGAGGGTGGCCGCCCCACTCCATCTCCATCTCCTGCTCTGCAGAGCGGGGACCGGGTACAACCGCTGCGCGGCGCCGCCGCTCGCATCGCCGCCAACATGGAAAGCAGTCTCAGCGTACCCACGGCCACCTCGCAGCGTGCGGTGCCGGTCGCCCTGCTTGAGGACACCCGGAAGCGCCTGAACCGACAGTTGGCCGACCGGGGCGTCAAGGTCTCGATCACGCATCTGCTGGGTTGGGCGCTGGTGCAAGCCGCGCGCGAAATTCCTGCGCTGAACAGCGCCTATGCCGTGGTTGACGGCGTCCCCAGCCGCATTGAGCGGGCCCACATCAATCTCGGCCTCGCCGTCGACGTTGAAGGCAAGGACGGAACCCGTTCCTTGATGGTGCCGGTGGTCAAGGCCGCCGAGAGCTTGTCATTCCCCGAGTTTGTTGCTGCGTGCGATCGTCTGATCCAAGCCGCCCGCGCCGGCAAGCCCAACCCGGACGATCTGCAAGGCGCAACATTGACGCTGACCAATCCGGGGACGCTCGGCACGCGTGCCTCGGTGCCGCGATTGATGCCCGGCCAGGCGGCCATCATCGCGGTGGGCGCCATGGCCTATCCTCCCGGTTTTGAGACGGTGGCGGAAGATAGGCTACAGGACTTGGGAGTAGCCAAAACCGTCACCCTATCCTGCACCTACGATCATCGCGTGGTGCAAGGGGCCGAGTCGGGACAGTTCCTGGCACGGGTGCATCAGTTCCTGCTCGGTGCCGACGGCTATTACGAGCAAATCACGGCTTCCCTTGCGGGAGCGACAGCCCGGTCCTCCCCGCCCTCGCCGCCACCGAGCGTGCACTCTGCCGCCCCGGACCAGGTCTGGAAGCAGGCGGCGGTCTATCAGCTTGTCCACGCCTATCGCGTCCGTGGCCACTTGATGGCGAATGTGGACCCGATGAGCTTCGACCCCATCCGCCACCCCGAGTTGGAACCCGATCATTTCGGCCTGACGCCGGCGGACCTCAATCGCGAGTTCCTGACTCTTTCGATTGGCGACGCGCACGCCGGCGAGGAAGCGCCGCGTCCCCTGCGCGCCATTCTCGAAAGTTTGCAGGCGACTTACTGCGGCACGCTGTCCTGCGAGTACATGCACATTCAGCGTCTGGATGAACGGCAGTGGCTCCAGGCGGAAATGGAGCCCTCCCGCAATCAGGCGCCACTCGAAGCCGGTGCCCCGGCCCGCATTTTGGAGAAGCTCACCCAGGCCGAAGCCTTCGAACGCCTGCTGCATACGCGTTATGTCGGACACAAGCGTTTTTCGCTGGAAGGCGGCGAGGCTCTCATTCCCGCTATTGACCGCTTGTTGAACCTCGCCGGGGCCGACGGTGTCCGCTATTTCATGATGGGCATGGCTCACCGCGGCCGCCTCAACGTGCTGGCCAACGCCGTCGGCAAGTCCATGGGCGAGATCTTCTCGAAGTTTGAGGACTCGGACCCGGAGAGCGTCGAGGGCTCGGGAGACGTTAAGTATCACATCGGCGCGGATGGCGAGTACCGCACACCGGCCGGCGAGGTGATTCAGGTTTCAGTCGCTCCCAACCCCAGCCATCTCGAGGCGGTGGATCCCGTACTTGAGGGCACGGCACGGGCGCACCAAGAGCTGCTCAACGACGCGACCGGCGACCTGGTATTGCCCGTTCTCATGCATGGTGATGCGGCATTCGCGGGTCAAGGCGTGGTCGCCGAGACGCTGAACCTGTCACAGCTCGACGGCTATTACACCGGCGGAACCGTCCACGTCGTCATCAACAACCGTATCGGGTTTACCACGTCGCCGAGCGAAGCGCGCTCCAGCCTGTATTGCACCGACGTGGCGCGCATCGTCCAGGCGCCCATCTTCCACGTCAACGGCGATGACCCCGAGGCGGTCTTGCGCGCCATCAATCTGGCCTACCGCTTCCGTCACCGCTTCCACAAGGACGTCGTGGTGGACATGGTCTGCTACCGCCGCCATGGCCACAACGAAGGCGACGACCCCAGCCTCACCCAGCCCGTGCTCTATCGCGAGATCGAGAAGCATCCCTCCGTGCGTACCCTTTACGCGCAGCGGTTGGAAGCGGCGGGAGCCCTGGCCCCCGGCGCCGGTGATGCGCTTTTCAAGCAGGAGTTTGACCGGCTTGCCGCCAGCGCCGAGGCCGGTTTCGAAAACGGTCTGGCGGAAGCGGGCGAGGGGCATCACAGCGAAGCGCCAGTCCGGCCCAGCGCCGTGGCGCCGGAGTGCCTGACCGTCATTGGGCGCAGCCTTGCCGCGGTACCGTCAGGGTTTACCGTCCATCCCAAACTGAAAGCTTTTTTGGAGCGCCGCGCCCAAGCCGTCGACCAGCGCAAGACGATTGATTGGTCCTTGGCCGAGGCCCTCGCCCTCGGCAGCCTCGCCACCGAGGGCACCCCGGTGCGTCTGGTCGGTCAAGATACCGGTCGCGGAACGTTCAGCCAGCGCCACGCCGCCCTCTACGACTACACGAACGGAACTAAGTACGTCGCTCTCGCACATTTGCCTGCACAGGGGTCAGCGGCGCCCGCTCCATTCGCCCTGTACGACACACTGCTTTCCGAAGAAGCGGTATTGGGATTTGAATTTGGCTACTCGATGACCCACCCGACCGCGCTTGTCCTCTGGGAAGCGCAGTTTGGCGACTTCGTCAACGGCGCGCAGGTGATCATTGATCAGTTTCTCTCCGCCTCGCTGACGAAATGGGGACGCACTAGTGGCCTGGCGCTCTTGTTGCCGCACGGCTATGAAGGGCAGGGGCCGGAGCACTCCAGTGCCCGCCTCGAACGTTTCCTGCAGCTCTGTGCCGAGGAGAATCTCCAGGTCGCAAACTGCACCACGGCGGCACAGTACTTCCACCTCTTACGCCGGCAGGGCTTGGCCTCCGCCACCGCGGCTCGCCGGCCTTTGATCATCTTCACGCCCAAAAGCCTGCTGCGCCATCCGGAAGTCCCCAGCCCCTTCGAAGCGTTCACGTCCGGGAGCTTTCAATCCGTCCTGCCTGATGCCGCGATCTCCATGCCGCACCGTGTCCTCTTCTGCAGCGGCAAGATCTACTACGATCTGCTTAAACAACGACGCGAGATGAAGGACTCGACCACCGCCCTGGTACGACTCGAACAGCTCTATCCGTTTCCGGAAGAGGCCCTGCGCAACATCGCGGAGCAATGTTCCAGCGCGAGCGAGTGGCTCTGGGTGCAGGAAGAGCCCGAAAACATGGGCGCGTGGCGCTTCGTGCAGCCGCAACTGCAGGAGCTGCTCGGCGATCGTCGCCTGCGCTACGTCGGACGTGAAGCTTCCGCCAGCCCAGCTGCCGGGTCGCTGCGTCGTCACCAGAACGAGCAGCGCGCCATCGTGACCGAAGCGCTCGCCCCCTCGCAAGTGGCCGCCGATTAGCTACGATTAGCCACGACGAGCGAACCCTGCCCCGACCGCGGAGCGATCAGCCATCGGGTGCGCAACTCCTCTGGTGGGGCGAGGGGTCGCGTGTCGGCCAGAAACCGGGTACGTAGCCCCCGCGTGGCCGACGCGCCGGCGTCTGCTCTCGTTTACAATCGGACACCATGACGTACCGGTTCGCTGTCCTGGGGATCGCGATGGTAGGCAGCCTGGTGGGACAGTCGCTGCCCCGTCCACCATCCGTTTCAATTGTTGACCTCAACCCGGCGCCGGGCTACTTCAACGAACCCTCCATCGCCATCAACCCACGACAGCCCAATCAGGTCGCGGCCGCATACCAGGTGGACGCGACGGTGACCATTTCCGACGATGCGGGTCGCCACTGGAGTCGGGCTATTCCGGCGCTGCGCGAATACAAGCGCTCCGGCGACGTGTCGATCACCTACGATGCCCGTGGCCATGCGATTCTCTGTTTCATTGCTTTCGACAAGCTGGGAACTCCCGAATACTGGGCGCACAACGCCACCCGGAACGGCATCTTCGTCCGCCGCTCGCTCGATGGCGGCCGAACCTGGGAGGCCCGCTCCGTCCCCGTTCTAGCCAACGGCAACCTGCCGGGCAATGTCTTCGAGGACAAGCCCTATATCGTCGCCGACAGCAGCGGCGGACGCTTCAACGGCAACCTCTACATTGGCTGGACACATTTCACCCTCGACCAATCGGTCATGTACTTCTCACGGTCCACCGATGGCGGCGCCACCTGGACCAAACCCCTCACGCTCAGCGAGCACCCCGGCTTGCCGCGTGACGACAACGGGTGTTTGGAGGGCTTCTCGGGCACGGTCGGCGCGGACGGCGTCGTGCACGTAGTCTGGAGTGACGGCAGCCACATTTATTACACGAGTTCGCGGGATGGCGGGCGCCGATTTGCAAGGCCGCGGGCCGTGATGCACACCGCACCCTCCTACTTCAACGTGAACAAGGTCTCCCGTTCGAACGGCTTTCCCCAGATCGCAGCCGGTCCGGTCTCCGGTTCGTCCGCGCTCGCGAGCCATCCCTTGTATCTCGCATGGAGCGACTACCGGAACGGCGATGTGGACGTCTTCTGTTCCACGTCGTACGACAACGGCCGCACGTGGGGACATCCCGTACGAGTCAATACCGATGCGCTGCACGACGGCAGCGATCAGTTCTTTCAGTGGCTGACCGTGGATGCGCACGACGGAGCGATGTATCTGCTTTTTTATGATCGCCGCGACGATCCCGCCAACGGCAATGCCATGCTGACCTTGGCCCGCTCTACCGACCACGGTCACAGCTTTCGCAACTATCAATGGAACGAGAAACCGTTCGATCCCGAGGGCGCCTTCCTGGGCGACTACACCGGGTTGGCGGCCTATAACGGGCGCGTCTACGGCATCTGGGCGGAGCAGCGTTCTCGTTCCTCCAAAGCCGGACACCGCACCGTGGTACGCGTCGGGATGGCGGATTTTGCCAGTTCGGCCCGATCGGGTTCGGCCCAACCCGGGTCGGCCAAATAACGACCTGTCGAATACCCTCAGCGGACGCGATGCGTCATCTGAGGCGATGCTCCAGCTTGTCTTCCAAGGAAGAATGATGTTGATCACCAACAGGCACCGGCGATTCCCTAAGGTGGCGTCACACACCGAGACGGCGACAGCGTGGCGGCGATCGGTGTCGCGCGCCGTCTTGGCGGCAGGCCTCGGATGGCTGCTTCTGGCCCTGGCAGGTGTTGCGCCGGCACAATCTGTCCTCACACAGCCTCGGCTCGATATTCAGTACCAGGTGGACCTGCGGCATCCGGCTAACCACCTTGTGGATGTCAGCTTAAATGTCGGGGCACTCGACGGTGCCCCACTCGATTTCCAGATGCCCTGGTGGTACCCCGGCCGGTATAGCATCTTCAACTTCGGGGTGAACGTGCAGGACGTCGGTGTGCAATGCCTCGAACCGGCCGGGCCCCTGTCCGTGGTCCGCACCCAACCCGCCACGTGGCACGTCGAGACCGCCGGTTGCCACCGCCTGCGCTTCCATTACCGCGCGTACAACAACACCTTGGATGGAACCTTCGCGCAACTGGATGGCACACACGCCAACCTCAATGGCGGATCCGTTTATATGTACGTCAAGGGTCACAAACCTGACCCGGTCACGCTGGACATTGCCGTGCCCACCGGCTGGCGCGTGCTCAATGCACTCGGCGACCTCAACCAGACCCACCTGCAGTTTCCCAACTACGACGTCTTCATTGACGCACCCACCGAGGCCGGCCCGGACTTCACGCTGGACACGTTCCAGCAGGACGGCAAAACCTACCGGGTGATGATTCACAGCTACCTCCCGGAAGGCCACAACCACGCCCCATTTCTGGCCGCGCTGCAGCGCCTCGTGGCTGCTGAAAACACGATTGTTGGCCCCAACGACCTTTCCACCTATACCTTCTTCTTTCACTTCGATCCGCAAGCGAACCACGGGGACGGCATGGAACATCTGTACGGCACCCAGATCATGCTGCCCTTGGCGCTGGGCGAAGAGACGGGATTGAAGGCCGCCGAATCGGTCGCCGCGCACGAGTTTTTCCACCAATGGAACGTCAAGCGCATTCGCCCGGCCGAACTGGGGCCGTGGGACTACACCCGGCCCAACCCGACTTACTCGCTGTGGGTGGCGGAGGGCCTGACACAGTACTTCGGCGAGATCACACTCGCCCGCGCCGGCTTGGTCAGTGATGAGGACTACCTGGACGGTCTGGCCGCCACGATTGCCAACTTCGAACAGCTTCCCGGCCACAGCACGATGAGTGCGGCCGATTCATCCCTGACCGCTTGGTTCCATGACGGCACCCCGCTCCGGCAAGAAACCAACTCGCGCGCCACCACCATCTCCTACTACCAGAAGGGGAACCTGCTCGGCGTCGTGCTCGATCTTGACCTGCGCGCGCGCACCGGCGGCCAGAAATCACTCAAAGACGTCCTGCGCTACCTCTGGAACAACAACTACATGGGCGCGACGACCAGCTACTACCTGCGTGGACACGGTTACACCCAGGCCGACGTGCAGCATGCCATCGAAGCGGTCGGCGGCGCCTCCTATGCCGATTTCTTCCGCGACTACGTCTTCGGCACAAAGGAGCTGCCCTACCAGACGGCGTTCGATCACGTCGGATTGAAGCTGCTCTGCACGCCCACACCCGGTAACCGCTCCTATGCCGGGCTTCAGGTCACCGGCAACCAAGTCAGCCTGATTGCTCCCGACGGTCCCGCCGATGAAGGCGGCCTTGGAACCGATGACCAGATCCTGACGCTCAACGGGAAAACAGTGGACGGCTCAGAGCTGGCCGCGAAATTGCGGAAGCTCCCGCCCAGTCAGCCCGTCACCTTGACGGGCAGGCGTCACCTGCGCCCCTTTACCGTGACCTTCACGCCCAGCGCGCCTCACCCTGATGCCTGTTATTTGACCCAGGATCCCAATGCCAGCCCGTCGGCCGTGCAACAGCGCCGGCAATGGCTGACGGAGCCCTAGTCATCAGGTGCCGTTCGGGACCATGAGTCCCTAAATCACCGCTTACAATATTGCCTTGCCCGTAAGCCCACACTCCACACCGCACGCCAGCCTTCCGCTGCGCCTGGTCCTCGTTCTGGCCGCGATCAGCGCACTGCTGGTGGTGCTGTGTCTGCCCAATTTTGCCGTGGGTCAACTGGCGTGGATCGCGCTGGTGCCCTTGTTCTGGGCGGTCGCACGGGCGCCGAACGAACAAGCCGGCTTCTGGGCCGGTTTTCTCTTCGGAACCGTCTTCCTCGCCGCCACCTGTCCGTGGATTTACTACACCGTCCACCGATACGGCGAACTGCCGGCGGCGGTGGCGGGGCTTGTCTTCGTCCTCTTTCTCGGACTGCTGGCACTCATCTTCGGGCTCTTCGGCTGGCTGGCAGCACGCGTTGCCGAGGGCGCGCCCCTTCGCGTTGTGCTGTTTCCGGTCCTGTGGGTGGCGCTGGAAGTCCTCCGCGCGGTGGCTCCTTTTGGCGGCTTCCCCTGGAATTTGCTGGGCTACTCGCAGCTCATGCACCCCACCGTGCTGCGCCTCGCGCCGATTGTCGGCGTGTTTGGAATCAGCTTCTGCATTGCCCTCAGTAATGCGTTGCTTACGTTGGTGTTGCTCACGCTGCTGGGTGGTCGCCGCGACCGCACCCCATGGTGGATCGCCGGGGCGGGTTTGTCAGCCTTGCTGGTACTGCCTTGGACGCTGCCCGCGCTCTCCTCTTCAGCCCTGACCGCGCCGGCCTGGAGCGCCGTCCTGGTGCAACCCGACACGTCGCTTGATACCGAATGGACGGCGACTTCGTTGAGCGGGCTGATTCGTGACATGACGCGGTTGTCCGAACGGGCCGTCACGCTGCACCCTCAAGGCGAACACCTCATCGTTTGGCCGGAACAGCCCGCCCCCTTGGCCTTCGAGCAGCAGCCGCCGACGCAGGCCGCCGTGACCGCACTGGCCGCGGCGACGCACAGCTACATCCTGCTCGGCGAGACCCCGACCGTGCCAGGAGACACGTCCACCGAGCCCCGGCCCTTGAACGCGGCTTTGCTGGTCGGTCCGGACGGTCGCGCCTTGGGCCGTTACGACAAAATGCATCTCGTCCCCTTTGGCGAGTACGTGCCGCTTCCCTCTTGGCTCAAGCAAGCCGGTGCCGTGGGAAAAATCACGCGGGACGTCGGTGACTTCGTGCCGGGTACTGCACTGCGCACCTTTCGCGCCGCCGGCCAGACCTTCAGCTCGGTAATTTGTTTCGAGTCCATCTTCCCGGCGCTGGCGCGTCGGGAGGTCGCGATGGGTGCGCAGTGGTTGGTCAACATCTCCGACGATGGCTGGTATGGGCCCTCCTCCGCCAAGGAGCAGGGATTGGGCATGGCCCGCATGCGTGCCATCGAAAACGACCGGTGGCTGCTGCGCGACACCAACGACGGGCTGACCGCCGTGATCGCGCCGGACGGGATGGTCACGGCGCGCCTCGCTCCGGGCGTTCCCGGAGTCCTGCTCGCAGAGTTTTCTCCGCGTAACACACGCACGTTCTACAGTCGCCACGGCGACTGGCTCGCTGACACGTGTGCCATACTTTCATTGATCCTTGGCTTGTTTCTCGTCGGCAGGGCGCTTGCAGCAACTTGGGTCCGACGCTCGCGGCCGTAGTGATCCCCTTTTTTTCTATGCTGGAAGACCTCGAACGCGAGTATCAAGAAGTGTCGATCAAGGCCCGTGACATCCGGGGGTACCTTTGACCTGCCTCGCCTCCGCCAGCGTCAAGAAGAACTGGACGTCCTGACTGCCAAGCCTGATTTCTGGTCCAATCCCCGCCAATCCCAACTCGTTAACCGCGAGCGCAAGCGCCTCGACGAACTCCTCACCGATGATCGCAAGGTGGCGGTGGCGGTCGAGGACTTGAGCGCGTTTCTGGAACTGGCCCGGGAAGGCGAGGACGTCAGCGCCGATATTCGCCGGGAAATCGACCAGCTCACGGCGCTGCTCAACGATATCGAATCCCGTACTCTGTTGGGCGGCGAGAACGATGCGCTGAACGCCATCGTCACTATCCATCCCGGCGCGGGCGGCACCGAAAGCCAGGACTGGGCTGAGATGCTCATGCGCATGTACATCCGCTGGGCGGAACGGCGCGGCTTCAAGGTCGCCATCAACGATCGCCAGGAGGCCGAGGAAGCCGGCATCAAGTCCGCCACCCTCACCCTCACTGGCGAATACGCTTATGGGTTGGTACAGGGGGAAACTGGGGTACACCGCTTGGTGCGCATCTCGCCATTTGACCAGGCAAAACGCCGTCACACCTCCTTTGCCAGCGTCTTTGTCAGTCCGGAAATCGATGACACCATCGAAATCAACATCAAGGACGACGACCTGCGGATTGACACCTTCCGCGCCGGCGGCAAAGGCGGCCAGCACGTCAACATGACGGACTCCGCGGTCCGCATCGTGCACTTGCCCACCAACATCGTCGTGCAGTGCCAGAACGAACGTTCACAACACAAGAACAAGGACATGGCGATGAAGATCCTGCGCTCCCGGCTCTATGAACATGAGCTGGCAAAAAAGCAGGCCGAGTCCCGCAAGATCGAGGATGCCAAGCTCGACATTGATTTCGGCAGCCAGATCCGCTCCTATGTCCTGCAGCCGTATCAGATGGTCAAGGATGTCCGTACCAAAATGGAGATTGGTGATGTAAACCGGGTTCTCGACGGCGACCTGGACCCGCTGATTCGCTCCTTTTTGGTGTTCAAACGCCGGGCAAGCTAACGTCAAAGTGGAACGGACTTCCACGCGCAATCTGCTCCCGAACCGTGGTACCTGCAACAGATTTCCACCCCATTGACACCACGCCTGCCACACGGGACAATATAGGTCTCCTTTTGGTCGTATTTCCTTTGGGCTCGGTCCGCGGGGAATGGCGATTCTTTTGGTCGGATTAGGTAGGGTATGCTCCAGCAACTCGTAATCACCCTCCGCGAAGGGGTGGAGGCCGCACTCATGATCGCCATTGCGCTGGCCTACCTCCGCAAGATCGGGCGGACCGACCTGTTCCGCGTGGTGTACACCGCCCTTCTCTCCGCCTTGGGCGTCAGCCTGCTGGGCGCGGTTCTGATCACCAAGCTCCAGATCAACGATGACCGTTACGAAGGCTGGTTGATGCTGGTGGCGTCCATTTTTGTGGTCTCGATGGTGTACTGGATGGCGCGCGCCGCGAAGCGTCTCAAGCACGATATCGAAGATCGGCTGGGGCAACTCGAGGCCTCCGCCGTGGGCCTTTTCTTCTTTGTTTTCTTCATGGTGTTGCGCGAAGGGGTGGAGACCGTATTGATCCTCTCCGCCGTCTCACTGAGCAGCAGCTCCGAGGTATGGGCGTGGCTCGGCTCCGTGCTGGGGCTGAGCTTGGCCGTCCTGTTTGGCGTGGCGTTCGTCAAGGGCAGTATCCGCATCAACTTGCAGCGTTTCTTCCGCATCACGACGATCATCCTGATCGTCATTGCGGGTCAGCTCATGTTAACCGGCATTCACGAACTTTCCGAGGCGGGAGTTTTTCCGTCGTCGCGCCGCGAGATGGCCCTGGTTGGGCCGATCGTGCGCAATGACGTCTTCTTTTTCGTCGTGATTCTGGGGCTGGCTGGATTGTTGTTGCTGCGACAGCGCCGGCAGACGACGGCGGCAACCGTCGAGTCCACGGCGGCGCGCCGCAAATCGCTCTGGGAGGCACGCCGCGAACGTCTCTGGAGCGGCCTCGCTTATACCAGCGCCTTCCTGTTCCTGGTATTGATTGCGGCGGATTACGTCTACGCCCGATCTGTCCGAACGCTCTCGCCCGCGATTCCCGTAACCGTGAACGGCGGCGATGTCCGCATCCCCTTGGACCAGGTGGCCGACGGCAACCTGCATCGGTATGTCGCCGCCACCCCGGATGGACCTGTTCGCTTCTTCGCCGTCCGGCGACCGGACGGATCCATCGCCACGGCTCTTGACGCCTGCATGATTTGCGGCGCCAAGGGTTACTACCAGAACGGCGCGCAAGTCTACTGCCGCAATTGCGATGCTCCGGTCAATATCGCCTCGCTGGGCATCGAGGGTGGCTGCAATCCCATTCCGCTGGGCGCCATGCGGGAAGGCGGAGAACTGGTCATCCCGCTCACACGTCTGACCGAAGCGGCACCCCATTTCAAGGATGCCGGCCAGTAGAGTTGTGCCGATCCATGTTTTTCCGCATCTTACGCCAATCGTTTGCCCGCCAGCGAGGGCGCAAAGCCCTGGCCGCTGCCGCCGTGATTGCAGGCATGACCGTGACCACGGCCATGCTGACCATCCGGCTCAACGTGGGCGATGACCTGAAACAGGAAGTGCGGCGCGTGGGTGCCAATATCCTGGTGCAACCGGCGGGCGACACGCTGCCGGTCACCCTCAATGGCGTCGATCTACGGCCTGCCGATCAGGGTGCATTCCTGCAGGAAAAGGATTTGCCCGCCATCAAGCGCACCTTCTGGACCAACAACATTACGGCTATTGCTCCCCTGCTCTTTGTGCCGGCTACGGCCCAAGTGGGCAATCGACGATCCGGGGTCGAGCTCGAAGGAACGTATTTCGCGCATCCGATGACCCTCCCCGGAAGCGGACGAGTCATCCGCACCGGGATGCGGCAACTCGCACCATCGTGGCTGATCACCGGCGCGTGGCCACAGGACGACGAACAAGCCGGGGTGTTTGAAGCGCTGGTGGGCAAGCGTCTGGCACAGCATCTCGCGCTGCAGGTGGGTGATTCCCTGGTTCTTGAGAATTCTGGACGCACCATCAAGCTGCGCGTCGCAGGCCTGGTCACCAGCGGCGGTCCGGAAGATCATCTCGTGATCGCGCCGTTGGCCAGCGCGCAATGGCTGGCCAACGAGCCGGGGGCCGTGCGCCAGATCCTGGTCGCCGCCATCACCAAGCCTGAGGACGCCTTCGCCCAGATGGACCCACGCCGGCTATCCCCGGCCGATCTGGAACGTTGGCAGTGCTCGCCCTATGCGGTTTCCATTGCGTCCGACATTGAGACCGCCATCCCCGGCTCCGTTGCCGCCCCCTTGCGTCCGGTCGCCGAGAGCGAGGGCGCGCTGCTTTCCAAGTTGGGCCTGTTGATGTTGACCATCACGTTGGTGGCCTTGGCCGCGAGTGCCCTGGCCATTTCCAGCGTTATGACGGCGGCTGTGCTGGAACGGCAGCAGGAAGTCGCCCTGATGAAAGCCATCGGCGCCCCTGACCGATCCATCGGCGGCCTGTTCCTGTTGGAAGCGGCCGGTCTGGGCTTGGGCGGTGGGGTGTTGGGCTTCATCTTCGGGGCGATGCTGGCACATGCCATATCGCAACACATCCTCGGCTATGCCGCCCAATGGAAACCGGCGCTGGCGCCGCTGATTCTGCTGCTCGCCGGCGTGATCGTCGCCTTGGGCAGCTTGAACGCCGTGCGTCGCGCCCTCCAGCTTGACCCCGCGCTGCTCTTGCATGGGGGAGCGCGATGAACCGTTCTCGGCGATTTGGACTCTCCGCCATGGTGAGAGCGGCGCTGATGCGCCGCAAGGCCCGCGTCGTCCTGGCGCTGGTTGCCCTGGCCCTGGGCGCGGCGCTGGTCACCGCCCTGTTGACCGTCTACGGCGGCGTGAAACACAACCTCACGCGCGAGTTCCGGGCTTATGGCCCCAACCTGGTCATCACACCCGGGCAGAACGCTGCCGCCCTAAGCCCCGCCGAGATCGCGCAAGCCACGGCCCAGCTCGGGCCCACGGACCGCGCCGTGGGCCTCCTCTTCGCACGTGTGCAGACGCAAGGGCGGCAAGCCGTTCTGGTCGGCGGCGACGTCCCGCAACTCCTGGCCTTGAATCCCTCCTGGAAAGTCACCGGCCAACAGCACCCGGCCGTCCTGTTGGGAAGCAACGCGGCACGACAGTTGCATCGCGTGGTGGGAGACAGCATCTCTGCGGAATACGCCGGACGGATTCATAACTGGACGGTGGGCGGGATTGTCACCAGTGGCGGATCGGAAGACAACCAGATCTTCGTTCCCCTTCGCGACGCCCAGCAGTTGACCGGCTTGGACGGCGTCACGACATTGGAAATCCGTGCCGAAGGGCCGGCGATTCATGCCGTTGTGGAGCGGCTGCGCCGTTCCCTCCCGGGAGCAGACGTGGACCCGATCCGGCAGCTCACGCAGAGCGAGGGCCGCATCATTCTCAGCACGCGCAGCATGCTGATCGCCTCCATCTTGCTCATCCTGATCACCATCGGGCTCTGCGTCGCTGCGGCCCTCGCCAGCATGGCACTGGAGCGTCGTCGTGATTTTGGTGTCATGAAGGCGCTCGGAGCGCACGACCACCAGGTGTTCATCGCCTTTGTCATGGAGGGTCTCACTCTGGGTGTCGGCGCCGCGGTTCTCGGCGCCGCGGCCGGCACCGCACTGGCCGCGTGGTTTGGACATGTTCTGTTCCGGGTCGCACTCTGGCCCACCGCCGGGACGCTTCTGCTGGCACTCTGCAGCACCGCCGCGCTGGCTGTCATTGGAGCGGTGGCGCCATGGCCCCTGGTGCGGCGCATCAGCCCCGCTACAATCCTGAAGGGAGAGTAAGGTCATCACCTGCCGCCTATGCTGGCCATTGATCTTCAGGATGTGACACGCACCTACGGCAGCGTAGCCGCGCTGGACTCCGTCTCTCTCAGTGTTGAAAGCGGCGAGTGGCTGGCCATCATGGGGCCATCCGGCTCCGGTAAGTCCACGCTCGTCAACCTGCTCGGATGCCTGGATCGACCGACGCACGGCTCGATCCAGATTGCGGGCGTGGATCTCAGCACGCTCTCACGACGCGAACTCACGCAGTTCCGCTCCGAAAAGATCGGCTTCGTCTTCCAGCAGTTCCATCTCGTGCCCTATCTTTCGGCGCTGGAAAACGTGATGCTGGCGCAGTACTTTCACAGCGTGGCGGACGAAGCTGAAGCCCGCGACGCCTTGCAGCGGGTCGGATTGGGCGACCGTTTAACCCATCTTCCCGCCCAGCTGTCCGGCGGCGAACAACAACGCGTGTGCGTTGCCCGCGCCCTCATCAACGACCCCGCCATCATTCTTGCCGATGAACCCACCGGCAATCTGGACGAGCAGAATGAGGAGATCGTGTTGCGCCTCCTGCAGGAAGCGCATCACGCCGGCCGCACCATCGTCATGGTCACCCACGATCCCACCGTCGCCCGGCAGGCCGACCGGCGCATTGAGCTGCATCACGGCCGCATTACCGATATCAGCGTCTACTCCAACGCCGACGAGGAACAGTTCGACGCCATTCTGGAACGCCTCTGGACCCTGCGCGAAAGCGGCGAACCGACCACACCGGAGAATATCCGCGTCGTCGGACCGGTCCCGGTCGAACGCGCCCTCCAGGCCATGGCCCAACAGGGGCTGCTGCGCCGCAATGGGCGGGAGGCCGCGCTCGATGGCCTGGGAGAGAAACGCGCCGGCGACATCGTCCGGCGTCATCGCCTGGCGGAAGTGCTGCTCAGCCAGACCTTTGAAATCAACAACGAGGCCGAGCTGGAGGCCCAGGCGTGCAAGTTCGAGCACATCCTGAGCCCGGAGTCGACCGCCCGCATCTGTTCGTTTCTCAACCACCCCAAGGCCTGCCCGCATGGCAGCCCCATCCCGCGCGGCGAGTGCTGCCCGAAATGACTTGAATGGGGATCACGCTTGGACGCAGACGTCTCTAGAATCCTCGGACTAACGGCGTGCGATCAGGTTCAGCACCAGCGTCAGCAACAGGCTGAGCAGCAGCATCGTGACCACTGGAAAATAAACGGTGGTGTGTTTTCCGCGATAGAGGATGTCGCCTGGCAGTCTTCCAAGCGGCAGATGCAGGCGCGCCAGCAGCAACAAAACGCCGCCCATCGCAAGCAGCGCCACCCCGAGCAGGATCAAGACGCGGGCCAGCCCGTCCATACCCCATCATGCCAAAAATAACGCCGACCTGCCGGCTCGGGCGCGGTTGTGCTTTCGGCTGCACGGGGCCAAGGTGAAACGGCGGCAAAGATGGGCATTGTCAGCCCCGGAGGGGCGTCTACGGGCAGCCTATGGCTGTTGCGCTCGCAACGCTGGCGCGCAAACGCGACCCGAATCTAGAGCAGTTCGGATTCCGCGAAGAAGAACGCGATCTCGTTTTTTGCCGTTTCCGCTGCGTCCGAACCGTGGATCACGTTCCGCTCGATGTTGGCGGCAAACTGCTTGCGAATGGTTCCGGCCGCCGCCTTGGCGGGGTCGGTGGCTCCCATCAACTCACGCAACCGGCTGATGGCGTTCTCGCCCTGCAAGACCGCAATCACCACCGGGCCTTCGGTCATGAACTTCACCAGGTCGCTAAAAAAGCCGCGCGCGCGGTGCACGGCGTAAAACGCCTCGGCCAGCGGGGTCGAAAGCCGCAGCCGTTTCAACCCAATGATCTGCAAACCGGTCTTCTCTATCTGTCCCAGAATGGTAGCGGCCTGGTTGGCCGCGACGCCGTCGGGCTTGATGATGGTCAGGGTGCGTTCAGTTGCCATGCGTACGTCAATCTCTGCTTTCTAGTCGAATTGGATCTCACCTGCGAGCCGGAGCGATGGCTTCACCGCCCCCTTTCACTCACCAGGTCACGGTTCAGCGCGTCGTCACTTGCAACATCCTTGCCACGGTGGTCCCCATATCGGCGGGGCTGACGCAAACTTCAATGCCGGCGGCGCGCATGGCCGTCATCTTTTCCTCCGCGGTTCCCTTTCCACCGGAGATGATGGCCCCCGCGTGACCCATGCGCCGCCCCTGGGGCGCCGTCTGGCCGGCAATGAATCCGACCACCGGCTTGCGAACATGGTCTCGAATGTAGGCTGCCGCCTCTTCTTCGCCGCTGCCGCCGATTTCGCCGATCATGACGATCGCCTCGGTCTGTGGATCGGCGTTGAACAACTCGACGGCATCGCGGTGCGTGGTCCCGATGATCGGATCGCCGCCGATACCGATGGCGGTCGACTGCCCGATACCGAGTTGCGTCAACTGGTGCACCGCCTCGTAGGTCAGGGTACCGCTGCGGCTGACAATGCCGACATTGCCAGGCTTGTGAATGTGCCCCGGCATGATGCCGATCTTGCACTCTCCCGGCGTGATGATGCCTGGGCAGTTGGGGCCGATCAGACGCGAGCCGGTGGTCCTCAGAAAGTCCTGCGCCCGCACCATGTCGAGCGTGGGCACGCCCTCGGTGATGCAAATGATGAGCTGCACGCCGGCGTCGGCGGCCTCGATGATGGCGTCGGCGGCAAAGGGCGGCGGCACAAAGATCACCGTGGCGTTCGCCCCGGTTTTCTCCGCCGCCTCACGGACGCTGTTGAAAACCGGCGTGCCCTCATGGACCGTTCCGCCCTTGCCGGGGGTCACGCCTCCCACGACCTGCGTGCCGTATTCCTTGCAGGTACGCGCGTGGAAGGCACCTTCACGGCCGGTGATGCCTTGCACCAGTACGCGCGTCGAACGATTGACCAGAATGCTCATGCAGCCATCTTCCTGTCTGGACCCCGCCGCGGAATATCAGCCGCGCGCCGCGGCAACCACCTTCTCTGCCGCGTCGCTCATGCTGTTGGCGACGGTAATCTTTAAACCCGAGTCGCGCAGAATCTCCCGCCCCTTGTCCACATTGGTCCCTTCCATGCGGATGACCAGCGGCAGGTTCAATTTCACCGCCCGCGCCGCTTCGACCACCCCGGTAGCCAGTGTGTCGCAGCGCAGGATGCCGCCGAAAATGTTGATCAGCACCGCCTTGACGCTCGGATCCTTCAGCAGGATCTCGAACGCCCGGCGCACCTGCTCACTGCTGGCCCCGCCACCGACATCAAGGAAGTTGGCGGGACTGCCGCCGGCGTACTTGATGATGTCCATGGTGGCCATGGCGAGACCGGCGCCGTTCACCATGCAGGCGACGCTGCCCTCCAGCTTGATGTAGTTCAGGCCGAAGGCGCTGGCCTCGACTTCCAGTTCCGCCTCTTCAAACGTGTCTCGCAGTTCGCGCAGATGTGGATGACGGTAAAGTGCGTTGTCATCCAGCGTGATCTTGGCGTCGAGCGCCATCACCTTGTTGTCCGCGGTCAGAATAAAGGGGTTGATCTCCGCCAGCGATGCGTCCAGCGCCACAAAGGCCCGCGCCAAGGCGACCATGCTCGCGACGGCGCCGTTCAGTGCCGCCGGTGGCAGGCCCATGCCGAATGCCAAGCGGCGCGCCTGAAAGGGCTGCAGCCCGCGATCGGGGTCAAACGCTTCCTTCAGGATGGCCCCGGGATCCTTGGCTGCGACCTCTTCGATTTCCATGCCCCCGGCGGTCGAGGCCATGAAGACCGGCTTGCCGGCGCCGCGATCGACGACAATGCCGAGGTAGAGTTCGCGCGCGATGCTGGAGACCTCCTCGACCAGGACGCGGCGCACGAGGCGGCCCTCCGGGCCGGTCTGGTGCGTGACCAGCGTCATGCCGAGGATCTGTTCGGCGGCAGCTGCGGCCTCGGCCGGGGTCTTGGCCAGCTTCACGCCACCCCCCTTGCCGCGTCCGCCGGCATGGATCTGCGCCTTCACCACCACCGCGCTGTCCAGTTGGCGGGCAATCGCCTCAGCCTCCGCCACCGTATCGGCAACATGGCCGCGAGGCACGGTGACACCAAACGGCTGCAAGAGTTCCTTGGCCTGATACTCGTGGATCTTCATGAGGGGAGTGGATCGCGGAACCAAGGAGCGCCCTTGAAGGTCCCGCATGTAATCTGCAATTCACAACTATAACAAAGCGCGGCGGCTATAATGCGCTCACATGCTGGTTCGTGCCCTGCAACGCATCGTCTCCGGCGCGCATTTGACGCGCGACGAGGCGCAGACCGTCCTGCAGCAGATCCTCACCGGGCACGCCACGGAAGCACAGATCGGCGGCCTGCTGGTCGCCCTCGCCATCAAGGGTGAGACCGTGGAGGAACTGGTCGGGTTCGCGTCCGCCATGCGAGCCGAGGCCACCGCCATCACCATCCCTAACGCCACGCTGGCCGTGGCACAGGTCGCTCCCGTTGGCTTGCCGGATGCCGCCGGCTCGGTGGTTGATACCTGCGGCACGGGTGGCGATGCCAGTGGCACCTTCAACATCTCCACTGCCACCGCCTTCACGGTGGCGGGCGCCGGACAACGCGTCGCCAAGCACGGCAACCGCTCCATTTCCAGCCGTTGCGGCAGCGCGGACGTCATGGAGGCGTTGGGCGTCAACCTCGCCCTGTCTCCCACCCAACTGGGCGCCTGCCTCGAAGAGGTCGGGATCGCCTTCCTCTACGCCCCTGCCCTCCATCCTGCCATGCGCTATGTGCAGGCGGCACGGCGCGCGCTCGGCGTGCGCACCATCTTCAACCTGCTGGGACCGCTCACCAACCCGGCGGGTGCCGAGGCCCAGGTGGTGGGCGTCTACGCGCCGCATTTGACCACCACCCTGGCCCAGGTCCTGCTACAACTCGGCACCCAGCGTGCCTTCGTGGTGCACGGTGAGGATGGGCTGGATGAGATCAGCAACACCGCCCCCACGCACGTCGCGGAGATCGTTGACAACGAAGTACGCAACTACGTGTTGGACGCAACCGAGCTGGGCTTCAAACGCGCCAACCTGGCCGATCTTGCCGGCGGCGATGTCGAGACCAATGCCGCCATCGTGCGCGAAGTGCTGAGCGGCACCAGGGGACCGCGCCGCGATGTGGTGGTCCTCAACGCCGCCGCCGCCCTCGTGGCCGGTCGCCGGGCCCGCAACCTGCACCTCGCCATCCCCATGGCGCAGGCCGCCCTCGACAGCGGCGCCGCGCGCCGCAAGCTGGAGCAACTGGTCGCCTTCACGCAGCGCGCTGCGGCATCGGCCGCGACACGCGAAGGGTGAAGACGAAAGAAACGGCGAACCAACAACTACAACCCCACTCACGTTCTCACTTCGCTTGCGCGGCGATGGCGGCGTACTCCAGTCGCTGCTTCACCAGGTCGCGAGGATAGGTGAGGATCACGGTTCCCTTATGCAGTTTCAGGTCAGGGTTCACACCGCCCCAGTAGCTTGGCAAACGCAGGCTTGCGACGCGCTGCAGCACTTGATCGCGCCAGGCGAGATTGAAGTGAACCCCGTAGGTGTTGACCAGGTTCTGGATGGCGTCGAAGTCGCCTTCCGCCTTGATGCGCATCAGCTCGGCAAGCAGCATCCCCACGCCCTGACGCGCCTTCTGGTAGTCGGTGACCACCATGTAAACTTTGCCGTCGCGCTCGCGCGGTTCAAAGCCGCCGGTCTTGGCGCGGACATAGTTGACGATCAACTGCGTGCCGCGTCGGTGGTCTTCTTCAATAGTGTCGCCTTTGGGAACTTCGCGCAGCTGGAACAGGGCTGAACGGGCCTCGTTGTCGTAGGCCGCCTTGGCCACCTCCTCATTGGGAATGAGACCCAGTTCAATCAGCTTGGGATCGAAAAACGACCAGAGAGCGACAAGGTCGGCGCGCGTCTCCTCGAGCGTGGAGTAGTACTGCTTGAGAAACTCGGCGGGCTCATGGCCCTGCACCTTGGGCCCCAGTTGTCCGGAGCCGTGCCCGATCACCTCGTGCATGGCTGTCATCATGACCGAGGCCTGCGTCTGGTACTTCTCCGCCCGTTCCAGCTCCTCCGGGGTGTAGGAAAACTCGGCGGCGGCGCGCGTCCCCAAGGCATCGCTCAAAGCGCGGATGCTACCCGTGAAAATGAAGCTCTTGCTGCCGTACTTGGCGTGAATATCCTGTTCATTGGGCAGGTTGTCGCCGATTGTCCCGACGCCGAAATCCCCGGTCTCGATCACCGCCTCCACCGCCTTGGCCACCGGGGGCTTGGGATTGGGGTTCTTAAAGGCGGCGTCCCACGGATCGTGCTGCTCGAAGTAGCCGGCGTTCGCCGCCAGCGTCTTCATGGCGTGGGTCACCTCGGCATCGGTGATGGCGACAAAGCTCTGTGAGGTGCCCTTCTCGCCGCGCGCGTCGCGGTAAACCTCGATGAAGCCGTTGGCGAAATCAACCGGCGGATTATTCTGCACCCAGTCAACGCCGAACTGGTGCCAGTCGGCCGGGTCGCCGCTCTGGTAGTAGCGGATCAGGTCCGTCAGCACGCGCTGCTGGGCCGGCTCGGCTTCCTCCTGGGCATGTTGCAGGAAGGTGATCGCCTGCCCCAGCTCGCGCGCGTAGAGACCCGGCGGGATCTTGCCGTCCGGCGTTCCAGCGCGATAGACGCGCTCAACCAGCTTCCCGTTTTCCAGCGTCACTTGACTGTTGAGGGGGTGGGCCTCATGAAAATTCGCCAGATCGGTCAGCGCAACACCGGGATAAAAGTTGTTGGCGCTGGCGGTGAGGATGTCCTGTCCGGCGGGCGGGTTCTTGGTGATGCCGCGCGGGGCATAGCTCGCGTCAAACAACGGCCGCTGCAGATCGGTCAGCATCTTGCTCATGGCCTCGCGAGAACCGGCCCAAGCGCCGGCCCGGCGGGCCGTCTCGGTCGCTTCCCGCAGTTCGGCCGGAGTGAAGTTCGGCAGGAACTTGAGCGCCGTCTCGGAGTTGTAATTCCCGTGGTTGATCCAAAAGAGCTGGATGTAATCGAGCAGGCGGCCCCGCAGGCGCGTCGGTTCGGCGCCGCGGTGCGCGGCAATGCCGTCCAACAGTCGCTTGGCCTCGGTGCCGTAGGGCGAGAGCTCGTCGTAGATGATGGGGTCAATGGCGATCGCCGCCTGCGACAGCCAGTAGGCCAGGAGTTTCTGGCGCGCATCAAGATGCTCGAAGCTGGGGGCCCCCAACTGCAAGATGCCGGTCGTCCCGATCATGCCGACCAGGGGCGATGGTGCCGCTTTCACTGCATGGGGGGCGGCCGGCGACGATGCCGCCAGTACGGTCGAGGCGAACATCAGGGGAATCAGCACTGCCACTGCCGCACAAGCCAACCATGGGTTCGGTTCGCCCGAGTTTCGACGACGCATCAAGATGCCTCCTGCGCGCCAACCTGGGCGCACGCCTATCATCGCGCGTCCTGCCGGGAGCGGCAAACGATGCCCTCAGCCGTTCCAGCGATCCACTCCGGTATCATCACAAGGTATGGGCGAACGTCTGCGACAGGTCAGTGCGATCATCGAGCGGCACCCCACGATTCCCGCCGAGGCGGTGATCAAGGAGGACCTGCTGCGCACCGGCCTCGCCTTCAGCCCGGCCGCCCTGCAGTTGGCCGCCCAGTTCAAAGCCAAAGCCTATTTCATCTTCTCCTTCGACCTCGTGCCCTTGGCCGAGATGGGGCAGCAGGAACACTGGAAAGCCCCCGAAGAGATCTGGATGGAAGGGGGCGACTGGGGCTTCCGCCGTACCATCGTTTCGGTCCGCCTCAACCCCCACTCCCCCTATCAAGTGGATGCGGTGGACGGTCGCGCTTTCCTGCGGGTCGATGGAACCCCCATCTGCGAGATTCGCTTTCCGCCGGTGCCGGAGTACTACAACCGCACCCTGGCCAGCGGTAAACGCGTCATTGAGATCGCTCCCACCATCGAATGGGGCTATCTCATCTACCTCACCGTTTTCCGCATCTGCCAGTACTTCGGCGACAAGGAAGAATGCCAGTTCTGCGACATCAACGAGAACTACCGGCAGCAGATCAAAGAAGGCCGTCCCTACACCGGGGTGAAGTCCATTGAGGAGATCCTCGAGGCCCTGCAGATCATCGCCGACACTGACAGCGTCAGCCACGCCTACACCCTCACCGGCGGTAGCATCACCTCCAAGCTGAAAAACCAGACCGAAGTGGAGTTTTACGCGCAGTACGCCGCCGCCATCGAGGCGCGCTTCCCCGGTCGCTGGATCGGCAAAATGGTGGCCCAAGCCCTGCCCAAAGCCGAGGCACAGCTCTACAAAAATGCCGGCGTGCGGATCTATCACCCCAATTACGAAGTTTGGGACGCCGACCTATTCGAATGGATCTGTCCCGGCAAAGCGCGCTACGTCGGACGCGACGAGTGGATTCGCCGCATCCTCGACGCCGCTGAGATCTTCGGACCCTCCTATGTGATTCCCAACATGGTGGCGGGCATCGAAATGGCGCAGCCCAACGGCTTCACCGACGTCGAGGCCGCGATTCGTTCGACCGGGGAAGGTCTGGAGTTCTTCATGTCCCGCGGCATCAGCCCGCGCTTCACCACCTGGTGCCCGGAACCGTTGACGAAACTGGGCAAGCTGAATCCGCAAGGGGCGCCCCTCGAGTACCACGTCCGGCTGCTCGAGACCTGGCGTGACACGCACGCGCGCTTCGGGCTGCCCACTCCCCCAGGCTACGGCGAGCCGGGCATCGGTAAAGCGGTGTTCTCGGTCAGTTCGTTCATGGACGTGATCGCACCGCAACCCGAGCCGGTCGTGCCGGCGGTCTAGCCCGTCGCGATCGGCAAGTGCTCTTTGCCATCGCTCAAGAAGGCGTCCAAGTCGCGGACCTGCGGTTACCGCCCGAGGACCAGCAGCTTCAGCTCCGTCATGCTCTCGATCGTGTAGCGGATCCCTTCCCGCCCCACGCCGCTGTCCTTGATCCCGCCATAGGGCATGGGGTCCACCCGATAGGCGGACACGTCGTTGACAATAATTCCTCCAACTTCAAGCTGCTCAAAAGCTTGCATGATAAACCTCATGTCGCGCGTGAAGAGTCCCGCTTGCAGTCCGTAACGCGAGGCATTGGCCTCGGCGAGCACCGCGCCGATCTCACTGTAGGGGATGAGAACCAGTAGCGGAGCGAAGGCCTCCTCGCTACAGACCTTCATCTCCGGTCGGACATTTTCCAGGATGCAGGGGGTGAGAAAGGCGCCATCGCGCTCTCCCCCTGTGACACGCTTGGCCCCGCCGACCACCGCCTCCCGGATCCATGATTCGGCGCGAATGGCTGACGCCTCGTCGATCATCGGCCCGACATCGGTGGCCGCGTCCCTAGGGTCTCCCACGCGTAATGCTTGCGTTCCGGCGACCAGGCGCGCGCGCAATGCGTCATAGATCCCTCTGTGAGCGAAGACGCGCTGCACCGAGATGCAGGACTGCCCGGCATAGGCATACGCCCCCGTCACGAGCCGTTGCGCGGCATGATCGAGATCGGCATCGTGATGAACGAAGTTGGGGGCGTTACCGCCCAATTCCAGCGTGACCCGCATCCGCGGCGCCCGCTGTTTCAGCTCCCAGCCCACGGGCGCGCTCCCGGTGAACGACAGCATCGCGACCCGTGCGTCGGCCAGCATGTGTTCCACGGTCGCAGCCCCACCGGAGAGAACGCTCACCGCGCCGTCGGGCAGACCCACTCCGGCGGCCAGTTCGCCCAGACGCAGTGCGGTGAGCGGGGTGCGGGGCGAGGCCTTGATCAAAATCGGGTTGCCGCAGGCGATTGCCGGAGCCAGCTTGTGCAGAACAAGGTTGAGGGGGAAGTTGAATGGCGTAATGCCCACCACCACGCCGACTGGGACCCGACGGGTGATGCCGAAGCGCCCCTCCGCGCCCGGCACAAGGTCGAGTGGCATGACCTCCCCGCCAATGCGCGCCGCCTCCTCGGCAGCGGTTCGCAGGGTGAGCAATCCGCGCTTCACTTCGGCGCGAGCGTCGCGAACGGGTTTCCCCGCTTCCGCCGTGATCAGGATCGCCAACTCGTCCTGATGTGCCGCCACGGCCTGCTCCAATTCCAACAAGGCGCGGCGGCGCTGCTCGCTGGAAAGTTGCCGCATGGGTTCACGGGCGGACGCGGCCAGGTCCAGCGCCCGTTCCACCTCAAGCCCGGATGCCTCGCCGGTTCGCCCGACGATGTCGCCACTGTAGGGGGAACGAACGGTGACCGGGTGGACGGGGGACACCTGTGTGCGTCCAAAAACAAACGGGTACAGGCGGCTGACCGGTTCGGCAGACATACGCCTAGCATATGCCCGGCGCCTCGAGTCCTCTATTCCAGCCCACTTTGATCGCTGCTCGCAGGACATGGCATCGACATGAGGTCGGGCGAGGGTTGCGTGGATAGAATCAGTGCCACGCCGGCCAACACCACCGCCGCAGCTGCCAACATGCGCACCGTGAAATGTTCGCCGCCCACCGCCCATCCCAGTCCGATCGCCACCACCGGGTTGACGAGCGCATAAGTCGAGACACGCGCCGCCGAGGTGTGCCGCAGCAGCCAGTTGTACACCGAGAATCCAAGCAGTGAATCGAGCAGCGTCAAATAGAGCAGGGCGGCCCCCGCGGCCCGGCTGAGGTGGACGGGATGGGAGAGTTCGCCGCGTCCCAGGCTGGCCGCCAGCAGCAGCACGCCCCCCGCCAGCATCTGCAGTGCGGTGCTGAGTGCGCCTGAACGAGGCCGGGGACTGCGGCTGAGATACAGCGAGCCCAGCGCCCACGCCAGACAGCCCGCCAACAGGACCATGGAGCTCGGCGCATCAATATATTCCGGGCTACCACCGTGGGCACGTGCGCTGAGACGAAGAAGCCAGATCAGCCCGGCGGCCCCGATGGCCAATCCCAGGAGAGATGTCCAGTGGGTGGGTCCCGGCTGGTGGCGGGCGTGAGGGAGGACGGCGTCCAGTAGCACCATCCAAAACGTGATGCTGGCGATCAACAACGCCGTCACGCCGGAGGGCAGGGCCTGTTCCGCCCAGAGAATGCCCCCCATGCCGCCGCCGATCAAGAGACAGCCCGCCACGAGCGCGCGATGCAACTCAGGCCCGCTGGGCACGCCGTCACCATGCTGCAGTGCCCAACCGTAGAGCAGAGCGCCCGCCACGAGAAAGGTCACTGCGCCCATGGCCATGGGCGGGATGTCCCGCAGTCCGATGCGGATGGCCAGATAAGTCGAGCCCCAGATGAGGTAGAGCGCCACCAGTCCCAGAGCAACGCGGGTGCGTGTCATCGGAGGCAACTCACGTTCGCCGTCATTTCCATCGCCTTCGGGACGGCCAGCGCTGGCCTGGCACCGCTGGAGGACACAATGCTTGCCACTCCGCTCAGGATCACAGCCGCCGCCAGCACCGTGCGCAACCCCAGTGGCTCCCCGCCCATAGACCATCCAATCACGACCGCTACCAACGGGTTGACATAGGCGTAGGTGGCAACCTGCGTCGGCCGGGCGGCGCCCAGCAGCCAAATGTAAGCGGTGAAGCCCACCAGCGAACCCATCACCACCAGATAGCCAAGCGCCAAGAGCGAGTGCGGCGTGACGGCCCGCAAATGAAAGTTGCGCCCTTCACCCGCGAGGCCACCCAGAAGCCAGAGCACAGCACCCCCGCACAACATCTCCATGGCGGTGGCCAGCAGCGGCTCACGTGGCAGCGGCAATCGGCGCGAGATGATGGAGCCCAGCGCCCACGCAAAAGAAGCCAGCACCAGGACACACGCCCCAGTCACATTCACCCGCTGATCACCGCCCACGTGCGCCGGCCCCACAAGCAATGCCACGCCCGCCAGGCCCAGCGACAAACCAATAAAGACCCCACGCCGTGGACGATGTCCACCGGGCTGCAACCAGTCAATCAGAACCATCCAGATGGCGACAAAAGCCACGATCAGGGCCGTCACCCCTGACGCCACGTACTGCTCCGACCACACCACGCCTCCGTTGCCGAGCGACAACAACAGGATACCGACGCGGGCGGCGGCGCCCCATTCTCGAAGCGAAGGCCACCGAATACCGCGTAGCTTCAGGAACCCAAACAGCAGGGTTCCCGCGACGAAGTGGCGGGTGCCCGACATCCAAAAGGGCGGAATGGTGGCGATGGCGTAGCGCATCGCCAAGTAGGTGGAACCCCAGACAATGTACACGATGCCCAGCACCAGCCAGATACGACCGCGCGATGCCCGCGCGCTGGATACCGGATTAGAGTCTGAAACCATTCACTACTGTACCGGAGCCAAGCCGACAGGGAAACCCCGCAGCGGCGTTCCCAAGGCGCATAGACCCGCCACGGCAGCGGTCTACGCTCGGATCGCCATCCCTGTGCTCGCGCGCTGAATTGTCGGCTCCAGTCGCTGACGCTCACCGACGACCTGACCTACACTGGACCCCATGCCGCACGCTCTCCAATTCATCGCCCGGCACGGCTACACGCTTCTGTTTCTCTGGGTCCTGATCGAACAGTTGGGAATTCCGATCCCTTCGATTCCGGTACTGCTCACCGCAGGGGCGCTGGCGGCGGCGGGAAAATTCTCCTTGGTCACGGCCCTGTTACTCACCTTGGCGGCAGGATTGATGGCCGATACCGTCTGGTTTTTTCTGGGGCGCCGCAAGGGGCATGCGGTCCTGAAGCTCATGTGCCGCATCGCCCTGGAGCCTGATTCCTGCGTGCGTCGCACCGAGAACCTGTTTGTTCGTCATGGCGTCCGCGCCCTTTGGATTGCGAAATTCATACCCGGCTTGAGCACCATGGCCCCGCCCCTCGCGGGGCTGATGCGCGTCAGGCTACTAAGGTTTCTGCTGCATGACAGCGCCGGCATCCTCCTTTGGGCAGTCAGTTTCATCGGCGCCGGATTCTTCTTTAGCACCGAACTGGAAGTTGTCGCCCGTCTGGTGCTGCGGCTGGGAAGCAGTCTGCTGACGCTGGCGGTGGCCGGTCTGGCAAGCTATATCGGGTGGAAGTATTACGAGCGCCGCCGCATCCTCAATCTACTTCGCATTGCTCGTATCACTCCCGCTGAACTCAAACAACGGCTGGACGCCGGCGAAGCGGTGGTGGTGGTGGACCTCCGCCACAGCTTGGAATTGGATGCCGACGCCGAGCAGCTTCCTGGCGCGCTGCGTCTGGCGCCCGACGAACTCGAAATCCGTCACGCGGAGATCCCCCGGGATCGCGACGTGGTGCTCTACTGCACTTGACCCAATGAAGCCACCAGCGCCCGTGCGGCGCTGCAATTGCAAAAGCATGGCATCCTCCGGGTGCGCCCTCTGGCCGGGGGCTTGGACGCCTGGCGCGACGGCGGCTATCCGGTGGAACGCATCGGCCACGCCCATGAGTGAGGCAAGCGCGCGGTCTGCTACTCTCGGGCATGCGCGTGCTCGGCGTGGACTGCGGCAGTGAACGCACCGGGTTCGGCTTGGTGGAGAGCGACGGACGTACCCATCGTCAGCTGGCCTTCGGCGTAATCCGTGCCCCTGCCAAGGAGGCGTTTCCGCAGCGCCTCCATCGCATCCACCGTGAACTCACCGCTCTGATGCTGGAGCACCGGCCGGAGTGTGTCGCCATTGAGGACATTTTTTTCGCGGAGAATGTCCGGTCCGCCTTGAAACTGGGCCACGTGCGTGGCGTGGTCATGCAGGCCGCCGCCGCTCAGGCGCTGCCCGTGGCCGAGTACACGCCGCTGGCGGTCAAGAGTGCGCTCACCGGTTACGGACGCGCGGATAAGAGCCAAGTGGGGCACATGGTGGCCTGTCTGCTCGGCCTGGCGGCGGCGCCCACCTCGCTCGACGCCTCGGACGCCCTCGCGGTCGCCATCTGCCACCTGCACCACGTACAGAACCCCGCCGTCGCGGCCGCCCTCACTCCGCCGCCCCGTTCCCGATCGCGCAAATGAAAGATTGCCGACGAACGAGCCTCCGCGACCGGTCGCATTAAAGGGTTAAAAACAACCCGGCGAGCAGAACAGTGCGCGGCACCATTTGGTCCAGCAGAAAGCTTTCACCCGGCGAATGCGCGCCCTCGCCCACCATCCCGAGGCCATCCAGGGTTGGGGTGCCGACCGCAGCAGTGAAATTGCCATCCGACCCGCCGCCGGTGGCGCTCTCGGCCAGGTTCAAGCCGAGCACGCGGCCGAGACCCTGCGCGTGCTGAAACAGGCGTGCAATCGCGGCGGTCCGCTCCATCGGCGGTCGATTGATGCAGCCGCGCACCGCCAGCCCGACGCGGGAATCGGTGGACGTCAGACTGCGGATCTGTCGCTCGACTTCTTCCAGGTCCGCCGCGTGGCGCGCCCGCACATCCACACGCACCTGCGCCTCCGCCGCAATCACATTGCTGCGCGTACCACCGCTGATCACGCCGGGATTGACGGTAATACCGCGTGCGGGATCAGTCAGCTCCGCCAGCATCAGTATCTGCTGCGCCAGTTCGACGATGGCGCTGGCCCCCTGTTCGAAATCCACGCCGGCATGCGCCGCCCTGCCGCGCGTGGCCAGGGTGAACTCGGCAATGCCCTTGCGGGCGGTCTTGAGTGCGCCATGCAGACCGGAGCCGGGCTCCACCACCAGCGCCGCATGTGATTCGCGCGCGAGCGCCTCGGTGAGGGACCGCGATCCATGGCTCCCCACTTCCTCATCGCTGACCCACAGCAGACGCAGGGCACGTCGGGGTCCGGACTGCACATTCCGCAGCGCCTCGAGCGCACAGAGCGCGGCGAGAATACCACCCTTGATGTCCATCACGCCCGGACCCCAAACCCGCCCACCCTCCACGCGAAACGGCATCCGCTCCAGTGTTCCTGCCGGGTAAACCGTATCGAGATGGCCCAACACCAGCAGTGGTCGCTCGCTCTCACCTGCCGTGCCCGGTACCCGAATTTCCAGATGATCGCCATGGCGACTGTCGGAATGGCGGTGCAACTCTCCCCCCACGGACTGGAAGGCCGCGGCCACACAATCACCGAGGCCATTGATCCGCGTCACATCCTGGCTGGGACTCTCGTACTCCACCCATTGCCGCAACGTAGCCAGCATGGCGTCCTGACGCGCCGAGAGATCGGCAAGCAGGCGCGGCGCAAGGCGGGAAAAGACATCAAGGCTCATGGGGCTGCAGCCGTATTATCAACCAGATGACGACGCCCGGGCCCGCCAGGCGCGATCCCGGCCCGGAATCGGGCGCCAGCCGACCCGTCCGCGTTCCGAAGTCCGCTTGCCGCGTATAATCACGGGCACGCCATGAGCATCGAGGAATCCAACCCCGCGCCGCCGGCCGTTTCTCCGGAAGCCGCCCAGCTGTCGCTTCCCCTGAACATCGAGCAGATTCAGGCGCTGCTCCCACATCGCTATCCGTTTTTGCTGCTGGACCGTATTCTTGAGTTCGAACCGCGTAAGCGCATCGTGGCGCTGAAAAACGTCACCGGGAACGAACCCTTTTTTCAGGGGCATTTCCCGGGGCGCCCGGTCATGCCGGGCGTCCTGATTATTGAGGCGTTGGCCCAGGCCGGCGCTTTGATGATTCTGCAGGCGCAGCCGGAGCGCGACAGCAAGTTGGTCCTGTTCACAGGCATCGAACATGCACGCTTCCGCCGCCCCGTCGTTCCCGGCGACCAGTTGCGTCTCGAAGTCACGGTCACCGCATTCCGCTCCATCGCCGGCAAAATGGATGGCGTCGCATACGTGGACGGCAAACTGGCCACCGAAGCCAAGCTGAGCTGTGCGGTGGTCAACCGCTGAAACCGTGCCGCATGGACATCGGATGAACATTGCAGCCCTCGCCGTGGTGGATCCAGCGGCCGTCGTTCCGTCCTCCTGTCAAATCGGTCCGTTTTGTGTCATCGGGCCCGGGGTTGAACTGGGCGAAGATTGTCGTCTCGATTCGCACGTCGTCATTCAGGGACCAACGCGTATCGGCCGTGGCAATCATTTCTTCCCCTTCTCAACCGTCGGCGTCGCACCGCAAGACCTCAGCTACCAGGGCGAGCCGACCCGGCTGGAAATCGGCGATCACAACACGATTCGCGAGTTCTGCAGCCTGCACCGCGGCACCGTCAAAGGGGGCGGCCTCACCCGCATCGGCAGCCACAATCTCCTGATGGCCTATTGCCATGTCGCGCATGACTGCCGCGTGGGGGACCACATCATCATGGCCAACGGCGCCACGCTGGGAGGCCATGTCACGGTCGAGGATTGGGCGACGGTGGGTGCACTATCACCCATCCACCAATTCGTCCGCGTCGGCCAGCATGCCTATATCGGCGGTGGCACAATCGTGACGCAGGATGTCATGCCCTACAGCAAGACTTCCGCCTCCCGCAGCAACAAGGCCTATGGGGCCAATCGGCTCGGCCTGGAGCGCCGAGGCTTCACGGCGGAACAGGTCGCCGGGCTGCAACATGCCTTCCGCGTCCTGCTCAACTCCGGCTTGAACACGTCGCAGGCGCTGGCGCAATTGCGCTCCGAACCCCTCGGCACCGAAGCGGAGGAGTTGGTCCGCTTTATCGAGACCAGCGAGCGGGGCGTCATCAAGTAACGCGCATGTCTTCCCCGCCCCCAGCCACACCTCCGCGCTATGGCCTCATCGCCGGCAACGGGCGCTTCCCTTTTCTGGTTCTCGACGCTGCCCGTAGTCGCGGCATTGAAATGGTGGTGGCGGCCATCAAGGAGGAGACCGAGCCGACCATCACCGCCCACGCTCACAGCGTCCATTGGCTCAGCCTCGGCCAGTTGGGGAAACTGATTGATGTATTCCGCGCCGAAGGCATCACTCGCGCCGTCATGGCCGGGCAGGTCAAACACAAACAGATCTTTTCCGCCATTCGCCCGGACTGGAAAATGGTGAAGGTGCTGGCTTCGCTGGTCAGCAAGAATACTGATTCCCTGATCGGCGCGGTCGTCCGCACCCTTGAAGAGGAAGGAATCCATCTCGAGAGCTCGACGACGTTCCTCGAGCCGCTTCTCGCGCCGCTGGGCGCGTTCAGCCGGCGTGCCGCCACGGAAACGGAAGCGGCCGACATCGAATATGGCGTGCAGGTCGCACGCCACCTCGCCGGCATGGACATCGGGCAGGCCGTAGTCATTGCCGACCGGGCTTGCGTCGCGGTTGAGGCGATGGAGGGCACGGATGCCATGATCCGGCGTGCCGCGACGCTCGTGCAGGGTCGCCCGCTAACGGTCGTCAAGGTGGCCAAGCCGAATCAAGACCTCCGCTTCGACGTCCCGGTGGTGGGGCCGGCAACCATCGCTACCATGCGTGAGTGTGGCGCCACGGCACTCGCGGTGGAGAGCGGCATCACACTCCTGCTTGACCGGCCAACGCTGGTTGCGAGCGCCGATGCCGCCGGTATCGCTCTGGTCGGGGTCGCACGTCCCCTGTTACCACCCTCATGACTTCATTTCCTTTGCGTGTTGGTGTCATCGGCTGCGGCGCTTTTGGCCGCAATCATGTCCGCATCTATCGCAACCTGCCCGAGGCGCAACTGGTCGGCGTATACGACCGTGATCCACAGGTCGCGGCCACCGTTGCGCTGGAGTTCGGCACCCGCACGTATCCCTCGGCCGCAGCCTTGGCGGAAGCGGTACAAGCGGTGAGCGTGGCAGTCCCCACCGCCGCCCACCGCGCGACAGTCCTCCCTCTGCTGGAGGCGGGACTCGACGTGCTGGTCGAGAAGCCCATCGCCGCCACCCTGGACGATGCGGAAGCCATGACCGCCGCCGCCGAGCGCGGCCGGCGCATTCTGCAAGTTGGGCATCTGGAGCGCTTCAACCCCGCCGTCACGCTGATCCGTCCGCGGCTCACCCGACCGCTGTTTTTCGAGGTCCATCGTCTGAGCGTGTTCACGCCGCGCAGCTTGGACGTTGATGTCCTGCTCGACCTGATGATCCACGACCTCGACCTGGTGCTCAGCTTCGTGCGCGCTCCGATCCAGGAGATCCATGCCGTCGGCCTGCCGGTCCTGACGCCCCGGGTGGACATCGCCAACATCCGCGTCAGTTTCGTGGGGGGCTGTGTTGCCAACTTCACCGCCAGCCGGGTCAGCACGGAACGCATCCGCAAGCTGCGCTTCTTTCAACCGGGTGAATACATCTCGCTCGACTACACCCGCCAGGATGCGCACCTGTTCGCTTTGCAGCGTGACGCGACCGGCGTGCGTGTCGCCCAGGAACACCTCACAGCGCCGGCAGCGGAGCCCCTGCAACTCGAGATCCAAGCCTTTCTCCGTTCCGTCGCGGACCGCACGCCTCCCGAAGTCGGTGGCGCGGAAGCGTATGCCGCACTGCGGGCGGCCCTGCAAGCCGCAGCTGCCATTGCTGCCCATGCCCAATTGATCGGGCTTCCTCAGGGTTCGTGAGGACGCCAGCACGTCGGTCACGCGAGCCCCCCAGCGCTTCAATGCGGGCGCCGGGCACCCCGATTCGCCTCCGTGCTCTCATGGCTCGCTTCCCCCTTCCCGGGTTTGGGTAGGCGTCATCATCTTCACGGCAAGAGTGACCAGCACGCCCGCCGCTTCGTAATCAGGGGTGGATTTGTCGCAGTCAAGTGTATGCGGGCACACAGCTTCGGTGTATGCCGTGCCTCATGATGACCACGCCTGCTGCTACGATGAATGCTGCGATTTGAGGAGTATCTGGCCCGCATGCCGGAAATCGAGGAACAACAAAAGCGAACCGTCGAACGGGAGGATTTCGATCCCGAGACGCTGCTCCTCGACCTCTCCACGGAGCGCACCCGGGCACGGCGGCGGGAGGCGGTTTTCCTCTCCATCATCGTGCACCTCTGTCTCGTGTTGCTGGCTCTCATCAACCCCAAGTTTTTCCGGAGCCGACATGAGTTGCGCACTACGGCTGAGATGCTGCGCAATGAGAAGCCGATTTTTCTTGAGTCCCCCATCATGGCGCCGAAACCGCGCGTCAAGGTCCATAGCCCCGTCATCAGTGATCGGGACCGCCTCCTGAACCGCCACGACCGGGTCACCAATTCCATCTCGGCGCCGCCCGTACCGCCCCCGGCACCGGCCGGAAAACCCGCCGCTGTAGCTCGAAGTCACCCGCCCTCGCCTTCGCCTGCGGCAAAGCCGGAGCCAGCCAAACCGGCACCGACGACGCAAGCCGAGAACCTGTTGAAGGATGTCACCCCGCCCAAACCGACACAGCGGCCCCAGCTCATCCTGCGCGACTTGACCGCGGGTGGACTGCACCGCGCCATTGCCGACGCGGCGCGATCCCGCGTGACGACCGAGCCGGGGGTGGGGGAACGCGGCCAGATGGCGGGGAGCGGCTCCGGCGGGCCCGGTGGAATGGGACAAGGCCAGGAGTTTGCCGGCGCGCACATTCTGACCGATACCCAGGGCGTAGACTTCGGCCCCTACCTGCAGCGCATCGTGCATGTGGTGAAGCGCAACTGGGACTCGGTCATCCCTGAGGTGGCACGCCTCGGGAAACAGGGGCGCGTGGTGATCGTTTTCAAGATCGTGCGCAACGGCAGCGTGCCCGGTCTGCAACTCGTGTCGGGCTCCGGCACCGACTCGCTCGATCAGGCTGCCCTGGCCGCCATCAGCACCTCGAACCCCTTCCCGCCGCTGCCCACCCAGTTCCCGGGCCCGGAGATCACCCTCGAGTTCAGCTTCTTTTACAACATGGAACCGGGCGGACCCGGCCCGCAATAGGGCGCCCGAGCGCGGCCTCTAGGCCCATCGGAACCAGCGCAGCGCGAGCAGCGCCGAACCACATCCCCAAACAGCCAGGATCAGCAGCCGCAGAGCTTGCGACCGTAGGCTGGCGCCCTCCAGGATGACGGCACGCAGCGCGTCATTGAGCGCTGTCAACGGCAACCCGCGGATCAGGGGCTGCAACATGGAGGGAAACCGCTGGTAGGAGAAGAACACGCCGGAAAATACCCACATCGGCATCATGACAGCGTTGATCAGCCCGCTGACGCTCTCAATCTTCTGCGCGCGGCAGGCAGCGAGAAGTCCCAGTCCGGCAAAGGACACCGCTCCGACCGCCCCCACCACCACGATGGTCAGCAGCGATCCCAGGATTTGCATTCGGAAACCGAGCACGCCAATGCCCAGCAACAGGACCATCTCGACCAGCATCAGCACCAACCGGCTGGTGGCCAATGCCGCCAGAAACTGGCTGCGCGGCATGGGCGTTGCCACCAGGCGCTTCAGTAACTTGCGTTGTCGCATCTCGACCAAGGCAAAGCCGACGCCCCACATGCCGGAGTTCATCAGGTTCATGCCGAGCAGGCCGGGAATCAAGAAATCAATGTAGCGGGACCCGGATTCGCTCGCCACCTGATCGCCGACTGAAATCGGATCGCGGCGGCCTGCGCCCTGTTGCAGGGCGTTGTTGACCTGCAGGCGGGCCAACTGGCTCTCCGATCGGGCGGGATCCAGGCGAAATGTGTACTGCCCCTGCGGACCGGGAATCACGACCAATGCAACGCGGCCAAAGCGAAAGTCATTGAGTGCCACAGGCGCCGGCAGCACGCTCACCTGCAAATTCAGGTCGTCGGCAATGAGCGCGCGGGCGCGCGCAGCCCCTGGGCCGGACACAATGGCGACGGCGGTCGGGCTGGGAGCATGGGCGCGAAAGGCAACGCCGAGTCCTCCCGCCAACAGCACCGGAAAAATAAAAATCCAGAAGATCAGCTCCGGCTCGCGATACAGCTCCTTCATGCGCGCCAGCAGAAGCTGGCGGTAGCTGCTGAAGCGTCCGTTCACAGGACGTCGGGGCCGGTTCTCTGTCGTGATCGGCTGGGGCACGGCGGGCATGGTCAATCCTCCCGCAGATGGCGTCCGGTCAGCTTCACAAAAACGTCTTCCAAGCTCGCCTGACGCGTGGACAAATGGGCCAACTCCTGACCATGGCGCTGCAAGATCTCCAGCAGCGCAGGAATAGTGGCATGTGGCTCCGCGACGTGCAGGGCAACCCGACTGTCGTCACGGTGCAGGCCCTGCACTCCAGGCAGCCGCCGCAGCATCGCGTCGGAAACGGGCTCCCGGCCTCCATTCTCAGATGCACTGCCCGGCGCGACGGAAAACTCGAGCACATGATGGCCGCCCACCTGCGCGATCAGTTCGGCTGGCGTTCCGGAGATCATCACCCGCCCGTGGTCCATGATCGCCAACCGGTCGCAAAGGCGTTCCGCTTCATCCATGTAGTGCGTGGTCAGCAGGATGGTTCGGCCCTGGTGTTGCAACTCGCGGACCACCTCCCACAGCTGCCGCCGACTCTGCGGATCGAGGCCCGTGGTCGGTTCATCGAGAAATAACAGTTGCGGATCAGCCACCAGCGCGCATGCCACAGCCAGGCGCTGTCGCTGCCCACCAGAAAGCTTGCCGACCCAAGCGTCCCGTTTCTCTGTCAGCGACAGGGTCTCCAAGACCGTGTCCACCGGCTGCGGACGGCGATAAAAGCTGGCAAAGAGGGCGACCGTCTCCCGCACGGTCAGCTTCTCCGAGAGACGGGTCTCCTGCAGCGAAACCCCCAGCATCTGTTGTAGTTCCCGCCGGTGATGCTTCCACGTCCGCCCGAGGATCTCCACCTCGCCCGAGGTCGCCTCGAGCAATCCCTCGAGGATCTCAATGCTTGTCGTCTTACCGGCGCCGTTGGGGCCCAGCAAGCCGAAGCACTCGCCGACGGCCACTTCGAGATCCAACCCGCGCACCGCTTCGACCTGGCCGTCATAGGTCTTGCGCAAGTTGGAACAGCGGATCGCGGCGGGCATGACATCCATGGTAGTCGCTGGCGCATCCCCGGCCCAGAAAACAAGGCTCCAGACCCGAAGCGGTGCTCGCTCCGCCGCCCACCGTTTCCTCGGCCAATGTTAAGGGGCGTCCAGATTGGGTTGGCCGATCCAGCCCAGCAGCGCCTTGTACTGCCAGGAGTCCTTCTTCTCCGGCCAGCGGATACCACCGGCGTGGGATAGACCGCCGGGCTCGCCTTCCCGCAAGCTGGTCGGCTTGCGGACGATGAAGCTATTGCTCGGTGCGGCGGCGTCGATGACGCGGTGGGCCGCCTCATAATTGTTGCGCAACTGTTCGACTGAGAGTTGGCCATCCCGCGTGGCCGGGGACTCCAGATGGAGAATGGCGTGCGTCGAATGGCAATTGATGCAGGCGAACCCGTCCGGCCCGGGGGTGGGAAAAATACGTTCCACACGGGATGCAAAAAATGCGAAATCGCGCTGCTTGTCAGGCGGCGTTTCCAGTCTGGCGCCGCGCAGCCAATCACGCATCATCTGGAAGTCGGAATCGAGAGCATTGCTCCATTCCACTCCACCATCGTGCGTCAGGCCCCGCTGGCGGCCCTCGGAGGCGCGTGGATCCAGCGGTTTCAGCAACAAGCGACTCTGATCGGGATGGGCGCGGTCAATGACCGACAGCAGCGACACGAAGTTGGTACGCGATTGGGCGAGCGTGTAGCGCCCATCCGCATTGGGGGGCAGCAGGTGAAACTTGCCGACCGTGCGACTGGCCGGGGTGTGGCAGTCCACACACGCTTCGTTGTTGTATTTCTTGACGAAGAGCGGCTGAACGAAGGCGGTGTAGTAGTTGAAGTCGAAGGGCACATCGGCCGCCACCAAGTGCTCGCCCGAAAGCGAAAGCACGGGCGGGGCCGCCACGGGCGGGGGTACCGGCAAACCCATTGCCCGCGAGATACGCAGTTGCACGTTGGGGTCGTTGCTGGCGAGGGCGTGCAGTAAAAGCGGACGAACTTGGCGCGCCGCGGGTGGGCTTCCGTTGCGCAGGATGGCCAGCAACAGATCCGCGCTGTCACTGCGCACGCTCAGGCTGTCGTCTTCCAGCGTCCGCCCAAGGGCCGCAATCACCTCCGAATCCTGGCGCAACCCGGAGGATGCCTGCACCACCGGCAGCAGGTCGGCACGAAGGGCAGACAACGGGTCGGCCAGAAGGGCAGCTACCCAATGTCGCATCGACGGCTGCTGCAGCAGGCTGCCGTCTGGTGTCCCGGCGGCGGCGCGCAGAAGGTCCACCGCCGCCAGGCGCTGCGGCCGATCGCTGGTCTGGCGCAAGGCGGCGCTGATCGCCGCGTCGGCACGCTGGCCCGCAGCGCCACGGGGGTCGCGTTCATAAATCCATCCCAAATTGGCCAGCGCCCGGTCGCGCACCGCCGCGTGCGCATCGCTCAGTGCGTCAAAAATCGTGGGTTCCAGCCCAAACACCTGCACCTGCGGATCGCGTGCAATCCACTCGAGCGCACTGGCCCGGGCGTCCGGGGTTCCATGGGTGAGCACGGCCTCGAGAGCGGAGAGAACTTCCCTTCCCGACCCTGCCGCCGGAGCTTGCGCAAACCCGGGGCACCTCGGGGGAAGAACCAGGGCAGCCACTAAACACGCGGCGGCGATCCAAAGCGTCGTCCAGCGGGTCATTGTGCATGTCCCCCTCCTGCGGGGACCGCGGTGGACTGGCCGCCCGAAGGGCGAGACGAAGCCTCGGCCTTCCAAGCCGAACCGGGCGCGTATTGGGTCGGTATCCGGCTCAGTTCCTCTTCCGCAACCTCGCGCAGATGGGGATCTGACGATTTCAAGTGTTCGATGACCGCCAGTAACAACTGCGGATCGCGCGCCTCGCGGGCCACCGCCAAGGCTTCCATCGCCTTGCCGGCAATGACCGGATCAGAAGACTGCAACAAGGGAAGCAGCGCATGGGCCATCGTTTCGGCGGCGCTGCGATCGTAGAACGTGATCGGGTCGTAGTCGTTGCCGATGCCGCCGCGCAGGAAGTAATAATCGAGCGCCGTCAGGACCGTCTGTTGCGCCGCGACATTGGTTCCGGAAAGCGCGCTCGACAACTCCCGGGCCAGGGGCCGTTCCACCTCGGAGATGCGGGCCGCCTCGGCGCGGTCCCGGTCCGCCTGCAGTGGCAGGGTGCGCAGCCAGTTCTTGTGAAACTGCACCGTGTTCTCATCGAGGATGTTATAGATCGCCTGCGCCACATTGAGGCGCACCAGCGGATGCTCCTCGCGGCGGCCGGCGGCCTGGAGAAAGGCGCCCTCAATCTGCCTCCGCAACGCAAAGTCCGGCGTGCGATACCACCAGCGCCACAAGGACTTCAGCGCCTCAATGCGCACCAGCATGTCCGGATCGGACACATGGCGTACCAGGTCGCGGGCCATGTCCTCGCGATCCGTCATGTGATACCAGTACTGGTAAAACACCCGCGCGGCACCGCGCCGGGCGTAATCGTCGCGGCTGTCGAGCGCTGTCCGCACGGCATCCACGCCCAGACCGAGGTTGCCGAGCTGACGCAAGGACCACGCCGCCGCCCCGTTGACGAGCTTGTTGGGATCCGCCAATAAATGCGCCAGCGGCGGCACGCAGACGTCAAAGGCGGCAGCGTCGGGTGCATCCACCGCCATCCGTCCCAGCGCGGCAGCGGCGGCGGCACGCAGCAAGGGTTCGCGGCTGCGCAGGAGTGGCAGAACTGCCCGCACCGTCGCTGCATCGTGGTGATACCAGAGTTGATCGAGCCAGTCGAGCGTGGGCGCCAGCCGCAGTTGATCGACGGGCACTCTGCCAAGATCGGTCGGCGCTGGCGGGGCAGCTACGACCGGCCCGCCATGCTCGGGAAACATCTGCGCCAGGCCCATCACCGCCCAACTGGTTTCAAGGTGCGGCATCAGAAACAGTTCGCCCTTGTTGTCCAGCCAGCCGCCGAAATCGCGCTGACGCGCCAGCAGCCAATGCAGCGCTTTCTGAACCCGCGGATCGTTCGGGTTTTCCCCGGCTTGCGAGAGCGTATAGAGCACCTCGCCGGTCATGAACTGGAGGCTGGGATCGGAGGGCTTTTCAAAGGGGGCGCGGACGGCGGCATCGAAGAATTGCTCGTTCGACATGTACTCCGCCGTCACCCAGCCGCCGTCCGTGTGCTGCCGCGCCAGAATCTTGGCGACATTGGCGCGAATCAGCGGTTGAAATGCCGGGTCATGCGTCAGCACCAGGCCCTTGGTCTGTTCCACCAGGTCCTCGAGGTCATTGGTTGAGGTGCTGGTCAGCAGGGTTTTTAAGTGCGCCGCCGACCGCGCCATGGCGCCGTCATGATCAAGGCGCGCCAAGCGGTCCAACACGTACCAGGAGTCGGTGGCGACGCGGAAGTCGCTGATCGGCCGGTTGCCGTCAAACTCGAAATTGCGCGTCTTGGTGGGCTGGAACTTGTCCATGTAATGGACCGCGTCGGCGCGCGGCAGCCGCGAGCGCGCATCGTAAGCCAGCCGCAAGTAACCGGCGGTGTGCCCCGGTGTCTCGGTCAGGCGATGACTGACCGAGTCTTCATAAAACGACAGCATCTCGCCGAGGCGGCTGATGCTATTGGCGGGGGCGAGGTCCCAGCGCATCCAGTAGGTCCCCGGAAATCCGTAAAACGGAGCGGGGGCGTTGTATAGCCGATCCACCATGAACTTGAATTCCGGAGAGTTGGCGACCGTATAGCCGTGGCGCACGGCGGTCAGCGTTGCCAGCATCGTGAAATGCGCCGGATGGCAGGTCAGACACCGCTCGGTCTCGTCGGTCACATTCTCCGCCCGCGTGCGCACCGCACCCTTGCGGGGAATGTTGCTGAAGAACGAGTCGCCGATGTCCACCAAGTAGCGCATCGCAACCTCTGCCGCGCGGCGCGGATCACTGTAGGGCGGCACGTCGAACAGATGCGTGCGCAGACTCCACTGTGGATGATTGGCTTTAACGCTGAGGAAGTAACGTCCGGGCGTGATCACCCGGCTGAGAAACTTGAACCCCACCAACTCGTCGGCCTGATCGTCGTGACGGATCTCGGTGGGGTCGGAGCCGCGCTTGTACTCAACGAGCTGCCGTCCATCCGGGCCGTCCTCCTGGCGGTACAGCTTGAGATTGACGGGGATATCACGGTCGAGAATGTCGAGCTCGAAAAACACCAGTTGCGGTTTGCCCGCAGGTACGTCGAAGGTCAGCCACTGCCAGCCTGTTTTTCCCTCCTGCGTGTTGTAAAGGTACTCAATGTCATCTGCGGCGCCGAAGACCGTCTTGCCCAGCTGCATCGGCGCGGCATGCTGCCAATCGCGCGCCGTATTGGGCACCAATTGAAGGGAGTCCGTTCCATCCTCCTTCACTGGACGCAGGGCGAGGCGCACATGCAGCGGATGCAGGTCCGCTCCGCTCGCAGCCCGCAACGTCACACTGCCCGGGCCGGCCTGCAGGGCACGCAGAAGGGCGTACATACCGGGATCGCCGGCATGCAGACCTTTCGCCACCACCGGATCACCCGGTAGGGCGATGCTCACGGTTAACCGCGGTTGTTGCTGATAAATCTCGGCTGGCACCACGTTGAACGTGATCGGCGAGGCGATGGCGCGGGATGTCAGCTCTGCGCGCGGGGTCAGACTTCCCGGATCCGCCAGGCTGATCTCAAACGAGTAATCCGCGCCGGATTGCAGCGCTGCCGTGGCCAAGGTGACCTGCTGGCCGGGCGCCAGGTTGAAGTCTTCGGGCGCCCCCAGTTCCAGCAACGCAGGCCGCGGAAGTCCCGTGGTCGCCTGCGATCGCACGGAAGGCGTTAGAAAAACAGCAAACGCCGCCACCAACATCAATGAAACCGATCGAACAATGCAGCCGGTGTTACGGTACAAGCACGGCCTCCCAGAAATTCGAACCTGCAGACGCCCAAGTCTTGCGCTCAGATCCTACGTCGTCGGGCTCCGGAAGGCAAAGGCCCCACGTACGGACCTGGCCCGCTGTCGTCAAGCTGCACACGAGCGAACGCTGTGGTCAGCGTCCTTCGTCGGGGCCGGCTGCTCCGGACTGGGCGGGATGACGGCTCAGGCGGCGATAGCGCTCCATCTGGCCAGTCCAACGCAGGAAACGCAGCAGATTGCGCCGCTCGTGCCAGACAAATTTCAGGAACACGCCCGCTCCGATCGCCCCCGCCTGCTTCCCCGAGTAGGTCTCCAAGCGCCAGCGCAACAACGGGCTGCGCCACGGCCGGAGGCGGTGGCCTCGGCTTACCTGCCAGAGAAAGCGCAACGCGGAGAGCATGCGGGCATTGTAATCTGCGTCACTGCGCGACCGACCACCGTCCCGCGTCCGTCGCCCGCCTTTTTCGTCCTGAACTCCGGGCTGGAGGCTCAATGAGCGCGGCAACCTGCCATACTTGGGCACGTCATGCGCGACCCTTCCCAGGTTTCTCCCGAGGACCTGTACTATGCCGGCGTGGAGGCCCTCGCCGAGGGACACTACGAGGAGGCTATCGCACGTTACCGCGAGGCCTTGCAGCTTGATCCCGGCTTCCTAGATGCGCTGCACGGGCTGGCGCAGGCATGCGTGCACGCCGAACGTTGGGACGAGGGCATTCACGCCGCCCAGGAACTCATCCGCATGGCCCCGGACGACCCACTGGGCCGCACCAGCCTCTCCATTCTGTACCAGCGCAAAGGCATGATTCCCGAAGCTGAAGAAGAAAGCCGTGCCGCCAAGCTTCTCGCATGGAAACAGGAACTGCGCGGACCCACTGAGGGCTAAGCCAGGGTGCGAAGGCCGACCTTAGTCAGGAAGGGTTCAAACCGCCCGCGTCCGTCGCTTGTGGCGGCTTTCAACCCTCGGTCCTCCGATCGTCGGACCATGTCATCCCCAACCCAAAAACCGTCGTAGCACCTTGCGGGTAAGACCGGTCAAGGGGGCGGTCAGTGCTTCTTCTTTCCGCATCCACTTCCCTGCCGGAGGCCGCTTGCCGGTTGCAGGCGCCACGATCTCGGCGCGAATGCGCGATGTCGTAATGGCGTGCGTCACCGTGCCCAGGACGCTTCCCACCCCTGAATGAGGTGGCAGCTCCCACATGCCGGGCATGAGCGCCGCGGTTGGCGACCGCTGTACCAACCCCACCACCAGCCCGCGGCGCGTCGTGCGTTGCTGCAGCGCGTATCGCGGCGTGAGGGAACGCAGTTTCGCCTGTTTGCGGGTGGCCGGCCCGCCCTCGCCGCGCGTCCGGCACATGGGTTGCAGCGGGCAGGAATGGCAGTTCGGAGTGCGCGGGGTACAAACCGTTGCGCCCAGTTCCATCAGCGCTTGATTGAAGTCTCCCGGCCGAAGCGGATCCACCCATAGCGCGACCGCCGCTTCAATCGGTCGTAAGCGCACCTCGGATCCTCCGATCATGCGGCGATAAACGCGCACGACATTGCCGTCCACCGCCGGCACCGCCACTCCATGCGCCATGCTGAGCACCGCACCGGCCGTATAGCGTCCAATGCCTGGTAGTTCGAGCAGCGCCTCGAAAGCCCTCGGAAACCGGCCCGCGTGGCGCCGGCCAATCTCGACGGCTGCCGCACGGAGCTGGCGCGCACGCCGGTAGTAGCCCAGTCCGCTCCAGAGGGCGAGCACCTCGACTTCCTCCGCTGCCGCCAGGCGCTTCACATTGGGAAAGCGCTTCAAAAAACGCTCGTAATAGGGGATGACCACCGCCACTTGCGTCTGTTGCAGCATCACCTCCGAGACCCAGATGGCATAAGGATCACTCGCCCGGGGCCGCCGCCGCCACGGAAGATCGCGGCGCGTTGCATCGTACCAGGTGAGCAGCCGCCCTCGCAGGCGGTCGAGTTCTGGCCGGGTCAAGAGCATAAGGGGGCCAAACGGTGGTGCATGCAGTCTATCCAAGCCCATGGTGCGCCGGATAGGGCAGCATTCCCGGCTCTCCCCGAATCACCCAGAGTCGGCCATGACCTGCACCCAAGCCCCGATCTGCGGCCACGCTTCGTCCCGCCGGCCTAAAACCGGAACAGATACGACAGCTTGAGAAAGAACTGCCGCCCGCTGGTCACGAATTGCGGTCCACGAGCCAACTCCCCGCTGTTGGGATCGAACTGCAGCGGGTGCAGGTAATTTTCGTTGAGGTTGTCGTAGCCGAGGTAGAGTGCGGTTCCGGGACTGATCAGGTAAGTCAACAGGACGTCGCCGTTGAATCGCTTGGCGTAGGGGATGGCGGTGAAACGCGGGCTGGGAAGCGTACTGTGATAGTCGAAGATCGTCCGCAGCGAAAAAGCGCGCGTGAACTGATATTGCACTTCGTTGCGCACGACGTGATCATTGAAGATGTTCCCGCCCGGGCCCCGTGTATGCAACCGCGTTCCGAAATAAATGTTGTCAACTTCCAAACGCGCGGTCGGACGCACGATCAAGCTTATCGCGCCAAACTGGTAGGCGCCGGTGAATGGAGCGAGGCCCGCTGCCGGATAGTAGTTGATCTGCGACCCATGCCAGTAAGTGGCTGCGGCGCTCAGCCAGCCCCAGGCAGGACTGTCGATGTTCACGGTCGAAAGGTTGGTTTGCAGCGGCAACCCGAGGTAGCGTTCGAAATAATGGTTCTGGTGTAGTTGCAGGCGGGCGTCATGCGCCAGGACGATAAATGCACCGACGCCGATCGTTTCGTCCTCCACCACGCCGCGGTGATCGTAATTGCGCCGCAGGGTGAGGATGGGCTGCGCCAGCGCAAAACGGCGGCGACCCCAGAAATTGCGTCGAACGCCGGCACGGAAGTCGCGGATATTGGTACGGCGAATGAAACCCAGGTCGGCTTGAAAACGCGGGGCGAGGTCGTTGTAGGACGCATCCGCCTCCCAGGTACGGCTGGCATAGTTGAGGCTGGCATTGTATCCAGCCGCCGACTGCCAGGGCGCACCGGCCGTGGTGGTGCTGATGCCCGGCGCGTAATCCATGCCCTCACTCGCCGCGCTGTGGCCGCGCGTCAAGGTCTGCATCGCCTGCGCCGACAGTCGCAGGGCTGTTGAAAGACGAAGATGCAGATCCAGGCTGAACACATCGTTGTGCCGGTCCAGGAAGTCGCGTTCCGTCCATTCCGTCCCGATGCTGGAGTCGCTCCAGAAATCGTGCTGGCCCCGCACCGCAAAGAAGTTGGCGCGCGCGCCGGCGCGCGGGTCCCCGGCCGGCAACGCCTCCCCCGGGCCCCGGTCGTCCGTCCAGAGCGCGCCCAGCGTGGTCCGTCCCTTGCGGCCGGTCAGCCGTGCACCCAACTCCGGGTCGAGAATGCGCCGGCTGAAGAACAGCGACCCGGGGGTCTGGAACAGGTCGGACCGCTCCTGAAAGAAGGGACGCTTTTCCGGGAAATACACCTCGTAACGCTGGTTGGTCGTCTCTTGCGGGCTGTCCGACTCGACCTGACTGAAATCGGGATTGGCGGTCAAGTCCAGGTTGAAGTTGGTCAGGAATGTGTATTTCGCATCCAACCCCGCGCGCTGGTCGAGAAAATGATTGGCGTAGACACCGCTATTCGGATCAAGAACGTGATCCGAGCGAAATAGCCCGTAGGGCACCAGTTGCAGATTGTGCGGCGTCTCGAGATGGCTCAGGCTCTCGGCGCGTCCTTCCTGGGTCAGCAGGCCGTTGACGGAACGGGTCACGGTCGGCCAATAACTCAGCTCACCGTTGCGCGGGATAAAACGCAGCAGGAGAATACCCCAGTCCTGGACCGGCCGGGTGGGGAACCGCAGGCTCTTGAAAGGGATGGCAATGGCCACCCGGTAGCCGTCCGGCCGAATCGTCGCCGCGGAGTGCCACACCGTGTCAAAACTGTAGTCGGCCGCTTCGATGTCATAACGCACGGAATTTTTCTGGGCGTCAATGACCGATTGTTGCAGGACGCCATCCTGCTGCTGGCCCCGGGCGTTGGCCTCGAACAGGAGTGCCCGTTGATGTCCCAAGTCGGTGTCCAGAGCCACCCCGACGTAGTCGTCCTGCAGAATGGCATCGCGTCGGCTGATGTGAGCGCGAATCTCCTCGGGTCGGGTGTCGCGACAATGGAAAACGGCGTAGAAGGCGTGGTCGTCGTAGCCGAGATAGACGCGGGTTTTCTGGGATACCGGCACGCCCTCGCGCGGGTCGTGCTGCATGAAGCCCTCCACGGCCACCATGCCGTCCGGCACGTCGGCAGCCAGAAGGGCACTCAGTCCGCGAGGCGTAGCCACATGCGGGACTGATACGCGAGCCGTCTGGGCGCCAAGCTGCCCGCCGGAGAATGTCCCCAACAAGCTTAAAATTAGGAATGCACGCTTATAAAACAACCGCTAACCGCCGCGTGTCTCAACCGCTGGATACAAATGCGGTTGAACTATAGCGTGCCGCGCCTCTGCAAACAAGCACTGATCGTGCTTTGGCCCCACCCCGAACGGGTGGAGTCCGCACCGGCCCTGCTCCACCCGGCGCTGCACTGGGGCCTTTGCTAGCATCGTTACCATGCCCTCCGAACTCCAGCCGGAACTGCTCTTCCCCCCAGCGCGCACCATCTGGACGGTAAGCGCCCTGCTGGCCCGGGTGCGGCAGAGTTTGGAACGGGAGTATTTCAATGTCTGGCTGGAAGGTGAGATCTCCAATCTCAAGATTTCCGCCGCCCGGCACATTTACTTCACGCTCAAGGACGATAGCGGCCAGATCCGTGCCGTTTACTTCGCGCAGTTTGCCCGCCTGCAACGCTTTCGCCTGCAGGACGGTCTGCAGGTGTTGGTGCGCTGCCGCATCAGCATTTATGAAGCGCGCGGCGATCTGCAGTGCTACGTGGAGGTGGTGGAACCGCGCGGACAGGGCGGTCTACAACTCGCCTTTGAACAGCTCAAGGCCAAACTCGCTGCGGAAGGCTTGTTCGCAGCAGAGCGCAAGCGCCCGTTGCCGACGCTACCACGCCGTCTTGGCCTGATCACTTCTCCTCGTGGCGCGGTCATCGCCGACATGCTGCACATTCTGCAGCGACGATTTCCCAACCTTGAACTGCGCCTGTTTCCGGTGCAGGTGCAGGGGGAGGCTGCGGCGGGCGAGATCTGCCAGGCACTGGCTCATTTCGCCGAAATGTCGGCGTGGCGTCCGGACGTTCTCATCCTTGGCCGGGGCGGCGGATCATTAGAAGACCTGTGGCCTTTCAATGACGAGCGCGTCGCACGGGCCATCGCGGCCTCCCCCATTCCGGTTATCTCCGCGGTGGGCCACGAGACCGATTTCACGATTGCGGACTTCGTAGCCGACCTGCGCGCTCCCACCCCGAGTGCGGCCGCTGAACTGGTTGTCCGTGCCAAGCAGGACTTCATCGAAGAAGGAACGGCGCGACGACTACGTCTGTTGCAGGCGATGCGCTACAGCTTGCTGCAGCACCGCCATGACTTGGCTGACCTCACACGGCATCGCGCTTTTGAGACTGTCCGCAGCCGCTTAAGCCAAAATGTGCAACAACTGGATGACCTGACATTCCGACTGCGTCACGCCCTGGAACGACACATGGCGCAGCGGCGTCGACAGTTGGACATTGTTGTCACGCGCATTCAGCACCATGACGTACGCGCCCGCCTGGCGGGTGTCCGTCACACCCTGACAACGCACACGACCGCCCTGCTCACTGCCTATCGCCTGGAACTCACCCGGCGGAGCACGCGCCTCGCCGCGTTGCGCAGCATTTTGGTGGAACGCAACCCACTCGCGCTCCTGCAACGCGGTTACGCACTTGTCTTCGATGCCCAGGGCCGTCTCGTGGTGCAGGGCAGTGCCCTTGTTCCGGGCGACATCCTCGACATCCGCTTTGTGGACGGACGAATTGCCGCCCGCGTGGAGGGCCGCAAGCAGTAAGGGGGCGTGGCACGCGACCCACGTCCCTAACGGGGTGGTGGCGCGCCGGGATGGGCGGCATCAGGCGGCGGGCCGCCGGGGAGGTAGACCGGAGCGGCGGGTGCTGGCGCCGGATTGGATCCGACCTCGCCTGGCCTGCGCAGCGTGGGCACGGACTGCTGTGCGGGCACGGCTGGCGCGCCGGCCGAAGCCGGCGTCGGCGCTGAAGGGGCGTCGACAAACACCACCTCGGGCTTGGTGCGAACCGTTTTCACTCCGTCCGCGCTGAAGTCCGTAATCTGAATGACTCGATCCCCTTCGATGCGGACGAACTCCGTCGCTGCCGGCGGTTTCCCATAGACCCAGTCTTCGTAGTCATCGCCGGTTTGCGGGTCACGCTCCCGCACTTTCTCGTCCGCGCGACCGCGCGCGGCGATCACCATATCGGTATCCATGCCGACCAGCACATGGTGTTCCTGGATGGCGCTGCGCAAGGGAGCAGGCAGGGTCGAGGCACGAATTTCCGCCGCCTTCTTCAAGTTCCAATCAATCAACGGGGCCAGGTACCGCTTGATCTCGGCAGTGGTGAGCGGCGGGATTCCGCCGGGGAAACGCAGCACGATCTGCGCACCCACCGCCCGCTGGCCGGCGGAGGTGAGCGGCGCGGTGCGATTTCCCAAACCTACCTCGATGTGCTCATACCACTTCTTCTTGTCGCCCAGCCCCCCATTGACGTCAAGGATCAGCTTGTCGGCACGAAACTTGAGTGCGGTGATGATGACTCTCCCACCCAACGGCACCGCGGGAAGACGGTTGATCGTTTCCTGTTGCAGGTAAGCCAGGTTCAGGATGCGTCCGTCGGGCGCATTCAGTTCAATCGGTTTGGTCCCGCGGGGAAACGGCAGGCGCGCCAGTCCGATCTCGGCAACCACGCCGCGGATGAGCATGAGCTTCTCATCGTCGGTTGGTTCGCGGTGAGCGGCATGAAGCTGTCCGACCAGGACTGTCAGCAGCACGGCGCAACCCACTCCCTTCCAGCGCCCCCCTGGACTCCTTTTCCCCTCCAACGCCGCAGCATCGCGAGCGTGCCAGCGCATGACTACCTCTTCGCGCAGTATAACGCCGCCTTCATGGCGGACTCAGAGGCGATCCCACTTAGGTTGTCCCGGCGCGCGCCGCAGAGACGGATTCGGAGCTCAAATTGGGCTCGAAACAGCGCCGGCATCGGGCCTCATAAAGGCCGGCCGCCCCCACGACGATCAGGTCGGCACTCGCAACCAGACGTTGCGTATGCTTGGCAGGATTGCCACATTGCATGCAAATCGCCAGGGTTTTGACGATCTCATCGGCGACGGCCAGCAGCTCCGGAATGGGATGAAAGGGACGCCCCAAATAGTCGGTATCCAGGCCGGCAATGATGATGCGCTTCCCCATGTCAGCCAGACGCACAACCAGGGCGACCAGATCCGCCCCCAGGAATTGGGCTTCGTCCAGACCGATGACTTCGGTGCGCACATCCAGCCGAGCCTGCACTTCGGCGGCATCGCGCACCGCCTCGGAGCGGATCCGCAAGTCGCTGTGCGACACGATGTGATCTTCGGAGTAGCGTTGATCAATGCCGGGCTTGAAGATCTGTACGCGCTGCCGGGCAATTTCCGCACGCCGCAGGCGGCGAATCAGCTCCTCGCTTTTCCCGCTGAACATGGGACCACAGATCACTTCAATCCAGCCCAGACTTCCTTTGGTGACATTCATAAACGATCACGTAGCTGTGCTCCAGGAAACCCTGATTGTACGTGAGGACAAAGACTGGCGTGGGCCACAAACTGCAGGACGTCGCCGACACTCGCTCCCAACCCGACGCCATGGCGCGGCATCTGAGGGCACAGCCGAAGAGGCGATACAACCAGGAGTTGCAAAATGGAAATCAATCCCAGTCAGAGCAGCAGGTATGGCAAAGAAGGTGACCTCACCCGCGCGGTCGAGCGGCAAACCGCACGCATCCCCTCCGGCGGCTACCTTCTCGCCGCGCTGAGTTCCATGACGATCTCGGCCGTCCTGAAAGCAACCCGACGCGATGAAGCAGCGCTGTTCGTCGGTCAGTGGGCCGCCCCCTTCCTGATTCTCGGAATGTATAACAAGCTGGTGAAGCAGTTGGGTTCCGAAGGGGAGAATTTACGGGAAGCTGCTTGACGCGCCGAGGAGCGGCCCCCCGCGGTCGAACCTGCCGCCGCGAGATGCGGGTGGTGCTGTTCGCGCGCCCGGTGCCGCTTCCGGCATCACCCACCATCGCGATTCACGCTCGCACCCACCTTGACAAACCGTCGCACGCCACCCATTCTATGGGGTCTTCCGACAGCATCCGAGACGCCCGGGTGCTCTCCGATTTTATGGCTGTACCGGCGGTTTTCCCGCGTCACGTCTCGAGGTGGCTGTGCGACGAGTGCGAGTATTTCATCATGACAAGTGTTTCGACGGGGCTGCCTCCGCCGCGCTCTTCGCGGCATTCTATGCACGCAGGGTCCATGCCGACGCCACGTTCGAGTTTTGCGGCCTGACCCACAAAGCCACCGCCCTTTTCGACCCCGCTGAATTCAACGCTGACGACAACGCCGTGGTGGACTTCAAATACAGCCCCGATCCACGCGTCACCTGGTGGTTTGATCATCACCAGAGCGCCTTTCTCAGCCCGGATGACGCCGCACATTTTCAGCGCGAGCAGAGTCCGCAGAAATTTTGCGATCCCGCCTATCGTTCCTGCACCGAGCTGATCGCTGACATCACCCGCCTGCGCTTCGGGTTTGACCCGACGCCCCATGCCGAGCTGATTCATTGGGCGGACCGCATTGACGGCGCTGTTTACGAGAGCGCGGCGTCCGCCGTGGCCCTGGGCGAACCCGCCATGCAGCTCACCCTCGCCATCGAAGGCGCGCGCGATCCCGGGTTCCTGAAGCGGGTCATCCCCGACCTCACCACCTTGCCACTGGCGGCTCTGGTCGCACAACCGTACGTGCAGGCCGAGCTGCAACCCCTGCTCCAGCGCCACCGGGAATCGCTCGACGTCATTGCCAGCAGAAGCGAATGTCGCGACGGGGTCGTGTATTTCGACGTCAGCGACGAGGATCTTGAGGGCTACAACAAATTTGTGCCCTATTTTCTGCATCCCAGCGCCATCTACAACGTCGGCCTGAGTCGCAGCACATTTCGTATGAAGGTCTCGGTCGGGTCGAATCCTTGGAATGTCATTCCAGAGATGGAGAACCTGGCCGCCATCTGCGAACGCTACGGCGGCGGCGGCCATGCCCGCGTCGGCGCCATCTCGTTTCTTCCGGAGCAGCGTGACGAAGCCCGTCAGGCGGCGCATGAGATCGTGACCGAGTTGCGCCGGTCGTTCCGTCATCACCCCGCCACCCCAGTTCAGGCGCCGGGCTGATACCGGGCTGCCCCGTTCTGCTGCATCACCCCGGTTTAAACTGGAAAATGGCGTGCAGTTTCGGAGGTGTCCATGGCGGCTCTGGCCCGCGGTACCCGTGTTCCCCAAATCGACCTCTTGTTCCCTGATGCTTCTCCGTTCCGCTTGCACGACGCGCTGCAGCGGGGAGCCCTGGCACTGGTTTTTTTTAAAGTGAGCTGTCCGGTGTGCCAGATGGCGCTGCCCTGGCTGGCCCGTATGCAGCGCGATTTCGGAGGGCGACACGCGCAGTTGATCGGCGTTTCGCAGGACGATCCCTCGGCTACCGCAACGTTTTTGCAACGTTATGAAGTGGACTTCCCCGTGGTACTCGATCCGGCGCCGCAGTATTCCGCCAGCAACGGGTTCGGGCTGACCCATGTACCCTCCGTCTTCTGGATCGGCGCAAATGGCATGATTGAGCAGAGTGTGGTCGGTTTTGCCAGGGCGGATTATGAAGCGCTGGCGGAACGCATGGCAGTGGCCAATCAGGTACAGCCCCAGTCACTGTTTGGCGAGTCGCCCGGCATCCCCGCTTTCAAAGCGGGTTGAAGCTCCAAGAACTAGCCCCGTGCGGGCTGAAGATCGGGCCAAGGACAGTCCAAGCGGTAGCTTCACGCGCGCAACGAGGATGGCTTACGCTGGCGGGCAAGATCGTCCCCCCATTCCAGCCCATACCTCGATTCGTGCGTAAACGCGCCTGCCATGACAGCTTCGCGAAACTTCGAAACAGCCGCGCTCGACGCTTTTCCCCCAGGGCGATGGCGTCTCAGCCCAGACGAATCGAGATGAAATGATATTGGGTTAAAAACCAGTAAATAACATAGATCCAACCGAGAATAAAGTCAATGACGGCCCAGAGCAGATCGTGGTTGCGGGTCCAAGACAGGACGACGGCCAGAATGCTGCCCAGTCCAATGCCACTGCCGTATCGCATGCTCATAATGTGATTCCCCTCAAACCTGATTGCCGTCGAGTAGCTGCTGCAGGTCCGGTTTGTGTTTAGGACGCTCCGACTGTCGTCTCCGCTTTTCTCCCGCATCAGCCACGCGCACAGACGGGGGAACACCCACGCTCAATCGTGCACGCCGCTTCACTTCCTTGATGGCATTGAACTTCTTTGGACGGTGCTTCTGCGGCATCGTTTTCCCTCGAACAGAGCCATCCTGCATTGGTTGCTGCCAATGGCCACTTGGGTTGTCAATGACCGTGGATTTTAATTCCACTCCACATTCAGGCCCAGGCAGCCAACGACGGCCCCTCCAAAGCGACACGCACTTTCCGAGCCAGATCCTCCGGGGTGAACGGTTTCTGTAGAAACTCGGCAAAGGAACCATCCAAGTCCCCTGGGACCTCGCTTTCGGAAGAACCGGAGATATACAAGACGCGCAAATCAGGGAAGTTCCTTCGCAGTTGGCGACTCAACTCCGTGCCGCTCATGTCTGGCATGACGACATCGGTTATCAGGAGATTGAGGCCACGCACGGCATCGATCATGCGCAGCGCCTCTTTGCCGTTGGCCGCTTCCAGCACACGATAGCCTCGATTGGACAGTAACTCGCAGATCAATCTACGGACATCCGCGTCATCTTCAACCAGAAGCAATGTTTCTGTCCCAGGCAGGAAGCTCTTCTGCTTGGAGGCCTCGGCGAGTTGCTCCACGGACGTCGCGTGGCGCGGTAAAAAGATGCGGAATATGCTGCCGGCGTTCGGCGCACTCTCGACGTGGAACGACCCACCGCTCTGCTTCACCACGCCATAGGGTTTTCCACGACTCCAAGACCGAGGGGAGAACATGACTATGACCACCCCTCAACAAACTTGGTGAAGCTTCTGAAACGGCTCGGCTCGTTAGGCTGGCCCTGGCCGAGGAACTGCAGCCTGTCAACGTGGCCTGCAAACGGCCTCTTGGGTCACCCGCTTCGCAATCAACAATTTCTGCAGCTCTGTAATGTTTTGGCTGTGAAGGACACTATTCAGATTGCGAAGTTGGGTCTGGACGCCGTCGTCCTCAGGAGGGCCGATGAATGGGTACAGCGAGGAACTGACGGATGTGGAACATGGCGTCCCCGAAAGCTTCCCGGCGGCAGCGTGCAAAACCGAGAGTGGGTTGTGTTGTCCCAGCCAGTACGAGGCACCACTTCTGGACGCGTCGCCGGAGAAAGCGATCGAACCCGACGACGGCTGCGGTGACCCCGTCTGGCATGGTCAAGCAGGAGAAACGTTGCTGAATCTCGTCTCCGGGACCGGCACACATTGCTTCATGGCCCTCCAGATCCATGACTCCGACTTGAACCAGAGGCTCGAGATCGGCAGGTCGGGGATGCCCGACATCAGGAGGCTTGACTCATTCGCCGGTCTGGAACAAGTTTGCATCGCCACGGGACTTCACGGTTTCGCCTGCACCGAGGGCGCCGGTTCCAGTTGTGGAGGCACGCTGCAATGATGCTGCTGCTCTTTGTCTTGGCCCTTGGGGTTGCCATCGCTTTTGCGAATGGTTCTAATGATGTGTCCAAAGGCGTGGCCACCTTGGTGGGAAGTGGCGTGTGCGATCTGCAACGGGCCATTCGCTGGGGGGTGTTCTGGACCGGCTTGGGAAGCCTGTTCTCGACCGTGCTGGCGCACGCGATGCTGAAGACGTTCGGTGCCGGCTTGTTTGCCGCGGGGGAAAGGCTTTCTTTGGCAGCGGCGCTCGCCACCATTGCCGGCGCCACCCTCTGGGTGGCCCTTTCCAGTTGGCGGGGCTGGCCGGTTTCTACCACGCACGCCATTTTGGGCTCCATTGCGGGCGTCGGCCTTCTTGCCTATGGGGTGCACGGCATTCGTTGGAGTTCCTTTACGAGCCGGTTGGTGCTGCCCCTCCTGCTGAGCCCGGTCGTGGCGCTGGTTCTGACCGCCATCTTCGTTCGCTTCTGGTCGGCTGCTTCTCCGGAAGGTTTAGATTGCCTCTGCGTGCAGCTGCAGGAGCCCGCCATGGCAGCTGCAGGAGTGCTGACGTCCAGCTTGGAGCTTGCAGCCGTTCCCTTCGTACAGGTGGCAGCATGTAACGAGACTTCCGCAGGCGGGATGAGGTTGTCACTCAACCATCTACATTGGTTGACCAGTGCTGGAACCAGTTTTGCCCGCGGCCTCAACGACAGCCCAAAGATGGTCGCGTTGTTGCTGGCCGCGGCTGCCCTCGGAACTGCCCCGAAACCGGCTGTGTGGCCTTTTGCACTTGCGGTCGCCAGCGGCATCATCCTCGGTAGCTGGTTGGCCGGGAAAAAGGTAACCCTCCTACTGGCACACGGAGTCACCCGGATGAACCATCGCGAAGGCTTCGTCGCCAACCTGGTGACCGCCGGCCTGGTCGGGCCGGGCGCGGCGCTGGGTTTACCCATGTCCACGACGCATGTTGCCGCCGGCGCCATTATGGGGCTGGCGTTTGGCCAAGGAAAAGCGGTGGAGCGCAAGGTCGTTCTCAATATCCTTCTGGCTTGGGTAGTGACCTTACCGCTGGCCGCGGCCTTCGGTATGGCTGTATTTCTCGCCTTGCATACGTTGGCCCCACACCTGATTGCCTACTTGTCGCCTGGTGCGCGATGAGCGGCGGGTTTCCAGACTGGAGTGCTCAGCGCGAGCTGCTGGTTTTCCTGGGCTGGGTGCGCAGCCTTGGCTTCCCTGGGGCGGTTCTGTATGGGCTCATCTACGTCCTGAGTACGGTGGCACTGCTCCCCGGCACAATTTTGTCCCTAGGCGCGGGCGCAATTTACGGACCGTTCTGGGGAACGCTGATTGTCGTTCCTGCCAGCCTCACTGGCGCGGCGCTCGCGTTTCTGATTGCACGCCGGCTTGGGCGCCACCGAGTGGAACGCTTTCTTGGAGGTCGAGCCCCTCTGGCGGCCTTGGACCGTGCCATGGCTCGCGACGGTTTCCGGTTGGTGCTCTTGATGCGGCTGGATCCGATCTTTTTGCCGTTCGCGCCGCTCAACTATGCCTTGGGGTTGACCGGCGTCGAGTTTGCCAAGTACGTCCTGGCGTCTCTGCTAGGCATGCTGCCCGGCTCGGTGCTCTATGTCTACCTGGGATCACTGGTGGCCAGTCTGAGCCAGGTTGTGGGTGGGCATGTACCTCTGCCAGCAGGTTGGCGCCCGTGGCTGCTGTTGTTCGGTATGGCGGCGCTGGTTGCGCTTGTTGTCCTGCTCGGTCGTGGGACCCGCCGCGTTTGGCAGGAGCGTGTGGTGGAACGCCCGAGCGAGGAGGACCGCAATGAACGCTGATGCTGGGCAAGTCCAAAACGATGACCCTTCTGAGCACGTACGGTGGCAGAATCTGCATCCTCACAATTGGCGCAATCCGCAACCCATAGGCAGATACAACCTGGTGGTCATTGGCGGCGGTACCGCCGGCCTGGTCACCTCCGCCGCGGGTGGGTTACTGGGGGCGCGCGTCGCCCTGGTGGAAGCGCACCTGCTGGGCGGTGACTGCACGAATTACGGCTGCGTACCGTCCAAGGCGCTGTTGGCCTGTGCGCGCCAGGCGGAGGCGGTACGCACTTCCGCAGAATACGGAATGCAGGCGCAGGAGCCGCAGATTGATTTCTCCGCCGTCATGGCCCGCATGCGCCGGCTACGTGCGCAGATCTCGGCCAACGATTCGGCTGCGCGCTTCTCCGACTTCGGAGCTGATGTCTATTTCGGAAGGGCGAGCTTTCAAGGCCGCCATCAACTTCGGGTCGGCGACACGGTGTTGGAATTCAAAAAGGCCGTCATCGCTACTGGAGCACGCGCTGCGGTGCCGGAGATATCCGGATTGAAAGAAGCGGGCTTTCAGACGAATGAGACCGTGTTCTCCCTCGACCGGTTGCCGCAGCATCTGATCGTCCTCGGTGGGGGCCCAATCGGCTGTGAGTTAAGCCAGGCCTTTCGCCGTTTAGGATCCCGGGTAACCCTCGTGACCACCGGGAAGCGGTTGCTTCCTAAAGACGACCCTGAAGCCGGCTCCCTGCTGTTTGAACAATTTCAGCGCGAAGCCATTGACGTGATATTGTCGGCCACCGTTTTATCCGTAGAGACCAAGGGTGACACCCGCAGGGTCCTCGTTCGCACCTCTGAGCGCAGCCAGATCTTGGAAGGGGATCAGCTCCTGGTCGCGGCCGGACGCCAGGCCAACGTCGACTCCCTGGCATTGCAGGCAGCGGGCGTACAATTCGACCGCCACGGCGTCGTGGTGAACGATCATCTGCGTACCAGCAACCCCAACATTTTCGCCGCCGGTGACGTCTGCTCCGCATATCAGTTCACCCACGCCGCGGAGGCAATGGCGCGCCTCGTGGTCCAGAACGCGCTCTTTTTCGGCCGCAAGCGCATCAGCCGACTTTTGATTCCCTGGTGTACCTACACGGATCCGGAGGTGGCGCACGTGGGCATTTCAGCCGAAGAGGCGGCTCGTTTGCCTCAAGAAATCAATGTATACAGCAAACATTTGGCTGATGTGGATCGTGCCATCCTGGACGGCACGCCGGAGGGCTATGCTCGTGTTTATGTGAAACGCCGCGGGGGCCGTATCGTGGGGGCAACGTACGTCGCTCCCCGCGCAGGGGAAAGCATTGCGGAGATCGTTCTTGCCATGCAGCATGGGTTGAGGATTGGCGACCTGAGCGGCGTCATTCACCCCTATCCGACCGTGGCCGAGTCGTTCAAACGTGCCGCTGACCAGCATTTTCAGGGACAACTTAAGCCTTGGATGCGACCATGGCTCCGCCGCTATTTCCGTGGGCGGCGTTGATTCCGGGCAGTAAGGGAGTGACTGGGGGGAATGGTGCGTAATCCCGCCGACAACACGCGGCGTACTACAACCGAGGATGCAGGCGATGGCACTATCTCCACGTCGCACGTTCCCCAACCGTACTTAAGTGCCTGCGACGAGCGCTCCGGCGCGTTGCTGCGTGATCTGCGTGAGCGCAACCCCGAGGCTCTTGCCACGGTTGTCCGGGATCATACTCGCGATCTCTACCGGGTGGCGATCGGTATGGGCATCCCGGCCCAGGACGCGGAGGACCTTGTACACGACGTCTTCCTGACGTTCCTGCAGACCCTCGATCACTTTGCCGGTCGTGCCCGGCTGCGCACCTGGTTGTGGGGGATTCTGCGCAACAAGATACATGAATATCGTCACGCACGCGGCCGCCAGGAAGTCGAACTGGACAATGACGCGGGGTTGGATTTGATGGCCCCTCGCTTTGATGCGCGTGGTCGCTGGCTCCGTCCCCCCGCCGACCTTCACCGCCTGCTCAATTCGGCGCTGGCGGGAACGGCAATTCAAAGCTGCCTGCAGCGTCTTCCACCCCGGCAGCGACTGATCTTCCGGCTTCGCGAGATCGAAGACCTGGATACCCGTGAGATCTGCACGCTGCTTGATATTTCCGCAACGCACTGCGGCGTCCTAATCCATCGAGCCCGCCTGCGCCTGCGCGACTGCCTCGAGCGGGCGGGCTGGACAGGAAATCAATCATGAAAACCTGCCAGGAGATCGTCTCGCTGGTCACGACTGAATCGCCGACGGGCGAAACCATGTGGACAAGAGTGAGCATAGGCCTGCACCTCCGGCTTTGTACCCACTGCTCGCGACTGGTTCGCCAATTGAAACAGATCGCGCGCATCAGTCGCGCTACCCGGGAAGAACCGTCACCGGACCTGGAAGAGCGAATCCTGTACCGTCTGTTGAAGAAGGATCGATTGGAATGAATGCCACTCTTGGCGTTTGCATCTTCAACAAGCCACCGATGCGCGGCCTGGCCACCACCCGCTTGATTCCCATGCTTGGAGCCTCACCCACCGCGACCGTGGCGCGCTCGCTGTTCGCCGATACCCTTGCGGCGGCTGGGCAAGTCCGTGCCTTGTTCTCCGTCTTCCAGCTCTTTGCGTTCGATTGGCTACTTCGGGTCGAACAGGATCATCAGCCCGAAGGGGACACTTTCGACGATTTACACACCGTCGCCGGGCTTCTGCGCCCCCGCAAGCTGTTGGCGCCGCATTTAGCGGCAGCCGTCCGGCCTTTGTCGATCCCCACAGGGATCTCATGACGATCACTGTCATTGTTCCCGTTCTGAATGAGCGGCCCTCCCTGCCAGCCTGCCTCGATTCCATCCGGCGCGGCATTCCCGGCGCCCGCATCGTGGTTTCTGATGGCGCCAGCATTGATGGAAGCATGGAGTGGCTCGCCGCCCAGCCCGATGTCGGGCTCGTCACAAGTGCTCGCGGCAAAGGACCGCAACAGAATGCGGGTGCCGCCCTGGCGGACACCGATGTGCTGCTCTTTCTCCACGCCGACAGCGAACTCCCGGACGACGCCGGGGAGAAACTCACTGCTGCGTTCGCCGATCCAAAAGTGGCCGGCGGCTGCTTTTTCGTGCGCTTCGCCGAGCGTAGGCCACGCTCGCTCCACGTACTCGCGTGGGCCATGAACGTTCGGGCCCTCCTGTTGCGCCACAGCTATGGCGACCAAGCCTTATTTCTCCGCCGCTCCATTTTCCAACGTGTCGGTGGCTTCCCCGATTGGCCTTTGTTTGAGGACTACGAGTTGGTGCGCCGATCCAAAGCCCACGGACGCTTCGCCGTCTTGTCCTCTCCTCTCACCCTCTCCGCCCGCCGTTTTCTGCGCCATGGGGTTTGGCGCACCGTCATCCGCGTCTTTCTCCTTCAAGTGGGCTTCTATTGCGGGGCCTCACCGGAACGACTGAAACGCTGGTTCGCCGATATTCGCCCCCACATGGACACCATGCCGCGGTAAAGCCTCGCGCCCGCCCCCGGCTATTTGGGCCGAACCGGTTCTTGGCCCTCTTCCGGTAATGATTTCCCTTCCCCCGGCACTGAAACATGGCGGAAGCACGTCGGGGTCGAACCGACCGGACGCCGTTAAGACGCCCCACTGGTTTTGAAGACCAGGACAGCCACCGGGCTACATGTGCTTCCGCTGGCATTTTACGCGGTCCGGTTGCGTACGACGAATCGCTGTGCAGCGATACCCACTGCAGTTGCCTGTGCCTGTTGCATCGTGACAGCATGTTCCCCATGCTCTGGGTTCTTCCCATGCTGTTTGCCCCAGCCGCCGCGCTGGAGGCGCCGCGCCGCATGCAGGCGCAGTTTGCAGCGCAGGCGCCGCGCCTCGAGGGACGACTGACAGAGTGGCAGCAGGCCACGCCCATCGCGTTCAGCGGACGCCCGCTCGCCGGCCATCCACGCCACGCCACTGTGTATGCGCTCTGGGATGCCGCCAACCTCTACCTCGCCTTCGATGTGTACTCCTCTCCGCTGCAGGCCCAGGTGCGCGAGCATGACGGTGACCGACTCTGGTTTGATGACGGCATCGAGTTCCTGATTGACGCGCACCGTGATCGCGGCACTGCGTATCTGCCGGACGACTTCGCCTATCACATCAACATTCGCAACACCGTCTTTGACGATCGCGGCACGCCGCAGGGCCAGCCAGACAAGGCATGGAATGGGGTGGCACGGCACTCCGTGCATATCCTCAGCGACCACCGTTATCTGGTCGAGGTCGCCGTTCCATGGGCGGAAATTGGCCTGACCCCCGTTGCCGGCACGACGCGCCTGGGGATTGATCTCTGCGTCAACGGGAGCGACCCCGCCACCGGCGCGTACGATTACTTTGACTGGTGCCATCTCCAGGTCTTCCACGACCCCTCCGGCTTTGGCGAAATGGAACTGGTGGGGTAGGAGGCTGGCGCGTCAGCCCTGCGGGGGCTGACGCCTCCGGTACTCCCGTTGGTCTCTACGCCCCGAACCCGGGTTCTGGCCGACCAGCGAAACGCCAGCCCCATGCCGTTGGGGGCACCGGACCGCCCGCAGGAATTTCGCCGACTGCGTCTTACCTGGGTGCCTGCGATCTCTGCTCCAACTAACGATTCGGTAGAGGCTTGGAGGTGTTCGTTGTTCTGGTGAACCCGCCACCCGCTAAACTGCCAGCATGGCTGCGATCCCCCTCGATCTGCTGGACTCCGGCGATCCCTCCATCTACGACCTGCACTCGCACGCTCCGGGTCCGACCGGGAGTCTGCCATTCGCCGCGGAGCAACTGCGCTCGCGTCCCAGTGGCGATTTATTTGGATGGAGTCAGAACGCCGGCATGGGCTGGGCGCCGGGCCGCATGGGGCAGGCCGAGTTCCTCATCCTCAGCACCCAAGGCGGCGTCCGCGCGCCAGATGGTTCGCCCATCGCTTTGGGCTACCACAGTGGCCATTGGGAGGTCGGACTGCTGGTGCAAGCCGCCGCCGAGGAGCTGCAGCGCCTCGGGACGACTCCATTTGCGGCATTCTGTAGCGATCCATGCGACGGACGGACGCAGGGCACTCCCGGCATGATGGACAGCCTCGCCTACCGCAACGATGCCGCGCTGGTCCTCGGCCGCTTGATCCGCTCCCTTCCCACCCGCGCCGGCGTGCTGGGTATTGCGACCTGCGACAAGGGGTTGCCCGCCATGCTCATGGCGGTGGCTGGAGCACGCCAACTTCCCGGCATCGTGGTGCCCGGCGGGGTCATGCTTGCCGGCGAGCCGGGATCCGAAGACACCGGCAAGGTCCAGACGATCGGGGTGCGCTTTGCCCATGGGGTGCTCGATCTGGAAGCGGCAGCCGAGTTGGGATGTCGCGCCTGCGCCAGTCCCGGCGGCGGGTGTCAATTTCTCGGCACCGCCGCCACCTCGCAAGTCGTTGCCGAGGCGCTTGGCCTGACCGTCGCCCATGCCGCGTTGGCGCCTTCCGGTCAACCCATCTGGCTCGACATGGCGCGCCGTTCCAGCCGCTGCTTGACGGCGCTACACCGGGCAGGTGTCACGTCTTCGTCCATCCTGACGTCTGCTGCGTTTGAGAATGCGATGACGGTGCACGCCGCCTTTGGCGGTTCGACCAACCTGCTGTTGCACGTCCCGGCCATCGCGTTTGCCGCGGGCGTTACGCGTCCGACTGTCGCGGACTGGCAACACGTGAATCGGGCAACACCGCGGTTGGTGGATGCCTTGCCCAATGGGCCGATTGGGCATCCCACCGTCCGGGTCTTTCTGGCGGGCGGCGTTCCAGAAGTAATGCTCCATCTGCGCCGGCTCGGGCTGCTCAATCTGCAAGCTCAAACCGTCTCCGGCATCACGCTCGATGCCCAGCTCGACTGGTGGGAACAATCGGAACGGCGTCAACGCCTCCGGGCCCACTTGCGCGATCGCGACGGGGTGGATCCGGACACTGTCATTCTCTCCCCCCTTCAGGCCAAAGAGCGCGGACTGACCAGCACCGTCATGTTCCCGGTAGGCAACTTGGCCCCGGAAGGCTCAGTAGTAAAAAGTACGGCCATTGACCCCAGCCTGGTCGGGAACGATGGCATCTACAGAAAATTGGGACCCGCGCGCATCTTCAATTCAGAATCAGCGGCCATGGCGGCCATTAAGAGTTCGGGCGAAGATCGAATTCGATCTGGCGACGTTCTGGTGCTGATGGGACGCGGCCCCCTCGGGGCGGGGATGGAAGAGATCTACCAGCTCACTTCCGCGCTGCGCTTTTTGGCTGGGGGCAAAGAGGTCGCGGTCATCACCGATGCCCGCTTCTCCGGCGTCTCAACCGGCGCCTGCCTCGGACATATCGGACCCGAGGCCTTGGCCGGCGGGCCGCTCGGGAAGTTGCGCGAGGGTGATCTGATCGAGATCGTTCTGGATCGCGGGAAGCTCTCCGGAACCATCAATTTCGTGGGCCGTCCGGAACAGCGTTTATCGCCCGAGGCTGCCGCCATCGTATTGGCCGCCCGCCCTGCCCATCCGGACCTCGCGCCTGATCCCCGGCTTCCGGCTGACACGCGGCTCTGGGCGCTGCTGCAGGCCGCCAGCGGCGGCACGTGGGCAGGGTGCGTGTATGACGTGGAGCGAATCGCAACACGTCTCGATGCCGTATCCGGTAACTTTCCCGCTGCCGACACTGTCTAATCCGGGGGTAAGCTTGTTCATGATGCGCTCCTCGGCACGTTTCGCGGCGTGGTTGGCCGCCAAGCTGGCGGTCAGCGCCGGCGTGGTGCTGCTGCTATGGTGGCTCGTGGTTCAGCTCATGCCGCCCGCTCCCAAGGGTCTCCTGAGCGGCTCTCCCCGCCTCACCCATGACCTGCCGTTTACGCTGATCGTCGGCGGCTTCGTTCTACTCGCCTGCGGTTTGATGTGGCTCATCATCCTCGACCAGCGTTACCGCTGCCGAATCTGCGTGCGCCGCCTGCGCATGCCGCAGACCGAGGGCCGCTATAGTTCCGTGCTGCTTGGCGGCATCCCGTACACCGAGTACATCTGCACCTACGGCCACGGCAAGCTCTACGTCCCTGAATTCCGCGCCAGCTATGCCACGACTCGTTGGACACACTACGAGAGTCTCTGGGACGACCTGATGCGCGCCGAAACCGCCGAAACCATCGATCGGTAGCGGCCCAACTGGCGGGTCATCGTCACGCTCGGAGGCATGGCTACAATAGGCATGGCCTTCCCATTCCGAGCCCTGCGACATCGGAATTTCCAGCTCTTTGTGGGAGGCCAACTGATCTCGCTGATCGGCACCTGGATGCAGAACATCGCCCAGGCATGGCTGGTCTATCGGCTGTCGCACTCGGCCTGGCAGCTCGGCCTGATCGGGTTCGCCGGTCAAATTCCCATTTTTCTCTTCGCGCCCATCGCCGGCGTGGTCGCCGACCGCGTCAACCGCCGCCACCTCATTATCGCCACCCAGACGCTGTCCATCTTCCCGGCCGCGATTCTGGCCATCGCGACGTTTACCGGGCACGCGACCGTGGGCCTGATTTTCGCGATGGCCCTGTTTTTGGGCTTGGTCAATGCCTTCGACATTCCCGGGCGCCAATCATTTCTCATCGAGATGGTGGCGCGCGAAGATCTCATGAACGCCATTGCGCTGAACTCCTCCATGTTCAACGGGGCGCGACTGGTGGGACCGGCCATCGCCGGACTGCTGGTGGCGTGGGTGGGCGAAGCGTGGTGCTTTTCGTTGAATGCGGTCAGCTATTTGGCAGTGATCGCCGGGCTGTTGGCCATGCGGATTCCCGCCTTGGAACGTCCCAGCACCGCCAGTTCCATGTTGCAGCATTTCACCGATGGGTTTCGGTATGTGCGCAGTGTCGGCCCCATTTCAGGGCTGCTGCTACTGCTCGGAACGGTGAGCCTGGCGACCATGCCCTATACCGTGCTCATGCCGATTTTTGCCGACCAGATCTTTCATGCCGGCGCGCGCGGCCTGGGAATTCTCATGGGCTTCACCGGCGCAGGCGCCCTGATGGGAGCACTCCTGCTCGCGGCCAGAAAGTCGGTGCGCGGCCTGGGTCGTGTCATTGCCTTTTGCTCGCTGGGCGTGGGCGCCGGCTTGATCGGGTTCGGCTTCTCTCACCGTTTCGCGCTCTCCCTCGCGCTGCTCTTCGTCGTCGGGCTCTTAACCATGGTGGAGACCGCCGCCAGCAATACGCTGCTGCAGACCATGGTCTCCGACGAGTATCGTGGGCGGGTGATGAGCTTTTACTCCATGATGTTCATGGGAATGGCGCCCATTGGAAGCTTGGGCGCCGGTTGGATCTCACACTACCTCGGCGCTCCCCATACGGTCGTAGTAGGAGGAACGTTCAGCGTGTTCGCCGGGTTGGTGTTTGCGGCTCGATTGCCGCAATTACGTATTGCCGCCCGGCCCTTGATCGAGAACTTCACCCTTCTGACAGGCAGCCCGGGAACCGAGACTGCGTCCCTGCCGTCCCAAGGAGTGAATCCGTAGTGCCGGCCTACAGGGTTGCTGGGTTGCCCCGACGGTAAACGCGCCAGAGCCTTGGTTTCGGCACGGCAGTGAGGCAAAATAGGGGAAGGAACTTTCCATGGATCGTCGCCAAGCTGTAAAACAAGTCGCACGAGCGGCGGGCGGATTTTCAGCACTCCCCCTGCTTGAACCGATGTTGCCGGCCGCCGGATTTTTCATTCGCGATGAGGGGGGCGGCGGCTGGGCACTGCGGCCGCAACCCGCAGCCTACGTTCCTAAGTTCTTCTCAAGCGACGAACTCGCGACCTTGGCTGTCCTGTGCGATCACATCATGCCCACCACGAATACACCGGGCGCCCGCGCCGCCGGCGTGCCGGAGTATCTGGATGACCTTCTCGCCGCGTCGTTGGCTGCCGGCGTCAACAGCAAACAAACCGCGGCTTGGAAAAGCGGCTTGGCTTGGCTGGAAACACACGTTCAGACAGGCCACGGCACAGATCTTCTGCATCTCACTCCAGAGCAGCAGGTGACGGTCCTGACCAGTCTGGAAGCACTGCCGGAGTCCGACCCCGGGCGCAGGTTTTTTGGACTGCTCAAAGACGGCACGCTCTACACCTACTACACCTCAAAGATCGGCATGGAGCAGGAACTGCACTATGCCATGGAGTACCGCGACAGCTATCCCGGTTGTACGCACCCGGAACACCAATCATGAAGCTTTCTTCTCCCGCTCTCCTGGCAGCCCTCGCCGCCACCGTGCTGACCACCATGGCATCGGCCGCCAAGCCCGACTGTGCTCCGGCGCAAGAACTTTTCAAGCAGCGCTGCTCCGCGTGCCACGCACCGGACGGTACCGGGTATGCCGCCATTCATACTCCCAATTTTTCCGATGCCAAATGGCAGGCAGCCCACACGGATGCGGAGCTGATCCATTCCGTAACCAACGGTAAGACCGGTGAGGGCAACATGCCGGCGTTCAAAGACCGCTTGACCGCGGAGCAGATTGACGCGTTGGTGTTGTGCGCCGTACGTGGCTTTGCGCCCAAGACCACGGCACGTAAGGGCGGCCGCGCTGCCCATCACACGGTGAGTCTGTTGGCCAACGCTCGCCGCTGAAACGCGACGCGGGGCCGTACGGGTGAAGGACTGATGGCCTCCCCTGGGTGGCGCCTGCCTTTGCGTGCTACGGGAATAATCCCATCGTCCCTTCGGTTGTACTCTCTGTACAGCCATGGCCTCGCTTTTCGATCTCGCGCGTTCTCTCGTCGCTCCCAAGCGGCCGGAGCCCTCCTACCCGCAACTGCCGGCTGTGCGGCGAGATTTCGCGACCAACGTTCCCGGCCTCTACGTCGCGGGTGACTTGGCGGGCGCGGCGCTCATCAAAACCAGCCTTCACCAGGGTATGGCGGTCGCCGCAGCCGTCGCCGCCGGGACCCGTTCCCGGGCCGATTACGACCTGATCGTGATTGGTACCGGCGCGGCTGGTTTTGCCGCCTTGGTGCGCGCGCACGAGTTGGGCTTGCGGGCGCTCGGCCTCGATGCGGGAAAGTTCGCCCAGAGCATTCATTCATTCACCAAGGGCAAGGTTCTGTTCGCCGAGCCGTTGCAGGAGCCCCTCCGCTCCTCGGTGTGGTTTGAAGAGTGCACCAAGGAAGTCCTGCTGGAGAAATGGGCGGATCAAAAAGCGGCGCTTGGCATCGTGGTCCAGGAATTCGAAGCGGTCCGTGATGTGCAGCGCGTCGGCGGCGCGCTGACGGTCACCACCCCGCGCGGCACGTACCGGGCGGGCGCCGTCCTGCTGGCCAGCGGCAAGAGCGGCAACCCGCGCAAGGCCGGCGTTCCCGGTGAAATCGAGTACGCTCCGCGCATCGCTCATCGCTTGGCCGACCCTGACGCCTACTCCGGACGCCAGATTTTGATCTACGGGGGCGGAGATGTGGCTGCAGAGGCCGCGCTTGCCCTCGCCGATTCTAATCAAGTCACGCTCGCCACCGTTGACCCCCACTGGATCTTCCCGCGGAAACGCAACATCGAACGCATGGAACAAAAGCAGCGTGCCGGGCGTCTGGCGATTCTCTTTGACAGCCGGCTGGCCGCCGTCGGGGATAGCTGGGTGACGCTCCGCAATCAGACCAGCGGTGCCGAGCGGCGACTCGACAATGATTTCGTCTTCGAGATGATCGGTGCCGAGTTGCCGGTCGACTTCCTGCGGCGCATCGGCGTCAGGCTGGACAACCAGTGGACTTCCCTCCGCCTCCTGACGGCGCTGGTCACGTTGAGCGTCGCTTTCCTTCTCTACGCGATCAAGAAGGCGGCACCACCTTTCTCCGGCTTCTCGTTCCCTGATTTTGCCAACCGCCATCCCTGGACGCACGTGTTGCTACGCTTGCCGGCCGGGGTGACGCCGAAGGACGCGCCCGCCTTCTGGTACACGGTTCTCTACACCCTGCTCGTCACCGGCTTCGGCATTCGCGCGTTCCGCCGCTGGGGAAAACGCGACCGCTACCAGCGCTGGCGCTATGTCTCGTTCATCGCTTTTCAGGTCGGCTTTTTTCTGCTGGTAAATTTCGTTTTGGCGCGCCTGATGCCGAAGTACTATTGGCGCGGCTGGGGACTCTACCAACCGTTTCCCCTGTTCTTCAACAGCTTCTTCTGGTGGTACCCGGGCGATCCCGTCCTGATCAAGTGGGGGTTCATCGGTTTTGGCCTGCTTTTGACCTTCGTCCTCATCCCCCTGTTCGTACGCCGGCATGGCATGCGCTTCTGCACCTGGATCTGTGGCTGCGGTGCGCTGGCTGAAACCTTCGGCGACCCTTGGCGTCACCGCTCTCCGAAGGGAGTGCGTTCGCGCCTGTGGGAGTTCCAAGGACCCTTGATCGTGATCTGGGCTTTTGCCTCGCTCGCAGTGATCGCCGTCAAGTTTCATTCACGCGGCGACAATGCCGTCTGGCACGCCTACGACTACATCGTTGATTTCTGGCTTGTCGCGGTGATACCGGTGGGGCTGTACCCGTTTTTTGGCGGCAAGGTCTGGTGCCGCTACTGGTGCCCCCTGGCGCATTACATGAAGTGGATGAGCGCCAGATTTTCACGCCTGCAGATTGTTGCCAACGACAAATGCATCCAGTGCACCGAGTGTTCCAAGTACTGCCAGGTGGGCGTGGATGTGATGGCCTTCGCCAAAAATGGCGAGAGCTTCGACAACACCAATAGTTCCTGCATTCACTGTGGCATCTGCATCACGGTGTGCCCCATGAACGTGCTGTCGTTTCAACTCAAACCGAGCCCTGGCAGAACGCACCTGGTCCAAATCGAAACCGGGCACTGAGACGCCGCGCCTGGGCGGAGCAATGGCGTTAGCCGCGACGGCACTGCCGGTAGCGTTGCCGGCCGGGAACTGACCGTCAACACGAGGGCTACGCTCGCCCGATCCACAAACCTATGGCCGGCTACGACTATTCCGCCGTAGTTGGGTCAATGACATTTCGAACTTGCGAGACGCGGTTCGCCGGGAACCCGCCTTTTTGCGCATGTTCGCGAATGGCGGCTTCATCCGGTGCGATGTAGACGCAATAGACGATGTCGTCGGTGACGTAACTCTGCACCCATTGGATCTGCGGGCCCATGGCACGCAAAACGCCGCAGGACGTCTGTGCCACTGCTGCGAGTTGGGCCGGTGTCAGTTGACCGGCGTTGGGAATCTGACGTTCGATCACGAATTTGGGCATCATCCCCTCCTGGATTGGATGCCCAGAGTCTACGGGCATCGATCCTCCAAAACAACGGCACCCCGGCACCATTTTCATCCCGTCCCCATCGCAGCCCAAAGGCACTTCCCATGAAAAAAGGGGGCAGCTTGCGCTGCCCCCTTGTACTCCCCGCGATCACCGCTTACCGCGGACCACGCCCGCCGGGGCCCCGTCGCGGACCACGCCGCGCAAAGCCGCCGTCGCGCTCACCCAGCGGTTCGCGCACCGGGTAGCCACCCTCCGGCTCCGGGGGAGGCGGCGGCAGGGGCAGGCCGAGCTTTTCGCGCTGCTCCTTGAGGATCGATTTGCGGCTCAGCTTGACCTTGTTGCCTTCAATCGCCAGGCACTTCACCAGCACCTGGTCGCCTTCCTTCAACTCGTCACGCACGTCGCGGATGCGGTGTTCCGCCACCTCGCTGATATGCAGCAGTCCGTCAGTGCCGGGGAAGATTTCGACGAAGGCGCCAAAATCCACGAGGCGGACCACGGTGCCGAGGTAGGTCTTGCCCAGTTCCGCCGTGGCGGTGACATTGCCCACCAACTGGATGGCCTTTTGTGCGGACTCGCCGTCGTTGGAGGCGATGCTCACCGAGCCGTCATCCGAGACGTCGATCTTGACGCCGGTCGCTTCGACGATCGAGCGGATCATCTTTCCGCCCGGCCCGATCAGGTCACGAATCTTGTCCACGGGAATCTTCAAGGTGAAGATGCGCGGAGCATAGGGCGAGAGCGCCACGCGCGGTTCGGGCAGCGCCTGCTGCATGATCTCCAGGATGTGCAACCTTCCGCGTCGCGCTTGTTCCAGCGCCTGCTCCATGATCTTCTTGTCCACGCCCGGGATCTTGATATCCATCTGTAGCGCGGTGATGCCGGCCTTGGTGCCGGCCACCTTGAAGTCCATGTCGCCGTAATGATCTTCCGCCCCTGCGATGTCGGTCAGAATGGCGTACTTGGCGTCTTCTTTGACCAGCCCCATGGCCACCCCGGCCACCGGCGCCTTCACCGGCACGCCCGCATCCATCAGGGCCAGCGAGGCCCCGCAGACGGTAGCCATCGAAGACGACCCGTTGGATTCCAGAATGTCGGAGACCACACGCAGCGTGTAAGGGAACACTTCGTGCTCGGGAATCATCACGATCTGCGCCCGCTCCGCCAGCGCGCCGTGCCCAATTTCCCGTCGTCCGGGGCCGCGCATGAACCCCACCTCACCCACGGAGAAGGGCGGAAAGTTGTAGTTCAGCATGAAGCGCTTGAATCCCTCGCCCTCAATGCCTTCCATGCGCTGCTGGTCGTCCTTGGTCCCCAGTGTCACCGTCACCAGCGCCTGCGTCTCGCCGCGTGTGAAGAGCGCCGAGCCGTGCGTACGCGGCAGCACGCCCACCTCGCAGGTGATCTGGCGCACCTGGTCGAAGGCGCGGCCGTCCGGACGCCGGCTCTTCTCCAGCAGCGTCTCGCGGAAAATGCGCTCCTGCATGAGCGCCAGGTATTTCCCGGTCTTCTTCTTGAGCGCCTCGTCTTCGGCCGACACCGCGGACAGGATGGTCTTGACCAGTTCCTTGGTGCCGCGCTCGCTCGACAGCTTGTCACGCTTGCTGGTGTCCAACGACTCCTGCAACGCGGCGCCATGCTGGGCCTTGAGCTGATTGTAAAAACCCTCGTCGATGACTGGCGCCTCAACCTTGCGCTTCTCCACCCCGGCCTTGCTGCGCAGCTCCTCGACGCCCTTGAGGATCTTCTTGATCTCGGTATGCGCGAAGTCAATCGCGTCCACGATCACCTGTTCAGAAACCTGTTGCGCACCAGCTTCCACCATGGCAATGCCGTCCGCCGTGGCGGCGACAAGGATGTTCAACGAGCTTTCCTTGCGCTCCGCGTAGGTCGGGTTCACGACATACTGGCCATTGATAAAGCCCACCCGCACGCCCGCCGTGGGCTTGGGAAACGGAATGTCGGAGATGTGCAGCGCCGCACCGGTGCCCACGAGACTGATCACGTCGGGATCATTCTCCTGGTCGGCCGAGAGCACCATGGCAATCACCTGCGTCTCGTTGCGAAAGCCGTCCGCAAAAAGCGGCCGGATGGGACGGTCGTTCAGACGGCTGGTCAGGACTTCCTTCTCGGTGGGCCGCCCTTCGCGCTTGATATAGCCGCCTGGAATACGCCCCGAGGCGTAGGTGTACTCACGGTAATCCACCGTCAGGGGGAAGAAATCAATGCCTTCCTTGGGGGTGTACGCCGCGGTGGCGGAAACCAGCACAACGCTGTCGCCCAATCGCACGCTCACGGCGCCGCCGGCTTGGCGGGCCATTCTTCCGGTTTCCAGCGTCAATTTCTTGCCGCCGGAGAGTTCCACGGTCACAACACTTACTGGCATACGGGTCTCACTCTTCTGGCCCGACCACGGCTTCATGCCGGGCGGGCGGTTCATTCACATGGGCTGACTCGAAGGGCGGTACGCCGGTAAGGGAGGGCCCGTCACGTTCGGGTCAAAAACCGCGCGCCGTATCCGGCGCGGGCTGTTGGGTCATAAGATCGGAGGCGGAAAGAAGAAAGGCGACGGCGCTGCCCCAAAGCGTCCCGTCGCCCCATATCTCAGCGAATTGCGTCGCGCCGCTTACGCGGCGCCCAAGGCTGGCCCATTTACTTGCGGATTCCCAGCTTCTTAATCACCGTGGTGTAGCGGTCGGGACTATGCCCCTTGAGGTAGTCCAGCAATCGGCGCCGTTTTCCCACCAGCAGCAGCAAGCCGCGGCGGGAGTGGTGATCCTGCTTATGGGTCTTGAAATGTTCCGTGAGGTAGGTGATGCGTTCGGTCAGGACCGCTACCTGCACCTCCGGAGAACCCGTATCCGTCGCATGGACACGGTAGTTCGAAATCAGCTCCTGTTTTCCTTCTCTCGTCAACATGTAGGGCGCGGTACTCCCATTTCGTTAATTTGCACCTTCTTCAGCCCACAATAGTAGCACAGCCCAGAACAATTCCCTTCTATGCGCAGCCGGAGATCCCCGCCGACAACGACGCCGGTAACCGCCCACCCGGTCCACTGGGACAATGCTTGTCTGCCGCCACGCTTCGCTGTGATAACTTGGGTTTTCACCCGGAGGCAGCTTGACCGAGACGGCCGCGAGCGCCGAACTCCGCCGCACGCCCCTGAATGCCGCGCACCGGCAATTACGGGCCAAAATGGTTCCTTTTGGTGGCTGGGACATGCCGGTCGAATATTCCGGCATTGTTCCCGAGCACCGAGCGGTCCGAACCGCCGCAGGTCTTTTTGACGTCAGCCACATGGGCGAAATTGACGTACAAGGACCGGCAGCGCTGGCGCTCATCCAGCACACCTGTTCCAACGACGCCTCCAAGTTGGAGATCGGCCAAGCCCACTACTCCGGCCTGCTCACCCCCCAAGGCACGTTCATTGACGACCTGCTCGTCCATAAGTTTGCCGACGACCACTACTTCCTGGTGGTCAACGCTTCCAACCAGGACCGGGACTTCGCCTACCTCGCAGCCAACAATCCCATGGGAGCCCGGGTTGCCCTGGTCAGTGACGCCTATACCCAGCTCGCTATTCAAGGCCCGCGAGCGATTGACATCCTGCAACCCCTGACCGACGTCGCCCTCTCGCCCATTCGCTACTACTGGTTCACCATGGGGAAGGTGCTCGACATTGACGCCATCGTGGCTCGCACTGGCTATACAGGCGAGGACGGGTTTGAAATCTACTTCGCACCGGAACACGCGGAGCGAATTTGGGGCGCCCTTCTCGAGGCGGGCCGGAGCCATGGGATGATTCCCTGCGGATTGGGCGCGCGCAACACCTTGCGCCTGGAGTCCGCCATGGCGCTCTACGGCCATGAGATTGACGAAACGACCACCGTGCTGGAAGCCAACCTGGGTTGGATCTGCAAGCTCGAGAAAGCCGAGTTCCTCGGCAAGGATGTTCTGGTACAACAAAAACAGACGGGACTGAGCCGCAAGCTGGTGGGGTTCGAAATGATCGAACCGGGCATCGCGCGCGACGGTTACCCCGTGGTGGCTGACGGCCGGACCATCGGCCACGTCACCAGTGGTTCGCCGGCCCCGTTTCTCGGCAAGAACATCGGCATGGCTTACGTGCCCATGGCTTGCGCCGCAACCGGTACGGAGATCGGGATCCAAGTTCGGACGCGCGTCGTCAAGGCGCGTGTCGTCGCGACGCCGTTCTATCGCCGCCCCAAGGCCTGAACCTGGTCCGCCGGCGGTTTGCACCAAACCCTCTTTCCCCCGCCTCGGCGGGGCCTGCGCCACTGGAACCCAACGCCGTGGGACGGCGCGCAAGATAGGATTTCCGTATGGCCTACCCCGCAACCTACCGCTTCACCAAAGACCACGAATGGGTCTCGGCCGAGGGGACTGTCGGCACCATCGGCATCACCGATTTCGCCCAGCAACAGCTGGGTGACGTGGTCTTCGTTGAACTTCCCGCTGTCGGCGCCAACCTCAGCGCGGGCGAGTCGTTCGGCACGGTGGAATCGGTCAAGGCCGTTTCCGAGATCTTCTCCCCAGTCTCCGGAACGGTTACATCGATCAATGCGCAGCTCGCCACCGCCCCGGAACTCATCAACCAGGACCCGCACCAGGCGGCGTGGCTGGTGAAAATCGAGCTGGCGGATCCCGGACAACTGGCGCAGCTCATGGATGCCGCACAATACGAAACCTTCGTCGCGGAGGAAGCGCACTAAATGCGGTATTTACCGAAATCCGACGCCATCCGTAGCGAGATGCTGGACGCCATCGGAGCGGCTTCCATGGAAGAGCTCTTTTCGCATATTCCCGAGTACTGCCGGCTCAATCGCCCGCTCAACATTCCCACTGGCCAGTCGGAACCGGAGATTATTGATTTTTTCAAGGCGGCGGCCCAGGAGAATGCGCCCGGCTTCAAATCATTTCTGGGCGCTGGCGCTTATCACCATTTCCGACCCGTGGTGATCGACTCCCTGGTCTCGCGCGGCGAGTGGTTCACCGCCTATACGCCCTACCAGCCCGAGATCTCGCAGGGAACGCTGCAGTCCATCTTTGAATTTCAGACCATGATCTGCCAGCTCACCGGCATGGAGGTTGCAAATGCCTCCATGTATGACGGCTCAACCTCGATTCCGGAAGCCGTGATGATGGCGGTCCGCGTCACCGGACGCGATCAGGCGGTTGTGGCGCGGTCGTTGCACCCGCAGTACCGTGAAGTCCTGGAGACTTATACCAGCCGGCAAAACATCCCGATCACAGAGATCGCGTATACGCCGGAAGGCACGCTGGATCGAGACGCTCTTGCGGCCGCCATCTCCGAGAAGACGGCGGCGGTCGTGGTTCAGAGCCCCAACTTCTTCGGCAATGTCGAAGACTGGGAGGCGGTTGCGGAACTGGCGCATGCCAAGGGTGCGCTGCTGGTCGCCGTCGTTACCGATCCGGTATCCCTCGGCCTGCTGGCGCCGCCGACAGCGGCCGACATCGTGGCCATGGAGTTGCAGGGATTCGGCATCCCGGTCGGTTTTGGTGGCCCCTACGCCGGCGTGATTGCCGCCAAGGAGCGCTTCGTGCGCAGCCTGCCGGGCCGTCTGGTCGGAGAGGCCCGTGATGCACAGGGACGGCGCGGGTTCGTGCTCACTTTGGCCACCCGCGAGCAACACATCCGGCGCGAGAAGGCGACCTCCAACATTTGCACCAACCAGGCGCTTTGTGCCCTGATGGCCAGCATCTTCATGACGGTTTACGGGCGGCGCGGCCTGCGTGAATTGGCGGATCAGAATTTTGCCAAAGCCGCCTTTGCCGCCCGCCAGTTCGCGCAAGTGGGCTTGGAGGTGCTGTTCCCAGGGCCCCGCTTCCACGAGTTCGTGGTGCGTGGCGTCCCCTTCGAGCGCGTCCAGAAGGACCTGACCGCCCAGCACATCATCGGCGGACTTCCGCTGCGCCCCTATTTCCCGGAACTGGGCGATGCCGTCCTCGTCTGCGTCACCGAAATGGCCGACCGTGCGTCCATTGAGCGCCTCGTCGCGGCGCATGCCCCACATGTGGTGCGCCGCGGGAAGCCGGCAACGGAACCCGCCGTGGCCCGATAACGTCGTTCCCAAACTGCCCATCATGCCGACCAACGACCAACTGCATCCGCGTCCGACTCAGGTTGTCCACGACGAGCCCCTGCTGTTTGAGATCTCCGCCCCGGGCAAAGCGGCTTACCAACTCCCGCCGCTCGATGTGCCTGCGGCGGAACCTGCCCGCGCCGGACGCCTCCGCGACGACATCGCCGACTTCCCCGAGCTCAGCGAGATCGAGATCATTCGTCATTACACGCGCCTGAGCACGTGGAACTATGCCGTGGACCTCGGGCTCTACCCCCTCGGTTCCTGCACCATGAAGTACAACGCGCGCGTCAACGAGCTGGTCGCACGCCTGGAAGGCCTGGCGGAGTTGCATCCGCTCGCGCCGCAGTCACTCTCGCAAGGCGCGCTACGCATCATGAAAGTGCTGGCCGACTACCTCGTCGAGATCACCGGCATGGACGGCATCACCCTGCAGCCCGCCGCCGGTGCCCAGGGCGAATTGACCGGAGTTTTGCTGGTTCGTGCCTATCTTGAGAGCCAGGGAAACGCGCGTAAAAAGGTCCTCATCCCTGATTCCGCCCACGGCACCAACCCGGCCACCGCCGTCATCGCCGGGTACAAGGTTGAGAACCTGAAGTCCAATGCGCGCGGCACCGTCGACCTTTCGTCACTGGAGCGCCAACTCGACGAGGACGTCGCCGCCCTCATGCTCACCAACCCGAACACGCTCGGCGTCTTCGAGGAGGACATCCACAAGATCGCCGACATCGTGCATGCCCGCGGTGCTCAGCTCTACATGGACGGCGCCAACATGAACGCTCTGGTGGGCTGGTCGCGCCCCGGGGACTTCGGGGTGGATGTCATGCACCTCAACCTCCACAAGACCTTTTCCACCCCGCACGGCGGCGGTGGCCCGGGATCCGGCCCGGTGGCCGTCAAGAAGCATCTGCTTCCCTTTCTCCCGACGCCCGTGGTGGTGAGCACGGATCAGAGCTTCGCGCTGGATTTTGATCGCCCCCAATCCATCGGACGGGTGAAGGCCTTCGCCGGCAACTTCGGCATGCACGTTCGGGCTCTGGCCTACATCCTGGCCAACGGCTGCGACGGCCTGCGGGCCACCACCGCCGATGCGGTCCTGAATGCCAACTACATCCGCAAGAAGTTGGAAGGGGACTACGACCTTCCCTACGACACGCCCTCCATGCATGAGTGTGTCTTCAGCGACGCCCGGCAAGCCAAACAAGGCATTCACACGGGCGATCTCGCCAAGCGTCTCATTGACTATGGGTTCCACCCCTACACGGTGTCGTTCCCGCTGATTGTCCACGGCGCCCTCATGATTGAGCCCACCGAAAGCGAGAGCCGCGAGGAACTCGACGCGTTCATCACTGCCATGAAGGCGATCGCTCGGGAAGCCGAAAACGACCCGGAGCTCATCAAAACCGCCCCGCATAGCACCCGCATCTCCCGTCTGGATGAAACCAGTGCGGCTCGCCGGCCGGTATTACGCTGGAAAAGAACGGGCTAGTTGGGCCCGTCGGAGCGTTCGTTGCCGACATTTTCTGCCGCGCCGCAGGCCGAGCGCCTGGCGCCCCCTCAGCCGTTCGTAACCTGCACCGACCCCAGAATGCGGTCAAAGGTTGGCGCTACGCTGCCATAGGTGCGGCTGGGAGCGATGAAGATGAAGTAGAGAATCGTTCCATCGCTACGCGGAAAGACGATCAGGTGATCGGACTCCATTTGGCCTTGTAAATTGCGGTTGCTAAGCTGAATGGCGTCGCCCTCAATGCCCGCCGTCCGGACCGACTGATGCCGCTCCGACAGACGGCGCAACTGCGGGTTGGACTGCTGCAGAAACGAGATCAACTCCTCCGCGCCAGCGTCGAGCGACGTCGGATGCGCCGGTTGAAAGACGCTGACAATCACGCCGGTGATGACGGCTCCCTCATTGCGTTGCGTGACCACCCCGTTGGGAGGCGCCAGGGTGAGTTGTGAGGTGGCATCGCCATAAGCGTGCCACGTCCGGGGGAATCTCAATGTAATTCCCTGGAATGCGGCCTGCTGTTCACCGCCGTTGTTCTGGATCCCATTGTTCTGCGCCGTGGGAACACCGTTGCCGCTGCGACTCGCCGTTCCACTGCACACGCGCGACTGAATCTGGTGAAAACGGGTGGTGTCATCTACATAGGTGGGGTGGGAACCCAGCGTCGGAATTTCCTCGTCAATCGCCTGTTGCCGGTTTCCCGGATCCGGATGGTCGGAGAGGAACTGCGCCGTCCGACTGCCACCCTGCTGTTTCAACTTGTCAAAGAATGCCGCCATCTGACGGGGATCGTAGCCGGCTGCGTTCATCACCTGTGCGCCCAGCGCATCCGCCTGGGATTCCATGCTGCGCGAGTAGTGCATGAACACCGAACCAATGCCAATCTGCGCCCCGATACGCGCCAACTGTCCACCCATGCCATTCCCCAAAATGGCGCCCAAAATCCCCAGGGGCACGGACGCAATCGCCTGTTTTGATGCCATGGAGGTTGAGTGACGTAGCGCAACGTGGGACTCTTCGTGCGCCATCACCCCGGCCAATTGTGCCTCATTGCCTGCAGCACAAATGGTGCCGGTGTTGACAAACACCGCACCGCCTGGCACCGCGAAGGCGTTGATGGCATTCTGCTGCACGACGTGGAAACGGTACGGGAACTCGGGCCCCGGCATCTTGGCCGCCAGCTTTTTTCCCAAGGCGGTGACGTAGGATTCTGTGGCGCTGTCATGCACGATTGGCAACTGCTGCAAGGCTTGCTGTTCGGCCTGCTGGCCCAACTTCACGTCATCTTGGGGCGAGTAAAGGTTGTAACCAGGATGGTAATAGGATCGACCCGCCGCCGCGCCGAAAGCGCCCACGGCGCTGACCAGCACCGCCGTCAAAATCATCCGGTTGCGCCCGACCTGCCGTCCCTGCTGCCCTTGCCGCTCAACCATTACGAATCCTCCTTGGATGTGTCGCCTACCCTCTGCCTATGGGACGTGCAAACTCCCGTTTCGGGCACACCGCATCGCCACAAGGAGACGCATAGTGGTGGGCTACTCCCTTGGTAGCTTCCAGCCCACCTTTAAGTTGCCCGATCGCACAAAGCATCTCCACGAGGCATGCGAAATGGACGGCCGCGGTGACGCGTTAGAGCCTGCCTTCCAGACGCTGTTTCCCGAACCACTGGTAGACTGGGGTGCGCGCATCACCTCATGAAAAAGGTCGGCTTTATCAGTCTTGGCTGCCCGAAAAACCTCGTCGATTCCGAGGTGATGATGGGGCTGCTACAGCAGAACGGCTATACCCTGACGCCCCAGGCGGAAGAAGCGGACGTTCTGGTCGTCAATACCTGCAGCTTCATAGAGTCTGCCCGCCAGGAGTCGATTGACACCATCATCGAGATGGCCGAGTTGAAAAAGTCGGGCAAGGCGCAACGGCTGATCGTGGCCGGGTGCATGGTGGAACGCTACCGCGCCGAGATTCAAAGTGAGATTCCGGAAGTGGATGCGTTGGTGGGCCTCAATGAGTTGGAGCGCATTCTCGGCGCCGTCACTCCGCGCGGCTCCAGCCCCCTGCTTCCGGTGCTGCCCGCCGATTTCTTCGATTCCACTCCGACGGCGCCTTATCTTTACGACCACCTGACTCCGCGCCTGTTGGCAACGCCGAAATACTCGGCCTATATCAAAATCGCGGAAGGCTGCGACCTGCCCTGCACGTTCTGCATCATCCCCACGTTCCGCGGCAAGTTCCGCAGTCGACGCTTCGAATCCGTGATCGCGGAAGCGGAGCGTCTGGCGGCATCCGGCGTCCGCGAGATCACGCTGATCGGGCAAACCACCACATCATACGGAGAGGATCTCGGCCTCAAAGACGGCCTGGCGCAATTGCTGGAACGGCTGGCGGCCGTCGAAGGGCTGAGTTGGGTACGGACGCTTTATTGCTACCCCAATCGCGTGACGCCGCGCCTGCTCGAGACCATCGCCGCCCACCCCCGGCTCTGCAAGTACATCGACATGCCGCTGCAGCATGCCAGCGCGGCGGTGTTGAAACGCATGAAGCGCGGTGGAAGCGGAGACATTTTCCTGAAACTCCTGGAGCGCATCCGCGCCACCATCCCGGGCGTCAGCTTGCGCACCACCTTCATCGTCGGCTTTCCGGGGGAGACCGAGTCGGACTTCGAGACGCTGTGCGATTTCGTTCGCGAAGCCAAGTTTGACTGGCTCGGCACGTTCCCCTATTCAGACGAGGACCGCAGCCAGTCGCATCAACTCGACGCCAAGGTGCCGGCAGCGGTGATCCGCCAGCGGCAACGCACGCTGATGGCGCTGCAGAAACCGATTTCGCGTGCGCGCCGCCGTGCCATGCTCGGACAGCGCCTGCCGATTTTGATTGAGGGTCCCGCCACGGAATCCGATTTGCTTTGGCAAGGCCGACTGGCGTCACAGGCTCCCGACATTGACGGCAAGGTGCTGTTGACTGAGTTCCCGGACGATCAGCCTCTCGCCGCGGGCTCCTTCGGCACCGTCGAGATCACCGGCGCCCAGGACTATGATTTGGTGGGCCGGGTGGTGGAAAATAGTTAATATATTTGCCGTCCACCTCTGGGTGTTGTGATGAACTCGCGCTTACGCTGCCCTATCTGCCATGGCCTCGTTGCGGGAACCGACCCGGAATTTCCCTTCTGCAGTGCCCGCTGCCGCACCCAGGATCTCGCCAACTGGTCCACCGGCAAGTACGTCGTCCACACGCCGCTCTTCGACCCGGAGCTCGCTGATGCCCCGGAAGACTCCGACGAGTCGCCGCTGCAATAGCGTCAGGGCGCTACCCCGGTCCGCCCGACAACCGGCGTGTTACTTGCGAGCGCACCGACAACTCCATCCAATTTCCAGGCTAAGCGCGCGACTGCGGCTGGGCCGCGCCGCGCAGTGTGACAATGGCGGCCAGCGCCATCGCCGGCAAAACCACAGCCACGCCCCACATCAGAGTGTGGGTCAGGTCGGCAACTTCGCCGATGATGGGCGGCGAAATCAGGTCACCCAGCAGATGGATCAGCACCATGTTGACGCCCAGCGCGGTTGAGCGTATTCCGGCCGGCACCGAGTTGACCGTTGCGGCGTTCAGCGGACCGCCGTTGAGAAACAGGAAAAACTCAGCTCCGAACGCGGCCGGCAATAGAATGGAATGGCGGGGCACAAAAATAGTCACCGCGGCCAGGGGCAAGCCGATCCACAGCCCCCAGCCAGAAACCAGAAAATGCGCACCGGGGTGACGGCGGAGATACGCATCGCTCACCCATCCGCCCACGAGATTGGCGATAATCCCGTTCACTAACGTGAACCCGCCGAAGATCAGCGTGGCACGCACCGCGGGAATCCCCCGCACCTGCGTCAGGAAGGCGGGCATCCAGAACGCCAGACCTCCCAGCGCAAATGTGGAGAGGGCCGTGCCAAGAGTCGCGTGCCGATAGTCCCGGTTATGGAACAGACGCCGCAGCAGGAGGCCGATGGGAAGTGCTGCGGTTTCCGTAACGACATCGGTGGCGCCGCGCTGCGGCTCGCGCACGGCCAGCATCACGCAACTTAAGACCAGTCCGGGGGCGGCGCCCACATTAAACACGCTGCGCCAACCAAAGTGTGTTCCCACCCAGCCACCGACCACGTATCCCAGCGCCGCTCCCACCGGGATGGCGGCATAAAACACCGAGAGCACGCGCCCGCGCTGCTCCCGCGGAAACAAGTCACAGAGCAACGCCGGGACGATGCATGAATACGACGCCTCGCCGATGCCCACCAGCGCGCGGCTGGCCAGCAACCAGCCGTAGGTCGGCGCCCAGCCGCTCAACCAAGTCGCCACACTCCAGAGCGCCACGCCCCCGGCAATGAGCAGCTTGCGCGGATAGCGATCGGCCAGCCATCCCACCACCGGCGCCGCCAGCATGTAGACCAGAAAAAATGCCGTCACCAACGCGCCCGCCTGCGCGTTGGTAATCTGCAGTTCCGCCCGTACTGCCGGCACCACGGGCGCCAGCAGGTAGCGGTCCATGTAATTGACCAGATTGATGGCGCTCAGTAGCGCCAACAAGCGATAGGCCGCAGCACGTGCATCGGGCTGGCGAAGCGGAGCGTCCATCGGCGCTCATCATACGATGTCGGCGCGTTGGCCAGGCGGGTGTCATACCAACCGCTCCCAGGCGAATGTTCCACGCCTATAATCCCCCCATGTACCGCCGCCTGCTGCCGCTCCTGCTGCCGCTTTTTGCGCTCGCGCAAACGCCCCCGGTCACCGTGCTCATGGCCCCCACCTGCTTGATGTTCGCAGCGGGCGCCTGATTGAGCACGCCACCGTGGTCATCACCGGTGACCGCATCACGGCGGTGGATGCCGCCGTGCCAGCTGGAACGCACGTGGTGAACTTGGGCGATCTGACACTCCTGCCCGGGCTGGTGGATGCCCACGTCCATCTTTTCCTGCATCCCGGAGCGGAAGACCTGCAAACCATTCAGGAATCGGTCCCGCAACGCACCTTGTCGGCGATCCGTGCGGCCAAAGCCGATCTCATGGCGGGGTTCACCACGGAGCGCGATATGGGCACGGAGGGGGCTGGTTCGGCCGATACCGCCGTGCGTGACGCCATCAACGCGGGCGACTTTCCCGGCCCCAGGCTCTTCATCTCCGGCAATGCCATCTCAGTCCTGGGTGGGCACGAGGATGCCTTGGGTTATAACCCTGCCGCCTCGATCCCGCCCAATGCCACGCTGGTCACCGGCGCACGCCAGCTACGCGCGGCCATTCGCCAGCAGATCAAAGAAGGGGCGGACTTTATCAAGATCTACCAGACCGGAGCGGACAGCCTGCGCGACGGGGTGTTCCGGACCCCCTACCAATTCACCCAGCAAGAGTTGCAGGCGGCGGTGCAGGAAGCGGCCAGGCTCGGCACGCGCGTCGCCGTGCACGCCACCGGAGAACCGGGCGCGCGTTTTGCCGTTGAGGCCGGAGTCGAGTCGGTGGACCATGCCGACCAGCTCAGTCCGGAGACCATGCGCCTGATGGCAGCCCGCCAGATTCCCGCCGTCCCCACCTTCGCCATTCAGGAGTACTTTGCCGCGCATGCGCCCACGGCGGCGGCACGCGCCCACGAGCGCGCGATGCTGGCGTACCATGCCGCCCAATTCCGGCACCAGCTCGCCGCCGGGGTTCCCATTGTGATGGGTTCCGATGTCGGCCCGTTCCCGCATGGCACCCAGGCTCGCGAGTTCGAGTTGCTGGTGCAGTACGGTCTGTCGCCCCTGCTGACGGTACAAGCCGGCACCTTGCGTGCGGCGCAGTTGCTCGGCCAAGGCGATCGGTTGGGCAGTCTTGAGGTGGGGAAACTCGCCGACATCGTCGCGGTCGCCGGCAATCCACTGACCGACATCAGCGCCCTCACGCGCGTCCGCTTCGTCATGAAGAGTGGGGTCATCTACCTTCAACCCTAGCTGCCCTGCCGCGCGGCGCCTGCGCGCACAGACCGGACGCGCCACGGACCAGCGCTGCGTCCCGAGATCAAACTGGAACGCAGTCCGCCGATTCCATATCGGGAGTCCCGGGGGAGAAACCGGCTCAAAATTCGCTCTCAAACCTGTTACGATGCGCTGGACTCCGCCGTCCAAGCACTAGAACGCGGAATCCGCGAGACTTTTATGGACGACACGACCGCCCCGAACCCATCCCGCAGCACCTCCCATACCTCCCTCATGCTGGGCATCGCCGTGGGGCTGCTGGCAATCGGGGGCGCCGTAACCTATAGCCACCTCAACGACCGCATCACGGGCTTGGAAAAACAGTCCACGGAGGCGCAGGCGACGATTAACGCCCTGACTGAGAAGACCCACCTCAGCGCAGCGGAGATCGAGCGCCTGCGTTCCACCACGGCCCATGTGGCACAGGCGGTCACCAGCACCTCCACCCAGTTGGCCAGCACCCGCCGCAAGGCCGAGGCGCTGGCGCAACAGGCGGCACAAACGGCGCAGGAAGTGGATACCGTCAAGCAGGACACCTCCAGCAAGTTCGGCTCTTTGAACGGCGATCTCTCCGGCGTCAAGGGCGAAGTCACCGGCGTCAAAACCGACGTGGCCAGCACCAAGGCCGACCTCGAAGACACCAAGCTCAAGCTGCAGCGCGCGGTCGGAGATCTCGGCCTGCAGAGCGGCCTCATCGCCCATACGCGGGAAGACCTGGAAGCCCTGCGCCGCAAGGGCGATCGCGACTACTTCGAGTTCAGCTTGACCAAGTCCAAGCATCCAACCCGGGTGGGCCCGATCTCCATTGCCTTGAAAAAGGCGGATCCCAAGCACGAGCGTTTTACCGCCGTGCTCTTCGCCGACGATCAGAAGATCGAGAAGAAAGACAAGACCATCAACGAGCCGGTGCAGTTCTACACCGGCCGCGGGCATGCCCTGCACGAGATGGTGGTCAATCAAATCAGCAAGAACAAGATCACCGGCTACATCTCCGCCCCCAAATACACCGACGGCGCCGCCCGCTGAGGAACCGGCTGCGGCCTCCTACACTCCCGGGAGCGGGTAGGCCACCAGCTGCAGGAGTCGTCGCACGGTGGCCAACGGGAGGCCGACCACGTTGAAATAGCATCCCTCGATGCGGGGAATGTAAGGCGCTGCGGCCCCCTGAATGCCATAGGCACCCGCTTTGTCCAGCGCCTCGCCCCGGGCCACGTAGGCGGCGATCTCCTCGACGCTCATGGCACTGAACCAGACCCGCGTACGCTCCACCGCGGTCAGCACCTGCGCGTTGCGCAGCACGCATACCCCGGTCAGGACGCTGTGTTCGCGCCCCTGCAGACATGCCAACATTCCCCGCGCGGCCGCCTCGTCCTGCGGCTTTCCCAAAACCTCCCCATCGAGCACGACACTGGTATCCGCAGCCAGGATCACGGTTGCAGGATCGACTCGTGGCCGGATCGCCCGCGCCTTGGTCTCCGCCAGCCGGACAACATAAGCTTCGGGAGCCTCCCCGGGAACCCGCGATTCGTTCACGTCGGGAACCATCACGCGCGCCGGCCAACCCACCGACTGCATCAACTCGCGCCGGCGCGGCGAACCCGAGGCCAGAACCAGTTCCATCACGCCCGAACCTCGTCCAACGCCTCGCTCAGCTGCCGCCTGGCTCTCCATCGCGCCCGCACCCAGTGCAACAGCAGCAGGCCGTATAAAGGCGCGTATTCCATCGCCAGCCAGCGCGGTTCAAAACGCAATCGCCCCTCCGCCTCGTAGAAAATCAAGCTGTGATAGGAAAGCAGTACTCCAATCGAAAAGTAGAGCCAGGGCGTCCAGGGATAGATGGCAAGCAAGGGCAGAAGCCAGAGCACATACCAGGGGAAAACATTGGGCGACAACAACACAACCGTACCCAGAATGACCAGACAGGCATGCAGCGGCTCCAACCGGCGGACCAAGGTCCAACCGATCATTCCCACCAGTACGATCAGCACGACTTGACGGGCCGGCTCCAACGACTGGTAGCCGCCGCCGAAAAAGCGCGTCAATAGAGCAAATGCGCTGTCGTTGTTGTGCACCCAGCGATCGGAGAACTCGCGCAGGTTGCGCAAAAGGTCGCGTCCTGCGAAATGCTTCCCGGCCCAGAGATATGGCAGGCTGAGCAGCGTCCCCAGTACAGTCATCCAAACCCAAGGGCGTCGGCGCGAGCGGGCGAAGTAGACCGGGAATAAAACCACCGGAAAGAATTTCGTGAACACGGCGGCCATCAGGGCCAAGGCTCCCCATAGATGCTTCCGTGCGGACCGGCTGCCCAGCAGGTAGAAAGCCAACAGGTACAACACGATCACCGCTGGATCCATGTGGCCGCTACCCGCCACCTCAATCACCGCCAGCGGGCACCAGGCATAAATCAGCACACGGCGTGCCGGCAGCCCGCGCTGACGGAGCAAGCCCAGCAACACCCAAGACAGAAGCGCTTCGAACCCGACAAAGAGCAGCTTCTCGCCCCTCAGATGGGGAGACAGCGCATAGTTCCAGCTCAGGATCTTCTCAGCAAGAGGCGGGTAGACGCCGGCGATATCCTTGCCGTTGACGCTGCGATACTCCGGTCCGCGCAGCGGATCAAAGACCGGACTCTGCGGAGGAAACTGGTAGGGGTTAAACTCCGCCGCCTGAATTTTGCCGTCCCATTGGTAACGGTACAGATCATCGGAGAGCGACGGATACAACGGCAGCAAAGTGATGCGAAACAGCAGTGCGGCGCCCAAAATCAGGCGTGTCTCCGAGCGCGACGTGGGGGCCGGGCGCAAAGCCCACCAGGTGGCGGTAAGGTAAACTACACCTGCCGCGAGCGCCCACGCCAGAAAGGGGACGACGTTTGCCTTCAAGTTGCCGAGGCGCAGGATCGCCACAAAGCACAACTCGAGCAACGCAGCCAGAATGATCCAAACAAGAAGTCGGGGCCGAATCGGGTTGCCCTCCGCCTCCACTATAACGGACGACGCTTGCGTGTCGGCCACGCGGGGGCTTCCCAGCCCAGCGCCCCAAAAGCGGGCGCCGGGGACCTCGATTCGCCCCCTGTTCTCCCGTTGGTCGCCGCCCGCGTATCTGGATCTGTCCGACACGCCACCCCTCGCTCCACCCAGTCGGGCGGCACAGCGCCGCCCTGCAGAATTTCGTGGTTTGTTCCTGGGCGCGCTCGACCTCTCCAGGTCGTTGATGACAGCTGGCGAGAATCGGCCCCGGTTCGATCGCCTACGATGGCACGCAGGTCGGCCATTGAGAACCGCACCGAAACGTCTCCAATCCGTGGTGGCCCGATGAGCAAGGGGTTCCTGTGGGCCGGATTGTTATGGACGGCGCCGCACGCGGGATTCTCGCAGTACATCCGTACCCACTGGCTCGACAAGACATTCACGGTAGGAGCGGGCGGGAAGGCACTGTATCAGATCAACAGCTTTGATGTCGCTTTGCTGGTGCCGTACTTTACCGTGCTCGCCATCCTGGCCTTTTACGGCTTTCACCGATACGCGCTGGTCTTCCTCTACTTCAAAAACCGGAAACGACGCGCGGGCCCGCCCTCTTCCCAGTTCCCGGAGCTGCCGCGCATCACCGTCCAGCTGCCGATCTTCAATGAGCAGTACGTCGTCGATCGGCTGGTGGACTCGATCTGCGAGTTGGATTATCCGCGCGACCGGCTGGAAATTCAGGTGTTGGACGACTCCACGGACGAGACGGTCGCAGTGGCGCGCCAGGCGGTGGAACGACAGGCCGCGCTGGGCCAGCCCATCGTCTACCTGCACCGCAGCAACCGCCACGGCTACAAGGCGGGGGCCCTGCAGGAAGGCATGCAGCAAGCGAGCGGCGAGTTCATTGCGATCTTCGACGCCGATTTTCTGCCGCCGTCCGACTTTCTCTTGCGGACGATCCATTACTTCACCGACCCCGGGCTGGCCATGGTTCAGACCCGCTGGTCTTACATCAACCGGGACTATTCATTTCTGACGCGCGTGGAATCCATCCTGCTCGACGGCCACTTCGTCATGGAGCATGGCGCGCGCTTTCGCTCCTCGCTCTTCTTTAACTTCAACGGCACGGCAGGCATGTGGCGCCGTGTCGCGATCGGCGACGCAGGCGGATGGCAGCACGACACGCTCACCGAAGACACGGATCTTTCCTACCGTGCCCAGATGCGTGGGTGGCATTTTTTGTATTTGCCCGATGTGGCCTGCCCTTCCGAGCTACCCGTCGAGATGAACTCCTTCAAGGTGCAACAAGCCCGTTGGGCGAAAGGGCTGATCCAGACTTCAAAAAAGATCCTGCCGCAACTGCTGCGTCGCCGCGACCTCGACTGGCACGTCAAGCTGGAGGCTTGGTGCCACTTGACCGCCAACATCAGTTACCCGTTGATGATCGTGCTCTGCACCTTGCTGTTGCCGGCCATGATCGTGCGTTTCTACCAGGGGTGGTTTCAGATGCTGTACATAGATCTGCCCTTGTTCATCGCCTCAACCCTCTCGATCTCATCGTTTTACCTCGCTTCGCAGCGGGAGCTGTACCCGGGCCGCTGGTACAAGACGCTGCTCTATATGCCGATGGTCATGGCCATCGGGATCGGCCTGACCGTGACCAATACGGTCGCCGTCCTTGAGGCGCTGCTGGGCATCAAGAGTTCTTTTAAACGGACTCCCAAATTTCGAATCGAGTCCAAGGCCGACAAGGTGCGCACCTCGAAGTACCGCCGCAAAACCGGCTGGGCCCCGTTCTTGGAACTGCTGCTCGGGACCGCTTTTGGCGCGGTGGTGGTCTATGCGTGGCAGAACGAGAACTACGCCACGATTCCCTTTATTCTGTTGTTCGTCGTGGGCTTCTGGACGACCGGTTTGCTCTCGATTTTTCAAGGCCGCTTCCGACGCGGCACACCGGAAAGTCAGGCGGACACCGCCCGGCCGTACGCCGTGGGCGTCTAGTCGCGCTCCGGCTTGGCCAACGCTTTGAGCTGCCTCCGTGCCCTCCCCTCCCCACAAGCAAGCGCGTCGCAACAAGCCGGAAATGACGCTGGACCGCGTGCTCTCGCGCATGGGCGTGGCCTCGCGCAGCGATGCCGTCGAGATGATTCGCGCAGGGCGCGTGACCGTGGACGGCCGTGTCGTCACCGACCCCTTGTACTGGATTGAAACCGCCCGTCAGACCGTGCGCCTCGACGGTGCCCGCGTCAAGGCGCAACGTCGGGTCTATTACGCCTTGCATAAGCCGCGCGGGGTGATCACCAGCCATGGCGATCCGCAGGGCCGCAAGACGGTCTATGACTTGTTGGGGAGTACCGTCGCTTCGTCCCCCGCCCCGGCACAACAGGCGCGAGCTCGTCTTCCGAAAAAACCGCGATCCAAGTCCAGTCACGTGCTCTCAACCCCTCCGTCACCGTCAACCTCAGTTCCAGACAGCCGTTGGCTTTTCCCCGTCGGCCGTTTGGATCAGGACACCAGCGGCTTGCTGCTGCTCACCAATGACAGCATTTTTGCCGAACGCATCACCAACCCCGCCACCAAGGTGGATAAAACCTATCTCGTCAAGGTGAACGCGCTGGCCACCGAGGCTGATCTGGAAAGGTTGCGAAACGGTCTCGATATTGGGCGCGGCGAACAGTCCGGACCCGCGACGATTACCTACTTGCGCGATAACGGCCACTTCTGCTGGCTGGAGATTGTGATCTCTGAAGGCAAGAACCGGCAGGTGCGCCGCATGATCGAAGCCTTGGGCTACCAAGTCCTGAAACTGGTCCGCACCAGAATCGGCAAGTTGGAGCTTGGAGACATCCCCTCGGGCACAGTGCGCGCGATTCAGCCCAGCGACGTGCTCTGAAGCACCAGTTCCCCTGGCCGTACACCTTACCGTGACGGGCCCGCTTCTGGCTTTGCTGGATCGGCGGACTCAAGGTCGATCGAAACGGCCGGCCGGATCACGCCGAAATTCAATCTATTCCCTCGGCAACTCCCGCCCCCCAACGTGAACCTGACAGGCGGACGTGCAACAAAACGGCCCACCCGCCGAAACGAGTGGGCCGATTTCAGTTTTGACAATCTGCAGCGGTCAAACTTTGGCGAAGATGATCACCAATGTATAGAGCGCCAGCGACTCAATCAGGGCCAGACCAATGATCAGCAGCAATCGAATGGCGGGTGTCGCACCCGGATTGCGTGCCACGCTTTCGACCGCCGAGGCGGTAGCGCGGCCCTGTCCCAGAGCGCACAGCCCCGAGGCAATCGCCATGGCGAAACCGGCCGTGATCGAAGTCCACTTGATATTGTCCGGGCTGGGGCCGGCCGCGCCCGCCTGCGCAAATGCAGGGGTCGCCAGCAGCACCAGTGCCAGGACGGCGAACAGGTAAAACGCTTTACGACGCATCACACGCTCCTTGTGCCGTCCGGTTGCCCGGAACGGGCTTGAGTCCCGACCAGGAGGTGGTGCCGCCGTCTCCTCTTCCGACCGCGGCTCACACTGGCTGGGTTTTGCGGACAGCCGCAAACTAAACGGATCGGCACTGGCCCGACCCGATCAAATCTAGTGCGCTTCCTCGACCGCTCCCCCGAGATAGACCATGGTGAGGAGCACAAAAACGTAGGTCTGCAGCAGCGCCACGAACAGGTGCAACCCCAGAAAAATCACTCCCGCCAGTGGGAACAGCGCCACCATGATGGTCGTCACCAGATCGCCGGCGAAGATATTGGCGAACAACCGTACCGTCAACGACAACACGCGCGCCAGGTGACTGACGATCTCGATGGGGAACATCAGCGGCGCCAAGGCCGGCATTGGCCCCATGAAATGTTTCAAATAGCCGCCCACCCCCGCCTGCCGGATCCCGGCCCAGTGGTAGTACGCGAAGGCCAGCAGTGCACACCCCAAAGGAACCGTCACGTTCGACGTGGGTGACTCGAGAGTGGGAAAGAGACCGAGCAGATTGCAGCCCAGAATGAACAACGTCAGGCTGAAGAGAAAAAACATGAACTGCGATGCGCCGTGTCCGATCACCTCGTCGGCCAGTTCGTGCACTCCACCCCAAGTCAACTCGATCAGGTGTTGCCAGCGGGTCGGTTGATCGACCGAGAGTTGTCGGCCCAACCACACGCCGAAGAGCACCAGCACGGTCGCGACCAGCAGTTCCATGGCGACATGGTTTGGAATCGGGGCGGCGGGATTTTCCGGGTGCACATGGAAAGCCTGCAACAGAAACAAGACCGGCTTGCCCAACAGCGCATTCAGTCCACGGGTGATGGGAAGTTGTTCCATACAGAGCAAAGAACCAAGATTTTGACCAGAACTCTAAGGACGTGACCAGACTGCTCGAGCCGCCTCGTAGACCGCCTCCAACAGAATGGCCGCCACCGCCGCAAACAGACCAACCAGGACGGCCCAAAATGCCACTAAGTGACTGATTAGAATAGCATAAAGCGCGATTCCGACAAGGGCGAAGCGGAACAGAAAACGTCCCAGGCCGACCTTAGGCGGAGCCCCCTCGCCGGTGGTCGCCGCATGAGCGGCGCTCGACGTGAGGCTGGTCACTCCCGCTTTTAGCCAACGAAAGTTCACGTAGCTCAACCCGCTGCCGAGCAGGATGCCCCCGGCCGCTCCCCGGCCCCGCGTCACCCCTGCCACGAGAGCTCCGAGGAGTCCAAAGGCAATCAGGAAATAATCGAGTCGCCGCTCCGTTGCGGCGAGGTCAGGATCGTGGTCGGGGATCAACATGCTGGAGCGGGCGGAAGCTAGTCCCGCGCCACCACTCGGATGAGTTCCACCATGCCGGCAATGACGCCGAGGATAACGCCCACCACCTGCCAGAACTTGCCGGTGTGAAAGTGCGCGTCTAGAAAATAGCCGATCGCATAGCCCGCCACGGTGCAGGCTGGCAGCAACGTCGCCAGTCCGGAGTAGGCACCGAGCTGGGCCCACGTCGAGCGCGCTGGTTTGGGGTCAGGCATGGACGATTCGATCTATAGCAGTCTGCACCAGGAAAAGCCAGTCAAGGGCAGCGCCGACTGACACGGCCCGTGCATGACGGGTTTCACCGCCATCGTCTCAGTGCTTTTGGTCCAGACCGCTGCGAGGAAAGGGGGCGCGCAGCCGCCCCGCAACCGGCAGCTCGCCAGATTCGGCTTTTGTGGATGCCGTTCGAGGAATACTTTCCAGCAGGTGTTCCGCCAGCCGGCGCGCCGCGCTGCGTCGCCAAGGCAGGCGCAGCGCGTCTCCACTCCATACAAGGCGGCGGTGGGCCCGCTCGTAGACCTGCAGCGACTCGCCGTGCATCGTTCCGCGTTTGAACTCGCTCAACTGCAACCAGAGGTCGGCTTCATCGGGGTCCGGCACGATGCGCCAAGGGCCATGGCGCAAGACCTCGGCCTCAGCTCGTCCGCCCCAGCCGGCGCGGGTGCGATCCCAAACAAAGATGGTTTTCGCACGTTGCAAGGCGTCCAGCCAGCCCGCCCAAGGAGCCGGAACGGGCATCAGCGCGAGTGTGGGCGCAGGGGGCAAGGCTCGGCCCGCCCGGGCATGGAGAAGCGGCGCCACGTCTTCGATGGGGAGGGCGAACAGGACGGGTGCTCCCGGGCTCTCAGGTCCCGTACTGGACGCCGGCGCGGGTTGAAGACGCACGCCCAAACCCGGAGTTTGAATGATTCCCACCAACTCGCCCGCCGCATTCAACACCGGTGAGCCCTCGTTCACTCCGGTGCAGACCATGGTCATGAGGCGGTAGCCCGCGCGCGGATTGTCGGATTCCGTGGCCAACGTCCACGACTGAAAAACCGCCGACTGCAGCCGCTGTTCGGTTGCATCCCATACCCAAAGCCGGCTCTCCGACGTCAGCGCATTCGTCTCTCCCCTCGGTAACACCTCCAATCCCTCGGTCTTGATCCGTACCACGGCCACACCTCGGCGCAAATCACGATCGACCAGAACGACGTTGTCATATACGCTGCCGTTGGCAAGCGTCAGACGAACGGCACGACCCTCGAAAGCCTCGGGGTGTGTGGTGATGAACTGCCCATCCTGATGAAGAGCCAACGCTGGCAATCGCAGCATGATCCGTCCATCCGACCCGACCACTTCAAGGTCGGCCATGGCATTGGCCACCAGTTGCTGCGGCGGAGCTGCTGGCGACGCAACTGGCGTAACCGAACGCTTGCGCAACACCGCTGCCTGCCGTGGTGCCCTGCGATCTGATCGCACCGATTCACGTGCTGCTTGAGATGCATCCCGGTGTTGGCGATCCAGCATCGCCGCGGTCACCACGTCGGGAACGCGTTGATATTGCAGGCTCTCAAGAGCCGACGGCGAAAGATCAAACTGCGCGGCCGCCGCAGCACGAATCGCTGCCACGACTACCCTTGGCGCCAGCCCACCCTGCACCAGCCGCAGCACACCCTGGTTGTCGAGCCGCAAGGGGGCGCTCTCCGCCGCTGCATCGTTGCGCAACACCGCCACCGTCTTTCGGTCTGGACCCGCTTGTTGCGCGCCACATATGCTCGTGGTCAGCACAAGTACAGATAGGATCAGACCCTTTGCCGCGGTCCAATTCCAGCCGCAACTCCGCTGCCGGGCCGTTCCTGCCATGGCGTGGCACGTGACGCCCATGTCGGCCACCTCCCGTTGCACATGAGCCTATGCCTCCGCACTTCACTCTTCTAGCCCCCAGATGGAGGGGCCTGTGATAACTTCGAGACGCCTTTTATGAAGACCCGTCGCATTCGCAAATCGGATGGCCGTTACCTCATCCTGTACGAGTTTCCCGCACCACAGACCGCGTCGGGCAAGACGCCCGCCGCCACACCAGCGGTTCCCGACACCCCCAGCGCCCCGATCGCGAAAGCCGCGAGCAAACCGCGCCCCAAGCGCTGAGTATCCGCAGTAGCAGCAGGACATCGCACTTTCCCGGAATGGATGATTTGCTTCCGTGTCTGAACTTCGTTGGAATCCCTTACTTGAAGAATGGGTGATCACAGCCACCCATCGGCAAAACCGCACGTTCCATCCCCCGGCGGACTTCTGCCCGCTGTGCCCCACGCGCTCCGGCGCCTTCGAGACGGAGATCCCGGAGGCCGACTACGATCTGGCGGTTTTTGAAAACCTCTTTCCATCGCTGAAATTGCCGGCTCCCAAACCCGCGTTGGGCGGCCGCGCCCTGTTCGCGGTCCAGCCCGCTGCCGGTATCTGCGAAGTCATCGTCTACTCCTCCCGGCATCAGAGTTCCCTGGCCCAGGAAAGTACTGCGCAGATCGCAAAGCTGGTGGAGGTCTGGTGTGATCGCTTCCGCGAGCTGGGGCGACGACCCGAAATCAAGTACGTGTTGATCTTCGAGAACAAGGGGGAGGCAATCGGCGTGACGCTGTCGCATCCCCATGGACAGATCTACGCGTTTCCATTCATTCCGCCGATTCCGGGTCGCGAAATCACCGCCATGCGCCGGGCGCTGCGGCAGGAGCATCGCTGTCTGCTCTGTACCGTGCTGGCCGCTGAACGCAAAGCGAGAGCGCGCGTGGTGTACGAGAACGCTGCGTTTACGGCAGTCGTTCCCTTTTACGCACGCTACCCCTACGAGGTCCACCTGCTATCGCGCCGTCACGTCGGTGATCTGCTGCAGTTCGACGCCGTCGAACGCGGACACCTGGCGGATGCCCTGAAACGCATCACCGTCGGTTACGACCGTCTATTCAACTTCTCCTTTCCGTACATGATGCTCCTGCACCAGCAGCCCACGGACGGACGGCGGCATCCCTATTTCCATTTCCACATCGAGTTCCTGCCGCCCTTCCGCACGGCGAACAAATTGAAGTACCTGGCAGGTTGCGAGTCCGGAGCGGGAACGTACATCAACGACTCCCTGGCAGAGGAGAAAGCCGCGGAGATGCGCGCCGCCATTGAAAAAGGTATCGTCGAGCAATGAACGTGGCCCTCACTTCTTTGCGCAACGGCGAAGAAATCCGCCAGGAGTTGGCGCGCCGCACGGGAGCGGCAACACGCCTGTTTCGCGCGCCTGGCCGCGTCAACCTGATTGGTGAGCACACCGATTACAACGGCGGTTTCGTCATGCCGGTGGCCATCTCCAAGGCGACGTACGTCGCGGCCGCCCCCCGTACCGACACCTCTCTGCATGTCGCCAGTCTTGACCTTCCCGGCGAAGTCACGGTCCGGTTACAGCAGCTTGCACCCGCAGGTGCCTGGTGGGATTACGTCACCGGCGTGGCGGCTGCACTGAGCCAACAGGGCTTCCCTCCGCGTGCCACCGACCTGTTGATTGCCAGCGATCTTCCCCTGGGCGCCGGGCTGAGCTCCTCGGCGGCGCTGGAGATTGCTTCCGCGCTGGCACTGCTCGCATCACAACCCCGCGCATGGACGGACAAAGTCGAACTGGCCAAGGTCGGTCAAAAGGCGGAACACCAGTTTGTCGGCACACAATGCGGGCTTATGGATCAGTTCGTGTCGGTCTTCGGACAACGTGGACACGCCCTGCTGCTCGATTGCCGCAGCTTGGAGTGGGAAGCCATTCCTCTGCCGTCCGGCTTGGCATTGGCCATCTGCAATACCGGCGTACGCCACGAACTGGCCTCCTCGGCCTACAATCAGCGCCGCGCCGAGTGTGCCGAAGGCGTCCGCATCCTGCAACAGGACGACGCCTCGATCCAACAGTTGCGCGATGTTACGTTGCCGGTGCTGGAGCGGGCGCGCTCGCGAATGCCGGATGCTGTGTATCGCCGTTGCCGGCACATCGTCTCGGAAAACGGCCGCGTGCTCGCCACGGTTGACGCCCTGCGCGCCGGCCAGTGGCAGACGTTGGGGCCCCTGCTCGCCGCCTCGCACGCCAGCTTGCGCGATGATTTCGAGGTCTCCTGCCTGGAGCTGGATGTCATGGTCAAGAATGCTCAGGATGCGCCGGGTTTCGTCGCCGGTCGCATGACCGGCGGAGGCTTTGGGGGCTGCACCGTGAATCTGGTTCACGCCGAAAAGGGCGAGGCCTTTATCGCCCACATGGCCGCCGCCTACCTGCGCGAAACCAAACTCCAAGCGCAAATCTACCTGGTTGACAGCGCCGACGGCGCAGCTGAGATCAAAGCCGATTGATGGTGGCCGCGACGTAACCCGCCCCGAAGCCGTTATCAATATTGACCACCGTCACGTTGGAGGCGCAGGAGTTCAGCATGCCCAGCAGCGCGGCCACCCCGCCCAGGCTGGCGCCGTAACCGACGCTCGTGGGTACGGCGATGACCGGCGCCGCTACCAAGCCACCCACCACACTGGGCAGTGCGCCCTCCATTCCCGCCACCACGATGATCACCCGTGCCTCCTGCAGCCGCTTGCGGGCGTCCAACAGGCGATGCAGTCCCGCCACGCCTACATCGTAGAGGTGCTCCACCGGGCTGCCCATAATCCCGGCCGTCACGAGCGCCTCCTCTGCCACGGGGATGTCGCTGGTCCCGGCCGAAACCACCAGAACCGTTCCCTTCCCCGTCAGCGTGGCATCGCGCTGGACTGTGATACAGCCCGAAAGCGCATGGAACTGCGCCGTTTTCAGCTTCGCCTTGACCGCCTTGAACATCGCCGGCGTGGCGCGGGTGACCAGGACGTTGGGTGCGCGTCGCGCTATGGTGGCCGCGATGTTCGCCACCTGCGTCGCCGTCTTGCCCATTCCGAGAACCACCTCCGCCATACCCTGCCGCAGGGCGCGGTGGTGATCGACGCGGGCAAAACCCAGGTCTTCAAACGGCAGGTCCTGCAATTGTTGCCGCGCTGCCCGCGGCGAGACGCGGCCGTCCGCGACGCCTTGCAGAAGCTCTTGAAGTGCCTCACTCTTCACGCAACGATTCTAGCCCGCTTGGGGCAGCGACACGTCGGGGGCGGGTGAAGCGCGGAGGATGGTCGGCGCGTCGGACGCTCCGCCCTCGCGTTGCCCTGTTCACGCTCGACTGCAGTAAACTGCGACTGCCATGCCATCGGCCTCTGAATTCCCCCGCCTTGTATTCGTCGATGCCACGGAAAGCCGCGAGCTGGCCATCGAGCACTGGCCGTTCACCATTGGGCGGCGCGCGGATCGCAACCTGGTGATTCACGGTCCCCACGTCTCGCGTGAGCACGCCGCCATTGTCCTGGAGCACGGCAGCGTCTACTTGGTGGATGCCGGCAGCCGCCATGGAACCTTCGTCAATGGCCTTAAAGTTTTGCGCCAGCGGCTGAAGCCCGGCGACCGCATCGAATTCGGAGCGCGCGGCAGTGCGCACCTGGACTTCGACCCGCCACAGACCGGCACTAATATCAACCGCGCGCTTCTCAGCCAGCTCAGCAGCATGTCCAGTCGGCCGGAGGCGTCGGAGTTTGAAAAGCTTTCGCTTTACCTCGATATCGCCCGCAGCCTCGATCGTGCCGGGGTCTTGGACGACATTCTCGCTGTCATGCTCGATGCAACCCTCAAGCTGACCGGCGCGGAGCGCGGCCTCGTCTATCTGCGCACGCCGGACGGTACGCTGCGACTTGCCGCCGGACGGAATGCGAAAGGTCAGCCTGTAACCGACGACGATACCGTCTCGCGTTCCATCATCGCCGAGGCCGCGCAAACCGCCGGCGAGTTCCTGATCACCGATACGCAGCAGGCGAGTGCCGTGGCGGCACGGCAGAGCATCCTGGCTCATGACCTGCGCACCATCCTCTGCATTCCGCTGCGCGAAAACGCGGTGCGCGAGACGCGGGCCAGCCTGACACCGGAAGCAGCGCTGCCGCTCGGCGTGTTGTACCTCGATAGCCACTCCGTCAGCCATCCGCTCTCGCAGGTCAGCCATGACATCCTGCGGGCGTTGGCGCGGGATGCCGCGGCGCTGGTCAACAACGCCCGCCTGGTGCATGCCGAGGAGGCGGCCCGCCGCATGCGCCAGGAACTCGACATTGCCGCGGACATTCAGCAGCGCCTCATGAGCGCCACGCTGCCGGAGGTGGGCTATGCCAGCGTCACGGGCCGCAACCTGGCTTGCCTGGCGGTCGGCGGTGATTTCTTCGATGTCGTCGGCACCCCTTCCGGCCTTGCCGTGGTGCTGGCTGATGTCAGCGGCAAGGGAATTTCGGCTGCCCTGCTCGCCCAAGTGCTGCAAGGCATGATCTACACCCAATTGCTGGCCGGCACCGATTTGGCCACCATCGCCGCAGTCGCGAACCGATATTTGTTCGACAGAACGCAGGGTGAGAAGTACGCCACCCTGGTCTTGCTGCGAATTACCCCGCAGGGAGAGGTCGAGTTCGCGAACTGTGGCCACGTCCCCCCCCTGCTCTGCTCGGCGGGCACGGTTACTCGCATCGAGCCCGCAAATCTCCCGGTCGGGCTGCTCCCCATGGCTTCCTATACCGGGTCGCGAATCGCCATGCAGTCCGGAGACCGGCTGCTGCTGGTAAGCGACGGCGTTACCGAGGCGGAAAATAACGACGGGGAGATGTTTGGCGATGACCGTCTGCAGGCAGCCTTTTGCCATGGTGGCGCGGACGCCGTATTGCAGGCGCTGCGGCAGTTCTGCGGCGGCGTGACCCTCAATGACGACTGTACCCTTTTGGACTTGAGCTTCCACGGACCAAGTTAGGGGCGACGATTCTGATAAGCTGACCAGCGCCTGCCGGAATTGTCCATGATCGGCACCACCATTTCCCACTACCGCATTGAGGCCAAGCTGGGCAGCGGCGGTATGGGCATTGTGTATCGGGCCCTCGATCTGCGCCTGGATCGTCCGGTGGCCCTCAAGTTTCTCCCCCCGGAATTGGGGCTTGACGCGCAAGCGTTGGACCGCTTCCAACGGGAGGCCCGCGCCGCTTCCGCTCTGAACCACCCCAACATCTGCACCATTCATGACATTGGGGAGAGCGAAGGCCGCCCTTTCCTGGTGATGGAGCTGTTGGAAGGCGAGACACTGCGCGACCGCATCGCGCGGGGCAGCTTCAAAACCGAACTTCTGATTGACCTTGCCATCCAGACCGCCGACGGTCTGGACGCCGCCCACCAACGCGGCATCGTGCATCGCGACATCAAGCCCGCCAACCTCTTCCTCACGCAGCGCGGACAGATCAAGATCTTGGACTTTGGCTTGGCCAAGGTGGCCGCGCGCTCCTTGGCCGGGAACTCCGCCACCCGGGTCACGGCGCACGAGTTGCTGACCAGCCCCGGTATGACCCTGGGGACCGTCGCCTACATGTCGCCCGAGCAGGCGCTGGGCGAAGAACTGGACGGACGCAGCGACCTGTTTTCGCTGGGCATGGTGTTGTACGAGATGGCGACCGGGCAGCCGGCCTTCTCGGGCGCCACTTCGGCCGCCCTATTTAATGCCATCTTGAACCGCGCCCCGATCTCACCATTGCGCCTGAACCCGGAACTACCAGCCACTCTCGAAGACACCCTGAACAGGCTGTTGGAGAAGGATCGCGAACTGCGCTATCAGGGTGCCGACGACCTGCGCTCAGACCTGAAACGGCTACGACGGGAGTTGGAGTCACAGCGCTTGCATGCCGCCGCGGGACCGGACGAGTCAGGCGGGAAGGTTGAGCCCGTCACCGGTCCGACGGCCTCCTCCCGGCGCATCAACGCCGCTCAACCCGTGACCGTCGAATCCGTGACGGCGCACCCACGGCGTTGGTGGATCGGGGCGCTCGGTCTCGTGCTGGTGATCGGGATCGGAGTCGGACTGTGGACCTTGCAGCGGCAGCCGCGCTCGACGCTGCCTCGTCTGCAGATGAAACAACTGACGCACACCGCGCACGTCAGCGAAGCCGTGATTTCTCCCGACGGCAAGTTTGTCGCCTATGTCAACCTCACCCCGGACGGGGGCAGCCTGCGTGTCCGTACCGCGGACGGGAGCAGTGATGTCGAGGTGGTGCCGCCTTCCTCGACCTGCTGCGCGGAGGTGGCGTTTGCGCCCAATGGGGCTTCCCTGTATTTCTTGCGTACGCTTTTTGTTCGCGGCTCGCTGAACGTGATCCCATTGCTGGGCGGAATGGAACGCAAGTTATTGGACAACGTGGCCACGGGCGTCAGTTTCTCGCCGGACGGAACGCAGATGGCCTTCATCGGTGCAATGGCCGGCAAGATCCCGAGGGATCTGACCATCGCTCGCCCGGACGGTTCCGACGGCCGATTGATCGCTTCTCTGCCGGTCGGCCGCGTCTATGCGTCTCTTACCGACGGCGAACAGGTCCGCCCGGCGTGGTCCCCCGACGGACGCACTCTGGCCGTCATTGTGCGCGACACTACTGTGGGGTCTAAGGGGGGGGTCGTAGAGGATGGGGCGGTCGCAGTGGTTGCTGTGGACAATGGACAGTTCGCAACGCTCGGCTCCCTGGACCACGATGCCGGCGTTTCGGGTTTGGCCTGGCGGCCCGACGGTCGCAGCGTGATCGTCAGTTCGGCCGGAGAGGGCGCACCCTTCCAACTCCGGCAATACCCCTTCCCCGTTGGCCCCGCCGCCCCTTTGACGAACGACCTGAGCGATTATCTGGGCATCAGCATCACCCTGAACGCGCAGCCGGAACAGTGGGTGACGACGCGGCAGAGCTCGCATTCCGCAATTTGGACCGTTCCCGTCAGCGATCCCACCCATCCTCGAAAGATCCTGGCAGGCGAGGACTCCAATGACGGTGTAATGGGACTGACTTGGAGCTCCGACGGGCACCTGATCTACACGCGGCGCGTGGATGGCATATGGCAGCTCTGGACCGCGGACAGCGCCGGACAGCAGGCACACCTGCTCCTGCACAACGACAAGAGCGCATATTTTCCCTCGGTTTCACAGCACGAGGGACGTGTGGTCTTCGCGACTAGTGATTACAAAGTCTGGTCGGCCAACGCGGATGGCGCCCATCTCGAATTGCTCACGCCTGACGCGATTGCTTTTTATCCGCAGGCCAGCCCGGATGGTCGCTGGGTGGTCTATGCAGCAGCGGCTGAGGGAAAGCAGTCGCTCTGGAAACGGCCCCTCGCGGGCGGTAGCGCCGTGCAAATTTCGCCGGGCTTCGGGTCACGTTCCAGTTTTTCCCCCGACGGCCATCAGCTTGTGTTCACGGCGGCGCAAGCCGGCCAACGCGGCTTCGGCATCCTAACGATCGACGGAACCACGCCCTTCCGGTTTATTCCCTACCCGGCCAACTGCGAGAGCTTGACCGGCTGGACGCCGGATCAGCACGCCGTGACCTGCATCATGACCCAGAAGGGCACAGACAACATCTGGGCGGTGCCCTTGGACGGCAAGACACCATTTGCCGTGACTCACTTCGCCGACGAGAAAATTGCCTGGTATGCCTGGTCCCCCGACGGCAAACAGATTGCCGTCTCCCGTGGGAACCAAAGCGGGGACGCGGTGTTGATGACGGTTGAACCGTAATCGGCCGACCTCCCTGCCCGGCAGCCCGGTGAGATGACTCTGATATGCTGAGCCCCTCCCGCGGGATTCGCTCATGATCGGCACCACCGTTTCCCATTACCGCATCGAGGCCAAGCTGGGCAGCGGCGGCATGGGCGTGGTGTACCGGGCCCTCGACCTGCGCCTCGATCGTGCGGTGGCCCTCAAGTTTCTGCCTCCCGAGCTGGCGCTCGACACCCAGGCCTTGGAGCGCTTCCAACGGGAAGCCCGCGCCGCCTCCGCCCTCAACCACCCCAACATCTGCACGATTCATGACATTGGCGAGAGCGAGGGACGACCCTTCCTCGTGATGGAGCTGCTCGAGGGCGAGACGCTGCGTGATCGCATCTCCCGCGGGCCGTTCAAGACCGAGACCCTGATTGATCTGGCTATCCAGACCGCCGACGGCTTGGACGCCGCCCACCAGCGCGGCATCGTACATCGCGACATCAAGCCCGCCAATCTCTTCCTGACGCCGCGCGGACAGATCAAGATTCTCGACTTTGGCCTGGCCAAGGTGACGTTGCGCCCCATGACCGCCGGGACCTCGGCAACGCGGGTCACTGCGCATGAGCTGCTGACCAGCCCCGGCATGGCCTTGGGAACCGTGGCCTACATGTCTCCCGAACAGGCGCTCGGGGAGGAGTTGGACGGGCGCAGCGATTTGTTTTCGCTCGGCATGGTGCTCTACGAGATGGCCACCGGCCAGGCGGCCTTCTCCGGCGCCACTTCTGCCGCTTTATTCGATGCCATCCTGCACCGCACGCCTATTTCGCCGTTGCGCCTGAACCCGGAACTGCCCGTGGTCCTCGAAGACATCCTGAACAAGCTGCTGGAGAAAGACCGCGAGCTGCGGTATCAGGGCGCCGACGACCTGCGCGCCGATTTGAAACGGCTGCGGAGGGAGATGGAGTCGCAACGGTTACATGCGGCACCTGCGAACGAGGCGGCCAGCGGAACGGCCCTGCAATCAACTCTCTTGCGGGCGGCCTCGTCACGCCGTATCAGCGCCGCCCAGTTGCCGGTGGAACCCGAGGCACGCCATCCCTTGCCAAAGTGGCTCTGGGTTCTCGGACTAGTCGTGGTACTAGGGGTGGGCCTGGGGCTGTGGTCGGTCCTGCATCTGCGCTCGGCAGTACCTCAAATACAGATGAAGCACCTGACACACTCTGCGCATGTCGGTGAAGCCGCGATCTCGCCGGACGGCAAGTTTGTCGCTTATGTCAGCCTCCTGCCGGAGGGTGGCAGCTTGCATGTCCGCACCCCGGACGGCAGCAGCGATGTCGAGGTGGTACCACCCTCCCCTTCATGCTGCGCCGAGATTGCTTTTTCGCCGAATGGGGCCTCGCTCTATTTCCTGCGTTTTGCTGTCGTTCGCGCCGCGGTCGTGGTTCGCGCCTCGCTCAGCGAAATCCCGCTGCTGGGTGGGCCGGAGCGCAAGTTGCTGGACAGCTTGGGGACCGGCGTCAGCCTTTCGCCGGATGGAACGCACATGGCCTTCATCAGCTCCGCCGACAACCCCATGAGTGGTGAGCTGACGATTGCGCGCAGCGATGGATCTGATGCGCGGGCGATCGTACGCCCGCACGATGTTGCGGGGTATATCACTCTTCGCAGTTTTGGCAATCGCGTGCGCCCGGCATGGTCCCCGGATGGTCGGGACCTGGCGGTTGCAGTCCGGACGCAGGCCCAAACCCATGTGGTGGTTATCAGAGCGGACAATGGGCAGGAAGCACTTTTGGGATCGCAGTCTTGGAATTCGATTCAAAATCTGGCCTGGCGGCCTGACGGACGCAGCCTGATCGTCAGTGCGGCAAGACCAGACACAACCCTGCAACTCTGGCAGCTGTCGGTTCCCGAGGGCACCGTCGTCCGATTGACCAATGATCTGAGCGACTACAGCGGCATCAGCGTTACGGCCCACGCCCAGCCGGAGCAGTGGATCACGACGCAGCAAACCACGCCATCAGCCATCTGGATCGTTTCAATGAGCGATCCGGAACAACCGCGCAAGATTCTGAGCGGCGAGGACACCAAGGACGGCATGATGGGGCTGGCTTGGAATGGCGCCGGTCATATTATTTACACTCGGAGCGTCGATGGTGCCTGGCAAGCATGGACGTCGGACGGCGACGGACGAGACGCGCACCTCCTCGTACGTCATGAGGGCGCGATTTTCCCCTCGGTATCTCTGCACGATGGCCGTGTGTTTTTTACCGATACGTCCTCGCGCGATGTGCAAGCCGTCAACGCCGAGGGAAATCAGATCGAGCAGGTCACACCCGGTCTGGGTATCTTCCCGCAGGTCAGCCCAGACGGCCGCTGGTTGCTCTACTGCGCCCTTGACACCGCAACCGGTCAACAGACCTTGCGGAAGCAGCTTCTGACCGGCGGATCCCCGGTTACGATGTCGCCCGCCTTCGCTGCCCGTCCCAGCTTCTCTCCGGACGGCAAGCAGATCGTGTTCACGACGGAGCAGGCCGGCCAGCGAGGCTTTGGCATCCTGCCGCTCGAAGGCGCCAGCCCGTTGCGTTTTATTCCTTACCCGGCCAACTGCGAAGACTTGACCGGCTGGACCCCTGATCAACGTGCGGTGACCTGCATCATGAATCAGAAAGGCGTCGGCAATATCTGGGCGGTTCCCTTGAACGGCACAGCACAATACGCAGTGACCCATTTCAGTGACGAGGGCCTGAACTGGTATGCTTGGTCTCCTGACGGCAAGCAGATTGCCGTCTCCCGCGGAGTCCAGAACGGCGATGCGGTATTGCTGACGGTTCAACCGTAGTCAGCCCACCACCCTGCCCGGCATCCCATTGCTCCCGTTTCCTGTATTCCGGCGCGTTGGTTCTGAATAGCCCGTTGAGATGACTCTGATATGCTGAGCCCCTCCCGCGGGATTAGTCCATGATCGGCACCACCGTTTCCCATTACCGCATCGAGGCCAAGCTGGGCAGCGGTGGCATGGGCGTCGTGTACCGGGCCGTCGATCTGCGCCTCGACCGGCCGGTGGCGCTCAAGTTTTTGCCTCCCGAGCTGGCGCTTGACGCCCAGGCCTTGGAGCGCTTCCAACGGGAAGCCCGCGCCGCCTCCGCCCTCAACCATCCCAACATCTGCACCATTCATGACATTGGCGAGAGCGAGGGACGACCATTCCTCGTGATGGAGCTGCTCGAGGGCGAGACACTGCGCGATCGCATCTCCCGCGGGCCGTTCAAGACCGAGACCCTGATTGATCTGGCCATCCAGATCGCCGACGGCTTGGACGCCGCTCACCAGCGCGGCATCGTACATCGCGACATCAAGCCCGCCAACCTGTTTCTGACACAACGCGGACAGATCAAGATTCTCGACTTCGGCCTGGCCAAGGTGACGTTGCGCCCCATGACCGCCGGGACCTCGGCGACACGGGTCACCGCGCATGAATTGCTGACCAGCCCCGGCATGGCCTTGGGAACCGTGGCCTACATGTCGCCCGAGCAGGCGCTGGGAGAAGAACTGGATGGGCGCAGCGACCTGTTTTCGCTCGGCATGGTGCTCTACGAGATGGCCACCGGGCAAGCCGCATTTTCCGGCACCACTTCGGCCGCCCTCTTCGATGCCATCCTGCACCGGACTCCGACCTCGCCGTTACGGCTGAATCAGGAGCTGCCTGCAGGGTTCGAAGACATCTTGTATAAGCTCCTGGAAAAGGATCGCGAGCTGCGTTATCAGGTCGCATCCGAACTGCGTTCCGATCTGAAACGGCTACGACGGGAACTGGAGTCGCAACGCCTGCGCGCCGCCCATGAAACCGAGGCGATGAGCGGAACGGTCGAGGCCGCCAGCGTGGGGACAGCCTCTTCCCGCCGCATCAGCGCCGCTCACTCCGTGGCCGTGGAGGCCGTGGCGGAGCCTCCCCGGCGGAAGTGGATCTGGGGGCTTGGTCTCGTACTGGTGGTCGGGGTCGGAATCGGCATCTGGGCGCTGCTGCGCCCGCACTCGGCGCTGCCTCATGTGCAGATGAAACAGCTGACCCACTCCGGGCACGTCAGCGAAGCCGAAATCTCTCCCGATGGCAAGTTTGTCGCCTATGTCAACCTCACACCCGACGGGGGCAGCTTGCACGTTCGCACCATGAACGGCAGCAGCGACGTCGAGGTAGTTCCGCCCTCGACCTCCTGCTGCGCTGAGATGGCGTTTGCGCCCACCGGAGACTCCATCTATTTCCTCCGGACCGCTCTGGTGCGTGCCTCGCTCAGCGAGATCCCGCTCCTGGGCGGGACGGAGCACAAGTTGCTGGACAACTTGGGAACCGGCGTCAGTCTTTCGCCGGACGGCATGCAGATGGCCTTTATTGTTGCTGCGAGCGACAACAATCCAAACGGTGATCTGACGATCGCACGCAGCGATGGGTCCGATTCCCATACACTGGCGCGGCACCAAGATGCCACCTCCTCCGATCTTTCGCTGCTGAATTTTAGCGATCGCGTTCGCCCGGCATGGTCCCCGGACGGGCGTCATCTCGCCGTCGCCATTCAGCAGCTCGGCTCCGGAACAACCCTTGACCTGGTCGAGATGATCACTCTGGAGTCCGGGAAGAGAACCCTGCTCGGAACTCACAGCTTCTTGGGAGCCAATACCATCCAAGGGCTGGCTTGGCGGCCCGATGGACGCGGCGTGATCGTCAGTGCGGAGAGTCGGGGGGCACCACTGCAACTCTGGCAATTGTCGTTTCCCGATGGTGCGGCTGCCCCCTTAACCAACGATTTGAGCGACTACATGGGTATTAGTGTCGCCCAGAATTCCCAACCGGAGCAGTGGGTCACGACACGTCTGACCACGCAGACCGCAATTTGGGTCGTTCCCGTCAACGATCCGGAGCATCCCCGTAAAATTCTGGCCGGCGAGGGGACCCGGGATGGTGCGACTGGTCTGGCGTGGAGCTTGGATGGACATCTGGTCTATACCCGGCGTGTCGACGGCGTCTGGCAACTTTGGATAGCGGACGGCACGGGAGGACAGGCGCACAAGCTCCTGCGGAATCACGACGGAATATTCCCGTCGGTGTCCCGGCATGATGGCCGGATCTTCTTTTTGGGCACATCATCGACCCATAACAGTGCGTGGGCTGTCAACGCCGACGGGAATCAGCCCGAGGAAGTCACACCCGACCAGGCGGGCCTCTTTTCGCAGCCCAGCCCGGATGGCCGCTGGGTGATCTATGCGTCCAGTCACCCCGGGAGTGGACAACAGACACTTTGGAAGCGACTCCTCGCGGGCGGTTCTCCCATCGAGATCACGCCGTCCTTTGTATCCCGACCCAACTTCTCTCCCGACGGCAAGCAGATCGTGTTCACGACCATGCAAGCCGGCCAACGCGGCTTTGGCATCCTGCCGCTCGAAGGAACGACTCCCTTGCGCTTTTTTCCCTACCCGGCCAACTGCGAAGACTTGACCGGCTGGACGCCGGATCAACGCGCGGTGACCTGCATCATGACCCAGAAGGGTGTGGGTAACATCTGGGCTGTTCCCTTGGGCGGTGCGGCCCCCTACGCGGTGACCCATTTCAGCGACCAGACCATTAACTGGTACTCCTGGTCCCCCGACGGCAAGCAGATCGCCGTCTCCCGCGGTGACCAGAGCGGCGACGCAGTGCTGATGACGGTGCAACCGTAGCCGCCCTTGACGACCACGCCGCCCTGGCACTCCTCTCCATTAGCCTCCTGCATTTGCAGTTTTCACCCCCTACCCCCACTCCCCTCGTCCCCACCGCCTATGCTACGCTCGGCCCCTATGCGTGTCTCCGTTTGCGCGGGCCTGCTCATGGCTCTGGGGGTGACGATTGGGCCTGCGGCGGCACAGTCGGACGTCACGCTGGCTCGCGAGTTGGCAGCCATTCCAGCTCCCTCCGGCTCCGAAACCAAGTTGATGGAGGCCATCGAGCACGCCTCCGCACTGCCAGCCGGGCGCCTCGACAATCTCGGCAACTTGTCTTACCCCCTGGGACAGGGTCCGCATCCGCTGCTCTTGGTCACCGAGGTGGACGAGCCCGGTTTTGTCGTCTCCGCCGTGCTTCCCAACGGCTATCTGCGGCTCAAGGAAGTCGTAGCCCGCGCGCCAATGCCAGCCGGGTTTACGCAGCTTCTATTTGGCAATCGGGTCAGCATCCTGACCGCCAAGGAGCCCGTGGCCGGCGTCGGCGTTGGACTCTCGATTCACCTGCAACCCAGCCGTAAGCCGGAGACCGCGCCGGGCTACACCGGCGACGATCTCTATGTCGACGTGGGCGCCACGTCCGCCGCGGAAGTCAGCGCTGCGGGCATTCAACTGCTCGATCCCGTGGTCCCGGAACATGACATCTTCGGCGGCACTGATCGTCCGATCCTGGTCGGCACGGCGTTGGCGGCGCGCGTGGCGGTCCCCAGCTTGCTGCACGTCCTGCAAGGCCTGGCACGTCAGCCATCCGGACGCGCGATCGTGGTGGCGTTCGCCACGCAAGGCGCCTTCGGCCATCGTGGCCTGCAGCGTTTGCTCAGCGAGTTCGATCCCTCCGAGGTGGTCCTGGTCCGGCCCTTCGCGGCCTCTACGGAAAACCAGGTCTTGCATCTGGACGCCAGTGATCCAGCCGAATCCGCCCGCTGGAAGGCCCTGACCGGCACTTCCCTGCCCGGTGAGCCGCCCGGTGATCCAGCGTTGGAGACTCTGCTGCACGGGCGCCGGTACCTCGAGATTCGCTTTCCCGTCTCGCATCTCCATAGCGCTGCGGAACTGGTGGACATGGACACCCTGAACACCCTGACGCCGTGGCTGCTGCGCTGGTGCCAAGCCCCCGCCGCGGCTCCCGAGGCTCCACGATGAAGACGCATCGCCTATTGCTCGCCGGCGCGTTACTTATGTCCGCCGCTGGTCCGCTCGGGGCGCAACGGTCCGCCGCCGCTGCAGCACCCACCGGCATTTCTCCTGTCGTCCCGATCCTGAAAGACTTGATTGAAACCACTGGCGTGAGCGGGCACGAGCAGCCGGTCCGCGACCGAATTCGAACCATGATTGCGCGTCTGCTGCCTCCTGGGGTGAACAGCACGGTGGACGCGTCCGGCAACCTCATCGTCAGCCTCGGCCCCAAGGCCGCGCAGCCAGCCGTGCTCTTCATCGCTCACATGGATGAGATCGGCTGGCAGGTGAGCGGCATTCTTCCCAACGGGACGCTCGCCTTACAGCCGCAGGGCGCGGGAATCACGGCGCTGTTTGAGAACCACGTCGCCCTGGTCCATACCGCGCGGGGCACACTTCCTGGTTCGCTGTACTTCGTCGGAGCCGGCCCCATGGAGCGGTTTCCGCGTCTCGACCTGGGCATGGATCGTGCCGCGGTTCTGGCGGCGGGAGTCAACCTTGGCGATCCCGTGGCCGTTCCCAAGGTGTATCGCCCGTTACTGCAGGGGCGCGCCACTGCACGCTCCTTCGACGACCGGGTGGGTTGCGCGGCGCTGGTCAGCGCCATCGGTGCGCTTCGCGGCGTGCCGCTTCACGAGCGCGTCGATTTCGTCTGGTCAACCGGGGAGGAACTTGGCCTCGTGGGCGCCGCCGCCCTGGCCCAAACCGTGCATCCCAAGCTGGTGGTCGCCCTCGACACGTTTGTATCCTCCGATTCGCCGCTCGAGTCCACTCGCTTTGCCGACGCCCCCCTCGGGGCTGGGTTCGTGGTTCGCGCCATCGACAACAGCATCATCACGCCGCGTGCCCTGCGTGATCACATCGTGGGACTCGCCCGCGCCCATCACATTCCCGTGCAGATCGGCATCACCGGCGGAGGGACTGATAGTTCGGAGTTTCAAGCCGGCGGCAGCCAGGTGCTGGCGTTGGGCTGGCCGCTGCGCACCTCCCATGCGCCCGGCGAAGTCATCGACACGCGCGACGTCGAGGCCCTGGCCGCCATTATCCCGGTCATCGCCCGACAGGAGTGACACCTTCACGCCCCGCAGGCCCGCCGTCCCCATTTGACCCGGCGATTGGCGGCAGCATAGCATCGAAGCTCCAGCCATGACGTTGCCGCCCCAGGAGATGTCGCTGCGTCGGATCACGCTGGCCATTACCGGCGCCAGCGGCACCGTGCTTGCGCAAAAAGCTTTGCAGTTGCTCGTCGCCGATGCGCGCGTGGGCGAAGTCAACCTGGTACCTTCCGCCCATGCGGTACGCGTGGCCAGCGAAGAGATGAGTCTGGCGGTGGGCTCGCTCAAGGACTTTGCCACGCATCTGCTCGGCGCGACCCATGCCAAAGTGCGCGTGCACGACAACCGCGATATCGGCGCCACCATCGCCAGCGGATCGTACCCCATTGACGCGATGGTGATTGTGCCGTGCAGCATGGGAACGCTGGCCTCCGTTGCGCACGGCCTTGCCGACAACCTGGTGGAACGTGCCGCCGATGTCTGCCTGAAAGAACGCCGGCCGCTGGTGTTGGCTGTTCGCGAAGCCCCATTGAACCGCATCCATCTGCAGAACATGCTGACCGCGCACGATGCGGGCGCCATCATCTTCCCGGTCATCCCCGCGTTCTACGACGGAGCCCAGTCAGGGGAACAGTCCGCCACGCAGTTCGTCTGCCGACTACTGGCACAAATCGGCCTGCCGCAGGCACAGGCCTTTCAATGGCCGGGCTAGACAAGGGTCCTGAATCGTTTCTGCCGTGCCGACAAGCCGTCAGACCTTGAGGATCAGCTTGCCGTAGCTGCCGCGGCTTTGCAGGGCGCGGTGGGCTTCCGCCGCCTCGTTCAAGGCATATTGCTCCCCGATCACCGGCTTCAATTTCTTGCGCTTGACGTACTCCGTCAACTCGTCCATCGCCATCTTCAACAGTTCGGGGTCGGAAACCAGCGCTCCCAGGTAAAGGCCATGCACGGAGATGTTGCCGCTGAGAAGTGTGGCCGCGCTGACGGAACGCACATCCCCCCCGGCAAATCCGTAGACCACCATGCGCCCGAGGGGCCGCAATAACTCCAGGCTGCGGTCGAAGACGTCGCCCCCAACGGTCTCGAGCACGATGTCCACGCCCTCGTTGCCCGTGAATCGCCGCACTTCCTCCGCGAAGTCGTGCGTGGTGTAGTTGATCAAGTGCTCGGCGCCCAGGGCCTTGACCTTCTGCAGTTTTTCATCCGACCCGGCGGTGGCGAAGATCTCCGCCCCCATGGCCTTGGCCAGCTGCACCGCCATGGTTCCCACGCCGCCACCGGCAGCATGGATCAGGACGCGTTCGTCCGGCTTCACATCGGCCATCCACAACGCGTAATAGGCGGTGAGACTGTTGACCAGAAATCCCGCCGCTTCAATGCTGCTCAGGCCCTGGGGAATCGGGAAAACATTGCTTTCCTGCGCCACGGCGTATTCCGCGTATCCACCCGACCAGCAGAGGGCCATGACGCGCTCCCCTTGGCGGGGGCCGGAGGCGATCGTACCGGCAATCTCGAAACCGGGGATGAAGGTGGGGGCCGGCCCGCCGGGATAGGACCCGGCCCGCATCATGGTATCGGCGAAATTGACGCCGGCGGCTTCGACCTTGATCAGGACGCTGTCGGCCCCCGGCTGCGGGATCTCAACATCCGCAACCTTCAGCACCTCAGGTTCGCCGAACTCCTCCACGGTGATTGCTTTCATCGCTTGCCTTTCCATTCGCTCCACGCAAATCGCTGGGTGCCCGTGATCGGGCATTACACCCCAGTTTAGTCTGACGTTGCGGCAGGAAGCGAGTAATTCCGACGCCGCTGTCGGGCCACCGTCGCCATCATCTTCGCTGCTACACTTTGGAATCCACGGACGGGGTGTCAGCTTTCGCTACCCGCGGCCAATGTCCCCAGCCCAGACGGGCGGGGAACCAGCATGTCCTTTTTGAGTCCGGACCAAATGCCACCCAATCGTATGAACGTCCTGCTGCTCATTCTCGTGGCTGTCGGCTTGGAAGTGGTGGGCCAGTCGCTTTATAAATCGGGCCTTAACCATGCGCCCACGACCTCGGGCAGCCTCTGGTCCATCGCCGGCCTGCTCGGCTTTTTCTGGAACACGCTCACCAGTTGGCGGGTGCTTCTCGGCCTCACCGTCTACATCCTGGAGGTGCTGGTTTGGTGGGTAGTACTCTCCAAGGCCGACGTCAGCTACGCCTTTCCTCTCACCAGCATGAGCTACGTCTTACTGCTTCTGGTAGCGCGGCTGGTTTTGCATGAGCACATCCCAATTCAGCGCTGGCTGGGAGCCGGCGCCATCATGGCCGGTGTGTACCTCATCACCCGCAGCGTCCCACTCCCGCGCTAGGCGGGCGGCCAAGGCAAGGGTCAGGAGCTCATCCTAATTGCTGGAATGTGGCACTCCGAGATTACGGCCGGCCGGCATTACGACGCGCGGCAAGCAATTCTTTGGCGCGATGATCGAGGGCTTCCGCCTGCGGCAAAAGCGTCAGCGCCTTGCTGACCTCGGGATCGTTCTGCGCAAGAATCTTGAGCCCGGCGCTCTGTCCGAATAACGTGCTGACCACTGTGCGGCGGATCTGCAACTTGATCCAGTCGGCATTGGCATTGATTTCAGCCGCCGAAAAGGGGATCTGTTCACTCAGCAGCAGACTTTGGAAATCGGTGAGCGTGGCAGGCGTTGGGGTCCAGTCCTTGCTGGTCACATCGTGTTTGTTTAAGTACGCGTCGGTGAAGTCCTGAATGGCGCCATGGTCGGCCAGCGACGCCTGAAAGTCATTCAGCTTCTGCTCGGGCAAGATCACATCCGGCGTGATGCCGCCACCGCCATAGACGGTGCGGCCACTGTCCGTCATCTTCGTCTCGCGATGGGCAACGTCCTGCGCATCGGGTTTGGGACGAGCGTAGTAGTAGTCGTAAAGCGACACACCCTCGTAATTGCGCTGGATCAAGCGGCCGCTGGGGGTGTAGTAGTGAGCCGTGGTCAGGGCCAGGCCGGTTCCTTCACTGAGCGGGTAGACAGTTTGCACCAGCCCCTTGCCGAAAGTAGTCTGGCCGACGACCAGGCCGCGATCGTGATCCTGCACCGCACCACTGACAATCTCGGCTGCGCTGGCGGTTCCGGAGTCCACCAGAAGCACGAGCGGGAAGTCGTGCCCGTCATTCCCGTGGGTCGCCGTGTAGACACGCTCCGGGGACGACCGGCCGTGATGGCTCACGATCACTTGCCCCTTCGCCAGGAACATGTCGGACACATCCACCGCCTGGGTCAGCAAACCGCCGGGATTGCCTCGCAGATCGAGCACCATCCCCTTGAGTTCGCCTTCACCCCCATCGTGGTCAATGATGTCGGCAATCTCACGGGCGCTGGTCTCGTTGAATCCTGACAGGTGGATGTAAGGAACTCCGGGTGAAAGGAGAAAAGCGGCGTCCACGCTGGGGCTATGGACCTCGTCGCGAATCACCGCGACCTCGATTGGAGCGGCGCGACCCTTGCGCGTCACGCTGATGCTGACTGGCGTCCCCCGTGGCCCCTTCAACATGGTTGCCACCTCGTCAGTGGACATTCCGGTCGTCGGTTTGTGATCCACGCCGGAGATGATGTCGCGCGGCCTCAGCCCGGCTTTGAAGGCCGGGCTACCCTCAAACACCTGGCCCACGACGATGTGGTCGCCCACGTTCCCGATCCGCATGCCAACACCGAAATAGTGGCCCTGCTGGTCCAGGCGCATGCGGGCATAGGTACGCGGGTCGAAAAAGCTGGAGTGGGGGTCCAATCCACGTAGCATCCCTGGAATTGCGCCGTCGTAAATCGCCCGATCGGCATCAACTGGGGAGGCGTAATTGGCCTCCACGAGGCTGTAGAGACGGGCAAAAGTCCGCAGATCGCCGCGTAATTCCCTGCTGTTGTCCTGCTGGGCCGCTCGCGCCACCCGCGGGCCATAAAACTGACCCAGTACGGCTCCGATCAACAGCACACCTGGAACAATGAGAGCTGCGCGCAGGTTTTTCATTAGGGAGACCACACGGCTCCTCCCTGAGTATATCAAGCCCAACTTGAAAGAATGGGCTTGAATTCCGGCCCCCCGCGCCCTGCGTTTGACGGAACTGCCACGAGTTCCTATCATCGCAATAGAGGCCGTATCGTACCCCGACTGGGGTACCGTAGCGTTGTTCCCTCCTTATGAGCTTTGGCGAACTCCTTTTTCTGTCGGCGCTGGCCTTGCTGGTCTTCGGCCCCAAACGCCTGCCGGAGATCGCCCGGCTGGTCGGCAAGACCATGGCCGAGTTGCGGCGAGCCAGCAATGAGTTCCGCCATTCTCTCGAGGAAGAGATCCGCACCTTGGAACACCAGGAACAGCTCAAGAAGTCTACGGAAGCCGCGGCATTGACTCCCGCCCCGGTCTACGATCCCTACGCGGGCATCCCCACCGAGGTCCAACCTCCAAGTCACACCGACGAGCCCGACGTCTCCGCCGGTCCTACGGGAAGCGTGGCTTGGGAACATCCCCTTCACGCTCCCACGGAACCCAGCCTGCTGCCGCCCGCACCGGCGCCCGACAACCCCAGCCCCGTTGGAACGGACGCAACGGCGGAAGCGGCGCCTCCTGTCCCTCTCAGCGTTCCCGGCCATCGACCGGAGGAGCGGCCTGAACCATGGGAGTCGCACGATCAAAAATGGTGATGCGCGGCGCTTGCTCCCGCATGCCGTAAAGTAGTTGTGCGCGTTCGTACGCCCTAACCCCGGAGACCACCCCCCTGCATGGCGGAAGACCCCTCACCTCCAGAAACTGAGCTCGGCGGCGCCATGTCGTTCCTCGAACACCTTGAGGAACTGCGCCGCCGCCTGTTTCTTTCTGCACTAGGCATCCTGGTCGGATTTTTTGTCTGCTTCTACTTTGCCGATGCCATCTACGGCAAGATGGAGAAGCCGCTCGTCAAGGTGCTGGCCGACCAGGGCTTGAACCAGAAGCTCGTCTACCTGAATCCGATCGAGCCTTTCAATCTCTACGTCAAGCTGGCCTTGATTGCCGGCCTGTTCCTGACCTCTCCCTGGATTCTGTACCAAGTCTGGCTTTTTATCTCGCCTGGTCTTTATCGTCGGGAACGCCGCTGGGTGGTCCCCTTCGTCCTGTTCACCTCAGGACTGTTTATCGCCGGGGGAGTTTTCGCCTACTCGTATGCCTTCCCAATGGCGCTGAAGTTTCTCATCAGTTACGGGCACCGCTTCACGCCACAGATCACCATCAACGAGTATTTTGAGCTCTTTGCCACCGTGGTGCTTGGCCTCGGGATGGTCTTCGAGCTGCCGACTTTGATCTTTTTTCTCGCCATTCTCGGCATCGTCAACGCCAAGTTTCTATTGCGCAATTTTCGTTACGCCGTCTTGATTATTTTCGTGCTGGCCGCGGCAATTACGCCCACGGCGGACATCACCACCATGATGGTATTCGCCGCGCCCATGCTGGTGCTCTACCTGATGAGCGTTGGCATCGCTTATTTATTTGGGAAGGACAGACGTCAACGCCGGCGTTCCGTGGTTTAGCACCTCCCCCATCTGGGGACTGGCGCCGTTTCGCCAGTAACGGCACCGTAAATGGCGAGACGCTGATATCGCACCGAGCGAATACCCCGATCAACAGCATGCGAGCCGCCATTCGAATCCTGGTTGTGCTGGCCCGGACCTTGGGCATTGTCGGGGTTTTCGGACTCGCGTTTTTTGACAGCTCCCTGCTGTTCGCCTTTCCGGGCGCCAATGACCTTGCCCTGATCAGCTTTGTTGCCGCCAAGGCCAGTTGGGGATGGGCTGTTTTGGCGGCGGTCCTTGCCACTTCCGGCTCGATCATGGGCGCTCTGGTTACGTTTCGGCTGGGTCGCAAAGGGGGCGCGGAGTTGTTGCGGCGGAGAGTGCCGGAAGTCCTGCGCGAGCGCTTGATCACGTGGACGCGGCGTTTTGGCGCACTGCCGGTAGGTCTGGCGGCGGTGCTCCCACCTCCTTTTCCGTACGCACCCTTTGTCATCTCGGCCGGAGTGATGGACGTGCCTCGCCCCCGCTTTGTGCTCGCCGTGGCTGTCGGCCGCGGCGTGCGCTACAGTCTTGAGGTAGCCCTCGCGATGGTGCTTGGGCGGCGATTCACCCGCCACATGAGCGTGGTTTACTGGACCGCGCTGAAGATATTGGGACTCCTCGTGGTGGTCGCCCTCCTGACCTTGCTGGTCCTACGGCTGCTCAATCCGCGCGACCCCGCTTCGGTCTCACTCAAGGATTGATTCGCTCCAAGCGCCATGCAAGGCTCCGGTCGTGACCATTGCGGGAGAGCCGTTATCGCAGGGGACTCCGCGAGACTAGTGGGCAACGATCAAAGGGAACGCTGGGAGCGTACCAAGCCCAAAGGCCCGCTTTCGTGATGCTGTCTTGCGTGGACGCCGCCATGCTGCCGACCTTGGTCTACTGCTGGCCCAGCATTTCAATGGTGCGAAGCACCACGGCTCCCACCACGGTGAAGCTGTGCGCGCTGAGCTTGTCCATGGTGTCCTCCGGACTGTGATGGTATTTCCCCATCGAGTCGTAGCGCGGCCCCATGGGCCCGTAGGTGAAATCCCCCAAATCCACGGCCGGGATTCCAGCACGCAGAAATGGAATGTGATCGTCGCTGATGGTTGTTTCCTGCTGGAAGAAGTATTTGCCGTAACCCAATTGCTGCGCCGCGCTGGCGATAAAGTCCTGCATCCAACGGGTGGAGTTGGTTTCGCGCGCTATGTCCAGATCGCGGTCTCCAATCATGTCGACCAACACCACGCCGCGAATTTGCGGCGCCAGCCCCGTCTGCACAAAGTGCTGCACCAGGTGCCGACTGCCGTAGACGCTGTCGGCATCCGTCCATTCCTTGACGGCTTCCTCGCCGTCAAGAAACAGCAGCCACACCGGTGACTTCAGATTCTTGTCCCGACCCAGCGTGTCAGCCAGCGCCAGCAGCAAGCCGGTACTGGCGCCGCCGTCATTGGCGCCCACGAAGTGGGGCAGGAATTTGGTGTCATAGTGGCCGGCGACCATGACAATGTGGCCGCTGGCAGGCCCGAACTTGGCAATGATGTTGCGCATCGGCAGTGGCCCACGTGGCGTGGCTGCCGTAAAGCTGTCACTCTCCACCCGCGCCCCCGCCAGTTTCAGGCGTCGCAGGATAAACTCCTCCAGCCGCTTGTGCGCCGGGGACCCCGGCACGCGCTCCCCAAACTCGACCACCTCGCGCGTGTAATTGAAGGCCAGTTTGCCATCAAAGCCTTTTGGCGACGCGGCCGCCGTGTACCCCAAGCCCGCCGCCAACATCAGCGCTCCGGTCCGCAACAAGAATCGCATGCCCCATGCTAGCAAGGCACCGGCTGCGAAGCGACGCGCGAGGGCTCACCCGCAACACGGGGAGTTGCCGTGCAACTGAAATTTGCCCTGTTTTTGGCTTTTGTGTCCGTCCCCTCGCGTCGCCACAATTCTCCCTGTCTATACACCTCACCTCGGTTACTCTTTCGGCATGGCCCTTACCGCGACTGACTGGTGGGTAGTCGTTGGCTACCTTTTGATCAACCTGCTGATCGGGCTTTACTACCGCCGCAGAGCCGCAGGAAGCACCGAGGATTTTTTCATCTCGGGACGTAACGTCTCCTGGTGGCTGGCGGGCACCTCCATGGTCGCCACGACGTTTGCAGCCGACACGCCCCTGTTGGTCAGCGGTCTTGTGGCGCGCAACGGCATCGCCGGCAACTGGCTGTGGTGGTCGCTCTGTTTGAGCGGCATGATGACCGTCTTCTTTTTCGCGCGCTATTGGCGGCGCGCCGAGATCCTGACAGACGTGGAACTGGTCGAGGTGCGCTATGGGGGTGCGCCCGCCGCCTTCCTGCGCGGGTTTCGCGCGCTCTATCTCGGGGTCTTGATGAACTGCCTGATCTTGGGCTGGGTCACCAAAGCCATGGTGGACATCATCACCGTCTTGTTGGGTTCAGTCCTGGACGAGGGTCGCATCCTCACCCTGAGCCTGGGCGGCCATGTACTCGGCCATTACACCCTCGGATCGCCGGCCCATAGTGCCCTGTTGATCTGCGTTCTGGTGCTGATTCCCTTCACTGGCATTTACACATTCATCGGCGGCCTCTGGGGGGTCCTGGTCACCGACCTGTTCCAGTTTGTGCTGAAGATGACCATGATCATCGTCCTGGCCTGGGTGGCGGTGGTGCGCGTGGGCGGAATTGCGGCGTTGAAATTACAACTGGGCGTGGTGGCGGCGGCCACACAGCGGTCCGGACAAACGACCGGCCCCCTGCTCGCCTTCCTGCCCAGCTTCCACCTTGGCTGGACCTCGGACGCCATTTGGACGTTGCCCGTTTTGACCTTTGTGCTCTTCCTCGGCGTGCAGTGGTGGGCCAGCTGGTATCCTGGCGCCGAACCCGGTGGCGGAGGTTACGTGGCGCAGCGGATGTTCAGCGCCAAAGACGAGAAAAACTCTCTCGGCGCGACGCTCTGGTTCAATATCGCCCATTATGCTCTGCGCCCGTGGCCTTGGATCCTTACCGGCTTGGTTGCGCTGGCGGTTTACTCCCCACACGGGGGACTGGCGCCAAACTTGGAATTTGCCGCTCAGCCAGAAAAGGGTTATGTGCTGGTACTGCGGGATTTTCTCCCCCCCGCTCTGCGCGGTGTGATGGTGGCGGCTTTCCTCGCCGCCTTCATGTCCACCATTGGCACGCAACTCAACTGGGGCAGCTCTTACATCATTAACGACTTCTACAGACGTTTTCTTGTTCGCAAAGCGCCGGACAAGCACTACGTGCTGGTCAGCAAGTTGGTCATCGTGCTGCTGGTGGTCATCAGCGGCTACACCGCCGCCCACATTGAGTCCATCCAATCTGCCTGGGAGCTTCTTTTGGGGATCGGGGCGGGGACGGGCGCGGTCTACCTCCTGCGCTGGTACTGGTGGCGCATCAGTGCCTGGAGTGAGATCTCCTCGATGATCGCGGCCTTCGTCGTGTCTCTCACCCTGCGTTCCCGTCACTTGGCCGGCAGCCCGTCAGTGGTATTCGCAAAAAATGCTCTTTATACGACGGCTGCAACGACCGTTGTCTGGATCCTGGTCACGATGTTCACGCCACCCGAGAGCGAGGCCACACTATTAGGCTTCTACCGTCGCGTCCATCCCTCCATTTATGGCTGGAAACGAATCGCCCGGCTGGCTCCGGACATGGCGCCGATCCGCGATGCGGGCGGCAACACGCTCGATTGGATTCTGGGCGTAGTGCTGGTCTACGGTTGCCTGTTCGGCATCGGCAAACTGGTCTTGGAGCAATGGCTGGAAGGGGGCGGACTGTTGCTGGTCGCGGCGCTGGCTGGCTACGGAATTTACTGGGATCTCAACCGTCGCGGCTGGTCCACCCTCTCCGGGGACGCCGATCACCCGCCTATTGCAGGCTAGAAGCCTCGCCACCGTGGAATTTCGCGGCGCGGTCCCAGCCAGATCCGCTACACTCCCGCCATGCATCGCGCCATGCTCGTCATGCTGGTTTCGGTTTTGCCCAGCGCTGGCCTGTTGCGTCCCCCCAGCCCGTCCGCTGTCGCGCTACAGCCGCTGGCTCTCCAAGTGCGGCGCATCGAACAGGCAATGGATTTTCTCGGGCAACCGTTCCCTGAGACTACACAAAAGGCGATCGACCGGGCGATTGCGGGTTCTGACGACGCGACCTCCATTGCCCAGATCGAGGCGGCGCTCGACCCTTTTGTGCTCGCCACGGTGGAGATCAACGCTGAAAGCCGGGTCAAGGTGGAGCGCGGACTTGCGGAACCCTCGCTGATCCAGAGCGGCTCCCGTTTTTTTCTCGTGAAGGTGCTCAATCAAGCTGGCATGACCGCCAGACTCGACGTGTCCAGTCCCAATAGCGGGCGCGTGTTCATTCCCTCCAAGTTTGACCCTTCCCCCAAGCTGGAGCTCACGCAGGCGGATGTGCGTAATCGCTGGGCCGAAATCTCCATATTCCGAGGTCCTCCGCTGGCCGACCGCCTTTCCGGCCTCCAAGTTGAATACCAGATCCTGGAAATTTTCAGCCAGGACAGCGGCCCGCGCGCCGCAGTCATCAGTTTTTCGGTGGGACAAGGTAGTCAGGACATCGGATTTCGGAACGATGTTTCCGTCCTATTTCATGCCACGGCGAGCCGGCACATCCGCCTGCATCTCACCGACGAGCATGGGCAGCCGACCATGGCGTCCTTGACAATTCGCGACCAGAGAAACCGGCTGTATCCCAATCCTTCGAAACGGCTGGCACCGGATCTCTTCTTCCAGCCCCAGGTCTATCGCGCGGATGGGGAGAGCATTGAGTTGCCGCCCGGGCTGTATTCCATCACCACCACGGGCGGCCCCGAGTTCATCGCCCACACCCGGGAAATTGCAGTCACCCCCACCGGACCACAAGAGCTGAAGTTTCAACTCGATCGTTGGATTGACCCCTCCAACTTTGGCTGGTACTCGGGAGACCACCACGTCCATGCGGCCGGCTGCTCACACTATCAAAACCCGGCAGAAGGCGTCTTGCCCGGCGACATGATGCGCCAGATCGAAGGCGAGAAACTCAACATCGGTTGCGTCCTGACCTGGGGGCCCGATTACTACTACCAGAAGCAATTTTTCTCCGGCCACGACGATCCCCTCTCGCGCCGGGATGAACTGATGCATTACGATCTCGAGGTTTCAGGCTTCCCTTCCAGCCACGCTGGTCACCTGGTTCTGCTGGGGCTGACCGATCAGGATTACCCGGGAACCAGACGCATCGAAGACTGGCCGACCTGGGATCTGCCCATCTTGAGATGGGCCAAGCACCAAGGCGCGGTGGTGGGCTTCGCTCATTCCGGCTGGGGCCTTCAGGTGGCGGACTCGCATATCCCCAGCTTCGAAATGCCTGGGTTTGATGGCATCGGCGCCAACGAATACATCGCCGACGTTACCGAACCCAATGCCGTGGACTTCATTTCCGCCGGTGATACTCCGTCGGTGTGGGAGCTGAGCATCTGGTATCACACTCTCAACGTCGGCTTCCGCACGCGACTGGCCGGCGAAACCGATTTTCCCTGTATCACCGACGAGCGGGTCGGGCAGGCACGGACGTATGTGAAAGTGCCTGGGAAGCTGACCTATCGCAGTTGGCTCGATGGGCTTAAAGCAGGGCGCAGCTATGTGTCCGACGGCCGGGCCCATCTGATGGACTTCTCGGTGAATTCGACAGCAGTGGGAGCCGGCGATGACGAGGTGGATCTTGCCACGCCGGCTCCCGTGCATGTTCATCTTCGGGTCAGCGCTTTGTTGGACGCCATGCCCCATCCCGAGATCCAGAGCCGCCCGCTTGACCAGAAGCCGTACTGGACGATCGAGCGCGCCCGCATCGGCGCCACGAACAAAGTTCCCGTCGAGCTGGTGGTCAACGGGCGGGTCGCGGCGCGACAGGAGGTCGTGGCCGACGGCACGTTGCGCGATGTCACGTTTGACGTACCCCTCGCGCGCAGCAGTTGGATCGCGGCACGCATTTTGCCGGCAGCACATACCAACCCGATCTTCGTTCTCGTCAACCACGAGCCAATTCGATCCCGAGCCAGTGCCGAATGGTGCCTCCGAGCGGTGCAGCAATGCTGGACGCAAAAATCCCCGCTCATCAAAGCGGCGGAACAGGCTGCGGCGCGCGCTACTTTCACCCACGCCGAGGAGGTATACCGGACCCTGATCGAAGTTTCCGCGCACAGCACCGCCGGCGGGGTGGCCGCTCTCAGCCAGCGCCCGACACCCTGATCCGGCACGGGGCCGGGGTACGCCGCTTCTATGCCGTGGACCGGCGTCGCTGCCAGAACCAATGCATCGCAACGCCTAGCATCCAGGCGGCGTAGACCCCCACGCTTGCCCAGCGGATCTCGTCGGCCCAGACTGAACTGCGTAGCGAGCAGGCCAATTGAAAGGCCCACAAGAAAAACAGCACTGCGACATTGCGAACCGTAATTCGTCCGCGCAACAGAAGCGCGAACGCCAACCCTGACTGCGCCAGCGTCAGCCACCACTCCGTCATCTGCTCTCGGTCAAACGGAATCGTCCCCCAACGGGGCCCGTGCGGGGAGAGGCCGTACACCAACGGCAACAGTCCCAACAGCAGCGACCATTGAATGACGTTCGACGCCACCAGGTTCAACAGGCCGACTGAAGCGCGTCCCGGCCGCGAGGCGAGGTAGTACGACGAGAGTTGCTCTGGAAACTCACTGACCAGAGGCGCGAGCAACTGAATGCTGACGAAGACCGAAATCCCCAGACCACCCGCGAGCGCGATCAAGCCGTCAAGGAATGGCGCAGGCGCAAAGTAAAACGCTGCAATTCCGAGGCTGAACAACACGGTAACCCACAGCGCGCGATGCGGAGATCGCAATAATGCCGCCGGAATCGGGTCCAACTGCTCCGCCTCGCTGTGGTGGCGCACCGCGCCGTTGCGCAGGCGCCACAGGTAGAATGCGTACAACAGGCACAGTACGACCCCATCGATGGCATTCAATTGCAGCCGCAATCCGATCCACAGGCCGTAGGCCAAAACGACACTCCACGCCACCATGGTGCTGCCCGGGACGCGATCCATGGACAAGGCGTAATGCCAGAAAGGTCCGCGCTGTTCGGCCTGCGCCCCCCCTAGGTTGCCGCTCCGGCGATAAGCCGCGGTCATCACCACCAGCGGCCAACCCAAACCGATCAACAGCCGGATCGCCCCGGTCAGCCCCGCGAGCAGCAGCGTCACCTCGCCGCGCCAAGCCAGAACCGCCTCGACAGCAAACTCGGGAAGTGTCTGCACGGCTGCCAACAATGCCAACACCAACCCCGGCGCCACGCTGAACTGCAAAACTTCTGCGCCCCAGGAGACGAGCAGCGCCGCCACCAGCATCACCGGCACTGTCCAAAGCAGAGTTCCCCCGCCGCCCAACCACAGCGGCACGCCAAGAACGATGAACAAGGGGATCAATCGCCCCGCCATAACAGGCAAAGCCAGCGCGGTCGGTGCCACGCATACAGTTGCGGAACTGGGCGACCTGGATGGAAATGCGTCTGGCATTGTTTGAAAAGCTGCGTGCCTGGATGTGCGTCAGGCTTCCGGTTTGGCCACCCCGAGATTCTCAACAAACGTCACACGCCCGTCCACCGAGAGGACCGAATGGTGACCCGCCATTGCCGCATCGTGGGTGGGAAAGTCGCTGCGGAAGTGACCTCCCCGACTCTCCTCGCGCGCCAGGGCGCTGAGAAGGATCGCCGTGGACACGCTCAGTCGATTGTGCCATTGCAGCTCGGCATGGAGCGCGGGACACGTAACTGGCTTCGCCTCTATCTGCCGCCGCCCCATTTTTTCAACCTCCGCCAACGCCCGGCGCAACCCCATCGCGGAACGTACCACTCCGGCTTCGCGCGATAGGGTGGTCCGCAGGCGCTCGACCGCAGCTGTCAGATCCTCGGGCGCTGATACGGCGGCGGTCTGCCCCTGATCGTCAACGGGCCTCGCCGCTGCGGCGGGCATGGCCAGCATGGCTTCACCGGCACGGGCGCCGAACACCAGGCCTTCAAGCAGTGAATTGCTGGCCAGACGGTTCGCTCCGTGAACACCGGTACAGGCGGCCTCACCCGCCGCATAGAGGCCTGGAAACGTGCTGTCCCCGTCCAGTCCCGTCTCGATTCCACCCATGGCGTAATGCGCCGCCGGCCGAATCGGAATCCAATCTTTCGCCAGATCCAGCCCATAACGCGCCAAGGTGTAAAAAATGCGCGGGAAACGCCGTTCCAGTTCCGCGGCAGGAAGCGCGGAGGCATCCAGGAAACAGGTCGTCAACAACGCTGTTTCTTCGTGTTGGACGGCGCCTTGCCGCATTTCCACGACCATGCTGCGCGATACCACATCGCGCGGCGCCAGTTCCCCATCCGGGTGATAACGGCTCATGAAGCGCTCGCCGGCAGGATTACGCAGAACCGCACCCTCCCCACGCAACGCCTCGGAAAGCAAAAAGCGCGGCGCCCCCGAAATGGCCAGTGCGGTGGGATGAAACTGGATGAACTCCATGTCGGCCAGCCGCGCCCCGGCGGCCCATGCCAGCGCAGGACCATCCCCCGTCGCAACCGGAGGATTGGTGGTATCGGCAAACATCTGCCCCAGCCCTCCCGTCGCGATCAGGACAGCCCGGGCCTGCACCCGACGCAGGGCGCCACTGCGCAAGTCGAGGTACTCCACTCCCTGCACCCGCTCCCCCGGCGCCGCTTGCAGCAGGCGAGAGACGAAGGTGTGGGCGCGGATTTCAATCATTCCCTGTCTGTCAACCCGGCGCGCCAGCGTCTCAGCAATCTCGCGGCCGGTGGAATCCCCATGCGCATGCAGCACGCGTGAACGACTGTGGGCGCCTTCCCGCGTCCGCTCCAGAATGGCATTGGAGGCGCGATCAAACTGCGCCCCCCAGGCCAGCAGTTCTTCAATCGCCCGCGGTCCTTCCTCCACCAGCAGTCGTACCGCAACGGCGTTGCACAAGCCGTCACCGGCGGTCAAGGTGTCCTGTTCGTGCAGTTCGACTGTGTCGTCGTCGCCGACGGCGGCGGCGATGCCTCCCTGGGCGTAGCGGGTGGCCGACTCCGTCGCTTCATCCTTGGTCAGAATGAGGACGCGGCCCCCCTCGGCAAGCCGCAGGGCGGCTCGCAAGCCGGCAATGCCGGACCCGACAACCACGTAGTCCGTAAACTCCGTGGAATGGCAAGCGAGGCTCATGTTCCTTCATTGTAAGTCGCCGTGACCACACCCCCGGCCACCACGCCGCACGAACGACCTGCATGCTTTGCTATCATCAGGTCCCGGCAGCCTCCAGCATTCCAGATTCCCTCGTGCGCAAAATCACCGTCGAACTTCACTCCCCCTATACCGTGCTGCTGGAGCGCGGCGCGCTCAGCCATGTCGGCACGTTGGCAAAGAAATATGTGGACGAAGCCGGCAGCGTGATCGTCCTTACGACCAAACCCATCCGCCAGCATTGGGGGGGGGCGCTGGAAGCCAGCCTGCAGCAGGCCGGCCTCAAGGTCACCGTCCTCGAGATGAAGGATGGCGAACGCCACAAGACTTGTGCCACGGTTGAGGATCTGGCCGAAAAAATGGCCGCCGCGGGCGCGGATCGCGGCACCTTGGTGGTGGCATTGGGTGGCGGCGTCGTGGGTGATGTAGGCGCCTTTTTGGCCTCGATCTACATGCGCGGCGTGGATGTTCTGCAGATTCCCACAACGCTCGTCGCCATGATTGACAGTGCGATCGGCGGCAAGACCGGTGTCAATCTGTCGCGCGGCAAGAACCTGGTCGGCACCTACCACCATCCTCGCGCCGTGCTGGTGGATCCACTGGTGCTCGCCACCCTGCCCGACCGGGAGTACCGTTCCGGTTTATGCGAAGCGATCAAATACGGCATCATTCGACACCGCGAACTCTTCGAGTTCATGGAGAAGTACCGCCACGAACTGCACCGTCGCCATCCGGAAAAGCTGGAATGGCTGATCGCCGAGTGTGTTCGTTTAAAGGCTGAGATTGTCGTGGCAGACGAGCGCGAGAGTGACCTGCGCCGCATCCTCAACTTCGGTCACACTCTCGGGCACGCCTTGGAGGCGGCCACCGAATACCGCCAGTTTCTGCACGGCGAGGCGGTGGGTTGGGGAATGGTGGCGGCCTGCCAGATTGCAGCCCTGCTCCGCCGGGTGGATGCGGATGTCAGCCAGCGCATGGTGGATGCGATCATCGGCATTGGATCGCCCCTGCCGCCCATTGAGACGCGCGCCGAGCTCATCCTGCCGCATACCGCCCACGACAAGAAAAGCCGCGCCGGCGTGCTCCACTTCGTCCTGCCCCGGGAGATCGGCCGGGTCGAGATCACGAAACAGGTCCCGGAAGCCGTCGTTCTCCAAGCCTTGCAGCAAACCATCCAGCTCTCGAAAAAGAAATAGAACGCTGGCGCGAACCGCGTGTCCGACCTGCCAGCCACCAGCTATTTATCGCCGACGTGCAGGGACGCGATGCCGCCGGTCAAACCGCGAAAACGCACCGGGTGGAACCCTTCCTCCTGCATCCAAGTCGCCAACTCAGGACGCGAGGGGAAACGGCCTACCGAAGCCGGCAGATAGCGATAAGGAGCTTGTGAACCGGTGATCCAGCCACCCAGCCGGGGCAGCACGCGCTGAAAATACCAGTCGTAGAGCGGGCCGAGCAACGGGAGTGTGGGCCGCGAAAATTCCAGAATCAGCAGCCGTCCGCCCGGCCGTAACACGCGATGGAATTCGCGCAGGGCGGCGCGATAATCGACCAGATTGCGAAACCCGAAGGCGGTGCTGATGGCGTCCACGCTCTCCGCGGCAAAGGGCAGGCGCATCGCGTCCGCTTCGCACCACTGCACCTGCGCCGCCTGCGGCTTGACCTGCGCACAACGCAGCATGGCGTGGGTGAAATCGGTGCCCAGCACCGGACGCGCGCCCACGGGTCGGGCCGCGGTCAGGGCCAGTGTCAAGTCGCCGGTGCCGCAGCAGACGTCCACGATGCGCGCCATCGGGTTCGCTGTGAATGCACGTAGTTCCCGCACCGCCCGCCAGCGCCAATATCGATCCACTGAAAAAGACAGCAGGTGATTGGCACGGTCGTAACGCCCGGCGATACTGGCGAACATCGCCTGTACGTAGCGTGACGCCTGTGCCGGATCGACTCCGTCGGGACGCGTTCCCGGCGCAGGCGTGCGCTGTGGCGGCTCTGCAGTCGGCCTCACCAAGTTCCGTCCCCCAGGTTCCAGTGTTGCATCACTGTGCCCGCACCCCGACGTAAGTGCGCCGGAAACTGATGGTCCCGGTGTCTGGCGACTTGTCCAGTTGCACATCAATGGAATGCAGCTGCGGTACCGCCGTCAGATCCTGCGGCTGGTAGTAGAGGTGATAGATCGAACGCAGAAGGTCGCCCATGGACCCCAGCTTGCGATCGAAGTCAGCATCGTTCGAGGCCCGCATGCTGAGGCCGCCGGTGGCCCAGACAAAGTCCTTTTTATGGGAGCGCAGCGACTGCCCCACCGCTCCGATCACCGCCCCCAGGTTGAAGTTTCCTATCCCTCCCGCCACGGGCACGGGATTGCCACGACTGTCGACCGGAGACGGCGGCGCCTGGACGCGTTGCGATCCGACCCCCGTCCCGTTCTGCTCCGGCGAAATGGGATCGCGCGGGGCGGGGCCTTTGGGAGCGTTCGGCGCCAGACGAAAGACGGGAATGGCATCGTTACTGGATGCCTCGATCACCGCTCGCGCCAGGGTTCCTCCTTTGCTCGTGGCGTCGCTGATGACCAGGACTGCCCGGGTGCGATTGCGGGGCTGTTGCCGGACGCGGCTGATCGCCAACTGCACCAGCTCGGAGATGTCCGGCCCGCGGCCGGTCGGTCGCAACCTGAGCAGCGTGGATACCAGGCGATTGCGATCGCCGGTGAAGGGTAGCAGCTGGCGTGGCTCCGAACCCGCGGTGAATAGGGCGGCTTGTCCTTCCGCCCCGAGCACCAGATTGGTCAGAACCTCCGCCGAGCGCCGCGCTTGAAAAACTGCCGCGGATTCGGTCGTGTCGACGACCACCGCCAGCGAGAGCGGTCGGGGATCGGCATCGAAGCCGGAAAGGTGCTGCCGTCGTCGGTCGTCGAAGAGCCGGAAGCTCGCCGCCGTCAACCCTGGAATCGGATCCCCTTGACGGTTGAGGACCACGACCGGCACGTCGACCACCGTGACCCCGGTCACGATGGGGCCGACGCCGGGAGTAGCGCTCTGTGGCGCGGCAGGATTCTGCCGGGCCAGTGCGAACGCGCCCCCCAGCAGCCCCACGGACAAAACGATGAGCAACAGCCGGACCGAGCGACGAGCGGGGTTGCCAAGGGTTGGGATCTTCATCCACTTAAAGCTATCCCAGTCTCGGCACCCGAGGAAATCGAAACATTTCCCCTCGCCAGCCGTATCTGATGTTCAGCGCCCTTGTTCCAATGGGGACGCGCCGTTTTGCCGGCTCTGACTTCGCGGTACACTGCGCCAAGAGAGCGGTCGACTCTTCTGTGGAGGGTGGACGATGTATTGCAACCGTTGCGGGACCGAACTTTCGGAACAATCGCGCTTCTGCGCCCATTGTGGCCAGCAGGTCGCTGCCGGTATTCCCAGGCCTCGGCCCCCGTTGCAGCGTAGCCGCACGGATCGTAAGATCGCCGGCGTCTGCGCCGGCTTTGCCCATCACCTCGACCTCGACCCCACGGTGGTGCGCCTCATCTGGCTGGTTCTCGCCTTCGTCGGCGGCGGCGGCGTCCTCGCCTACGTGGTCGCCTGGATCGTCGTCCCGGAAGAACCCCTCCTGGTGACCACCCCTGCGACCAGCCCGACTCTATAAACGGCCGAGCACGCCGTGCGCCGTGTAGACAGGCACCCTGTCTGTCCCCCAGCGGCTGGCGCAGCAGGCCGACCGGCTGTCGGGTTGTGGGTGTCGGTTGTCGGCAACACCCCTGCCGCCCAAAGTTCTGAGCTCTGTTTTGATCCACCGAGCCATTCTTTGATTGTCTGGCAAGCTCTTCATGACTTGAATACCACCAGCCAAGGAGGCCAGCGATGGAAATCAGACGCAGTGGTTCACACGCTTCCGGCAAAGGACCGGCGGAGTATTTCACCGGCACTGTTCGTGTTGACCCTCTGTTCGAGGCCCACGATCCGGCACGCGCGCTGGGTGTCAGTGTCGCCTTCGAGCCCGGCGCTCGCAGGGCATGGCACGCGCAAATGCAAAAGGGCAGGATCGCCTCCTACCCTTCATCGCCCACTCGATTTTTGTTTTAGCTGCCTGCCGCTCGGCTAGACCTTGCACGTCAAATAGGTTACCCGCCAGTACCGGCTTATTCTTTAGCCGCGCCTTTTCAAGTGGTTACCGCCCAGTACCGCCCCGGTACTGGGCAGCTCCCAACCGGGGGTGTCGTGTTCCTTTCGATGCGTTGGATCGGCGAACGGGCGGCTACGATCGTTGCCGCCTCGCCGCCCGGATCGCGACTCTTATCGCCCTTGCGGTGCCCCACACCATCAGGCCGCACAAGGCCCAGATCACGGCATTTGCAACCATAATCAATGCATAAGATTCCACCCGATCGACCCGGGCCATGTGGTCGAAGGCCATCATCCCCAGGCACGGAGGGCAGAGGGCGAACGCGGTCTCGCCCGCACCCCAGTGCACTACATAGAGGTAGTAAACGGAGACGGCCGGCGGAATGAGCCCGCCAACAACGCCGGCAATCAGTGTCTCCCTGAGGGGAGTGCGGCAGCTACAAATCCAGCGCGTTGATCTCATCGAAATCCTCGTCTCTCCACTTGCGGTGCGCCCCGCGCACTATTCCTGAGACGTTAGCACTTGCGTTTCTAGGGCGCTTGCGTCGAATTTGCCGATTGCTGTTCCGAACGGATGTCCTCGACCAGGCGGCTTGGCAACGTAGCTGATGGAGCCTTCGCTCCAGTGCTGCTTAAAACGGATTCGCCAAAATTGACGCAGCTTCCCCCGACCACCTGATAATTACCGGGATTCGCGGTCCTTGCGTGATTTTCGCCGGCGCGGCTTGCGCTTCCTTCGAGGTTATGTGCACCGTGACCGCATCGAGCGTCTTCGCTCCCGCCGCGAGCGGTTCGACTTTGCCGGGAACGCTCTTATTCTCAGCAAGCTGTCCCTTTGTCATGTCTTTTTGCGGCCCAAATCCGACCTCCTTGCCCTTGTCAACCTGGACGGTAATGTGGCCCAAGGAGTTGCCGTTCTGTCCGCTGACCTCTCGAATAGTCAGCGTGTGCTGATGGTTTGCAACTGGCGGCGGAAGCGGCTTCGGCTTGTCCCATGGCCAATGTCCGTCCGGGTCAACGCCCGACACTGGGTTGTTCAGCATGTACGCGTAGAGGTTGAGGCTCTGCGGGTTGGCGAAGTTGGCGTAGGGGACGCCGGTGGGGTTTTTGGACCAGTCCGGGGCCTGAAGCGGCCGAGCGAGCTGGCGTCGTAGCGGGCGCCGAAGTAGTCGAGTCCTGATTCTAAGTCGCGTTGTTTGCCGGTAAACTGAGCCAACTAAATAATCCCGTAGATCCATGCCCAGACTGCCAGGTAAATGACGAATTCTGCCACTACGATTGCAATCTCTCCCCAGCGAATAACAGCTGCGTTAGATGTCTGGGACATGGCAATCGTAAGCGTACCGTCGTCGCTGTATCCGGGATGTTTCAGAGCTGCAACGCGATTTCTGATCGCCGTAATCACAGCTCCGAAGACCACAATATCAGTGAGGAACTCGCCGTACAGAGCGATCCTTATCCACTCCGGTTTGTCGGGTGTGGCTGGGGGATTCAGTTGAGGAAATCGGTGCCCAATGGCAAGATGCAAAGCGTACATTAGCAGTGCCAACGTGACCCAACTCAGGTTCGCTCTTGATTTCAGGAATGCATTCTTCGCATCTGCCATTCTCATCCACCCCGATTCACCGTTAACTGCAACCGCTTGTCCCTGACGAACACGTCTTATGCTGTTGCTGTGGCTGCTGCTGTTGAGGCTGGGATTGCTGGGGTTTCGGTTGTTCGCCACTATCTGACATTCGCCGTCCGGCATCGACTGTCGCATCTGTGGCTTTAGATACCGTTTTCGAAATCGCCTCAGTGGCGAAGGTTCTATCGGCTACGGCTTCAATCTTTGGACTTACGGCGCCAGCCGCGGCATCAATTGCAATTGCCTTGACATCACCGGCCTTCTCGCCATTTACGGTCCTTTCAAAGGCTCCGCCAGCAACCCCACCAACTGCACCGATGACAGCCTTTGCGGCTAGACCGGCCTCCGGTCCAGCCGCTCCGACGATTGCACCGGTGACGAGGCCTGCTACAGCAGCGTTTCCGACTTTGTTCCAGTTGACTTTGCCTGTTGTGAAATATTCAGCACCTGCCTCAATTGCGCCACCGGTGAGTGCTCCGACTGCAGCCCCGGCAAGAACGGTGCACACAGGCCAGCAATGCCCATCCTTGTCGGCTTTAGCTAAGGGATTGTTGCCCTCGTACTGGTAGAGGTTCAGCGACTGAGGGTTGGTGAAATCTGCGTATGGAACGGCGGTCGGTTTTTCCGACCAGTCCGGCGAGAGCCAGCGTCCCATCGTAGATGCATAGTACCTGGCCCCGAAGTAGTCGTTACCGGATTCTGTGTCTCTTTCTTTGCCGGTGAAGTGGTCGGGGTCGATGCTGGGGGCGTTGCTCGATTGATAGCAGTTCTGTTGCGCGCCCCAGACGTCGGAGTTGCACGACTCCACCATCCAGCCGTTCACGTCGCTCTTCTCCCGCTCCGTGACCAGCCAGTCCGAGTGCACGAAGAACGTCGTCGGCGTGGCGTAGGCCGGATCGAGCGGCGTCACCGTGGCGATGTGCCGTCCCAGCGCCCAGACCTCGTCCCGCACCCACTTGCCATTGCCGTCGACCACGGTCAGGTTTCCCCCCGGACATCCCGTCGGCGTTAAACCGATAGGTCGCCGATGCGCTCGTCAGCGAGCTAGAGTTGCAGTACACGCTCTGGTTGCTGCCCGCCAGCACGCGCCAGAGCCGACTCTCCGCATCATAACAATAGGTCAGGCTGGGGATCATTGGTCACGTCCCCCGCCGCGTCATAGCCCCATCCCGGCATCTGGTTGAGGGTATTGAAGGTCAGCGCCTGTTGCGTGCCGTTTCCGAAGAGGACGTTCCAGCGGTTCCCGAAGCGTACCAAGGGCGAGCGGGCAGCATCGCCGTCCTTGGCGCGGCACCCCGCTCAGCCCAGCTCATCCAGGTACTTGAGCGCCGTCCCCGTGTTGTAGATGACCACGGTCTCGTTCGGCTGGATCCAACCGCGCTGGTAAAGCCGGCGCGCGGCGATGATGGCGGCTCCGCCCTCCGGCGCGGCAAAGATGCCCTCCATGGCTGCCAGCTCGCGCACGCCGGTCTTAATGTCATCGTCGTTGACGGCTTCCGCTGTCCCGTGACTCTGCCGAAGAATATCGAGCACCAGGTAGTCGGCGTAGGGCTTGGGTACCCGTAGCCCGGCGGCCAGGGTGACAGGATGGGCAGGCCGCTCACACGTCGGTTTGCCCAAGTCAAAGGCGGTCACCACCGGGGCGCAGCCAGATGCTTGCACCGCCACCATGCGGGGGCGCTTCTCCCCAATCCATCCCAAAGCCTCCATCTCCTCGAACGCCTTCCACATCCCAATCAGCCCAACGCCGCCCCCCGTGGGGTAAAACAGCACATCCGGCACCTTCCAGCCCATCTGTTCGACGACCTCGTAGGCCATCGTCTTCTTGCCTTCGACGCGGTAGGGCTCCTTCATGGTGCTGATGTCGAACCAACCTTCGCGCTCGCGACCTTCCTGGACCCGTAGCGCGCAGTCGCTGATCAGGCCGTCGACGAGGTTGATCGTGGCGCCGTAGTAGCGGTACTCCGCCAGGTTGGCCCGCGGGACGTCCGCCGGGGCGAAAATATGGGCTTCAATCCCCGCCAAGGCACAGTAGGCGGCCAGCGCGCTGCCAGCGTTCCCGGCGGTCGGAATGGCAATTTTCTTTACCCCGAACTGGTGCAGCATGCTGACCGCGCAACCCAGCCCGCGTGCCTTAAAGCTCCCGGTGGGGTTCAATCCCTCGTCCTTCACCCAAAGGTTGGTGGCGCCCATCGAAACTCCCAAGCGGCGTGTCGGCAGCAGCGGCGTCTGACCCTCTCCCAAGGTGAGCGGAGACGTGGCCGGCATGATTTCGCGGTACTTCCACATGCTTGCGGCCGCACCGTCATGCCGTGTTCGCAAGATTTCGGGCGAGAGAGCAGTCCCAACCCGCGCCATGTCGTAGCGCGCATAGAGTGAGCCGCCGTCGGTGGGGCAGACCGTTTGCGGCCGATCCGCCGGCAGCGACTGGTGGCAGCGAGTGCATTCGAGATGAGTCAAGAGAGACATCGTCTTTGATTGTCGTCTGTTGAGGCTTGGTTTGTCAGGCTGCCCTTGCGTCGCGCGACGTAGGACAATGGACGAGGCCGCTCGCGCCCACATCTCGCAGGCCGCCGGCAGACTTTCCCCGCAGTGCGAGGTCAGCCCTGCTGCGTGCGGTTGAACTCCCGGACCATGGTCACCAATGTTCGCGCGAGGCGCGGGATCTCCATCGCCGGGTCTGCGGCCGCTTCGTACTCCAGCGAGACCGAGCCGCGGTACCCGGCATGCTGCATCATGGCGAAAAGGCGTGGCCAGTCCGCCGGCTGTACCTGGCCTGCGGCGTCATGGACCTGGCTCTTCAAGTGAATGTGGGTGGCATAGGGCAGGCATCGTTCAAAGGACGCGTAGGAATCCCGGGGATAGTTGAAGCAGTCGTCGTTAATCCCCAGCCACGGCGAGTGCACGGCTTGCACATAATGCAGGACCTGGTCGGCGGTGGTGGTGACGCCGAAGTCGTTTTCGATGCCGAGCGTGATCCCCTGTCCGCCGGCGTACTCCGCCAACTGCGCCATGCCGTCGACCACTTGGGGGATAACCTCCGCTTCGGCGCGGCCCGGGGGTACGACGCCGCCGAAGATGCGCAGATGGGACGCCCCCATCGCGTTGGTCGCATCCACCCAGCGCCGGGCGTCCTGCAGTTCGCGGGCCCGTCCCTCGGCGGTGGCGGCGGTAAAGCTGGTGCGCGCCGCGAGGCCCGACCAGTGGATCGCATGGCGGTAGGCGAACTGCCGCAGGCGGCGGCGGTACCCGGCGTCCTCCGGCAGCCAGTAGACGGTGAGATCGACCGTGTCCAACCCAATCTCAGCGGCTTGGCGAATGATGTCCTCGTAGGTCATGGTGCGGGCGGTCAGGGCGGCCCGGTAGGAGTAACAACAGATTCCGGCCAGCAACCGTGCTGACCGCGCGCTTGCACTGGTTGCCCCCGGTGCGGCGGCCGAGCCGGCGGTAGCGGCTGCCCGCGGCGCCGCCATGGCCAGGCCTCCCAGTTTCAGGCCGGTTCCCAGCTTCAGTCCCCCATCGATGAACTCGCGTCTCTGCATGCGTCCTCCCACTTACAAGTGTTTGCCGTCAGGCTTTTTGGGTTGTCGCGCGATGCGCGGGATGGGTGCAGCCCTCGAAGTCGGCGACGTAGGTGTTGCCCTGGTACTGCAAGTCTTGGAGTAAGCCGATCTCCGAGGTGTAGTAGCCCTCGACCGCCATGTGCTTGAGTCGAATAAAGAAATGATGCAGCGGCAACGTGGGGTGCAGTTCCCCTTGGCCCGCCGCGGCCAAGGCCTCCGGTACGTCACTCGCGACGGCCATCGTGGCCAAGCCCTGGCGCCACGCCTGTTGCGTGACGGCGTCACTCTCCGCCAGCACCTGGTCCGCGTACCAACTTACGCGCGCCGCACTGGCCCCGGGTGAATGGGCATCGGCGGGAATGATGAGCTCCAACAGCCTGTCGGCCATCTGCTGCTCGGCCGGCGTAAAGAAACGCAATGCCGCCGGACCGGCTTGGGCGGCCTCCTGTGCTGCCGCCTGCGCGACCCGTATGGCGGCCGGCAGACGCGCGGCCAGCGCTCCGGCCGCCAGCGATTTCAGCGCCTCGCGTCGGTGCATGGTATTCGCGCTCAGAGCGCCCCCATGCGGCGTTGCCGAGCGATGAAATCGGCGGTGCGCAGCGAAAGCGCCATGATAGTCAGGGTGGGATTCTTTTCGCTTGATGTGGGAAACGTGCTGCCGTCGGAAACGAACAGGTTGGGCACCTCATGTGCCTGTCCATAAGGGTTGACCGCCGAGGTGGCCGGATCGCGTCCCATGCGGACCGTTCCCACCTCGTGACTGGCAAAGCCGGAGGGGCCATCGCCAAATTCCGGCAGGCGCAGGCCGGGCATCCGTTCCGTGATCGTCAGAGTGCTCGCATTCATGGCTTTCCAGACGGCACGGTCCTGCTCTCCAAAGCGGAATTGGACGACGGGCAGCGGAATCCCAAACGCGTCTTTCAGGTCGGGATGGACGGTGATGCGGTTCTCCGGACGGGCAAACACCTTGCCGTAGCCGCCCAACTGCAACAGGCCCGGCTGCCATGCGCGGACCTTCTGCTTGTAGCGGGCCCCGTAACCCGGCACCCGCGTGGCGTGGGCGGGGTACTGGTAGCCGATGAAATTGACCTGGTAGGCGTAGCTTCCGACGTCGGGCTGGGCCCAGTCCAGGCGGTGATTGAAGCGCGGGATGTAGGCGTGATCGGTGGCTCCGTCCTCATTGCGCGGGGCGCGCCCCTTGAGCTCGTCCAGGTACAGCAGCAGGCGGTTGGTCAGGTGGCCGTGCAGATGGCGTCCCACCACGCCACTGCCGTTGGCCAGCCCGTCGGGACGACGCGGCGAGCGGGAGTTGAGCAGCAAGCGCGCGGTCTCGACCGTGGCGCAACACAGGACAAAGACCCGGGCCCGGACCTCGCTTTCCTGCCGCGTGAGGCGGTCCACCAGGCTTACCGCGCGAATCTTTCCCGCCTGATCGAGCAGCAATTCACGGGCCAGGGAGTTTTGCCGCAACGTCAGGTTCCCGGTCGCGAACGCCTGCGGCAACAGGTGCCCCGGCGTATTGAAGATGGCGCCCACGTCGCAACCGTCCATGCAGTGGCCACAGTAGTGACACGGCGCCTGGGCCCCGCTTCCCTTCCGCAACAAGGCTTTCCGGACGGGAATCACCGGGATGTCGAGGGCGCGGCAGGAGCGGCGCAAAATCTCCTCGCTGCAGCGGAACGGAATGGGGGGCGCATAGGACTTTCCGGCCGGCAGGATGTCCAGCCCGTCGTCTTGACCGCAGACTCCCATCAACCGTTCGGCGCGGTCGTAGTAAGGGGCCAACTCGTCATAGCCCAGCGGCCAGTCGACCTCCCAACCATTCAGGGAACGCTCGCGGAAATCCTGGGGAGCGTAACGCAGGACCACCGCATTCCAATGCATGGTGCGGCCGCCCAGCACATGCACCTGACTGACGCCCACGCCGGGGTCGGAGTCCTCGTAGCGAATTGCGTCGCGGAGATCGGGGGGGCTAAAGAGCGCCTGCTTCTCGCCCCGCAACCCGCGATATGGTAACTGCCATGGCCACTCGTGCGAGAGCAGGTCGGTCGCCGAGATGCGCTTCCCGGCCTCCACCAACAGGACCTTGGCGCCCGCCTGCGTCAGGGCATGCGTCACCATGCCGCCGGCGGCCCCGGATCCGATGACGCAGACGTCATACACGGGCACACTCATCGCACGCATGGTAACCCACCGGCAACGCGACATGGTCAAGCACCGGCGGGGCGGACGACCCACAGCGCGCGCGAGGAACCAGCGCGGAAGTGATGTCCGCCGGCTCTTACTGCACGGTCAAGGTGACAGTTGCGGTGTGTAGCAGGAGGGGGGCTGAGTTGCTTCCCACATTTCCCTGCAAGGTGATGGTGCTGGTACCGGCGGGCGTTCCGGCGACATGAACCGGTACCGGCCCACCACCCCCGCCGCAGGCAACCGCCAGCGCAAGGAAGACACCGAGTCCCGCCCCGGCCAGGGCGACGCGCCAGTCGCGATGCCGCTGCCATTGCCAGAGGAGCCCCAGCCCTGCCAGCAACAAAGCCCAGAACCAGGGCGTGGTGGGCCGATTGCGGCCCGGCCACAGTCGAGAACTGGCTGTCGTTCTGATGCTGACGGTGACGGTGCTGACCGCGCCGCCGATGCCCACCTGCACTGCGGGACTGGAGATCGTGCACAACGCCAACGCCGGAGCACCGGCACAGGTCAAGTTGACGACATCGTGGAAGCCGTTGATGCCGGTCAAGGTCAGCGTGTACGTGGCCATGTTGCCGGCGCTGACCACCGCGGTGGCGGGCGTCGTGGCCATCGCGTAGTCGGTCAGGACGACGTGTAGCGGCACGACATGCGACACGGAAACGCCGCCCTGCGAGGTGGTGGCCCGGAGTTGGAAGTCCACATGGTCGGAGGCGAGCTTCGACAGGCCGCTCAAGCCAACTTGCATTAAGGACGGGACCGTGGAGGACGGGAGTGTACCGCAGCTTGCGGCGCCGGTGTCTGCGCAAGACAACTGCAGCGGCCCGGAGTAACCATTGATGGAGGTTGAATAAACCACGAAATTGGCAACGTCCAAACCCCGATCCACCAGAAGGGTGGCGTTCAGCGGCTGCAGCGAAAAATCGCCGATCTGAATGGAAAAAGGGATGGCATGCACCACGCCGCCGCCGGAGCCGACAACAGTCCCCTTCACGACGCCGCCCCCGGCAATGCCGGAGAGATGGCTGACCGTAACCGCGGCAGTCTGGCTACCGTTCGCAGTCAGCGCCGGTGGTACGAAGGTGCAGACACCCGGGGACACGTTGTTGCACGTCAACGCCACATCGGGACTGAAGTTTCCAAAACGAAGGAGACTCACATTCCCGGCGGCTGCGTTAGTACCCGTCAAAATCGTCGTTCCAAACGAGGAATAAAAGGTGAAGTCGCTCAGGTCGATGGTCACCGGTGCCGTAGCAACCTGGTCCGCATGGTTGCCGTTCACGTAAACAACGTACCTACCTGTCCCGTTTGCCGCAGCCAGGCCACTGACGGTGAGGGTTGAAGCCTGTCCCACATTCACCGTCGCTGGCTGTGTTCGGCACTGCAGCGGCGGAGCCGATACGCACGTCAGAGCGATCAAGCTGGTAGTGGCGCCACTCAGGCTGGCCGGCGTGACTTGGAAGGTTGCCGTGTCGCCACCGATCACCACCTCCTGCCTTGCCGGTGTCACCGTCAAGTGAAAGCTATTCACAACCAGCGGGAGGGTTGTGCTGTGCGTCAGGCTGCCGCTCACCCCTTGCAGCGTCACCGGTTGCGCACCCAATGCTCCACTAAGTGCCACGTTCAAGGAGACGCTGGAATCGCCAAGCGCTGCACATTGGTTTTGCAGCACGGGAGTGTCGACCGAGCACGTGACTCCGCTTGGTGCGGTACAGGCCATGTTGACGGGATACGGGAAGCACAATCCATCCAATTGGGAGCGAACCGAAACGAATCCCTGCCCAGTGCTGCCGGCCTCGACATAGACGGGCTGCACATTGCTGACCAGGCTGAAATCTTGAACGAATACCGTGGCTTTCGCACTATGCGTTTCGTACCCATTGGTGGCTTGGATCGCGACATGTTGCGCCCCCAACGGCAAGGCCGAAGCATCGAGTTTGACCGTCACGGTGGTGCCCGGGGCTGCCGAACTCGGACTGATCACACAACCTTGTGCCGGAGCGATGCAGGTGTACTGAATCGGGACGGTTTGATCGTTGAACCCCGTGCTACCCAGCGCCAGAGTTGCAGCTGATCCGAGCGGAACGGTCAAGAATTCAGTGTTGAGACTGATCTGGAACCCGGGAAGTTCGGACAAGGGCGCGCTCCACGCTCCTCGTCCGTGGGTCGCCGCCAGCAGTCGGCGCGGATTGCCCGGGATGAACTGGATCTGCAGCACCGCTGCCGCCGGCAGTCCACTTCCCACTGGATGCCACTGTTCCCCGACGCTGCCTCCATCAAGGGCGAGGAAGACGCCGACGTCGGTGGCGGCAAACAGGTTATTGGGCGCTTGCGGATCGACTAAAAGGCTATTCACCGGCACGTCGGGAAGGTTCCCGCTAATGTCGATCCATCCCACGGAAGTAAACTTGGAAACGTGACCCGATGCTGTAGCCGCCAAGCCCAAACCTAGAAGGGAGAAGTAGACGGTGGGATCAGTAGGATGGAGCGCAATGGCGCCTACTGGAACACAGTGCACCGCCCCGTTCGAAAAGCTCCATTGCGGGCTGGCCGCTGTTGCGTTGGTGGTGTACTCCAAGGAGCCGTCGGAGCCCCCCACCCAGATCACGTCCGCGGAGCGCACCGCCACAGCCGTGGCAACGGTGTATGGCCGGTTGCAACTGTTAAAAAACAGATTCGGGCTGATCGGGGACCAGCCGTCACCGGGACTCGCCGGAGCGCTGGGGCCGCGCCACAGCCGTTGCGCTCCCAGAACGACGTGCGCGGGATCACCCGGCACCAGTTGATACGGCGCGTAAAAGGCGGCGGCGTCCTGAATGGTGTTCTGATCCACTACCGTCTGGAACGTCGCGCCTCCATCGTCAGAGCGGCGCAGGTTAATGAACGGATTCTCGGTGAAGTACTGCAGGGGATTACTGGGATTGGTCGCGGTATATCCGCCGTCCCCACCGAAGATCGAGTTCCAAGTGAGGTCAGCACCCGGCAGCGCCTTACCCAGCGCGGTGCCGTTGTCTTGCGACCCACCGAAAAACGTCCCTGGTGTCGTGGTGTCTGGCGAGACGCTGATGAACTGAATGGTGCCAATGCTGGCGTTCAGATCGGACCAGGTGGCGCCGCCATCCGGCGTAGCCCACACCCCTCCGTCGTTGCCGAGATACCAGTGCTGTGCATCTAGCGCCAGCGCGGCATGTTGATCCGGATGGACCACGCCGCCGGAGTAGCTCCGCGTCAGGTTGACCCAGGGCGAGCTGGCGTTGACCGGGTTGGGATTAAACCAGGCATCAATGCCTCCCACCAGTAGCCCGGACGTCCCGAGGGGCGCGGTCACGTACTGGTCATAGACACCCTGACAGTTTTTCCCCACGCAAAAGGGATTGGGCGGGGCTGGAATGGGGACCCATGTTTGTCCGCCATCGGTCGATTGCACCAATCCGGTATCACAGTTCGCGATACTGCCCCCACAGGGCGAAGGTGTCGACAACCTGTCCGTGGTCCCAGCGATCACCGCCCATACCACGCCGTCACGAGCGGCAAGGGAAGCGCGGTAGAAGTTCTCGCCAGAGGGTGAGGTGCCGCCGGCGAATGGTGTGGCCGCTGCACTCCATGTCAGCCCATGGTCCCGCGAGATCTCGAACCCGTGACCGCGCACGGCCGCCAGGTAAAGGCCGGCTTTGGGCTCATAGACCAAGTCGGTGACCGAGGCGCCACCGGTCGCAAAGCCCTGCAAGCTCATCGTCAGCGTCCAAGTCCGTCCGTTGTCAGTTGAACGATAAATCCCCCTGACTTCGGAATCCTGGCCCGACCATTTGGCGCTCGCGGTTGCAGCCAGCAGTGTTTGCGGCTGCACCGCGTCGACCAGCAGGCGCGAGATGGACAGGCCAAGGAACGTTTCCTTGCCATTGTCGGCACCGTTCACCACACTCCACGTGTGTCCTTCGTCCGTGGACGTCAAGACTCCCACGCCGTAGTAGCTGTCACCGGAGTTATTGGGTTCCCCGGAACCGACGTAGATCGTAGTCGGCGTGCTGGAGGGGTCCAAGGCGATGCTTCCCACCGCCAAGGTGGGCATGGTGTCGCCGATCGGCGTAAATGTTGGGTGCGCCGACAGGGCGTTGGTCGATTTCCAAAGACCGCCGAAAGCCGTTCCGACATAGAGCGTGTTTCCGGTGGGGTCTTTGACCGTATCCGCGGCGAGAGCGGTGACCCGCCCGGATACCGCACCGTACGGCGCTTCCACCTCGGGTCGCGGTCCCAGCTCACTCCAGATGCCGCTCGTGGGGACGGGGTTTGTGCCTGTGGTGGCGGCGTCGGCGCCGCGTAGCAGTCGACTTCGCCCTGCAACCGCGTCCCACCAATGGGCCGCCGACGAACGCCCGTCATAACTGTGGCGGCCGTTGCTGAACCACTGCTCGCGCAGTTGCGGCTGATCGCCTTCGGTGTTCACGGGTAACTGCTGCCCCGCCATCAGCGCCCCCAGCATCAACCCGCCCGCAGTGACTCGTGCAACACAACCCATCGGCGGGACAGTAACATGCCCGGGCGTGGCTCACAACCGCGCGTCGCGTGTGCCCCCATTCACTGCGACAATGGCCGCGTCTGTTCAACGACCTGTGCACCCTGTGTCAGTTGTCCCCGGCCCATGGAATGGATGTCCTGCCCCGGGGCCTTCGCCCGGAAAAGGCGCTATTTGTTCGTCCCCGCCTGCCGCAAGTAGGCATCGGTTTTCTGCATCCAGTCCTCGCGCGGCGGGTCGAAGATATCGAGATCGACCGTATCTTCAAGCGCCTCGGCCTGATGTGGCACGTTGGCGGGAATGCAGAGCACCTCGCCGCCGCGCACGACGATCTCCTGCCCTTCGATCTGAAACTTCAGGGCACCCTCGAGAACATAGGTCACTTGTTCGTTGACGTGGCTGTGCAACGGCACGACGGCGCCCTTCTGCAACAGGATTCGGGCCACCATCATGCGATCGCCCACCACGAAGTGGCGCTGAAACTGCGGGTTCACCTGTTCGAGCGGCAGCTCGCTCCAACGAATATGTTTCATGAATGGTCTCTGGCGGCGTGCGGGCCGCCCTCCCACTCTAGCGCGGAGGAAGGAAAGACGGGAGGGAAGCAATGCTTCCCTCCCGTTCCTCAGGCAGTCGGGCCGCCTGTGGCGATGGCTGGAGAGGAGCCGACGGCGACTTTTACTCCATCAGCGACCCGGCAGTGGCAATGGGACCGCTTCCCGCGCCAACACCAGCGTCGCGTCATCCGCCAGAGCCCGCATGAAGAGAACCCCGTCCGTGAACATGATCTGCCAGTCGTCATGATCCAAATGTTGACCGCTAGGCGCCAATTCGATGGTGCCGCCTTCCATCGCATAGTGCAGCGTTGCCGTGTGGGAGCCGTCGGATAGCACCAGGGTTCGGGGAGGCACAAACGTCAACCAGCGCCATTGCCGGATGCCTGCCAGATCGGCGTTGCGGGCGAGCAGATTGGCGGCGATGCGCCTCTCCGGTTGTCGCTGCTGAAGGATCCGCCAACGCCCGGAAAGCAACGGGCCCATTCGCATCGCGGACGAGAGTGGCGCCGGGGCAGACGGCATCTTTTGACCGACGCCTGCACAGACCCAGAACAGCGCGGCCGCCGCCAGCGCTCCCCACCCCTCCCGTCGCATGTCACGTAGGATGCACGCTCGCTACGGCGGGGACGTAAGCGGCGCCCTCAGCCGAGTCCGCTCACGTCGTCGGGCTCCGCTCCCCGCCATTTTTCGATCAGCTTCGCGTCCTTCACATGCACGTAGTAAGCGGCCAAATAGGCAATAATCAGCCCCGGTACGCCATCCCGAAATCCCTGTTTCAGCACGTAACTACGGAGGAAGGTGGCGCCAGGTGCAAACGCCAGACGGGCCAGTGAAACCCTCTTTCCGGCTTGAAAGCGCGCTTCCGCGGCGATGTCGGTGTAGCGATTGAGCACGGCCAGATGCTCGTGTAAATTGCGCCGCGTGTAGTGCAGCATGTCGCCGCTCAAAGTCCCCACGCGACCACTGACCTTGGGGGCCTCGTGCGGTGACTCCCCTTCCCAGCGCGTACAACTCCGACGATAGAGGCGCGCCTGGTAATCGGGGTACCAGCCCGAGTGCCGAATCCAGCGATCCAAATACCAAGTACGGCGCGCAATGCGAAAGCCGTCCAGATCGGTGCCTTGCCGCTGGACAGTCTGAATTGCGGCGCGCAACTCCGGGGTCACCCGTTCGTCGGCATCGAGCGTCAGCACCCACTCATGGGAACACAGCGAATCGGCGTGGTTGTGCTTGTCGCCGTAGCCCCGGAAGGGGTAGCTGATGACGCGATCGGTATAGCGCCGCGCGATCTCCACCGTGCGGTCGGTCGAGTCGGAGTCCACGACAACAAGCTCGTCGGCCCAGGCCAGCGACTCGAGCGCTGCACCGATGTTGTCTTCCTCGTTGAACGTGTTGATGCGAGCGCTGAGTTTCAACATGCCGTCGGAGCTGGTGGCGTCCCCTTGCACGTCTCGGGAGGCCGACCCACCGTTGGTATAGTAACGGGGCTGGCTGCTCGAATGAGATGAGATCATCGCTGCGCAGCCGCTCCTGTTGCCTCCGTTTGGTCAGGCCTCACGTCAATTCCATCGTCATGCCCTCGCCGCTCCACGTGGTTCACTGCGATTTCGGCCGCACCTGGCGGGGTGGACAGCAGCAACTCCTGCTGCTGGCTCTTGAATTGCGGCGGCTCGACTGGCAGCAGACCGTCATTGCCCCGGCACCAGCCATCGCTCGTCGTTTCGCCGACGAAGGCTTCCCCACCGCCACGGTGGACCTGGCGGGCGGTGTCCGCGCCCGTCGCGCCAATATTCTTCATGTGCACGATGGCCGTGCGTTGGGGTGGGGACTGTTCTGGCGAGCGCTCACTCCCCCGGCAGCGCTGGTCTTCAGCCGCCGCGTGGCTTTTCCGTTGCACTCGCGCGTGACGCTCTGGAAGTACCGTCACGCCGGACGAATCATTGCGGTATCCGATTACATCCGCGATCAGCTGTTGGCTGCCGGCCTGCCGACCACCCAGGTCACGGTGGTTCGGGACGGCGTGGATCAGGAGCTGCTGCAACCCGCTGCCAACCTTTCTGCGCGTAACGTCACGCGACGAACTTGGCAAGTGCCGGATGCGGCGGTCTGTCTGGTCTCACTCAGCGCGTTGAGTGAGGAGAAAGGGGTTCCGGACCTGGTCGAGGCGCTGGCGTTACTCCCCGATTCAGTCCACCTCCTCCTGGCCGGGGAGGGGGCGTTGCGCTCCCTGATCGAGCAGCGCAGTAGGAAGCTCGGTTTGCAGAACCGAATGCACTGGTCCAACGGCGCGGTCACGCCCACGGCGCTGGTGCAGGCGGGCGATATTTTTGTGCTTCCCTCACATCAAGAAGGTCTGGGCTCCTCGGTCCTGTTGGCGCATGCATTACGTCGACCGGTGATCGCGACACGCGTGGGTGGCGTGCCGGAGTTGGTCAGCGATGAAGTCACTGGCCTGCTGGTCGCGCCCGGACAACCGCCTGCGCTCGCTGCAGCCGTACAGCGCCTCATGCGCGATCCGGCGCTCGGCGCCAGCCTGGTCAATCGTGCTTGGGATCAGGTCCAGTCCGAATTCTCCTCTGCTAGAATGGCGGCCTTGACGGACCAAGTGTACCGACGCCAACTCGCTCGATAGAGACGAGCCCGGCTCAGCTCTGCCTCCCGCGACCCCACGGGCTCTCCCCCACCCCGGACGGCAGCTACCCGGCAGCGCGGCCATCGTGAACTTATGGACCGCTTGCTCATCCTCATCTTCGGGCTGGTCACCGGCAGCTTTCTAAACGTGTGTATCTACCGTCTGCCGCAGGGCATCTCGATTGTGCATCCGCGTTCCCGCTGCCCGAACTGCGGTCGTGCGGTTCGCGCCTGGGAAAACATCCCGGTGCTCGGCTTTCTACTCCTCGGCGGGCGCTGCCACGGCTGCCGGGAACCGATCGCTTGGCGGTATCCACTGGTAGAACTCCTCGCCGGGGCGATCTTTTTTATGGCGTACCGGCAGGCCGGCCCCGGCGTTGTCTTTCTCAAGTCCACCTTCCTGCTCTGTTCGTTGCTGGTTCTGGTGGGCACTGACTGGGATTGTCAGATTCTGCCGGATGAAGTCACGTTGGGAGGCCTGCTGGTCGGACTGGCGTTTGCGTGGTGGGTGCCGCCCGGCGGTTCGCAACAACTGCCCTCGCCTGCCGGGCTGGCTTCGGTGGGTATGGCGGCACTGAGCGCCCTGTTGAGCGGCGGCCTGCTCTGGCTGGTGGGAGCGGCTTGGAGCCGCTGGCGCGGCCGTGACGCCCTGGGCATGGGCGACTCGAAGATGTTGGCGTTACTGGGTGCCTTTCTCGGTCTGGCGCTGACCTGGATGACACTCGCTCTCGCTGCTCTGGCCGGTTCCCTGGTGGGGCTGTTTTTGGCACTGTTGATTTACACGCGCCGGTTTGCCCGACAGCGGCGGCGCGGACGGTCCATCACCCAGGCCCAGTTACGGGCGCGGCACGGCGTGCAAGCCTTTTTCAGCCGCTTCCCCCTTCCCTTTGGAATCTTTCTGGGATGTGTTGGGGCGGCGAACTGGTTCTGGGGCACAGCCCTTTGGCACTGGTACCTGACGCGAACCGGCATGGGTATTTAACTCAATGCATGAATTTGTGCCCCTGATCGCCGCGCCGTTCTCACCGATCCTTCTCATGGGGCTGAGTGGACTTGTCCTCCTGGCCCTGTTGTTTGCCGGCTTATACGCCGCGCATCGCACTTTGCGGCGTTCCTCTCCGAAGTTGGACTTGGAGCAGGCCCCGGGACCGCAACTTCCCTTCTCCGCCTTTCGCGATCTCACCGTACGGTTGAAACAGCAGGGAGACGAACTCGAGCAGCTCAGGCGCGACAACCGCCACTTACGGCGCGAGAGCCAAGGCGGCATGCAGGAGTTGATGAGCAACCTGCCGAGCGGCGTGGTGTTTTTCGACAAGACAGGGCTGGTACAGGCCGCCAACCCGGTGGCCCGCACCATTCTCGGCTTCGCCGCCCCGAGCGGTCTGCGCGCCAGCGAGCTCTTCCGTGATTCGCACGTACAAGGCGACGACGGGAACGACTTGGGGCTGGCGCACGAGCTGGTGCGCGCCGCTCTCGAGGATGGCCGCAGTCTGCAACGCAAGACGCTCGATTACACCGGTCCAGACGGGCAACACCGCTCTTTGGGCGTCACCATCTCGCCCTTGCGCAATGCCCGGAACAGCAGCGGCCTGATCTGTCTGCTCACCGATCTGACCGCGATTCGAGCCCTTGAAGAGGAACTCCGACAGCGCAAGAACCTCGCCTCGCTGGGCGAGATGGCCGCCGGTATCGCTCATGAATTCAAAAACTCTCTGGCCACCATCTCCGGCTACGCCCAGATGTTGACGGCCGGGCTTGAGGACCCCGAACTGCGCGGCCACAGCCGTAAAATTCTCGACGAGGTGCACGCCTTGACCGCCGTCGCGACCGAGTTTCTGACCTTTGCGCGGCCCCTGCAGATCAATCGTGAGCGTGTCGAGCTGACTCTGCTCTTGGAGGAGTGCATCGAGAGTCTTCGCGTCCAATCTTTCCCGGACGTCGAGCTGCGAATGGATTCGCTCTTCCCGGCCGTCCACGGCGACCCCGTTCTGCTCACGGCTCTTTTCAGTAACCTTCTGCGGAATGCCTGCGAAGCGATCGTGGAGACAGGCCAACCCGGGCAAGTTGATGTCAGTGCGCTCCCGGAAGAACATGGCCTCGTCCAAATCCAGATTCGCGACACCGGGTCGGGGGTGTCCGCGGCGGTGGCGGAGAAGATCTTCATCCCCTTTTTCACCACGAAGGCGAGCGGAACTGGGCTGGGACTGGCCATGGTGCATAAAATTGTCACCGCGCATGCCGGCAGCGTCGTGCTCGCCGACGGGCTTGCCGGCCAGACGGCCTTTGTGGTGCGCCTGCCTCCCACACCGGCCGCGCCTGAGGCGCAAACCACCTGAGCGATGTACACTGAGCGCGGGAGAACCCTATGCAACGCGGGTTTTACGCAGTCTCGGCCGGCTTGGCTCTATTGATCTTGGGTGGCGTCCTGCGGGCCCAGGCCATTTCCGCCGGACCTCCCTCTCCTTCCGGGGACATTTCGATCGGGACCCTGGCCCGGCAGCAGCGCGCGGCCCATGCGCACGAGGAGAACGTCCCCGGGCATCCGGTTCCCGTATTTACCAACGACGATCTGCCCACCCTTTCGCCCATCAGCGTAATCGGGTCGACGCCGGCTCCGCCGGCCAGGGAGGCACCGGCCAAGCCCGCCACTGCCGCTCCCGCAACTGCTGACGCTGCCGGCGATCCCAACAACCCCGCCGACGATTCCGAGGCGGCCTGGCGTGCCCGCTTTGCCAAGGCACGTGAACAGCTTGCACTCGATAAGCGGCAAGCCGACGTCGCCCAGCGGGAACTGAACCTGCTGCAGGAACAGAATTACGCCGATCCGAATCAGGCTCTGCTCCAGCAACATGACCGCTCGGACATCGCGGCCAAAACCAACGAGCTGAATGCCACCAAACAGAGGGTGATCGCCGATCAGACCGCCATCGCCAGCCTGGAAGAGCAATTGCGCCACAAGGGGCTGCCGCCGGCATGGGCCCGTTGAGGACCGCCGGCGCGTCACGTGCCCTTCCACCCTCGCGGGATTTCGCAAAACCGACGCTGGAGCCACAGTTGCGGCGGGTTGCCGAATTGCCGCAGGAATCTCACACGACACTCCCCTCGACGCAGCCGACGCGCCAGCGTCTGGGTCGCTCCGCGCTGTAAGATGACCGCTGCGATTGCGCACAGGCGGGACATGCCCCGTCCCCGAGCCCACCATGACTGCCGAACACATTTTGCTGGCCGAGGACAAGCACGAGCTGCGCATGATGCTGTGCAAGGCGCTCACTAAAGAGGGCTACCGCGTCACCGACGTGGCGGATGGCGAGGCCGCGGTACAGCAGGCGCGCAGTTCCAACTTCTCGCTCGTCCTTACGGATTTGAAGCTGCCTGGGCGCACCGGCCTGGAAGTGCTGCGCGGCATTCGCGAGCACTCGCCCCACCTCCCGGTCATCCTCATGACCGCCTATGGCTCGATCGAGGAAGCCGTGCTGGCGATGAAGGAGGGGGCGTTCGACTTCATCCAGAAGCCGCTCGACCTGACCCACCTCATGCTGCTCATCGCGCGCGCCATCCAACAGCAACAACTGCTGCGCGAAAACATCCTGCTCAAAGAGGAGTTCGCCGCCCGTTTCGGATTCCCGCGGATCATCGGCGATCACGAGGCCATGCGGCGCGCCGGCGCGGCGCTGCAGCGCATCGCCGCCACCGACACCACCGCTCTGCTGCTGGGTGAGAGCGGCACCGGCAAGGAACTCTTCGCCCGCGCCCTGCACCAGCTCAGCCCGCGCGCGGCGCAGCCCTTTGTCGCCATCAACTGCGCTGCCATCCCGGAAAACCTGGTCGAGACGGAACTCTTCGGCCATGAGAAAGGCGCCTTCACCGGCGCCAACGCCCGCAAGCTCGGCAAGTTCGAGCTGGCCCACCGTGGCACCATCTTTCTCGACGAGATCGGCGAACTTCCGCTCGCCGTCCAGGCCAAGATCCTGCGCGTCTTGGAAGAGCGCGCCTTCGAGCGCGTCGGCGGTGTGCAGACAATTCAGGTGGATGTCCGCATCGTGGCCGCTACCAACCGCGACCTGGAAAACGCCGCCCGCGAACACCAGTTCCGCGAGGACCTCTACTTCCGTCTCTCCGCTTTCCCCATCCTGATCCCGCCGTTGCGCGATCGGGGCGAAGACGTGCTTGCCATCGCCCGACACTTCGTACAGCAGTTCTGCCGCGAGTTCAAGAAGCCGCCCATGGAATTGGGGCCGTCCGCCCAGAAGACGCTGCAGGAATACGCCTGGCCGGGGAACGTGCGCGAACTGCAGAACGCAATTGAACGCGCCGTCATTCTCGCCGACGGCGACGAGGTGCTGGCCGCCGACCTGCAACTCCGCAGCGCCCGCGCCGCCCAGCCGCCCGCCACACCGGACTTGGGCACGCCCGAGCCGCTCGATTGGTCCGGCAGCCTGCCAGAAGTCACCGAGCGCGCCGTCCGCGCCGTGGAACGCTTCAAACTGCGGCAGGCCTTGGAGGAATGCAAGTGGAACAAGACACGCGCCGCCGAACTGCTGCAAGTGTCCTACAAGACGCTGCTCACCAAGATTCACGCTCACGGCTTGGACTAGCGCAAATGGCCCTGGCACTCTGCGGCCTGTGGCTGGCCGGTTGTTCCCCGACCTCGCACCCGTCCGGGAACATTCCGCCTCCGGTCGTGGGAATGACCGGGAGGGCCGCGTTTCAAGACATGTACGCCGTGGCCCGCCTCTGGCAGCCCGACGCCGCCCCACTCTTGCTGGAATCAGGCTCCCTGACGGGCACCCTCACCTTACAGGGCAAGGCTCCGATGTGGCGGGCCACCTTCGTTTCGGCGGCCAGCCACAAGCAGCGCGATTTCCAATATGTCAGCATCCATGTCCCTGATGGCCCGGAACGCGGCATGAGTCGTGGACAGGAAACGGCCTATCACCCCGCCGGACCCGACACGGTGCCGTTCAGCTTGTCGTATCTCAAATCGGATTCCGACCAGGCGTTCCAGGTGGCGGAAAACAACGGTGGCACACGTTTCCGTAAACGCGAGCCCGACAGCAACGTGTTCTACACCCTGCGGGAGGAACTGGTGGGCGCCTTCCCGCACCTCACTTGGGATCTTGCCTACGGCCGCAGCCGCGCCACTGCCCCCTTCGTGGTGCGCGTGGACGCCGCCAGCGGACAACTGCTCACCGCCAGCAAGCCCAGCGAGACACGCCCGTGAAGCCCAATGAAGCGATGGACGCCGAGTGCCGCCATGCCCCGCGATACCTGGACGGTCATTTACGACGGAGAGTGTCGCTTCTGCCGCGCCACCATGACCCGTCTGCGGCGCTGGGATCACGATCACCGGATCGTCCCGCTCAACCTGCACGCCCCGGAGCGGGCCCAGCGCTTCCCTGACCTCGCCATCGAGCGACTGCACGGTGCCCTGCATGCAGTCAATGCGGAAGGCCGGACTTTTGCTGGAGTGGATGCCTTCTCCCGCATCGGAAGCGTCCTGCCGGGGTGGCGCTGGGTGGCTTGGCTACTGCGCGTTCCGGGCATCCACGCCGTGGCCGCGGTCGTCTACAACTGGGTTGCCCGCAATCGTCACCGCTGGAACCACAACCCCTGCGACGGCAACGCCTGCGCGCGGCGCTCCCAACCCTGACCCGCCTTTGAAAACACCACATGACTTCGCGGCGCGTTCCGGCTCCTCTGCGTCGGCTACGCTCCCGCCCCGGTGGCCTTCTTTGGCGCGTCGGCCTCGTCCAGCGCCAGCACCGGGCGACTCTGAATTTCGGTGGGCTCCTGCACCGTGGTGAAATCCGCGCCCATCTCGCACAGCCGTCGCATCTGCGGCGCCAAGCGTTGCTGGTAGGATCCGGACGCTTGGTTGAAGGCCGTGTTGGCGCTCTCAAGCGCCCGGCCAATCTTCTGCACGTAACCGAAAAACTTCTCCATGCGCTTCGCCAGCTCGGTCACTTCTTTGGCCAGCTCAACCGCTTGATTCTCCATTTTTTGCTGGTCCCAACCCTGCGCGATGACCTGGATCAACGGAAACAACGTGCTGGGACTCGCGAGCACGACGCGCGGGCGGCGCTCCTGGCCGTACTGGAAGAGCCCGGGGTCGGCATCGAGTGCCGCGCGGAATGCCGCTTCGCTGGGAACGAACATCACCACGCAAGGCACGCTGTGCTCCAGGTTGCCGCTGTAATCTTTGCTGGCCAGCTCGTCGGCGCGGCGCCGCAGCACCCCGGCGAACTCTTTGAACTTGCCCTTCTGCCATGCCTCCAGCCGGGTCGGGTCTTCCGGGCCGCCCGTCCCGATGCCTTCCAGGAACTGGCTCAGGCTGGCCTTGGCATCAATGATCAGCTTCCGGCCCGAGGGCAGGAAGATCGTGACATCCGGACGCAGCCGTCCTTCGCTCTCGCTCAGCGCGGTCTGCAGCTCGTAATCGTGCCCCAGTGTCAGGCCGCAACTTTCCAGGATGTTGCGCAGCACCGACTCGCCCCACTGCCCGCGGACGGAATGGCTGGACTGCAGCGCCTGCTTGATGGTGCGCGCCTCGAGCAACATCGCCTGCCCCGCCCCCGCCACGGTCAACAATTGCTGTTCGACGCGCTCCGCAGCCTGCGCCCGTTCCACCTCGATCTGCGCCAGGCGTGCCTGGTACTGTCCCAACTGCTGCGCCATGGCGTTGACCGTCTCCTGTAACTGCTGATTGCTGGTCTTCACCTCCGCGACCGTTTTGCCTTCGAGCAGCTGCAGTTCGCCCTTGGCAGTGGCGGTGAGTTGTTGAGCGCGCTGCGCGAGCACGGAGTCGGCCACCTTGGGCAACAACGCCTCCAACTGAATGGCCAACCGCTGCTCGGTGGCGCGCATTTCTTCCAGGCGCGCCTCGTAGCTGGCCGCCAAATCGTCGCGACGGCGTTCCGCCGTGATCTCAGCCTCCGCCTTGGCGCGCGTCAAGTGTTCGAGTTGCGCCTGCGCCAGCGACTGCGCGTGCTGCGCGTTGCGGCGCAGCCAGCCCCACATCAGCGCCGCCCCGCAGACGCCCCCCACGACCAGCCACAAAAGCGCCAGCGAATTCATAAAGTGGCTGGATTATAGCTGTTCCGGTTTCAGGGCGCGGCGCGCAAAGAAGCTGCCTGGTGAAAAACGACGGGGATTGTGTGCCTTTCCACTCAGGACTTTTCACTTTCCACTGATCTCACCAGCTACAATGCCGCGGGGAGTATCGCAACCATGCGCATCGGCCTGGTCGGCGCGGGATTTGCCGCGCGTTTTCACCTGGACGCTTACCAACGCGTTTATGGCGTGCCCATCGAGGTGGTCGGCGTGACCTCGACGCGAGCCGCCTCGCGGGAGGCCCTCGCCACCGAGCATCACCTGCGCGCCTTCCCCGATCTTGACTCCTTGCTCGCTGCCGTGGACGTCGTGGATATTTGCTCCCCGGGAAACACGCACGAGGTTTTGGCCTGTCGGGCCTTGGCTGCCGGACGCCACGTCATCCTCGAAAAGCCCTTCACCGGATCTTACGAACAGAGCCTGGTGATGGGCGCCGATGAGGAGCGGGTGACGCATGCCACCGCTGCGCTGCGAGCGGTACAGGCCAGCTGTCGGCGGATGCGGCAGGCCGAACAGGCGTCAGGAAAAGCGCTCTGCTACGCCGAGAACTGGATCTACGCTCCGGCGGTACAGAAACAGCGCGAGATCCTCGAGAAGTCCGGGGGGCAGATTCTGCGCATGTTGGGCGAGGAGTCGCATTCCGGCTCGCACGCCCCCAGTTACGGTGTCTGGGCGCAGTCCGGGGGCGGCGCTCTCGCCAGCAAGGGTTGCCACCCGCTCTCCGCCGCCCTTTATTTCAAGTTCGTCGAAGGCCGCACGCGTCGCGGGCGCCCCATTCTGCCGCGCGCGGTCAGCGCCCGCACCCATCGCTTGACGCAGCTCCCCACTTATCAGGATCGCGGACACCTGCGTACCGCCTACGAGGACACCGAGGACACCAGCCAGATGCACGTCATCTTCGACGACGGCACCGTGGCGGATATCTTCGCCTCCGACGTCGTGCTGGGTGGCGTGGCGAACTGGATCGAGGTCTTCGCCAACGACCACCGCACACGCTGCAATCTCAACCCGATTGATGCGCTGGAGACATTCTCCCCGGCGGAAGCCACGCTGCGCGACGTCTATGTCGTCGAAAAGCTTTCTCCAAAGCAGGGCTGGATGCGACCCGCCCCCGACGAGGGCTGGATGCACGGCTATCCCCAGGAGATCCAAGCCTTCGTCGAAGCCATCGCCGGCGGCCGTGCCCCGGAATCCTCACTCGATCTCGGCGAAGCCGTAGCCCTCACCCTCTACGCAGCCTACCTCTCCGCCGCAAAACGCGGGCAGGAAGTTGAGGTGCCCAACGGCTGAACATCGGTTGTTGGTTGTTGGTTGTTAGTGTGTCGTCGTTGGTGGTTGCGGGCTACTCCTGCCGTTCGGGCGGCGGCCATAAACGACATCGGAGCACGAGACAACCTTTCCAGCCGTGCTTAATCCAACAACCAACAACCTTCAGCCTTTCGGCACCCATTCCGGCGCTACAAACGCATAGAACACCACGATCAGAGCCACGATGGTGCCCAGCGCAACGCTGTGCCAGAAGACCTTGCGAAAGATGCGGCCTTCGTTTCCCACCTGGTCGGTCGCGGCGGTGGCGACCACGATGGACTGCGCGTCAATCATCTTGCCCATGACCCCGCCGGCGCTGTTGGCTGCGGTCATCAGGATGGGGGACAGCTTCAGTTGCTCCGCGGTGAGGCGCTGCAAGCTGCCGAAAAGGGCATTGGATGCGGTATCACTGCCGGTCAGCGCCACCCCCAACCATCCGAGGAATGTCCCGAAAAACGGGTACAGACGCCCGGTGCGGGTGAACGCCAATCCCAGCACGGCATCCATCCCGGAGTAGCGCGTCACATAGCTCAGGCCGAGCATGCAGGCAATGGCGAGCATGGCCCAGCGCATCCGCACCAAGCTGCGCTTCAACGCCCCCAGAACCATCCCGGGCGGCACCCAGAGCGCGAGCGCGGTCAGCAGGGCGGCCACGAACACACTGGTCCCGGTTCCGGAGAGCCAGGTGAAATCGAAGCGCGCCACCTCCGGCGTGGGCCGCGCGACGACCGGCAGCGTCCGCATCACGTGGCCGTCCAGTCCGGGGACCGCGACCCACACGGTGGTGTGATCCATCCACGCTTTGACGTTGGGCGCGCCCCAGAGCAGCACCATCGCCGACAGCAAGACAAAGGGCACATAGGCGCGCGCCCTGCTCCAGAACGATTGCCGGGATACGGCGGACGCAGCACCTACCGTGCCGCCACCGACAGAGGCCGCCGCCACCGTCACCAGCGAGCGCGGCTGCCAGACGCGCAGGAAAAGCGTCAGGCTCGCCAAGGATGCCAGCGCAGCGACAATGTCCGTCAGGCTGGGGTTCATGAAGTTCGACCAGGCGAACTGCACCAGCCCGAAACTGCCGCCCGCGACCAGGATGGCCGGCAGCACCTCCCACGTCTCCGCCCAGGTACACATCAGGCGGACCGTCCAGAAGGCCACGACTGGTGACACCAGCGGCAAGATCCGCCCCACCATCGCCGCAACCTGCGGCTCCGGCAAGCCCGAGACCGCCACCAGGACGTGGATCGGGATCCCAATCGAACCGAACGCCACCGGGGCGGTATTGGCCACAAGGCAGACGATCGCCGCCTGGAACGGCTCGAAGCCCAGCCCGACAAGGAAGGCCCCCGCGATGGCCACCGGGGCGCCGAACCCTGCTGCTCCCTCCAGAAACGCACCCAGGCTGAAAGCGATGAGCAGAGCCAGCAAGCGGTGGTCGCGGCTGACCTGTCCCAAAGAACGTTGCAGGGCGGCAAACTGCCCGGTCGCCACCGTCAACTCGTAGAGAAAGACGGCGGCAATCACGATCCACGCGATCTTGAAGAGTCCGAACGCAGCGCCGAAGCCGAAACTCGCGACGGCGGCGCGCCAGGGCATGCCGAAGCCCAGCGTTGCCACCGCCAGCGCCAGTGCCGCTGCCCACGCCGCCGCGTGATGCGGCCGCACCTGCCAGATGGCGAGAAGAGCCAGCAGAAACACGATGGGGAGCGCCGCCAGCAAGGTCGAGGCCGGCCAGAAATGCAACGGGTTGTAGACCTGACTCCAAGGGTGCATGGGCAAGCTGCGGATGCTACCACCATTCGGGCCGCGACCGAGTGGCGGGCCACCCGGAAAGGGATCGCGCACCTCCGCAGTGCGCGCCCGCGGGCGCAGCGTCCTGCCGCCGGGGGCGCCAGGCCAAGGTCGGCGGCGGCGCAAACGCGGAACCGGTTTCAGTCAATGTGCCGCAACGTACTTGGCCTCGCCACGGCTCCTTATGAAACCGTTTGCATGAAACCGCGCTTTGGTGATACAAAACTTTCCAGAGATGGCCCCGGCACTGCGCGGCGCCGGGCAAATAATCACTGCGCCTTGCGAGCGCATTTGTCCTGCTGCATCAGCAACAGGCATCAAGGAGACGTTCATGCAGTCTGCATCACGTGTGTGGGGTGCGCGGCAATTCTGGCTGGGCGTGGGGCTGGTCTCGCTCCTGCTCGCCTGCGGTGCGCTGGCTCAAACCATCTCCGGCTCGATTGCCGGAACGGTGCTGGACGCCCAAGGCAAGGCGATTCCCGCTGCCTCGGTCACGGCCGTTAACCAGCGCGGGGAAACCTTCACGGCCGTCTCGGACGCCGAGGGACGCTTCGTCTTCGCCCAGCTGCAGCCCGGGCAGTACAACATCACCGTCACCAGCCCGAACTTCAAGACCCTCGAGCACAAGGGCATCACGCTGAACGGCAACGACAAGCTCTCCGCCGGCGAGTTTCGGCTCGAGGTTGGAGCGGTGACGCAGTCGGTCGAAGTCCAGGCGGAAGGCGTGGCTCTCAAAACCGAGAGCGCGGAGCGCTCCGATTCGTTGGTCGGCAAGCAGCTGCAGAACATCGCCGTCAATGGCCGCAGCTATCTCGCCCTGGCGCAGCTTGTCCCCGGCGTCTACTCCACCAATAACTACCAGACGGCGGGCCACGGCGGCCTGGGCGGCATCAGCGCCAATGGAGCACGCGGTAACCAGAACAACTTGACCCTGGATGGCATCGGAGATGTCGACACCGGCAACAACGGCGACCAGCTCGCCACCGTCAGCCTCGATGCGGTGCAGGAGTTCAAAATCCTCACCAGCAACTACCAGGCGGAGTACGGTCGCTCCTCCGGCGCGCAGATCAGCGTCGTCACCAAGAGCGGCACGCAGGCCTTCCACGGCGAGGCCTTCGAGTACCACCGCCACGAGCAGTTCAATGCCAACAACTGGAAGAACAACCGCGATGGCATTCCCCGCCAGCGCTACCGCTTCAACGACCCCGGCTACAACCTCGGCGGCCCCATCTACATCCCCGGGCACTTCAACACCCACAAGGACAAGCTGTTTTTCTTCTTCAGCCAGGAGTTCCAACGGCAACTGCGCCCGCAAGGCACCCGCAACGTGAAGATGCCGACCGCCTTGGAGCGCACCGGGGACTTCTCCCAGAGCGTGGATAACAACGGCAACCCTTACCCCTATGTCCGCGACTACACCACCGGCCTGCCCTGCAAAGCGGGCAGCACGGCGGGCTGTTTTCAGGATGGCGGCGTGCTCGGTAAAATCCCCGCCAGCCGGCTCTACGCCCCCGGCCTCGCCATCCTGAACATTTATCCGCTGCCTAATGCCCTGGCAGCCGGCAACAAGGGCTTCAACTTCCGGACGGGCATCTCCGACGCCTACCCGCGTCGCGAGGACCTGTTGCGCATTGACTACAATCTCAGCTCCAAGTGGAAGATCTTTGGTCGATACATCAATAACAACGACGCGGTGACCTCGGCCTACGGCTCCTTCGTACTCGGCACCAATTTCCCGCTGGTGCCGATTACCGACGCGCGCCCCGGCCGCGCCCTGGCCTTGAACGCCACCACGATCATCTCGCCCACCATGACCAACGAGGCGAGCTACGGCTTCGGGCACAACCAGATCAACATCGACCCCACCACCTCCGGGCTGACCCGCGCCAAGCTCGGGCTCTCCGCCCTGCCGCTGTTCTACCCCAGCGCCGTGCAAAAGGACTTCATCCCCAGCTTCTCCTTCGGCGGCCGCATCGGCAGTAACCCCGGCTTAGGCACCGCAAACGCCCCGTTCTTCAACTACAACACGACTATCGACATCATCGACAACCTCAGCAAAGTCAGCGGCCAGCATCTCTTCAAGATGGGCGTCTACATCCAGCGCAGCCGCAAGGACCAGACCTCATTTGCCGCCGCCAACGGCAGCTATAACTTCGGGGACAGCGGCTCGAACCCTTTTGACTCCACCTACGGTTATGCCAACGCTGCCCTGGGCATCTTCAGCTCGTTTAACCAGGCCTCGAAGTACGCCACCGGCATGTACCGCTATACCAATGCCGAGACGTACGTGCAGGACACCTGGAAGATCCGACCGCGCCTGACGCTCGACTACGGGCTGCGTCTCTACTGGATCCAGCCGCAATTCGACGCCAGCCTGCAGACCTCGACCTTCCTGCCGGCTTCCTACAGCGCCGGGCAAGCGCCGCGCCTTTATCTCCCCGGCTGCAACGATCCGGCCTGCAAAAAGAAGTACGCCTACGACCCCAACAGCCCCAATCAGCAACTGCCCGCCACGGCCATCGGCTCCCTGGTGCCCAACAGCGGCAATCTGCTGAACGGCATCTTCCAAGCGGGGCACGGCATCAGCAAATACCTCATGGAGAATCGCGGCATCCATGTCGGCCCGCGTTTCGGCTTCGCCTACGACCTCACCGGACGCCAGAACATCGTGCTGCATGCCGGAGCAGGCACCTTCTTTGACCGCTACCAGGGCAATATCACCTTTGATGAGCTGACCAATCCGCCCACCACTTTTTCCCCGACCGCGGTGAACGGGCTGGTCAGCGGCATTGACCCCACCAACGCCCTGCTGGCGCCCAGTGGCATCCGCGCCTTCGCTTTCGACGGCCACGTGCCCACGGTGTACAACTACAGCCTCGGCGTTCAGACAAAACTGCCCAGCAACACCGTGCTCGACGTCTCCTACGTCGGCTCGCAGTCCCGTCACCTGCTGCAGAACCTCAACCTCAACGCCATTCCCTACGGCGCCACCTTCCTGTCGCAGAACCAGGACCCCACCAAGGTGGCCGCCAACCCCAAGGCGCCGCTCGGCTCCAACGCCTACGACGCCAACTTTATCCGCCCCTACCACGGCTATGGCGACATCATCCTGCACGAGTACGGCGGCACCTCGAACTACAACTCGCTGCAAGTCAGCGTCAACCGCCGCTTCGTGAAGGGCCTGTTCCTGGGCACCGCCTACACCTGGAGCAAGGCGCTCACCACGGTCAGCGGCGATGGCGACTTCTTCCGCATCGACGGGCTTACGCGCGCGGCCAACTACGGACGCGCCAGCTTCGACGTACGCCATAACCTGGTCTTCAACTACATCTACGATGCCGGCGATGTGACGCAGTACCTGGGCGGCTTCAACAACTTCGTCAGCCGTGCCGTGCTCAACAACTGGCAGATCTCGGGCATCGCGCGCTTCATCACCGGCACCCCCTTCGGCGTCGGCTTCGGGGTCAACGGCATCGGCAACCAGAACATCACCGGCTCCTACACCGAACCCGCGCGTATCGTCCTCAACGGCAACCCGCTGCAGGGCACCACCGACAGTCCCTATAACCGCCTCAACGCGGCCGCCTTCTCCCTCCCCGCGGTGGGCAGCATCGGTTTGGGGGCGCCGGTCAACTACCTCTCCAACCCCGGCATTAACAACTTCGACCTCTCGCTGGAAAAGCGCTTCCCGGTGACGGAACGGACAGCCTTCACCATCCGCGCCGACGCCTTCAACGCCTTCAACCACGTCCAGTTCACCGGGATCAACAACGGGCTGAGCTACTCCAGCCTGACCAGTACCACGCCCAATAATCTGGTCTACAAAGCGGACGGCACGTTGAACAACATCAACGGCTTCGGCAGCGTCAACGGTGCCCGCGACCCGCGCATCATGCAGTTCGCGGTTCGGTTCGAATTCTGAACGGTTGTCGGGTAGTGGGTTGTTAGTTTTTAGTTGTTGGCTTTCAAGGTGGGGCGTTGCAGCGCCACAGGGGCGCCGACGATAGCCGAGGGCTGGCCGCGTCAACGACTTTCCCTCGGACTCCCTGCCTCGCGCGCGGGCGCCGATTGATCGGCGCCCGCCGTCCTGTCGGACTTTACACAACGGAGACCGCGACGTATCGGCGCCGCAGTGCCCGCAGGGCAAACAGCGCGTGCGGAACCGCGTAGCGGTGCAGCGGAGTCGCAGGAAAGTCGAGTGCAGTAGCGCGAACCCTGCCGGGTGGGCCGCAACGCGATGGAATCACCGGGTGAAGCCGGTTCCCCGTCTTGCCGCAACTGCACTTGGGCTAGCGCCCCAAGCTACGCCCAGTCGCCTGTTGGCACGGGCTCCGGAGATCCCGGGCGCCTGTTCCATCCCTGCCTCGTGCGCCGCAGTCCGCCTACCCGCTGTTACCCTACTTGTTTTCCGGGTGTTCAGCTTCCGGGCGCACGCCGAACATCGCGTCACCGAACATCGAGGTGCCGCCCTCGCTGATGTAGTTGCGGTTCCAGGCGGGAATCTCGACCGTGATGTCCCCCTTGACGACGCACTGGCAGCCAAGGCGGGAATGCAGCGTCAGATCGGCGGCGGTGTCAAGGCGGTCGGCCTCGTCCTCATCCATGGGCGAGAGGTTGTCGTCGCCATCGCGCACGATGACGTGGCAGGTGGTGCAGGCATTGTTGCCGCCGCAGGCGTGCTCGAGATGCACACCGCAGTTCATGGCGATGTCGAGCAACGACTCCGGCTTGCCATGCTCCAGATAGGGCAGCTTGCCGGACTCGAACTCGACCGTCTGATTCAACGGCAGGAAGGTGACTTTTGGCATCGCGTCAATTTCTACGGTACCACGCAGCGGCTGTTGGTTGTCGGTTGTCAGCAACTGTCCATCGTGCATGAGGCTACAGGACCGCAGAAGCGTCATCTGCCAGACAGTTCACAACGCAAACCACCGTCAACTGCCCACCGCCTACCGTCCACTCGCAACTTCAAGCGACACGCCGGGCGCCAACCACAGCAGATGCGGCCAGGCATCCCACGCGTCGTCCGGCGAAAATGGACGCAATGCCTCCCGCAGGGAGAAGTCTCGCCGATACGCAGCCTGTCGGGTGGCGGCCAGGGAATGGTCAATGCGCCAGGCATGGTAGCCCGCCGCTTGCAGTGGCTGGATCACCTCCCGCACGCTGCTCCCGTGGTCGGCCAGCAGCCCTGGGTGAACTTCCAGCAGCAGGCGGCGGTAACGTCCCGCTGCAAGACCGAGCCGCATCCCTTCGAGCGCCAGCGCCTCCCCACCCTCGATGTCCATCTTGACCAGGTCCACCTGGCCGACCTGCAGCCGATCCAGCACGTCGTCCAGCGCCTCCGCCCTTACGGGAAAACAATCCGTTCCCGCGGTGCCTCCAGCAGCATTCGCACCGACCAGGCGCGAGGTCCCGTGGTTGTCCTGCGAGGCGGCAAACCCGGCCAACCGCAGTTCCCCGTGCGCATCCGCCAGCGCAATCTCGCAGACCGCGGCCTCCACCCCCAAGGCCCGCAGATTGGCGCGTAGCAGTACGGCCAGACGCGGGTCGGGTTCAAAGCTCAAGATGCGTCCGCCGGAACCCACCCGGGCCGCCGCCAGCAGGCTGAAGTAACCCCAGTTCGCACCGGCGTCCACAAACGTCATGCCCGCCTGCAGGACCGTCTCAATTAGCGCCGCTTCCTGCGGTTCATAGCGCCCGGTAAACCACACTTCGCGTGCGATGGAATCCCGCAGATCGCAAAAGAAACTCGCCCGGCCTGCCGCGATGGGAAACCAGCCGCGAAATCGCCGGACAGGAAGCTGCCCGAGTTCATGGCTCAGACGATAGCGGCCGCGCGGCGCCCGCAGGGTGATCTGTCGCGCCATACGCATGAAGAAGGACGGTCCGGGTAGGTCGGCCAAATCCAGACGCGCCGGCGGATCGGCCACGCGGGGGCGGTGTCCGCGTGCCTCGGCTACTTTGTCGTCCATGTGTTGTCCTGCATCCTCACCGCACGTGCCGGTACTCGGGCGTGAATCCCAGTTCCCGCGCACGCTCCAGCAGGCCTTCGAAGTCGAGGCTGATGGTGGCCCCGGCCTTCTGTGTCACCTCGTCCTCGATCGGCAGGTCGAAATCGTCCGCGCCCCAGCGCAAGCCTTCCAGGGCGCGCACGTTCTGGGTGAGCACCGAGGTGCGCAGGCGCGGGATGTTGTCGAGGTAAATGCGCGAGAGCGCCAGGTGGCGCAGGTACTCGTCGGCCGTGATCTCGCCGCCACCCAGTGCGGTGAAGGACGGCTTGAAGGTCCAGCAGAGAAAGCTGGCGAGCCCCCCGGTCTCGTCCTGGAACTGCCGCGTGCGTTCGAGATGTTCGAGGCGTTCCTCGAGGCTCTCGTCGAAGCCGATGACCATGGTGGCGGTGGTCTTCAGACCGGCGTTCAGGATGGCGCGCTGTGCCTCGAAGTACTCCGTCACGGTGTACTTGAACTTGCTGTGCCGGGCGCGGAAGGCCTCGGTCAGGATCTCCGAGCCGCCACCGGTGATCCAGCGCACGCCCGCCGCCTTCAGGCGCTGGGCAGTCTCCTCCAAAGAAAGCTTGCCGTGGTCGGCCAGGTAGAGAAACTCAGCGACCGTGAGGGCGTAGAACTCGATGCGATCGCGGTAGCGCTCGCGAAGCGCGGCGAAGAGTTCGCAGTAGTAATCGAGCGGCAAGTGAGGATGGAAACCGCCGTTAAAGCCGGCGAGATCGCCGCCCAGCGCCAGCAACTCGTCTATCTTCGTAAAGACCTGCTCGCGGTCGAGCACGTAGCCCTCGGGATGTCCCGGCAGGCGGTAGAAGGCGCAGTAGTCACACTGCGCGACGCAGACGTTGGTGTAGTTGATGATGCGCATCACCATGTACGTGGCGCGGTCCGCGGGGTGAAAGCGCGCGCGTACCTGTGCGGCCAGGCGCTGCAAGTCCTCGGAGGCGGCTTGCTCCCAGAGCCAGGCGGCCTCGGCGGTCGAGATGCGCGTGCCGACGACCACCTTGGCCTCGATCGCGTCGAGCGCGGCCGGGTCGGGATGCCGCGGCCCTGCCCGCCAGAGGTTGCGTCCCCCGGTCATACCGACCACCGGCAACAGCGGCGCAGCGAGCGTGGGTTCAGGAGTCTTCATTGCAGCCAAGGGCAGCGTCGCGCATCCATCACAAACCAGCCACCACTAACGTCTTCAGGGTACCAAACCAAACCAAAACTGCCGAGAACGCCAGCGTTTGCCGCGTTCAGCCTGCGGCTCAGCTTGCAGAACTGGTCGATCTCCAAAACCGCCCCCAACCCGGCGGTCGCCGGGTGCCGTTCTCCGTCCCCGGGTGTAGCGCGATAGGTCGCCTGACGCGCGGAACCCGGAGACAGGTGGGGATGCGACCGAGCCCGGCGCGAGGCGGCCGGCCTACGAAGATTTCTGTGCCCCGCTGAACCACACGGGAGTAAATCTCAGGAGTAAATCTCATTTGGCACGATTGTCTTCGGTACGAACGTCGCCGGCCGTCATCCCCACCAGTTTCGAGATCGTATTCAAATTGCGTGCCGTGCAAGGGCCGCCGAGCGGCGGCAGCCGCAGCCGGGATCGCCCCATCCCGATGGGATAGTGGATGTAGAGCTCCCGCTTGCCCAGCCGCACCTCTTCGCCATCGCGGTTGGATAACCGCTTCAACCACGTCGCGGACGGCTTGGCGGAAAGCAGCACGACGGCAACTTTCGCCGGATCCGCTTCTGGAAACGGGTTGGCCTTCAAGATGGCGCCCAGTTCCGCGGCGCTGCGCACCAGGACGTCCACCGGCTTACCCAGCCGCGCGCTGAGTGCTCCTTCCAGCAAGCCCTTCACCTGATCCGCCGAACGCTCGGAGTTGATGATCACGTTCCCACTCTGCAGACAGGTGCGCGCCTGCAGGAAGCCCAGTTTCTGGCAGAGAGCCACCAGGTCCCGCATGGGCAGCAGGTTGGTTCCGCCCACGTTGACGGCCCGCAAGAACGCAATCCACACCGACATCAGGGACCCACGATACGCCGCGAACACGGCGCCGACAACCGCGCGGGCCGCGGACCGCCCGTGTTAAACTGCCGGTGTGTCCGCGGTGCCCGACGCCGCACAGCCCGTCGCGTAGGCGCGTAGCTCAGCTGGTTAGAGCGCTACCTTGACACGGTAGAGGTCTGGGGTTCGAGTCCCCACGTGCCTACCATTCTTCGCATCAGGGCTCGGATTTCCACCGGCTTCGGAAGCGGACATTGTGACGCGTTGTGTGACGTAACGCGGTTCTGGCGCTCCCGCGGCGGATCAGTCGTTTGCGCTCCCCGAGCGCCTACCTTGCAACCATGCCGATCGTCCCCAGCCACGTCTCCACTAAGGCCGGCCACCCGGTGATGGGTAGCTTGGTGCGCCGCAGACCGAACGCGTGCCCGCCCTGGGCGTACAAGTGCATCTCCACGCGAACGCCAGCCTTCTTGAGCGCAATGTAGTAAGCCAGCGCGTCGTCGACGTTGTCCACGTGGTCATCCTCCGCCTGCAGCAAAAACGTGGGCGGCGTCTGGCTGGTGACGGGAATAGCGGGATTCAACCCCAGATGTCTATCGGCCGTCGGCGGATGACGGACCACGAACTTTCTGGCGCCCTGCCTGGCATCCCATTCCGCCGCGGAAAGCGACAGATGTCCCGGATAGAGTGCCACCGCAAAGTCCGGACGGCAGCTTGCCTTGTCGGCGGCATCGACGGCCGGGTACAAACGCTTCCCGAAATGCGTGCTGATCGCCGCCGCCAGATGCCCGCCCGACGAGAACCCGAGCACACCAATCTTGTGCGGATCGATGTGCCACGCCGCGGCGTGAAAGCGAACCAGCCCCACCGTCCGCTGCGCATCTTCCAACGCCATCGGTGACTCCGGATACGGCCCCGATTTCGGATACAGCCCCACATCCGTCACGCGGTATTTCAGCAGCACACACGTGATCCCTTCGGGCGTCAGCCAATCACAGACCTCGGTGCCTTCAAGATCGATGGCCAGACCCTGATAGCCCCCGCCCGGAAAGACGACGACCGCAACGCCCGTATTGTTTCCCTTGGGCGAATAGACCGTCATCGTAGGCCGCGACACGTTGCTCACCCCCGTGGCCGGCCTGCCGGTATCCTGCCACCCCTTCGCCGTTGTCTCGGCGAACTCCGGCCCCGCCACCGGCTGGGGGTCGGGCACTCTCCCCGGCCAGAGCGGCACTTGGGTATGTCCCGGCGATGGCTGCCAGGTAAACTGCTGCGCGCTCAGACCACCCCACGCAAAGACAACACAGAGAGCAAAGATCAAAGGCTTCATCACAATCCCCACACTCGAGCAAGCCCACATCGTACCAATCCGGACGTCAATTGTACGGACACGTATCCCCCCTCTCCTGCGTCGCGAGTAGAGCGGGAAAATGGCAAAGCGAGCTAGTAGAAATCCATCGGCTGGCTCATGACGACCGGCGGTCTGTGCAAGGTCAAACTTCGCGGGCTGGACAACGTGAACTGGTTATTCCTCTTCGGCTGCGCCGCCGCGCATTCCAAAGTTGCGGGAAATGCATGCCTGAACCACCCAAGACCGGTCTGGCTATCGCCGCCGGGCTCAGAATCGCCATAGCTCACCCCACCGTTGCAAGCCACATCCAACCCTCATAACCCGCCCAAAGGGATCGTGCCAGCCCTCGATTCAGATTTTTCAACGAACTCCTAGTACTACTGTGTTATAAAGTTGATTCCCCCTGCGTGTTTTGAGTGGCGC
>CALEJU010000018.1 GCA_937898755.1 uncultured Acidobacteriota bacterium | reverse complement strand
GCGACGCGCGCGCCCCGTTCCCCGTTTGCGTCAAAAGGAGGCTGCCCGCGACACGCACCAGCTTCCCCAAATTGTTCCCGGAGGCCAGATTGGCGGCCAAGACCTCTCTCGGGGCGGGCGGGACGCCGTGGGCAAGCACCTTCAGGCCAGCAACCTGCAGTTCGGGCATCCCCCCGTATGAAGAGATCACGCCCCAGGCGGCGACGCGGTCGCCCCGCTTCAACCCCTGAAAAAGTGCTGGCTGCTTCGTGAAAAGCTGCAGGCCGTCGCTGAGATCCTGCCCAAACACCAACGCGCCGACGTTTTTTCCCAAACTGATCGGCTCGGAGGTCAGCACTACCGCGATGCCGAGGGGTCTGTCCGACGGCTTGGCTGCTGGTAAGGATGCGCGCGCCACCGACACCACCGGCGGCGAAGCGGCAGACGGCACCTGCGTGCTGACGCCGCCGACGAGCAACATCCACGCAACGCCAACCCCGCGCGCATGTATCCCGGCAAACAACATCTCGGACAACTCCCTCGACCCGAAAACAAATGTGAGGGATTGTACATTGGTTGTCGTTTGTTGGTTGTCGGTAATCGTCGGTATTCGGTTGTCAGTTGTCGGCAAAACATCGAAGCGATATCCTTCGCCGGCGGCGATACCGTCGTGCTTGTGTAGCCGACAACCGACAACTGACAACTGACAACTGACAACCGTTCGAATAGTTGTTGGATTTTGGTGGTAGTGCGCAAATCTACCACCCTTCCACGCACTACGCTCTACGCTCCAAGCTCCACGCTTTCCCGTTCATCCCCGGCGGAGCCCGCGCCAGCCGGCGGCCCGCAACGACGGTTATGGGTCGTCAGTTGTCAGTTGTCGGCAAAACATCGACGCGACATCCTTCGCCGCGGGCGATACCGATGTGCTTGTGTAGCCGACAACCGACAACCGACAACTGAAAACCGTTCGAATGGTTATTGGATTTTGGTTCCACCGTATTGCGGGTCACCCTGAAGGGTTCGCGTGCGCCGGCGCCCGGCTTTCCCGGGGCTCCGTTCCACCGCCTACAGCCCACCGCCCACCGCCCATCTCTTCCCGCTTGTCCGCAAAAACAGCCCGTAATACCCCCGCCCCTGCATGGTCTCGTCATGCGGCAGGTCGGGGGTGTAGATAAACAGCGCCTGCCGCCGTTCGAGGGTGCGCGGGGCGAGATCCTTGGCCTCAAGCACAGCGACGGGCTGATGGCGGCGGGTGAGCGCCGCCATCAGCGCCAAATTGCCGGAGGCGGTATCGTCGGTAAACAAGCTCACCAGGCGGCGGCCCTTTTTCGCGGCCTGCCAGTCGGCAAACCCGTCGAGGTCGGCGTAAGCGGCGTCGAACAGCAGCACGTCGGTGATGTGGTCGGTGAGGCCACCGATCTGCAGGATATGGCTGGCGCCCTTGTAGCCGCCGCTGTGGGCGCTGAGGATGATGCGTCCAATCCGCGCCGTCCGCGTCTTCCCGGCGGCCTGCAGAAACCGCGCCACGTCCTGCATCAAGGCCGCGAAGCCGCCGCGTGTGTGCTCAAGCTTTCCGTCGCCCGAGTCCTGCGCATCCCGGGGTCCTTGCGGGACGATCAGGATGGCGTTCAACCCGCTGGCCGCCACCTGTTCGCGCAACTGGTAGCGGTCCAGCACCTGGGAGACGTGGTTCGACCAGCCATGCAGGTGCACCAGGAAGTCCACCCGCCGCGTCGAAGGCCGGAAGCCCGCCGGGATGAAGATCCCGACCGTGCTGTCGCTGTAATGCGAGGCCGCGTCGAAGAACTTTCCGTTATTGGTATACCCGGCCGCGCGACTGGCATCAGGAAAAGGCGCGGAGGGAAACGAGCGCAGCAGGATCTGTCCAGAAAGAGTTGTCGGTTTTCGGTTGTCGGTTGTCAGTTGAACAACGAACGCCCTGGCGGTCAGGCGCGCCGGCCACAGGCCCAGCGCCAACGTAAGCAACACCAACCCCACCGCGAACCGACCGCGCCGCCCGCCGTTCCACTTTCCAATTTCCACGTTCCACCCACTCCCGATCCCCGCCGCGTGTCTTCACTCATCACTCGTCACTCACCACTCACTCATCACTTCTTCTTCACTCACCACTTTCCACTTTCCACTTTCCGATCTTCACTCATCACTCGTCACTTTTTCTTCACTCATCACTTTCCACTTTCCACTTTTCACTTGCCGGTCGTCACTCATCACTTATCCCTCATCGCTGTCTTCCAGTGCCTGTCCGCGAAGTCCAGAAACCGTGCCCAATCATAGTCATTGATCCCATGCTTCCCGGTGCGCTCGTGGTAGCCGATGAAGTCGCCGACCGGGGTGAGGACGGGCGGCATGGTGTCGGTGCCGACGCCCGTTTCGTGGTAGAGCCGGTAGACGGGGTCGGCGCCGCGGGCGGCGAGGAAGGAGCCGCGCGGGTCGCCCCAGCGGTCCTCGACGGCGGTGGAGACGTAGACCGGACGCGGCGCCATCAGCGCCACCAGCATGTGCCAGTCCACCGGGAGGTCGTTAACGCGCGTGGCGTAGGTCTTGAACGCGGGGTTAAACCAGTAAGGAAAGGCACGCGTGATGCTGGCGACGGTCTCGCCGTACTGGCGGCGGACGATGCCGGCGCCGGCGCAGCCCGACTCGACCGAGAAGACCATCGAGAAGCGCTGGTCCTGCGCCCCGGCCCACATGGTGGTTTTGCCGTAGCGTGATACGCCGAGGATGGCGACCTTGCGGGAGTCGACGTTGGGGTCGGTGACGAGGTAGTCCATGGCGCGGCTCATGGCCCAGGCCCACGCCCCGATCGCCCCCCAGGCGTCCGGCGCGAGGCCACCGGGCTTGGCGAAGAAGGCGCGCACGCTGGTGGCGTAGCCCTCGGGCTTATCCAACTCGACCTGGTTGGGGTCGAAGGTGGCGAGGCCGTAGCCGCGGCGCAGCAGCAGGGCTTGGTTGGGGCCGAAGCCATGCAGCGCCCACGCCGCGGGGCTGGGCATCAGGAAGACGGGCGCGCGCTTGCCGGCGGGGAGGGCCAGCGAGAGCGTCATCTGCGGGCCGTCCTTCGTGCCGGCAAAGTAGATGACGACGGTCTTGTGGAGCGTCGCCGGTGCCCCGTCCGCGCCCGGTGTGCGGGTGGAGGAGGTGACCGCCCAGCGCATGGCGGCGGGGCGGCCGACGGGGGTGCGTCCGTAGACGTGCGTAGCAAACAGGTCGAGGATCTCCGGCCGCCGGACGCGCTCCCAAGTCTTGCGGCTGGTGACGCGGTGTCCGTCGGCCAGCAGCAGCGGGTCGGGCAGCGTGTAGGCGGGGACCTTCGCCTCGTCGTACTGTGCCGCCGGCGGCCGGGGCGCCTGCGCCCGCACCAGCAGCCCGCCCAGCACCGCCGCCACGCCGAAACGGATGAAAAGTCGAGATCTCAGCATGGGGATGAACCGGTCGCGATCATGCCATAGGTCGAAACGATTCCTGGTGCGCCGCGGGCCCGGGCAAGTGGAAAGTGGAAAGTGATGAGACACGCGGAGGCGAGTGATGAGGAAGCGTGCACCCGTGCTGGCCTCGCCATTGGAACGTGACGAGGCGCCCGCGTCCGCCTTTCCATGGGGACGGGCGAATAGCTCTTTCGCCTGGGTGTTGTTGCTCATCGTGCCACTTGTCCAGCACGTTGAAACACCTGCTGAAAAGGATTCCGGTCGTGATGATGTAGGCTTTCAGGACGCACAGCGTTGTCGGTTGTCAGTTGTCGGTTGTCGGGGAAACAAACCGGCAACGCCTCCGGCTTTAAGCAACCCGTAAGTGTTCGTTCAGCCGACAACCGAAAACTGAAAACTGACAACCGTTCAGTGCAGTGCGCGATCGCCCTGCTGATCACCATGTACGTTCGACTGCGAGAGAATCACCGCGGCGACTCACCTACTGGTGAGCTGCGGACCCCGACAACAGTGGATTGATGCCCGACACGATGCTCCAGAAGGCCCCTGGAACACGTCATTTTGCCAAGTACCCCGTTACCCCGGCGGGCAATCCTCTGGCGTGATGATTTCGTGCGGCTCCTGAATTGGAAAACCGGCACATAATCAGGAGCCTGTCGGAGATAGATTTTGCTTGCTAATGGAATCAACAACTTGCGATTTTGTGACCGTCCGTAAGTTGTTGAAAGTTCGTTCGAATTTCATTCACTCCGACAGGCTCTCAGGCTGACCCCTCCGACCCAGTGCGCGTCGTACCACGTCCCTTTTTCCGCGTTCAGCCGCGCTTCCCGCTCGACCGGGATGTGGGCGACAATGCGCTTATCGAGAGGCTCGGCCTGGCATGCTGGCCCTGGCCAAGGGAACTGCTGTATAGTGCGGCCAATGATGCCCCGATTCGCTGTACCGTTGCTGGCATCGTTGACACTGGCTTTCTGCAGTATCACCGCGGCACAGAATCATCCCTCGCGTGCCATTGTGTATGGCATTGGCTCGACCATAGACAAAGCGGCCGATCCTCAGAATCCCCATAACATCGTCGACTACCTGCACAACTTCGATTATGAGTTTGCGCTCAGTCACCTCGAAGGCGATCCTGCAACAGGCACGGTCGACCGGGCCTGGGACGTAACCAAGGATTTCGCCTCCGCGGCCGCGAACCTGAACGGCGTGCTGACGCAATACGTCCGCAAGCAATTGCAGGGGTTGGCCGACATGGGGCCGGTGGATGAGTTATACGTTCATAGCTGGGCAGGCGCGGCAGTCATGACAGCCATCAATGATGGCGTCATTCCGGCACCGCGGCGGCTCATCGTGATCGATCCGCCCAACCTGACGCCCATGGGCGGTTGGAAATGGCAGAAGCTTGTGAACGGGCATCCCGGCATGCAGATCGATATCTACATCAACCGTAACGAGTTGCTGCAAGGGGTGCGCGAAAATGCCGAAACCATGATCGCGCATCTGAAACAGGGCGGGATCGGGCCCTCCGATGACAACACCAACACGATTCAAGACGTGATCGAGTACTTTGTCGCCGCCCGCGTCACCGTACGCACTTTCCGGGTTTCGGGCCCCTACGATCCCACCGGACTGGAAGGCCATCGCTTGAATCAGTTTCTCGAGTTTGCCAGTGCGCACGGTCTTTACGGGTTGACGCGGCGGCAGACCTCGTTACCGCAGCCCGCGACTGCGACCGAATCGGACACGTTCGCGCCTGTGGACGATTACGCATTCGCCGTGGAGGCGGGGCGACAAGCCGTCCCTGTTAGGGCGGCCCAACTGCGCGCTCGCGCTGCGGAACAGGCCATTCGCCAACCCGCGGGCGAGCCGGAGAGACAAGAGGCCGCGGCGGTGCGCCAACACGGTTGGGAGTATTTCCACTCCTTGTTGGAACTGGCCTGCTCGGCGCCGGACCGATTCGCGACCGAATAGGCCGCCCATCGATCGTTGGGAGTTTTGTTCTCCAATCACGTGATTGCCGCCTATTACAGTGCCGATCGCGCCAGCATCTCCCCGTGCGGACGGGACCTCATCGACGCCGTGCTGGCGTCCGACCGCCCGGTGACCTTGGACTGGGTTGCAACCTCGGCGCGCACCTACGAGCGCCGGCGGATCGAGGCGGAGCGTCGCGCACAACGTGAAGCGGAACGGCGCGCAGAGCGGGAGGCCCGCGCCGCTCGGGCAACAGCGGCATACGAACGGGCAGCCGCAAGTGTCAGCGGCAGTTCACGCGGCTCCACTAGTAACCCCGGAGATCCCGGCGGCTCCCGGATCCGCGAGTTGGGTGGCCTTGCCGTCAGACAGGCACAGGGAATCGCTGGAGGAAACCTTTCAATCTACGATACGCGGTGAAAATCGTCCTGATGCCCGAAGCAAAACCAGTAACGCGTTCTGTGCCCATTTTGAGGAGCGGACCAAGTACCCCTTTCAGGGTGTCCAGTGTCCTCTTTACTCCTGCACGGTGCCTGCAGTTGATCCTCGTCATGGCAACGTTGTTTGCGCGTGCCGGAGCGCAGACGAAGCCACCGCCCATGGGACAGTGCGATCCGAAAGCCATGATGCAGGACGTCTACCATGACCAGCTCGACCGCGCACTCGCGGAAAGCGAACTCTGCAGGGCATACCACGGAAGTCAGGACCAGTCAGGACCCTGGGCTTCGTTCCACGCCATCTCTGTCGCTTATTACGAGGCCGCCGGGGCGCAGATCCTGACCATGATGGGTTCGCTGGACAGTGCCGAAACACTCTGGCTTTCTGCCGACAGCATCGCCACTTACCAGCACAACTGGCTCGTGGATTGGGCAAGCGTCCGGGCGCGAACCGAAGGCCTGCTGCGCGAAGCTCGCGGCGACGAAGCAGGCGCCATCCGGATATATTCAGTGGCCGACCTGAACGGCCGGCTCGCCGTGCTCGCACTCCGCCGCGGCGATGACGTCGAGGCTCGCTATCGTGCACGTCTGGGCGCGCTGGCTCATGACGCCGACGCGTATCTGGTCCTGGCTTCACTTGCGGAATTGGACGCGAACCCGGCGGCAGCCACTGTCTGGTACAGCTACGCGCAGCAAGTCATGGAAGAAAGTTTCTCGCGAATCGGAGATCTGCCGTCGACGACGCCTCCGCCTGACCACTTCAGTAGAGCTCCAACCGATCCAACGATCCCAACGCCACGGGACGGTCATAACAATTTCCAGCCGGCGTCACTGGCCGAACGCCGCAGAGTGCGGGACGGGCGCCTGCGCCTGGGCGCCACGGTTGCCTTGCCGGCGCGGAGCGGCGCCGCGGCAAAGTTCTACGACGAACGGGGCCAGCTTGTCGGCTGGGAGAAATGGCCCCACGTCCTCTATTCCGCCGCGGTCGAAGACAAACAGCAGTCCTACAACGATTGGGTGGCGGGACAGAAGGAGGCCCAACTCGCGGTGGAATGGATTGGACAGTATCCGCGCGGCATGTGGCTGCCGCCCGACCGGAGCAATTTGGGTGACCTGATCAGCAAGCTCGCCCCGTCGACAGCCGGCGCAGCGATTCGGATGCCCGACCGTATCGAACCCACGGGCGTTCTCGATCTCGACACACTCGCCATTCCCTATTACCAGACGCTCGCGCGCTGGGCGCAGATGACCCGGGATGCCGGGCTCTCCGCGACTGAATTATTTGAACCGCTGGCTGAGGAAGAAGCGGGAACAGCATCGGAGAAAGCGCCGTCTGAAAATCCTCCCAAACAAGACGAGGTCAAACTCCTGAAGTGGGAGCTCAAGCAGGCCGCGGGTGTATTGCTGGCATGGGAACACCTCCTGCAAGGAGTTCCGCTGAAGACTTCGGCTGGATTGGACCTTGACGGCTGGAAAGAACTTTTCGTGTACGAAGCGAATCGTATGGAATTATCGAAGCTGCGGTCTTCCTCCCTTGCCGCGAGCAGGGGGTTAGCAGAGCTCAATCCGCCCCCTGACTTCATGACCGCCCATATCGAACCCGAGACGTTGACGCCAGAACTGATCGAGCGGTTGCGAACCCTGCAACGCGAAGCTCAGGCACGTTTGTTTATAGCGCGCCAGCTTTCGCACTGACGGAAAGCGAGGATGGCCCGGCCCGCGTCACGCGTGTTGGAGAGACGGGAGACGGGGGACGGGAGACAGCCTGAGAGCTGTCGGAGTGAATGAAATTCAAACGAACTTTCAAGAACTTATGGACGGACACAAAATCGCAAGTTGTTGATTCCATTAGCAAGCAAAATCTATCTTTGACAGGCTCCTGCTCTTTGCAGGTTTTTCAGAAGAGAGCCCATTGCGATACGTACCAGGCGACGCTAATTCTTTTCTCTCGGTCGTCCCGGCGTCCATTTCCGCCCGAAGCGCTCACGCTCCGCGCTGCGTGACGTGACAAGGGGCTCCTGCAGGATGCATCGGCTCCGTCGTGGCATGTCCCTCATCTTGCTGCCCGCGGTCTTTGTCGTCCATCCCCCTCTTCGTGGGGAGAACCTGCGAAGATCCGGCTGTTCCCCGTTTAAAAGTTCATCTCGGAGTCTGCCGTGCGAGCCGCGTTGCGGCTGCAACAGCGCTACGGTACGCTGACGCCAACTACGACGCGCCGCTTTCACTAGGCTTCCAGATCGTCGCACTGGTGTATGAGACCCTGACGTTGGTACGTGCTTGCTCGGTCCTGATGATGCGCATTCCGGCTTTGCTTCCCGATCTGGAGCGTATCGTGCACTGGATTGTTCCATCCGTTGACCGCTTGATGATGGCAGTGGCGCTCGGCGGCTGCCTGATGCCGGCAGTCCCGGGACAGCAGATGCCTTCACGGCCCGCCACGACGCCGTATGTCATCCGGACCGAAGCGACGGAGATTGACATTGCCGTCAGTGCGCTGGACCGGCGTCACACCTCGGTTCGGGACTTGACGGAGCGGCAGATCAGCGTGGCCGTCGACGGTCACCCGGCAGTGCCGGAACGATTCGTTTGGATGAGCCCCGACACGAAGCAGGTCACCGGTCCCGAGCGGACGTTGCCGCCGGACGTCGAGATCAACCTGCCGCGGGCACGCGCATCCGCCGCCGAGAACCTCATCATTCTGGCCGACGCGATCAACACGCGGGTGAACGACCGCCCGACCATGGCGAAGCAATTGGCGGCTTGGCTGTCTCGTGCTCGAAGCTAGAGGTCACCCTCTCAAAAGAGGAGATGGCAAGGATTTCTGCCACGCAGTGTTGGGCTCGGCATACGGAAGCTTCGTTGCACTGGATAAGCACTGGAAGCACAGAGTTGAAGCCCTCCCCAAGCCCAACAAGATCGGCAGGGTTTACTACGTAGGTGAAATGGACCAATTAATCACCGAATTGGAGCACTAGGGCCGTCGCGTTTAGTCCTTGGGCGTGACGTGACGACAGCGGCCAAGACGAAGGACGGCAAGTCGGAAGACGTGTACTTATCGGAAGAATCGGAGACATCAGCGCGGTTCCGGCCGGTTGATGATAGCTCAGGCGACGGTCGTCTGAGCGGTGCTCGAAGCGCTGCCATTTAGGTAGGCTTGCTAGGGGGTGCGCCCCTTGGTGAGATAGCTCTGGTGGCAGTGTTCGCGGTTGTAGAAGTTGAGGTACCGGTCGAGATCGGCCTGCAGTTGGTCGACACTCAGGTACAAGTTTTGACGGAAGGCCACCGTGAAGAACTCCTCCTTGACGGTGCGGTGGAAGCGTTCGCAGAGGCCGTTGGTTTGCGGGCTGCGTGAAATGCCACGCCAACGGTTCCCTTGTCCCTCACCAATCTTGGAGCTGCATGGCCCGCATGTTGTCAATCTTGCGAACAGCCCTTAGGTCGGAGTCCCGACCAGATCTGGCCGGTCGCTTCGATCTCTCGAATCTGCGCACACTTCGCTTTGGCGATCAAGCCGAAGGCATTTTTATAATCGTCGCAGTCTAAAAGTGTGATGTTCGTGAAAGGGCCGTTGCGAATGCCTGACAGCTCATTGAGGATAGCGCCGGCGTCATCAAACAAACCAGTCAGCTCCTGAATTGTCAGCGGGGCTCGAGATTCTAGGTCTGATGCAGGAAAAGCCGCTTGTGCTGATAAATGAGCTAACTCCTCGTTCCTCCTGATGCTCAGTGCTGCCAGGACAGGGCTGTTTCTAGCAATGACCTCCTTCGCACTCCTTACAATCCCCCTCACCTGCTCAGCAGATGCGGAGGAGAAAGTTCCAGCACTGCGTTCGGCGCAGTCGAGAACTTTCCTGATTGTTACTGTGTGCGGTTTTTTATCATAAAGCCTAGCGGCATACATCTGGGCGGTCGCAAGGTGGGCATACTCCGTCAACCCGAAGAACACCTCTCCACTATGGAGAATCGCCGGATCTGAAGATCTGATGCCGATCGCAATCCTTAGATGAGCTCTACCAAGCATGATCTGCCGCATCAAGATCCAGATGATATTTTCTAAGCTCAGAGCCAATTCATTCGTCATGCCCCGAACCTCTTCTGGCAACGCAACGCCGAGCCAACGCGCGAATCAAACAGGCAGGACGCCTGACAAAGGAGGGTTCCCCAGCCAGAAGCGGATCTAACAAGACGCCTGCATCAGAAGTGGTGCGGCAATTTGGTCGGGGCGAGAGGATTTGAACCTCCGACCCCCTGGTCCCGAACCAGGTGCTCTACCAGGCTGAGCCACGCCCCGACGCCGGCGCTGGGTACGATCACGGGAAGCAGTCGCCAGTATAGCAGGGGGAGGTAAACACAGGGAGGGGGGAGGAGGGGAAGAGGGAGGACGGCACACAGCCGGGGCGACCGCGGTGTTCTCGCTGCCCCGCAATTGTTCGCTCAGCGCGCGTCCCACCAGATCAGGATCGGGCCCAGCACGTAGGCGGTGAGAAAACCGACTGCGTAGATCCCCGCCGAAATCCAGAGGACGACGCGGCTGAAGCGGCTGGCGGTGGCGCAGGCGCCGGGATCGTCCGGCGGACAACTGGTTCCTTGCGCCTGCAGCCGCGGCGCCAGCCGGTACACGTAAACGAAATTGGCGGCAATGAGAACGCCGGCCACCGTAAACACCCAGACCTTGTGCCGCGAGAGCGTGACCAGCCAGGGGGCGGCGGAAAGGAAGGTCGCCACCGTGGCGCCCAGCCCGAACAGCACCAGCAGCGAGGGCAGGGCGCAACACAACAGCGTGCCGAGCGAGGTGAAGAGCGAGAGATAGCCGAGCGCCTTGCTCTTGCGCTCCGCCGGGGGGGACGCCGACGGGTCACCAATAGGCTCACCAACCGGTCCACCCATTGCACCGCCGACGGGTTGCTGAGTCGACATCGTCCTGTTCTCCTTCCCTGCCGCCTGCCGCCGCCGGCTCGGCCCCGCGGCTACGTCGGCTGTTTGCCGTCCTTCACGCTCGTGATCTGGATCGTGGCCGGGCCCTTGGTGGGCGTCGGAATCAACCCTTCCACCGTCGCTTCCGCCCCCTGCCGGTGCGCCGGCGGGACGTGCGGCGTGGGCAGCACCTGGAACACGTCCGCCACGCCCGACACCTTGAACTGCAGATGCTTCCCGGGAAGCGGCACCAGCTCCCCCTGGGCCGTCACCCGGGCGTCGCGCGGTGTGAAGCCCTGGTCGGTGATCGCCTTGCGGAGCTGCGCCAGGCTCACCGTGTTCCCCGGCCGCAGCTCAATCGTCACCAGCCCCTGGTTCAGGCTCACCCGGGCCGCGGTCACCCCGTCGAGTTTCTTCACTGCCACGCTCACGGCGTGGGCGCAGATCCCTCAATCCATGCCGAACACGGTCAGCGTGATGTGGCGGTACTCGGCGTGCGCCGCCAGCGGCGCCAGCATGCTCAACAACAACAGGGCAAGCACTCGTTTCATACCCGGCCCCTCCCTGGGACCCGCTAAAAGAAGTAACTGAAGTTCAGCGCGACGCGGGCCTTCTCGCGGCGGAAGTTCGGCGCCGCGTGGCGGTAGACCGGAAACTGTACCCCGCCCTCTATGGCGTAGCCCCGCAGGATGACCAGCGCCGTGGGTCCCAGGAACACCTGGTCGCCGTCCACCGCCAGCCGCCGCCCGGTCCGCCAGGCCGGGCCGCTGTGCTCGCCGGTCATCTCGGCGAAGACGCGCCAGTCCACGTGCGGGTAGTCCTTCCGCCCGGCGGGCGGCCGGTAGCCGTAGGCGAGGGTGTAGGAGACGAGGTTGGGCCGCTGGTCACCGCTGCGCGCCGCGTAATGGGTATTGCCCAACCCGGCCCAGAAGTACTGGCTGCGCGACGCCACGCCGGTGGCCAGCGCGGTGTAGAGACCCGGCGCCCGCGCGAGCGCACCAAGCCCGCTCCCGGCGCGCTGCGGTCCGGGCAGCAGCAGGCCGGCGTAGGCGGTGCTCTCGAAGCGGGTGCCGACCCGCGGCGCGTGGGTCTGGAAGCGCCAGGCCACCAGGCCCTCGAAATCCGGAGAGGTCGGCATCATGGCCGTGATGCGCGCCGGCGGCAGCGCCGCGCGGCCAAAGATCACGGGCGCCGAGAACGAGACCTGAAAATGCTCGGTGAGGCCGTAGCCCAGCATGGCGCGCGCCATGGACGCCGTGCCGCCCGCACCGATGCGCGCCATGGTTCCCCAGTCGAGGCTCCAGCCTCCCCGCGCGTTGGTCGGCGTGGCGAGGGCAAACACCGGGCCGTGCCCCGAGGCCAAGGCGGGCACGGCGGCGACCAGCAACGCGGCGGCCAGGGCGGCAATCGTGAACGTTCGTTGCATGGTGGCGTCAGGCTGGAGGAGCCTGCTTCTCCAGCCTAAAGCCTGTACCCGGCTATAGAGTCAAGTGGTTGGCGGTTGTCAGTTGTCGGTTTTCGGTTGTCGGTTTTCGGTTGTTGGATGTTGGATTTTTACGGCGCATACCGCCGCTAGTCGTCCGGCTTTACACCCCACCCCCTACTCCCGACTCCCTACTCCCTACGCTCCCAGCGAGGCCATGTCGATCACGAAGCGGTAGCGCACATCGCTCTTCAAGATGCGCTCGTAGGCCTCGTTGATCTTCTGGATGGGGATGACCTCGATGTCGCTGGTCACGCCGTGCTTCCCGCAGAAATCCAGCATCTCCTGCGTCTCCTCGATGCCGCCGATGAGGGACCCCGCCACGCTGCGCCGGCCGAAGATCAGGGCAAAGGCCCCCAGTGGGATCTCCTTGTCCGGAACGCCGACCACCACCATGGTGCCGTCCACCTTCAGCAAATTAATGTACTGGTTCCAATCAATGGCGGCCGCGACGGTGTTGATGATGAGGTCGAAGGAGCCCTGCAGCTTGGTGAAGGTCTCCGGGTCGGAGGTGGCATGAAAATGATCCGCCCCGAGGCGTTTGCCGTCCTCGCGCTTTTTCATGGACTGGCTGAGCACCGTCACCTCCGCCCCCATAACGTGGGCCAGCTTGACGCCCATGTGGCCGAGCCCGCCCAGGCCGACGATGGCCACCTTCTTGCCGGGGCCCGCGCCCCAGTGCCGCAGCGGGGAGTAGAGCGTGATCCCGGCGCAGAGCAGCGGCGCGCAGGCATCGAGCGGCAGGTCGGCCGGCAGGCGCAGCACGAAGTTCTCGTCTACCACGATGGAGTCGGAGTAGCCGCCCTGGGTCACCGCCCCGTCCTTCTCGCGGGCGCCGTAGGTGAGCACCATGCCGGCGCAGTACTGCTCCAGGCCGTGCTGGCACTGCCCGCACTGGCGGCAGGAGCCGACCAGGCAGCCCACCCCCACCGGGTCGCCCACCTTGAAGCCGTGTACCGCGCTACCCACCGCCGTCACATGGCCCACGATCTCGTGCCCCGGCACCATGGGAAAGATGGCGCCGCCCCACTCGTCGCGCGCCATGTGGATGTCGGTATGGCAGACGCCGCAGTACTTGATGGCGATCGCGACATCGTGCTCGCGCGGCGCGCGGCGCTCAAACGTATACGGCGCCAACGGCGCCTTGGCGGCGGAAGCCGCGTAACCCTTGGTCTTTGACATGGTGTACTCCTCGTGCTTGGAAAGGTTCGCGCAGTAACGTCGGCGAGTCGGCCACGCGGGCCCACTCGGTCGCGTTCAACTGCGGAGTACGGTACCACGCAGTGCGGTCGCCGTTGGCACAGCGGCCAATCGGAGGCTGGCGCCCCCCGGCCCTCCCGGCAGGCGGGGCGCTGGACGCACCACGGAATCTCACCGGCAGTCCAAGGTCATACGGCTGGGCGTGTGCTGGGGAACATGCGCCGCATATGGCGCGGGACCCGCCTTTGGACCCAGGCATTGACCCGCGCCTGATTCTGCTGGTACCTCAAAGCGGTGTAGATTACCGCGATGCCGATCAGGCTGAGCACGAACGAGAAGGCCAGGGAGTCGCGAAACACCTCTCTGGCGAGGTGTACCAGGTAGCCCGAGACGCCCGCGGCGCCGAAGAGCAGGAAGGCACGGCGCTCCAGCAGGACCGCCAACACCATCAGCCCGAGGTTGATCAGGCCGTACAGCGCCTTTCCCCACTCGTGAGTGCTGGGCAGCGAGGTCAGGCCGCCCCAGAACGCCATCAGCCCGAAGAGGTACAGCCAGAAGGCATAGTCCTCCTCCGTCTTCCTGTCGACCACCATGCCCGCCACGAGCATCGCCGCCCCGACGCTCACCGAGATCCAGCAGTGCTCGTTCCATGGGCCGCGGCGGCCAAGCAGGTAGTCGGGCAGGTCCAAGGAGAGACACCAGAGCGCCACCGCCAGCGGCGCCGTCAGGAACGGAAAGCGGATGCGGCGCAGCGCCAGCAGCGCGGCCGCGATCGTCGCCAGCTCCATCGCCAGCCTGTTGCCGTTCACCAGCGGGCGCAACGTCTCGTAGGCAGGCGGCGCGCCCTTCGGCCAGAACCCGGTCAGGCGCTCGATGCCATAGACCACCAGGGGTACCATCCCCACCGCCACCGTGCACAGCAGGCCGGCGGGAACCCGCAGCGGGGGCTTCCGCCACATGCTCAACCCGGTGGCAAGAAACAGCAGCCCATAGACCCCGGCCAGCGCGGCGATCCCGCCGCCGCCCAGCCCTTCCCAGGAGCGCGTCATATACCAGCCCATGGCGCCCAGAATGATCAGCGCCCCGGCGTAGTAGGCGATGTAGACGCCGCTGAAGTGCGGCCGCGCCGCCGCGCGCGTCTCCAGTTCCTGCCACAGCAGGGCGGCCTGCGGAGCGGGGAGCGCCGCCTCGCGGGCGGCGGCGTCGAAGTCCTGGCGCGATACGTCCATTTGGAAAAGTGGCCAGTGGGTTGGAGATGGTCACAGGTCCCCTGTGCCCGTGGGTCGCCGCCTAGTTTGCCCCCGCTCCGGCCGGCACGCAACCCACGCGGAACGGGGACTGGCGGCGATGCGATTCCCCGCGAGTTCCACCCACACCGATCCGAGGTTGGGTGTCGCGTTCTCGTAGACCAGAGTCCCGGGTTTCAAGACGCCTGGCGGCAGAGATCCGGCGCCCGTTGCGGTTGCCGGCTGTTTGGGACCGGCAACGGAAGCGGGCGAAATGGGGCGAATGTGCATCTCACCGTAGGGAGCGATCGACATGGCAGCTGACAAATCCGGCACTCTTCCGGGCGTTTCATCGCTGGATCTGGCGAGCGAGCTGGCCGCTTTCCAGCAGCATCGGCCGTGGCCGTCCGGCGTGCATTCCAAGTCCCTGTTCAAGGCCGACGATCTCCGGCTGCTGCTCATCGCGATGGAGAGCGGGGCGAAGATGCAGGAACATCACGCCGACGGGACCGTCTACATCCATGCCCTGCAGGGCACGCTGTGCGTCCATATCGGGGAACAGTCCCACGTTCTGCATGCCGGACAGATCCTCACCGTGGCGCCCGGGATCCTGCACGACGTCGAGGCTCGCGAAGACGCTGTCTGCCTGCTGACGATCGCATGGCCCGGGCGGGGCAAGATGCAGTCTCTACCGCATCGCGGGTACGGCCTCTAAGCGCGTGGGGTGTGGGGCGAGGGGCGAAGGCGGAAGGGCGAAGGCCGAAGGAACTCCGACATTGCCGTTTTTGCGGCCTTCCGCCCTCCGCCTTCGCCCTTCGCTCTTCCCACCGTTCACCGCCTACCGTCCACCATTCACCCCGACGGCTTGCAGTCTTGTACGCGTTTGCATACTATCGGGCGGCTGCTGGAGGCTTCTTTGCGATCTCATCTGCTGCTTCCCTTGGTTCTCGTCTGTCTGCTGGGCGGCGCTGCGGCGCAGAGCCTGAGTTTCCTGGCCGACGAGGCCACAGTCTCGGCGATCAACAACGCCACCACCGAGCCCGACCTCGCCAAACGCATCGCGCTGCTCGACGCGCTGCAGAAGTCGACGCCGGCGGCCGCGGCGCCCTTCCTCGACGAGGTCTACGCCTCCGCCTACTACGGCGCCAAGGACTACCCGAAGGCCATCGAGTGGGGCGAAAAGGTGCTGGCCACCCACCCGGACGATGCCGAGACGCTGGCCACCCTGGTCAACGCCGCTGCCCAGCTCAAGGACACCACGCGGCTGCTGGGTTACGCCGCCGACGTGCAGGCCGCGGCCAAGATGGCCGGCGACACCGAGTACGCCAAGTCGAACCGCGACCTCGCCGCCAAGACGCTGCCCTTCGTCGAGTACTCCAGCTACCAAGGGGTGCAAGCCGCCGCCGACCCGGAGCAACAGGTGGCGCTCGCCGCCAAGTTCTTCGCCGCGCTGCCGGAGTCGCAGAGCGCCGCCGCCGTCGGCCAGATCGCCGCGCAGGCGCTCGGCAAGCTGCCGCTCGCCGCGGCGCAGTCCTCGGGCGAAGCGCTGCTCGCCAAGAGTCCCGACAACGTGCCGCTGCTTCTCACCCTCGCCGGCCTCGACTCCGACAAGGGCAAGGGCGCGGACTTGGCACGCGGCATCGCCCACGCCCGCCACGCCATCGAGCTGCTCAAGACGCAGACCGCGCCCGCGGGCGCCGCTGCCGACTGGGACGCGAGCCGCAAGGCCTCCATGGGCTACGCCTACAACACCATCGGCTACACCTACATGCGTCAGGAACAGACCGGCAAGGCGATCGAGGAGTTCAAGACCGCCCGCGACCTCGTCGCCGCCAACCCGCAGATGAACGCCATCGTCCTCTACCGCCTCGCCTACGCCTACGCCGTCGCCAAGCAGTACCGGGCGGCCAAGCCGGTCGTCGGCGCCTGCATCCAGTTGCACGGCGTCACGGAAGCGCAGTGCAAGGAGCTGGCGGGAAAGATCGCGCGCGCCGGCGGGTAGGGGGAGAACGAAGGGCGAAGGCCGAGGGCCGAGGGCCGACGGCCGCTTAACGCAGCAGCAGCCCTCGGGCCTTGGGTTTCCGCTTTCGGCTTTCAGCCTTCGGCCTTCGCATAATTGGCACTGCATGTCTTCTCGTTCCCGCACTCGGCCAACCTCGGTCGGCCTTCGCCCTTCGGACCTCGCCCCCCGGCCTTCGGCCGTCGCCCCTCGCTCCGAGGGCATGTTCGCTCGCGTTCACGCGGTTGTCCGGCGCATTCCGCGCGGCCGCGTCATGACCTACGGCGACGTGGCGGCGGCGGCCGGGTATCCCGGGGCGGCGCGCCAAGTGGTGTGGGCGATGCGCGGTGGGCACGGCCTGCCCTGGCATCGCGTGGTCGCCGCCGGCGGCCGCATCGCGCTGCCCGGCGACGCCGGGGTGGAACAGCGACTGCGGCTCGCGGCGGAGGGCGTCAAATTTCGCGGACAGCGGGTAGCGGTGGAACACCAAGTGGAAAGTGGAAAGTGATGAGTGATGAGGCGGACGGCTACTGACCGTCGCGATGGTGTCGCCGAAAACCGATAACTGAAAACCGACAACTTCAACGGATGCAGTCGATCGCAATGTCCAGCGCAGGAATAGCCTTCCAGGATCGATCCGCAGTCATGGCTGGTACTCCAAGATGTTTGGCAAGCGCCAAGCAGGCACGATCTCCGAATGACAGGCCCGATGATTTCGTGGCTGGCAACAGCAATCCCGTGTCATAGGCCATGGCCTCATCGAAAGGAATCCTTGCAACGGGTAAGGGGTCGAGGAGCCGGCGAATGTCGCTCTCGGCCGCGCCGTGACGCACAAAATGTCCGACAACCTCGCCGAAATTGACCGTCGAGATCACGGAAGTGGAGATGACCAATTGAACCTTGTCGGCTCCCCGCTCGCCGCGCAGGAGCGCCAACAGCGCCGACGCGTCAATGACCCTGGTCGTCACCTTTCCCGCTTCGCCGCGCGGCGACGCTCGGCGATGAACGCATCAACCGTGGCCGACGGGGCGTCCCCGAGGAGTTGGCGGGTGAGCGCTTGGGCTTGCGCCACGACTGCCTTGACAGTGCGAATGCGGATTCCGCCGTCATCCAGTTCGACAACAACGTCGCCGCCGTTTTCGAGACCCACGGCGCGACGAAACTCGGCCGGCAAGTTGACCCGCCCGGATTCTGAAACACGCCCAAGAATAGAATTCATGGCCTGAACCTCATTTTAGGTCACGACCTGTATTTTAGGGTTTTGCGCACTAATACTGCAAGTAGCGGAAGCTGCAACGGCTTGCGGTTGTCGGTTGTCAGCTACACAACACAACGCTTTCACCCCGGGGTGTGAGGTGTTGCGTTTGTGTAGCCGAAAACTGACAACCGACAACCGATAACCAGTTGCGGGCCGCCCGCTGCGCGGGCTCCGACCCCGCCTTCGGCCTTTGGCCTTCCTCTATCGGCCTTCGGTCTTCGGCCCTCGCCCCTCGGCCTTCGGCCATCGGTTGTTACACTCGGGCTGATGCCTCCCCCTTCCCGTCGTCCGAATGCCGGCGATCTGTTCCTGATTGACGCCATGGGGTTCATCTTTCGCGCCTACCATGCGCTGCCGCCGATGACGAGTGCGCAGGGGGTACCGACGCATGCCACGCTGGGCTTCACGAACATGCTGCGCAAGCTGGTGGCGGACTACCAGCCGGGGTACCTGGCGGCGGTCTTCGACGTCTCCGGACCGACGTTTCGCGACGAGGCTTATGCCGAGTACAAGGCGCATCGCGCGGCGATGCCCGAGGACCTGGCGGAGCAGTTGCCCTACATTCGCCGCGTGGCGGCGGCGTATCGCGTCCCGATCCTGGAGTACCAGGGCTTCGAGGCCGACGACGTGATCGGCACCATCGCGCACGCCGCCGCGCAGGGCGGGCATGGCGTAGTGGTCGTCTCGAGCGACAAGGACATGCTGCAACTGGTCGGCGAGCATGTCAGCGTGCTGAACCCCTCGCGCGGCGACCTGCTCTGCGACGCCGCCAAGGTCGAGGAGCTGCTGGGCGTCCGCCCCGACCAGGTCATTGACCTGATGGCGCTGCGCGGCGATGCCATCGACAACATCCCGGGCGCGCCGGGCATTGGAGAAGTGGGGGCGCGCGAGCTGATCCGGCGCTACGGGACGCTCGACAACCTGCTGGCGCACGCCGACGAGGTGAAACACAAGACGCAGCGCGCCTCGCTGCAGAACCACCAGGAACAGATCCGCATGAGCAAGCACCTGGTGACCATCCGCACCGACGCCCCGGTGCCCTTCGTGCTCGCGGAGCTGCGCCGCCAGGAGCCGGACATCGAGGCCTGCCGCGCCTTGTTCGTCGAGCTGGGCTTCAATACCCTGACCAAGAGCGTCCTGCCGCCGCCGAGCGCGCCCGGACAGGCCGCGGTGGCGGCGCCCACCGCCGGCGTGGGCGTGAGCGTCCCCGCCCTTGGCACACCGTTGATCGAGGACGCCAGCGCCGAGACACTCGCGGCGCTGCTCGCGACCGACGGCCCGCTGGCGCTGTACGTGACCGCAACCTCCCCGGACTTGCTGGGCGGCAGCGTGGTCGGCCTCGCGGCCAACGGCGGGCAGGGCTGGCGTGTCGCGTCGCAGCACTTCCCCACCCTCGCCGCGGCGTTGCCGGGGCGCGAGTGGATTACGCACGATGCCAAGGCGCTGCGCCGCGCGCTGGTGCAGCTCGGGCTGCCCGCGCCGACGCGGTTGCATGACACGCAGATCTACTCCTACCTGCTCGACCCGACGAACTCCGACCACACGCTGCCGGCGGTGGCGGCCAGTTATCTCGGCCTGAACCCCTCCGGCGATCCCGGCGAGGGGGCGGCGATGCTCGCCCACCTTGCGGCGGCCTTCCGGCCGGCCGTGGCTATCGCCGGACAGGAGCGGGCCTATCTCGAACTCGACCTGCCGTTGGTGCCGGTGCTGGAACGCATGGAGGACGCCGGCATCTACCTCGACCCGCAGGCGCTGGTCACGCTCTCCGCCGACCTCGAGGCGCGCAGCCGCGCCGAGGCCAGCGCCGTGTACGAGCTGGCCGGACAGGAGGTCAACATCAACTCCCCGAAGCAGTTGGGCGAGGTGTTGTTCGGCAAGCTGAACCTGCCCGCCCCGCCGCGCCGCGGGAAGACGAAGTCGCTCTCCACCGCCGTGGACGTGCTGGAGGAGTTGGCCGAGGCCTTTCCCATCGCGCGTCACGTGCTCGACTACCGGCAGTTGTCGAAGCTGAAGTCCACCTACGCCGACGCGCTGCCGCAGTTGATTGACGCGAAGACCGGGCGGTTGCACACCACCTTCCAGCAGACGGCCACGGCCACCGGGCGGCTGTCGTCCATCAATCCCAACCTGCAGAACATCCCCATCCGCAGCGAGCTGGGCCGCGAGATCCGCGCCGCCTTCGCCGCGCCGCCGGGAACATTGCTGCTGGTGGCCGACTACTCCCAGATCGAGCTGCGCCTGCTGGCGCACTTCAGCCAGGACCCGCTGCTGCTGGCCGCCTTCCGCGCCAACGAGGACATCCACCGCCTGACGGCGGCCGAGGTCTTCGGCGTGCCGCCGCTCCTGATTTCCGCCGAGCACCGCCGCCGTGCCAAGGCGGTGAACTTCGGCATCGTCTACGGGCTCTCCGCCTTCGGGCTGGCCAAGCAGTTGGGCATCCCGCAGTCCGAGGCGGCGGACTTCATCCGCCGCTACTTCGAGCGTTACGCCGGGGTGCGGCGCTACATCGACCAGGCGATCGAGACGGTGCGGCGCACCGGCGAGGTGCGCACGCTGCACGGACGCCGCCGCCCCATCCCCGAGATCAGCAGCAAGAACCCCACCCTGCGCGGCTTCGCCGAGCGCACCGCCATCAACAGCCCCCTGCAGGGCACCGCCGCCGACCTCATCAAGCTGGCCATGATCCGCATCGACCACCGCCTGCAGCAGGGCGAGGTTGAGGGCCGCATGCTGCTGCAGGTGCACGACGAGCTGGTCTTTGAAGCCCCCACCGCCGCCATCCCCGCGCTGGCCAAGCTGGTCAAACACGAGATGGAAAACGCCGCGGCACTCTCAGTCCCGCTCACCGTTGAACTGGGGGCGGGGAGGAATTGGAGGGATGTGGAGGCGATTGAGAAGTGATGAGTGATGAGTGAAGAGTGATGAGGCGCGCAACGCACTAACTCCACTGGCCGTTGATCTTGGCAGCGGGTGGAACTGGAGGGACGTCGAGGCGATTGAGAAGTGAGAAGTGATGAGTGATGAGGCGCGCAAGCTGCCGGGAGCAGGCATTGCGTTCTACTCATCACTCGTCACTCATCACTCATCACTTTCCACTTTTCACTTTCCACTAATATTCTCTTTCCACTCTTTTCCCTCCTACCACCGCCAGCATCACCGCCGCCGCCGCTGCGAGTCCGGCTGAGAGTTCAAACGGAACGCTGGCGCCGTAGAAGTGCCAGAGTTGGCCGGCCAGAATGCTGGCGACGAGCGCGCTGCCGCCGCTCATGGCGGCGAGCCAGCCGAAGGCGCGGCCGCGGTTGGTGGGGCCGGCGAGGTCGGCGATGAGGGCGCGCAACAGGCCTTCGGTCAGCGCGTAGTAGATGCCGTAGCCGGCAAACAGCACCCAGATCATGGCGGGCGTCCGCACCTGCGCGAAACCCAGGTAGACGATGGCGTAGAACATGTAGCCGCCGGCGATCATCCACTGACGGGGCCAGCGATCGGAGAGGTTTCCCAGCGGGTAGGCCAGCGCGGTGTAAGTCACGTTGAAGACCAGGCCCAGCAGCGGCGCGAGCGCCGGGCGGATGCCGACCCCCTGGGCGCGCAGCACGAGAAACATGTCGCTCGAGTTGGCGATGCCGAACAGCGCCACGGCCACGAAGACCAGGCGCAGGCGCAGCGAGAAGGCGGCGCCGGAGGAGGCCTGCGCGGCGCGGCGTTGTGAACGCCCGGGATCGGCGGTCTCCTTCACCCCCAGCCAGACGGTGAGCACCGCCATGGCGCCGGGCACGCTGGCCGCCCAGAACACGACGCGCGGGCTCTGGTGGTGGCGGAGCAGCAGCCAGGCGGCAAAGGCGGGGCCGATGATCGCACCGGCGGAGTCCATCGCCTGGCGCAAGCCGAAGGCGGCGCCCAGGCGGGCCGGGTCCGCCGATTCGGTGATCATCACGTCGCGCGGGGCGCCGCGCAGACCCTTGCCGCTGCGGTCCGTGACGCGGATGGCGAGCACCTGCTGCCAGCTGGTGGCGAGCGCCAGCAACGGTTTCACCACGTTGGCCAGCAGGTAGCCCGCCACGACCAGGGGCTTGCGGCGCGGCAGGCGGTCGGTGACGTAGCCGGAGGCGAGCTTGACCAGGCTGGCGGCGCTCTCTGCCGCCCCCTCGATGATGCCCAGCGCCGCCGGGCCCGCCCCGATGGTGGTAAGGAAGTAGGGGAGAACCCAGTAAGCCGCCTCGCTGGCGGCGTCGTTCAGCAACGCCGTCAGGCCGAGCAGCGGAACATTGGCGCGCAGCGCCGGCGGCGGTGCATCGGGCACGGCGGGCGTTGAGCCTTCAACTTGCAACTCTGCCCCCGGGTTCAGTCGAGGAAGTCGAGCACCGGCTTGCGCGGGATGATGCCGCGCTCAAAACCCATCAGCAGGATCTTCTCGATCGCCTGCTTGTCGTCGGCGCCGTAGCCGAGCGTGCGTTCGTTGACGTACATGCCGACGAACTTGTCGGCCATGCCCGACTCCATGTCGCGGGCAAACTGCTGGGCGTAGGAGAGGGCCTCCTCGCGGTGTTCCAGGGCGTACTGGATGGAGTCGCGCAGCAGGCCGGAAACACGCCGCGCCAACGCGGGCTCGATATCGCGGCGGATGACGTTGCCGCCCAGGGGCAGCGGTAGCCCGGTCTCGTCCAACCACCACTTGCCGAGATCAATGACCTTGTGCAGGCCGGAACGGGCGTAGGTCAACTGCCCTTCGTGGATCAGCAGCCCTGCCTCGAAGTCGCCCGCCACAATGGCCGGGATGATCTGGTCGAAGGGCAGAATCTCGGTCTTCACGTCCGGAGCAAAGAGCTTGAGCACCAGCGCCGAGGTGGTGCGCTCGCCGGCAATGGCAATTGTCTTCCCGCGGACCTCTTCGACCGTGAAAGGGCGCGATCCGACGATCATCGGCCCGTAGCCGTAGCCGACGCTGCCACCGTGGTTCAGCAGGCGGTACTTGTCCTGCAGGTAAGGGTAGGCGTGAAAGCTGACCGCGGAAACTTCGAACTCGCCCGCCAGGGCGCGGCGGTTAAGGCTCTCAATGTCGGAGAGAACGTGGCTGAACTTGAGGCCGTCGGTCGGCAACTTGTTGGTCGCCAGGGCATAAAACATGAAGGCATCGTCCGAGTCCGGACTGTGAGCCACTTTGATTTCGGTGAGCGCGGGGGGAGGCGTGTTCATAGCGCGGTTGTAGCCCCCAAAGCGGCCCACGGCCGACGCAGACAACAGCGCGCAGTGTTCCAACGGGGGGACTCTCAACCCTAACACGAGACGCTGGGCACGGGGCGCTGGGGGGCGGGAAACCCCCCGCCTGGCCGACGCGCCAGCGTCTCGGCGCCAGCAACGACCTCAGTGGATGTGAGCGGTCGGTGTGCTGCGTTCGCGCGGCGCAGGGGGCTCGACCCGAGGCGGCGGCGAGTAACTATGCCCGCCGCTGCTGGGGGGCGGCGAGTAGCTATGTCCGCCGCTGCTGCTGGGCGGCGGCGAGTAGACGCGAGGGGCCGGCATATTGCCCCCGCCACTGCCGTAGCCGCCGTGGTACGCCGGGGAGCGTTCGCCGTAGGACGGGCGGTTGCCCCCATCCTCGCTGCGCGGCGGCGGCGAGTAGCTGTGACCGCCACCCTGTTCGGCGGGCGGGGTATAGATCCGCGGCGGCGTGACCGCGCCCCCGTTGCCGTAGCCGCGGCTCGGGTTGAGCTCGCCGTAGCTCTGCCGATTGCCGCCATCCTCGACGCGCGAAACGCCGGGTGTTCCGGTGGGCGACCCAGAGGAAACGCCCGAGGGCCCACCCCCCAGCGGGTGATTATGGAACGGGTCTTGGGACTCGCCGCCGACCGGAGCTACACGACGTACCGGATTCTCCTCGTCATGGCGGACCCGGCCGAGCCCGTAACCGGAGCTGCGGTCAGGAACCGAGTTGCTGCCGCTTCCCGAGCCCTGAATCGCGCCCGAAGAGACGGATTGTCCCTCCGGGACGCCGAAACGGTGCCAGCCGGAAAGCCCGCTCTCGCCTTCACCCAACCGTCCGCCGGGAAGCGGCTGGCCGGAGTGGGAGACGGCTGCCGCAGGGGCCGTTGGGTTAATCAGCTCGTAGTGACGTCCGCCGTTCTCATCGCTGCGCGCCATCCGCACGCCGCTGTTGTCCGGCGTGTTGACGACCGAGCTTGGCGGCATCACCCGTTGACCGCCGTGCGCCATGCGCACGCCGCTGTTGGCCGGCGTGGCGCGGGCCACGATCCCGGGAGAACCGTAGCCGGGAGTTCCGGTCCCGGGAGCGCCGAGTCCGGCTTGGACGCGCGCTTGGATCACCGCCTGGCCGATCTGACCCATGGTGGGCGTGCCCATCTGCGGTGGCAGGGTCCGATGCGTGAAGATTTCCGGGTCACGACCCCGCGCCGGCGGAACCGGGATGCGACTCACCGCGACGTTGGGCAGCGGGTTAAGGCTGGCGGGCGTGGGGACCACGGGCGCCATGCCCTTCACCGCGTGCACACCGATCAGGTCATGCGGCGTCAGGATGCGGCCGTGCTGATCCACGCGTCCGCGGGCAAACTCGTCCGCGGAGATACCCACGACGCCGCCGGGAGCATGGATGTTGCGCAACTGTCCCACCCCGGAGAGCTGCTCGAGCGGGACCCCGTTCATGGTCTTGACACCGTTGACGTTGGCAAAGCCTTGCACGTTGTTGATCGTGGTGTTGTTGTTCACCACGGTGACGTTGTTCACGGTGGTGATGTAGTTGATCTGGCTGTAGCCGTAGTACGACTCATACGGGGCGAGAGGCACCCAGCCGACGCCGTAATCGCCGAAGCCAAAACCGCCGCCCCAGTTCGCGCCCCCGATGAAGAACGAGACGTAGGCGGGCGCCCAGTAGTGGGGGTAACCGAGGCGGCCCGGCCACCATCCCCAGCCGATGCCGTCGTCATAGACCCAGCGGCCGTAGTGATACGGCGCCCAGCCCCAGGGCTCATAGCTGGTCCACGTCCAGCCGTAGAAGGGCGTCCAGACCCAGCGGCCGTAGTAGTAAGGCGACCAGTCGGACATGACGCCGATCGGGCGCCAGACCGCGCCGTAGTTGGGGACGTCGATCCAGTTGCCGTAACTGTCGAGGTCTTCGACGCCGTCCATGTCACGGCCCGTGTAGCGGTAGCTGCGGGCATCCTCGACGCGCTGTTCGCGGTCGTGGACCCACTGGTCCCAGGCGTCGCGCGTCGGCGCTTGGCTGACGCGGTACTGCGCCGCCTTGCTGCCGGAGATCTCGATCTGCTCGCCATTGCGCACCTCGACCTGGCCCTGGCGGGTGAAGACCTCCGCGGAGCCGCCGCGCACGACGACGCTGGTATGGTCGCTGTCAACCACATCGATGCGCAGCGTGCCGCTGTGCAGCGGGCGGACGCTCATGTTCGGAGTATCAATCTCGGTGTCGAGAAACGAGCGGCCGACCGTGGTCAGACTCACGGTGCCGGCGACGAGCTGCAGTTGCAGCCGCCGTCCGGCAAAGGCGGCAATCTTTACATTGGCGCCGTCGGCGAGTCGCAACACGTCGGCGGCATCGAACTCCAGCTCGGACCGCCCATTGGGCGCGACATAGATCTCGTCGCCGTCCACCAGCGGCGCGTTCAAACTGACCGCATCCCAGCTCTGCGCGCCCGCCCGCAGCAGGCTGACGTCGCCTTGCAGGAGGCTGACGCGCGCCACGCCGGGACCCTGGCGCGGATAGGAACGTGCCAGCAGCGGTAAAGCGCTTACCACAACGCATGCAGCCAACAGGAAAGTCAGGCGGGACGTGGTGTACATGGAGCTCTCCCCCTCCGTTCTGGTGCGCTGGCACGGGGGGCAGCCAGAGCGAGCGGGCACCGTCGGCCCGGCACGGCTGCCCCTAAGATGGGCCATCCGATGTTTTCGTTACGCAACTTTTTTTGATGCGCCGACGCGTCGGCCGTGCCCGGGTTCTGGTTGACACTAGACTTCCACTGAACGCATCCAGCCGCCTCAGGTGCCTAGGTTTGGGCACCATTGTCAGGCTCATGCCTGTTTTCTGGCCTGTTTCCATTCCCAAGCTGAAGCGACGATCTCCTCCAAGTTGGGATGCTGGGGGCGCCAGCCGGCGGCCAGCATTTTCTCGGAGGAGGCAATCAGGCGGTCGGGATCGCCGGGACGGCGCGGGCACTGCTGGACCGGGATTTTGTGACCGCAAACGCGTTCGGCGGCGGCAATCACTTCGCGAACGGAGAACCCCCGGCCGTTGCCGAGGTTATAGGCGCGGGAGGCAAGATCCGGCATGGGGCGCGGGGCGTCCGCATGCCCGGTATCGGTGGCCTGCTCCTGCTCGAGGCGACGCAGGGCAACCAGGTGGGCGGCGGCCAAGTCGCGGACGTGGATGTAATCCCGGATACAAGTGCCATCCGGCGTGTCGTAGTCGCTGCCGTAGATCTGGATGGCGTCGCGTTCGCCGGCGGCCGCCTGCAACACCAGCGGGATGAGATGGGTCTCGGGCTGGTGGCGTTCGCCGCAGCGTGCCGTGGCGCCGGCCGCATTGAAGTAGCGCAGGGCAGCATAAAACAGCCCGCGCGTGCTGAACCAGGCAAGCGCCTGCTCGAGCATGAACTTGCTGAGCCCATAAGGGTTGACCGGACGAGTGGGGGCGTCTTCACGCAGCGGAACGGATTCGGGCGTGCCGTAGACGGCGGCGGTCGAGGAGAGGACGAACTGCCGTACGTGGGCGGCGCGCATCGCCTCCAGCAGCGCCAGCGGGCGGCCAAAGTTATTGTCGAGGTACTTGCCGGGCTCGCGCATGGACTCCCCCACCTCGATGAAGGCCGCCATATGGATGACGCCGGTGATGGAGTGGGCGGCGAAGGTGGCGTCGAGGCGGTTGCGATCGCCAATATCGCCCTCGACGAGGTGCGCTTCGGATGCCAGGCTGTCACGGTAACCATGCGAAAAATTGTCGTAGACGACGACCGGATAACCTGCCGCAAGCAGGGTTTCGGTCATCACGCTGCCGATGTAGCCGGCGCCACCGGTCACCAGAATTGCCATGGGATGCTAAGGATACGACAGGGCACGTGGGTCAAGTCGCTGGCGCGATGGCCTCATGGGGGCGTGTTCACCGTCGCGTCCTAAGGGGCTGTTCCCCCCGGCGTCCCCATTTCGTACAACTCGATCTGATTGCCCTCGGGATCGCGAACCCATGCGAAGCGGCCATAGCTGCAGTCCGTGGTCTTTTCCACCGCTGTCCCGGCCGTAGCGCAGCGTTCCAGCACCGCCGCCAGGTTCGCCACCCGGTAGTTGACCATGAACACTTGTCCGGTCATCGTCGCTTCTGGCTTTCGCTCCATGATCGCCCAGACAATACCATCCGAGCCATCGCCGAACTCACAGATGAAAGCCCGTTCGCCCTCGATGTACGCCGCCTCGATGCCCAGGTTCCGCCGGTACCACTCCGCAAGCGCGGATGGGTCGCGGGCATAGAGGAAAACTCCGCCGATACTGATCTCCGCCGATTTCATGCCAACCATAGTAGCCAGACATGGGTCGACACAGAGAGACGGAAGCGGACTCGTCTACTAATTCCCATGGTGCAAGGGATCTGGCCCCCGCCGTGATTGACTTGGGAATGCCACCGACGAGAGTTGCCTTCGCTCGTCTTCGGCAAGCGCCTTCTTCAACAGCATCGCCGCCCAAGTTGCTCCAGCTTGGAGAACCCCGTCGGTCCCCCGAATAGTTACCAACATTAAAACCCCACATCCTGAACCGGCATCTCACAAGCAGAGTAGGAGCCTCATCGAGGGCGGAGGCTGGACACTTCGAATGTCGTGCTGAAGCCCAGAATGACCCGTAGAGGCCAAGTTACGAGAGGACCCCATGGCTGCACAGCACCCCACCCACGACTTGCATACCCTCCTCCCTTGGCGTACTGGATCAAGTTTCCACTCACCCCTTGAGAATCGACCCGACATGACCCAGCACACCCCTCCGGAGCCGATCCCCATCGTGTTTGGAAGTTTTCCCGTGTATGACGCCTTTCGACAGGGGCTCGGGGCGTTGCGTAGCGCGGGCTACTCCGAGGCTGAAGTGGGCGTCTTGTGCCTCGCGGACCAGCACTCTCACGAGATGCAATCACTGCAGTGGCTTTCTTCGATTGGCGCCTTTACCATGCCGGGCGTGGGTGCGGTCATCGCTGCAGGCCCGCTCATGAGCGCGATGATCAAGGCCGGGGATTTGGGCGCTTTCGGAGGCGACGAGGGCTTCACCGCCGCCATGATCGCCTTGGGCATGCACGTCGACGATGCCGAGGCGATCACCGAACAACTGCGCCATGGGGCGCTCTTGCTCACCGCCTACCCTGACGCCCTCAGGGGACGGGAGCCGCGCCGCCTCCTCACCAACGCCGGCGCCACCGCCGTTTACAGCAGCAAACACATCCATCACAACGGCGCGGCTGCTTGAGAAGGTGGGCGGTAGACAGTTCGGCGTCAACTGTTGTTGGATTATGGTTGTTGGTTGTTGGCGTCATTGCAGATCCCGCCGACCTGTCGCTCCTCGACCATCCACTGCCTACCGTCTACCGTCCACCATTTCCGCGCGCGTAGAGCGTGAAGACCGCGAGTTCCGGCGGTGCTCCGAAGCGCAGCGGGACGATCACGCGGCCGGTGCCGCGACTGACGTACATGCGCGTCTTGCCCCGCGACAAGAATCCGGCCGGGGCGAAGCGCGAATAGAACGCGTCCGCGAACTGGAATTTGATCTGGCCGCCGTGGGTGTGGCCGGAAAGCACGAAATCGACGCCCGCCGCGGCCGCCTCCTCCAGCGCCACCGGGTTGTGTGCCAGTAGCAGCGTGAACTGCCCCGGTTCGGCGGCACCCATGGCGCGGCGCAGGTCGGGGCGCTGCCGCGAGTCGTCAATGCCCACGATCTTGATGCGGCCGCGCGGCGTCTCGATGTATTCGTGCGCGTTGCGCAGCACGTGGACGCGTTGCGTGCGCAGCGCCGTGGTCAGCGTCTCCGCCCCGGCGCGAAAATCGTGGTTGCCAAGCACCGCGAAGATCCCCAGCGGCGCTCGTAACCGTCCCATCATGGCTGCCACCGGTGGAATGAACTGCGCCGACTGCGTCACAAAGTCGCCGGTGACCACGATCAGGTCCGGCCGGAGAGCGTTGGCCAGGTCGACGCAGCGAGCCACCTCGGCCAGCGGGACGTAGAGGCCGTGGTGAATGTCGGACAACTGCACCAGCCGCAGGCCGGAGAGGCCGGGCGGCAGGCCGGGCAGAAGCAGGGCATGTTCGGAGATCTGCGGATCCCGCGCGCGCTGCGCGCGTCGCGGCGTATGCAGCAGTCGGTGCATGCGCGGGAGGTAGCGCCGGCGGGCCGGCGCGGAGTTGAACAAGGACTGCATGGAGCGACTATCGCGATGACCGGGACGCCATCCGGCGCTGGTAATAAGATGCCGGCGAGGGCAGCGCCGGGGTCTCGGTCGCCTCGAAGACGCTGCGAAACGCCGCGAGCATTTCGTCATGAATGTGGCCGTTGCTGGCCACCGCCTCGGGGCTGTCCATCTGGAAGGGCTGGCCCAGCATGTCGCTCAGGCGCCCACCGGCCTCCTCGACGATCAGCGCTCCCGCCGCCACGTCCCAGGAGTTGAGGTGAAATTCCCAGAAGCCCTGGAAGCGGCCGCTGGCGACGAAGCACAGGTCGAGCGCGGCAGAGCCCAGGCGTCGCACGCCGTGACTGCGCAACGTGATCGCCTGGTAGAAATAAATGTTCGGGTTCTCCGTCCGTTTCGGAGATGGAAACCCCGTGGCCAGCAGGCTGTCGGAGAGATGCCCGATCGGGGAGACGTGGAGCGCATTTCCGTTGCACTGGGCGCCCCGGCCCCGGGCCGCGGTATACAGCGTGTCATCGGCAGGGTTGTAGACCACCCCGGCGATCAGCTTGCCGTGGTATTCCAAGCCCATCGAGACCGCAAAGAGCGGCAATCCATGGGCGAAATTCGTGGTGCCGTCCAACGGGTCAATGTACCAGCGGAAGCCGCTGCTGGATTCGGTGCGCGTGCCCTCCTCGCCCACGATGGCGTGGTCGGGGAACTCGGCCTGCAACCGCTCGACGATGAACTTCTCGGAAGCACGGTCGGCCGCCGTCACGATGTCGGCGATACCCTTGTATTCCACCCGCACGGTACCGAAATGCCCCAACAAAATCGCACCCGCAGATCGGGCAATCGCGACCGCCGCAGTCAGAAAATCACGCTCTGGCATGGGATGACGTGATCATAGCAGGTGCGACGTGACGCGGGCCGCCGCGGCCACGCGGGGCCTGCCGCCCCAGGCTCGACGGACCAACGCTCCACGCCCGACGCTCAACGCTGCACGCTACTTTCCGGCGCTCTCTGCCGGAAACTCCCCCTCGACCCAGACCGTGCCGTCCGCGGCATGTTCTCTCTTCCAGATCGGCACGGAGTTCTTGAGGGTGTCAATGGCCCAGCGGCAGGCCTCGAAGGCCGGCTGGCGATGGGCGGAGGTGACGACGATGACGACGCTGGACTCGCCGATCTCGAGACGTCCGAGTCGGTGCACGAGCGCGATGCTGTCCACCGGCCAGCGTCGGAGAACTTCTTCGCCGATGGCGCGCATGCGCTTGAGGGCCATGGGCTCGTAGGCCTCGTACTCGAGGTGCTGAGTGCGCAGCGATCGTCCCTGGTGAACGGAGTGGTTGCGCACAACGCCGTCGAACAGCACCACCGCGCCGTCGGCGGGCGCTTTGAGACGGGCCTGCAGCGCCTCGCGATCAATCGGGACGCGGACCAATTCGGCGATCACAGCGCGCGGCGGGGCGGCCTCGGAACCGCCGCTCATCGGAGGCAGGAGCGCCACCTCGTCCTCATCGTGCAACTCGATGGCGGGCGAGCAGAACTCCTGATTGACGGCCACCTGCACCTGCGCGCCCAGGGCGCCCAGGGCCGGCAGGAGCGCGCGGTAATGGGCGTGGACGTCGGCCGCGATCGCGCCTGCCGGCAGTTCGAGCCGGTCTTCGCGTCGCCTCAACTGGTCGGCGATCGGCCCGAAAAAGAGGACGTGGACACGCATGGTTCAGCGCACGTCGCGCTGCGTGGTCACCGCGTTGAGGGCGCGGCGCAACTCGCGCTGCCGGGAGGCGAGCGTGAAGAGGTACACGATATGAATGATCCAGGCCGCCGCAAAAGCGGCTACTACGCTGTGCATGCTGACTCCTTGTCTCCCAACTCCAACACTCTCAGGGTTGCCCTGCCTGCGTTCCCGATCTGTATTCAACCGCCGACATCTTCGAGCAGCAGGGCGCGCTGCGCGTCGTCGAGGGCGTGGCGGTCCATCTCCTGCTCGATTCGCAGGCGCAACAGGACGTATCCCAACGCCATGAAGGCCATCCAGCAAATGGCCAGTGCCACGTACATTGGCGGCGCCAGACCGGAGCCCGGGCCTCCGAAGATGACCGGCTGGGGGTGCTGCGTATGCCACCAGCGGATGGCCATGTAGTTGATCGGCACGTCCACGAAAAAGAAGCAGGCCAGCGCCGCCGCCAGGCGCGGTTGGAGCTCGCCGCGCGGGGTCAACTGTCGCAACAGCAGGTAACTGACATACATCACCCAGAGCACGAGGTCGAGCGTGAGGCGTGCGTCCCACGTCCACCAGATGCCCCAGATGGGCTTGGCCCAGATGGGCCCGGTGATCAGATTGATGGTGAGGAAGACGACGCCAACCTCGGCCGAGGCCACGGCCCATGCGTCCGCGATGCGGGAGCGGCGCAAGAGGTAGACCACACTGGCAACGAGATTGATGAAGAACGCCACGAACGCCGTAATGGCTGCCGGCACGTGGTAGTAGAAGATGCGCTGGTAAATGCCCATGGTCGCCTCTTCCGGCGCCCAGAGCAGCGCCAGGTAGAGTCCGACCAGCAGCAGCAGCAAGGTGAGACTTCCCCAGAGCACGATCCAGTTCGAAGTCGGGCGCGGCCCCGTCGCAGGTGTCAGGCGTTTCGCTTCCATATTTTGATTTCAGTCCAGGGCATCTCAGTCCACATCGAGCACCACGTCGGCGAGCAGCAGGCCGAGCGCGGTGAAGACCACGTCGAAGCCGAAGAGCAACTTCCACCAGTAGTTTGCCACTCCGCTCCGGCTGAGGAACACCTGCGTGGCCTGCACCATGGAAATGATCGCAGGAATGGCCACCGGCAGCAGCAACAAGGGCAGCAACAGGGCGCGATGGCGGGTGTGGATGCTCATCGCCGAAAAGTAGGTTCCGGTGACCGCCAGCGCCCACGTCCCGAGCACCACCGTCAGGACGATGCCGCCCCAATGCACCTCGGAGGAGACGTTAAAGAGCACCGCAAACAGCGGCAGCAGCACCGCCTCGATGGTCAGCATCAGCACGAAGCTGGAGACGAACTTGCCGGCCATCAGCGCCGCGCGCGGCGCGGGCGAGAGCAACAGCCCGGTGAGGGTATCGCCCGGCATTTCGCGCACGAAGGCGCGATCGAGCGCCACCAGTCCGGCAAACAGGAAGGCCACCCAGAGCAGGCCGCCGCCGACGCGCGCCGTCAGCTCGGCCTCCGACTCGAAGGCGAAGCTGAAGATCACCACCACCAGCAGCGCGTAAAACAACATCGCGTTGAACGACTCCCGGGTACGCAGCTCAAGCCGCACATCGCGCGTCAGCGTTGCCCAGGCGATGCGAAAGTCGGCCATGCGCTAGTGCTTCCCCGCTTCCGCCGATCGCAGTCCCAACTCGCATTGCCGCAGCCGGCCGCGTTCGAGCACCATGGCTCCATCGGCCAGTCCCTCCAGCAGTTGCGGCGTGTGCGTGCTGGCGAGGATGGTCATTCCGGCATCACGCAATCCCGCCAACGCCTGCTGCAGTTCTTCGACGGTCGCGCGGTCAAGGCTGGCGAAAGGTTCGTCCAGCAACAGCAATTGCGGGGTGTGCAGCAGGCAACGCGCCAAGGCGGCCTTCTGCCGCATGCCCTGCGAGAGTTCGCCGACTTTCAGCGCCGCCAGATACTCCCCGCGCGTCTGGGCCAGCGCCTTCCCCACCGCGGTCGCAGGCAGCCCGTAAAGCGTGGCGTAAAACGTGAGGTTCTCAGTAACAGTGAGGTGAGGATGCAGCAGGCTGTCGTGGGCGAGGTAGCCGGTTCGCTGCCGCGCTTCCGCGGAACCCGCCCTGGCGTTGCCCAGCAGAATGCTGCCCGAACTCGGCCGTCGCACCCCGGCCAACAGGTGCAACAAGGTGCTCTTTCCCGCGCCATTGGGGCCGTAGAGCCCGACCAGGCAGCCCGCCGGCAACTGAAAACTCACCTCCCGCAACGCGGGGAAGATGCCGTAGAAACGGGTCAGGCGGTCGCAGTGGAGTAACGGTTGGCTGTTGACGGTTGGCGGTTGCATCGTGGAGTGCGGCGCATCCAGGTATGGTTCGATGGATGGTTCGATTTCAGGTGTTGGCGTTGTGGCGTCGCACCAGATGCGGCGGCTCGCGTGGGCCGCAAACCACCAACCACCATCATCGAACAACCTACATGGTTCCGGCCGACTCACGCGGCTTGGTGCCGGTGGCGCGCACGCCTTTGGGTTCGTATTTGGAGGCGCATTTGGCCTGGATGGCGGTGGCTGCAAAGGTCCCGTTGGACTGCAGCTGCCCGGTCGCTATGGCTTGGGCGTGATCCACGAAGGTGTCCGGGGGCGGTTCATTCCCGGTGTAGACCACCGGCAGTGTCAGCTTGCCCTGCTCCAAGGTAAACGCCAAATGGCCGGGCTGGCGCACGATGCTGCCCGGCACCACCTCGCCGGCCACCCGCAAGCGGTGTCCGGAGGTATCGCGACCCAACTCACTGAGCGTGACGTAGTACGTCTTCGAGTCGCGAATGCCGGTAAAGGCCAGCCATGAGAGCGTGCCGATGATGACCGCCAGCGCCAACCCGAATTGCAGCCGTGTCCGTGCCATGGTTCCTGTTCAGAGCCAGTATACCCGCGACGCTGGCGCGTCGGCCACGCGGAGGCTCCGCCCCCGGCGCTCCCGTTGGTCGCTGCCCCCGTAACCGGGGCCCTGGCGCGGTCAGCCCTGGCTCTTCCCCGCCAACTGCTTCATGCGCCGATCGAGTGCGGCGCGCGCCGTCTGGTACTCCGCAGCGCCGATGTCACCCGTGGTGCGCCGTACTTCGAGCAGGAACAACTCGTCTCGCAGACGGCCGAGCGGGTCGTCGCCGGTGCGGCCAACTGCCGGCGCATTCGATTGCGGGGCACCCGCAGTCTTCGGTCGGGATAACAGGTAGCCAAACCCCCCAGCGGCTCCCATCACCAGAAACGCCAGGATGACCCAGAGGTTGCGCTCCAGAAAAGTTTTGGGCGGAGCGGCTTGGTCAGGCACGGCCGCGGCATCGCCGGCCGGCTGAGTGGCGGTGGTCGTACTGCCCTGGCTGGCGCTGCTGTCGGATGCAGGGGGCGGCGCATCGCCGCTCACCGTAAACCGGAAGCCCGCGCCGGCGTCGTCCGGCCGCACGGCGCCCTGCGCCTCGTAGACCTTGAAGCCGTCCTGCTGGCCGACGGGCGCGAAGTTGGCGCCGGTAAACTGCATCGGCGCAGGCACATAGACCCGCAGGTGATCGGTCGGGTAGAGCGGATGTTCGGTCAGGTCGGCATGCAGGCTGCCGTATGGCACGCGATAAGAAACTTGGATGCGGGTCTCGCCCGGGCGTACCGGGTAATCCACCGTGAAGATGCCGTTCGAGGCGGTGGGCACGGGCGGGCGACTGATCGGCATGCCGCTTGGCCCGATGACGCGCGCGCCGTCCGGCTGCGTGCCGGTGGGGACCCGGAACCGAAACAACCCGCCATCGCGATACAGCGTGCGCTTGGGTTCCAGCGTGTTTTCCAGCACGTACTCATCCACCACAGCCATCTGCAGCTGCTCGGGCTGCACGACGATTAAATGCGCCGACAAATGCAGCTGGCTCTCATCCGCACTCGGCTCGAAGACCTCCACCACCGCCTGGGTCTGGTTAGGTGGCAGGGGCTGGAAGTAGGGCACGCCCTTGTATTCCACCTTCAACAGCATCGGCACTCCGGCGGGGGCCGACTGCGAAAAGGAAAAATGTCCGGCGGCGTCGGTGTGGGTGTCGGCGACCGGCTGCATGCCGCCTTGCAACTGGATCAGCGCTACGCTGGCACCCGCCACAGGACCGGGCGTGGTGCCGTTGGTGACGCTACCGGAGATCTGGGCGCTGAGACCGGCGACGAGCGCCAGTGCGCTCAGCAGAACGAGAGGAAGGCGGCGAAAGAGTGACATGAATATGGATCGTCCAAAGGGGGCGCGACGGCGAATGCCGGGCGCTGCAATGAGCTCACGACTGGGTGCTGGCCAGTTCCAACTCCGCGACCACGACGGCGGCTTCGCCCTCCAACATGCGGCGGCTGCTTTGGTAGTCCTCTTCGGAGAGCTTGCCCGCGAGGTATTCGAAATGCAGATCCTTCAGGTTGTCGTAGATGGACTGCTTCTTGTCGCGCAGGGCGCGGCGCAGCGCATCCCCCGCCGGCTCCTGGAAGTTCTCGTAGGGCGCCGAGAAGACCCAGTAGCCCACCCCTAGGGCGAGCAGTACGCAGAGTGCGATGGGGACGGCCATGGCTGCGGTCATGGGTTCTTCAGCTCCCGTTCCATGTCGGCGTGCACCTTGGCCAGGGTCTCAGGACACACCTGATGGGCCAGCGCCAACGCCTGCTGTTGCGCCCGCGATTTCGACCAGACTTGAATGATCACCACCAGCATGCCCAAACCGAGCAGGCCGACCGCCCACGGCGTGACCCATGCCAGCCGTCCAAAGCCCTTGTCAGGGGGCACGGCCAGCACTGCCGGCCCGTACTCTTGCACGAAGGCCTGCAGGATGAGCGCATCGGAGTCGGGACTCTGCACGCGCTGGGCGATCTCGCTGCGCAGGTTCTCGACCACCGGACAGCCGACGTGGTTGCAGACCAGCGCCCCCTGGGTGCAGCCACAGCTGCACATGAGCTGATTGCCGATGCGACGGAAGCGTCCCGGATCGGGGCCGTCGCCCCGCAAACCGACACCCGCCAGCAGCACCAGCAGCACCAAGCCTTTTCCGACCCATGCCGGTGAGATTTTCATGCCCCCGCCTTTTGCGTGACCGCGTTGCGCCCGACTTCTTCGGAAACACGACTGGGGAACGTCCGGTTGGGCAGCAGCGCGATCAGGATGCCCAGCACCAGCACCACCGCGCCGGCCCAGACCCAGAACACCAGCGGGTTCAGGAAGGCGTGCAGAATGGGCTGCCGCGTCATCGGATCGTCGCCGGCATAGACCAAGTAAATGTCCTCAAGCGGCGTGCTGTGAATGGCGACCATCGAAGCGGCCTGCTGCGACGCCTTGTACATGCGGCGCGAAGGGTAGAGCGTGGTGATATGACGCCCGTTGCGCGTCACGTCAATGATGGCGGCTTCGGAGGAATAGTTTTCGTTGTCGTCCTGGGTGTTGGCCTGCGAGATCAACGTGTAGGGGCCGAGCTGCAAGTGCGCCTTATAGGGAATCGGCCCTTCCACATCGCGATTGAAGGCCGAGCCCGTGATGCCAACCGCCATCAGCATGATGCCGACATGGACGACGAAGCCGCCGTAGCGACGCGTGTTGCGTAACGTGAGTTGGGCCAGTGCCCGTGGGCGTCCAATCTTCTGACGCTGCGCGATCACCTTCGCCCCGCGTCCGAACTCCATCGCTATGCATACCACCACGAACGCCACCAGGGAAAACGAGACGATCGGGTAGGGGCTGCGGATACCGCCCACCAGGCAACCGACGGCGGTGAGGACGGCCGCCCCCGTGGGAACCAGAAAATTGCGGCGCAAGCTCGAAAACGACGTGCGCCGCCACGCCAGCAGCGGGCCAACACCGGTCAGGAAAATCAGAAACAAAAAGATGGGGATATCAATGCGGTCAAAGAACTCGCGCCCCACGGTGATTTTCTGTCCCTGCACCCACTCCGAGAGCACCGGAAACAGCGTGCCCCAAAGGATCGCAAAGGCCGCCAGCAGCAGCACGAAGTTGTTGAAGAGGAAGCCACTTTCGCGCGAGGCGGTGCTTTCCAGCGTGTGTTCACTGCGCAGAAACTCGCGGTTCTTCATGAACGTGAACAGGCATACCGAGATGGCAATGACGATGAAGCCGATGAACCAGCCCCCGATCGAGGACTGCGCAAAGGCATGCACCGAACTCACCACGCCCGAGCGCGTGAGGAAGGTACCGAAGATGGCGAGCAGGAAGGTTGAAAACACCAGCCAGATGTTCCACACCTTCAGCATGCCGCGCTTCTCCTGCATCATGACGGAGTGCAGGAAGGCGGTGCCCATCAGCCAGGGGAGGAAAGAGGCGTTCTCGACCGGGTCCCACGCCCAGTAGCCGCCCCAACCGAGCACGGAGTAGGCCCAGTGGCCTCCCAGCACGATGCCGATGGAGAGAAAACCCCAGGCGACCATGGTCCAGCGGCGCGTCACCCCGATCCAACGGTCGCCGGGGTATTTCTTGATCAGCGCCGCCAAGGCGAAGGCGAAGGGCACCGAGAACCCCACGTAGCCCATGTAGAGCATGGGCGGGTGGATGACCATCTGCGGGTACTGCAGCAACGGGTTCAAGCCGTTGCCGTCCGGCGGGGTGGCCTGGTTCAACGAGGCGAAGGGTGTCGCGACAAAGTTATTGAGGGTGAGGAAAAAGACCTGCACCCCCATCAGGATCGTTCCTACCAAGGGCCGGAGCTGCGGGGCGGTGGTGCGACTGCGCAGAATAGCGACGAAGCCATAGCCGGCCAGCAACCAGCTCCAGAACAGCAGCGAGCCCTCCTGCCCCGACCAGAAGACGGCAATCTTGTAGTAGAACGGCAGGGCGCGGTTGCTGTGCTCCGCGATATAGGTCAGCGAAAAGTCGTTGCGTAGAATCAGCGCGACCAGGCAGCCGACCCCAACGGTGAGCACCGGAAATACCGCGGTGGCGGCGCGCAAGGCGCTGCCGACCAGCCGGTCGTGGCGCAGGCTCAGGCCGGCAATGCCCACCAGTAGCGCGTAAGCGGCCAGAACAAAGGCCAACAAGACCGCAAAGGAGCCGACAATCTGCATGCGCGAGACACCCCAAGCCACGGCGCGCGTCGGGTTTCCCCACGTGCCTGGCCGCTGACCTCTACTTTAACAGGCGACGAACCCGCATGGCACGTTGAGAGTGGAGCGTGGAGCGTAAGGACCGACTGCCGGTTGCCAGGATGCTCCACGCTTCACACTCTACGCTCCATGGAATTCACTTCGCCGCCGGAGCCTTGCTTTCCACCTCCGGGGTGACGGGCAACTGCTGCTGCGCCAGCGCGCGCAGGCGTTCGATGACGGCTTCGCGCCGCCCGCTGTGCAGGTCATCCTGCAACTCATGCAGGGCGAGCGCCACCACGTCGTAGTGATGCAGGTTGCGGTTCGCCTGGTCAGCGGTGACCTCCAGCCAGAGGTTATGCAGCAGTTCGAGGTCCTCGGGACGCAGGCGTGGCGTGTGTGGACCGAGATAATAGACCTGCACGGAACCATCCGGTTGCAGGACTTCCAAAGTAAGGCGGGGCCGCGGGTCGGGCAGGCCCTCCCAGGCGTCGCCGGTCAGCTTGGCCTGCTCCTCGCTGGAAAGCTTGGCGGAATAGCCCACGACGATGGTGGACGACTGCAGGCGTTGCGCCGTCACGATAATGCTCTGAAACACATCCTTGCCCGGAACCACCAGCAGCGAGACCGGTTTACCCGCCTTTTCCGCCACCGCAACGATGTTGGTAAAGAGTTCCTGCTCGAAGTGGTCGAAGACCTGGTTCTCGTCGAGGTCCTGATGGGCAATGCTGTAGAGACGCGTGGTCATCACCACCACGTCCTGCCGCGTGGTGTCGGTTCGCGACAGGGCGTAGCGCAACTGGTGCAGCGTATGGGGATCGCGCACACAAACCAGCACGTTGCCGGGCCGCACGCGCAACCCATCCGCCGCCAGATCGGCGCGGCCGGTGACCTGGAATTTGTCGAGGTGCTCGTTGCCGAACTTCTGCTTCCGCTGCGTCACGCGTTCCGAGATGGTGAAGAGGATAAAAAACGCGCCGCTGACGATCAGGCCGGCCGTGGTTGCCACCGGCTTGGTAAACAGGTTGACGCCGGCGATGGCGAACAGGATCAAACCGATCACCGCCACGCCAATCGGGTACTCGCGCCCCGCGACGGTCAGATTGCCGGGCACTTTCCACTCGCGTCCCTCCGGCTCGGTGAATCGCAGCACCAACACGGCGAGCGCATTGAATGCGAAGCTCCAGATCACGCCGAAGGCGTAAAGCGCCGCCAACAGGTAGACGTTGCCACGGCTGAGCACGATGGTCAGGATCTGCAGCCCGACGATCAGGTTGATCATGCGGTGCGTGGTGCCGAACTGGCGGTGCGGATGGCGGAACCAGTCGGTCATCACGCCGTCTTCACTGACCCGGTTCAACACGCCGTTTGAACCCACAATGGCGGTATTCACCGCGCCGGAGAGGATCAGGGCGCCCACTAGAACCACGAACGCCTGCATCGCCAGGCGAAGCCCGACCGGGCCGACCAGGTACACCGTCAGGCCGCCGATCAGGTTCGCGAAGTACTGCGGTCGCGCATGGTCGGGAATGATCATCACTGCAAAGAACGAGACCAGGGAGGTGAACAGCAGGCTGTAGATGAAGATAATCAGCCCGGCCTTCTGCAGGTTTTTGAGTTTCGGGCTCTCGATCTCGCGATTGACTTGCGCCAACGTCTCCTCGCCGCTCATGGCGAGCACCGAGTGACCGAAGCCCACCATCACCAGCAGGGGGGCGAAGTGGCTGAAGCGGGTTCCGTAGAGCCAGCCCAGCGTATCGCGGCCGAGCTTCATGTTGCCGGGCACCGGCGCCGGCGGCCAATGCACCCCGACTTTGAGCAGGGTGATGAAACACCACACGATGATCATCACCACCATGACAGTGGTGATCTGCATGATGCGCAGGGCCTTCTGGCTCGACTCGTGCATCCCGAGAATGTTCTTGCGCCAGAAGTAGAGCGTCACGAGAACCGCAAACACGGCGCCGAAGTAGTTGACCGAGTGGGTGCTCTCCAGGATGTGGTAGCCGAAGTGGGCGGCAAGATTCTGCACGAAGCCGGCCATGTAGACGCCCGCCGCCACGGCGCTGATCGGCCCGGTGAGGATGTAGTCGAACATCAACGCCGAAACCGAAATCTTCGCCAGGTGGCTGCCCATGGCCTCCTTGACGACACGGTAGACGCCGCCGCGCACGAACATGCTGCTCGACTCGATGTACAGCGCGCGTACCGCGTAGCTGAACAGCATGACGCCGAGAATGAACCAGGGGGCGCTTCGGCCGATCACGTTCTCGGTGTCGCCGCCCACGTAATAGGCGGAGGAGGCCAGGTCGGCCAGCACAATCGCGGCCGCCCTCCAGAACGAGATGAAGGTGAGCATCACCGTCGTGGCGACGAACACCTGAACGGCGGGACGCCGGCCCGGCTCGGCGGGCGGGTTCGGATTCTCAACAGCCATGCGGTAGGGTGAATCCTTGGCAGCGAAGTCGGTGCAACCCCGCCATTCTGACACGGAGGCGACCGACTTTGACGCTGGCGCGTCCGCCACGCCGGAGCTTCACCCGCGCCGCTCCCGTTGGTCGCTCTCCGGCAAGGCCCATGCGATCGCGGCTTCTCGGAAGGCGACGCGACGGGGCCTCGAGGCGCTCGAAATCAGGCCGACGATCGGCACTGCCCGTCATAGTGGCTCGAACCGTCAGCCGTCCTGCGGTAAAGTAAGGTGCCTTATTTGCTGGAAAGACGTCCCCGTCGTTGCCGTCTTCCCAGCGCGACCGCGAATCCGCAACCGACCCCATTCACCCTTGATGCGTCGCGCCAAAATCGTCTGCACCCTCGGACCGGCCTCCCACGATCTATCGACAATCCGCGCCTTGGCCGAGGCCGGCATGGATGTGGCGCGGCTTAACTTCTCGCACGGCGACCACGCCTTTCATGCCGCGCTGATCGGACGCATTCGACAGGTTGCCCGCGAGTTGGATCGTCCGATCGCCATCCTGCAGGATCTTTCCGGACCCAAGATCCGCACCGGAGTTCTGGCCGGGCACGTGCCGGTCAAGCTGGAGCCGGGCGCCAAACTCACCTTGCTGGCCGGCAGCGGGGATGGCACCGTGGAGCGCGTCTTCACCACGCTTGATCTTTCCGGCGAGGTCCGCGCGGGTGAAGCGATCCTGCTCGATGACGGCCTGCTTGAGCTGTGCGTGGACCACGTGACCGGCAGTGAGATCCATTGCCACGTGGTCGCCGGTGGCGCCCTCAACGAGAAGAAGGGCATCAACCTGCCCGGCAGTCGGCTCTCCATCCCGGCCGTCACGGATAAGGACGTGGCCGACCTCCACTTCGGCTTGGAGCAGGAGGTGGACTATGTGGCGCTGTCCTTTGTGCGCAGCGAACACGACGTCCAGGTGCTGCGTGAACGCATTCGGCATTGGGCGCAACGACATGACGGGCAGGGCCTCGATACCCCGGTGATCGCCAAACTCGAGAAGCCGCAGGCCATCGACCGGCTGGAAGAGATCTTGAATTTCTCCGACGGCGTGATGGTGGCGCGCGGCGATCTTGGGGTGGAGCTGCCGCCGGAGAAGGTCCCGGCCATTCAGAAGCGCATCATCCGCAGCGCCCGCGCCCACCGCGTCCCGGTCATCACCGCCACCCAGATGCTGGAGTCCATGACCGAGCACCCGCGGCCCACGCGGGCAGAGGCCAGCGATGTCGCCAACGCCATCCTGGACGGCTCGGACGCGGTCATGCTCTCGGCGGAAACGGCGAGCGGAAAATATCCGGTGGAGGCGGTGCGAATGATGGCCCGCATCATTCAGGAGGCTGAGGCCATTGAGCCGCCGAAAGTGGTGCATCGCAGCGGGCTGGAGATGAGCATCCCGGAGGCGATCGCCGAGTCGGTGGCGCGGACCGCGGTTGATCTCAATCTCAACGCCATTGCGGTGTATACGAAGGGCGGCTCCACCGCACGCCTGGTGAGCAGCTACCGACCTCCCTGCCCGATCTATGCCCTTGCGCCCAGCCCGCGCACGCGCACGCGTTTGGCCCTCTACTGGGGCGTGGTTCCGATTGCGTCGCCCGAGATTGTCAGCACCGACGAGATGTTGGGCAAGGGCGAGCGCCAACTCCTCGACCTGAAACTGGTCCAGCCGGGACACACCGTCGCCATCGTGGCGGGCTCACCGTTCGGCGTTCCCGGCCGGACAAACTTGATGAAGGTTCTGCGAGTGGGAGAGTGAGGGAGCGGGTTCGCTGAAACGCAAAGCGGCCGCCGAGAGCCGAATGGCTGCGGCGGCCTACTGCAAAATGGCGTGCCCGGCCTTCGGACGAGGCGCGGACCCTTTACCTGTAAAAGTCCTAAAGGCGCTCGGCAAAGTCACAGGCCGAGCAGGACAGCCACATACCGCCCGCCAGACCCATCTCACGGTTGCGGATCCGCTTCACGATCCGTACCGGCTTGCCGCACTTCGGGCACGCTTGCTCGCCCTGCCCCGCCTTGTCGCGATTTGCCGTTTTGGCAACTTTTCCCATGACACCCTTACTCCCGTGAAGAAAATAAACTGGACCGGAATGAATTAGTTTAACCGCAGCCAGCCCGCAGCGGGAAGAAAACGACGTTGGTGCGTCGGCCACGCGGGAGTCCGCCTCCGGCCTCTCCGTTGGTCGCTGCCCCTCGTACCCGAGTTCTGATGGAGAGGTTCATCCCTGCAGCGCTCCTGGGCGGAGCGGCGGGCATCGCCGCCACGATTTTTCCAGCCGTTTAACTTGTGAGTATTACCACCACTTCCGCGCCCCGCTCGGCGCCGCAGAGGCGAGAGGCGGAGGCGCGGTTGGCGCAGAGTTCCAAGTAGCCGGCCGAGCCCCAGATGGCGAACACTTCGTTCGGCGCCGCCTCGGCGTAAGCGCGACGCACGGCCGTCACATTGCCTTTGCCCACGGTGAGGGAAAACGCAGGAAGACTGGTTGACTCCGGCGCCAGCGTGGGAAGGTCGGTCGGGGTGAGGTTGGTGATGAGGTTGCCGAAACGGTCGACCTTGAGAACGACACCGCGCACCTCGCCGGCCACCGCTTTCGGCTTGGGAACGGCAAAACGGACGAAGTCCGTGATCGGGTCGCCGAATTTTTCCGGCTCGATCCCCTTGGCCAGCCAGCCAGCCACGGGCGCGAAGACGTCGCGGCCATGAAACGTCTGGGAGGGGTTAGTCCGGAAGTAGTGGGTGGACGTGATGTGACGCACCACCGCTTCCGGCTCCTGGTCATAGACCAGCGAAAGCACGCCATTATCCGGGGCGATCAGCAGTTGGGTGCCGGCCCGTACCAAGATGGGACGCCGCGTCGTCCCGACGCCGGGGTCCACCACAACGAGATGGATGGTGTCGGTGGGGAAGTAACGGTAAGCCTGGGCCAACGTGTACGCGGCATCCAACAAGTCGTGCGCCGCCACGCCGTGGCTCAGGTCAACCAGGGTGACCTCCGGCGCCAAGCTGAGGATGACGCCTTTCATGGCGCCGGCATAGGGATCGGACCAGCCAAAGTCGGTGGTCAGGGTCAGAATACGATGGGCCATGGGGTCTCACAAACGACACGTCGCGCCCCCGCGTTTGCGGCGGAGTACCGGCCCCGAACCTACTGAAAGGGGCTGCGCAAGTCAAGAACAAGGGCGCGCGGATTGGCATTGATTGGTTTACGAGTGGTGCCGAAGTAAGCTATAAAAAATGGTTGCGTCCGGCGCCTTCCCAGCGGCCGGGCGGCACGGCTGGAAATACAACGTTGACGTCTGGCTCGTAGCGGACCGGAGAAACGCATGCCCACGGTGGCTTCCCGCGGACTCGAGGATGTAGTCGCTTCCCCGTCGTCCATCTGTTTCATTGACGGTGACAAGGGCGTTCTCGCCTACCGTGGCTACGATATCCACGATCTGGCCGAGCGCTCGAGTTTTCCCGAGACCACATATTTGCTCTGGCATGGCCGGCTGCCCACGGCCGCCGAACTGCGCCAGCTCGATGAGCAACTCCGCGTCGCCAGCACGGTTCCCGAAGCTGTCCTGAAGCTGCTCGCCCAGTTGCCCAAAGAAGCGCCTCCCATGGACGTGCTGCGCACCGCCGTCTCGGCGCTCGCCCACTACGACGTTGATGTGGCCGACATGACGCCCGCCGGCAATCAGCGCAAAGCGGTGCGTCTGGTCGCGCAAACGCCCACCCTGATCGCAGCCTTTGATCGCCTGCGCCACGGCAAATCCCCCATTGCCCCGGCCATGGACCTCAGCATTGCCGGCAATTTCCTTTACATGCTGACCGGCGAACGGCCGATCGCCACCGCGGAACGCGCGCTCGACATCGCCCTGATTCTGCACGCCGACCACGAGTTCAACGCCTCGACCTTTGCGGCGCGGGTCACCGCCGCCACGCTGAGCGATCTGCACTCCGCCATCACCGCCGCGCTCGGAGCCTTGAAAGGCCCCCTACACGGCGGAGCCAACGAGGCGGTCATCAAGATCCTCAACCAGATCGGCAATGGCGACCCCATCGCCTTCGTCAAAGCCATGCTGGTGAAAAAGTCCAAGGTCCCCGGCTTCGGCCACCGCGTTTACCACACTGAAGACCCGCGCGCCACGCACCTGCGTCAGATGTCGCGCGAGCTGGGGGAGAAGAAGGGGACGCCGCAGCTCTACGAGATGTCGCGTCGTATCGAGGAGTTCGTCAAGCAGGAGAAGGGCCTCAACCCGAACGTGGACTTCTACTCCGCCTCGGTTTACGCCACGCTCGGCATCCAGCCCGACCTCTTCACCCCCATCTTCGCCTTCTCGCGCATGAGCGGCTGGACTGCCCACGTCCTCGAGCAGTACGCCGATAATCGCCTCATCCGTCCGCGGGCCGAGTACATCGGCGCCAAGGTGCCGCAGCCTTACCAGCCGATCGAGAACCGGGGATGACGCGGACGCGCCGGCCCAGCGGGGCTGCCGGCCCCGGCGCCGCCGTTCCCGTTTCCACGCAACTCTGTCATGCTCCCTCCTTCATGGAGGGGAGCGCCTGATTCACCCGCTTCGTCTGGACCGAGTCTTTGGACTGGCCGCGCTGATTCTGTCCGCCCTGTATCCATTGCAGGCACAGGCCGGGGCCCGCGTCGCCACCCACACGTGGTGGGCGGGCATCGGCCCATCGGTCCCGACCAAGTCGGTGTCTTACCGAACCGTGGCACTCGCCGGCCTCCGACTGGGTTACCCCATCCCGCTGCCCCGGCACCATCTCTTTCCGCTCGATAGTTTTTGGGAATACGAGATCGAGGTACCGCAGGTCTTCGTCATCGTGCAGCCCGCGTCCGCGGTGGCCATCGGCGGCGCCCCCATCGGGTTTCGCTTTGTTACCCTCGGCCATGCGCGCATTCGCCCCTTCATCGGCGGGCTGGCGAGCGTGTTGTATGCCAGCCGGAACATTCCCGAAGGCGCCTCGCGGCTGAACTTCAGCCCCGAGGGCGAGGTGGGCGTCACCGTTGGGCGCGACCCGCGCCACAGTTGGAACGTCGAATTGCGCTATATCCACATCTCGAATGCCAGCATCTTTCGCCACAACCCCGGCGTGAACGGCCTCCTCTTCATGCTCGGCTGGACGCGATGAATCCGAAGGGCGAATGCGGAAGGGCGCGGGCCAACCACAAAACCACCGAACAGGTGATTGCGTTGCCGCCCTTCCGCGCTCAGCCGTGAGCCTCGGCTTTCGGCCCTCTGTCTTCGGCCTTCGCCCCTCGCCTCTCTGCCCTTCGGCTAAGCTGTCCTCGTGCACGTCTTCATCACCGGCGGCAGCGGCTTCCTGGGCCAACGCTTGGTGCGCGCGCTGCGGGCGCGGGGAGACGCGGTCACCGTGCTGTCGCGCTCGGGCGGCGCGGCGGCTGCGTTGTCGCCGCTGGGTATCGCTACGGTGCAGGGAGATCCCGCGCAGACCGGCACCTGGCAGGCGCGCGTTGCGGGCTGCGATGCTGCCGTGAATCTTGCCGGCGAGCCAGTTGGTGGAGGCCGCTGGACAGCGGAACGCCAGGCCCGCATCCGCGACTCACGCATTCGCAGTACGGAAAATCTCGTGGCGGCTCTGCAAGCCGCTCCGCGGCCGCGTGTCCTGATCAGCAGCTCGGGCATCGGGTATTACGGCGCCCAACCCGGTCATGCGCTCGACCCGGATCTGGATGAATCGAGCCCCGGCGGTCACGACTTCCTGGCCCGAGTCACCACTGAATGGGAGGCGGCGGCACGGCCGGCGGCCGCCGTGACGCGCCTCGTCCTGCTGCGCACCGGCCTCGTGCTCGGCACCGATGGCGGCGCATTGCCTCGACTTTTGACGCCCTTCCGCTTGGGTCTGGGGGGCCCACTGGGCCATGGCCGGCAGTGGTATTCTTGGATACACGCGAATGACTGGACGCGCCTGGTTCTTTACGCGCTGGACCATGACATCGCCGGCCCGCTCAACGCCACCGCGCCCGAACCGGTACCCATGCGCCAGTTTGCGCACGCCCTGGGACACGCCTTGCATCGCCCGGCGGTGTTGCCCGTGCCGGCAGCGGCGCTGCGCTTGCTCATGGGAGAAATGGCGTCCCTCGTGCTGACCGGTCAGCGCGTCTGGCCGCGCGCCGCACTGGCAGCCGGCTTCACTTTTCAATATCCACGTTTACAGGACGCGTTACGGGACCTGCTGGGGAAGGTTGTTGGATCCTAGTTGTAGGTTGTTAAACGCCCCGAGGATCGCGTTCCTGCAATGCATCGCGCTTCTTTTGCCTTTCCACTCTTCCCGCACCGCTTTCCACTTTCCACTTTCCACTGGATACTAGAGCTGTCCTCTGGAGATCGCCGCATGAGCTTGTCCCGACTCTCGCTTTCCCTGCCGATCCTGAGCACGATGCTTTTGGGGCAGGCGACGCTGCCCACCGCCCAGGTGACCGGCGGCAAGGTGCCGCAACTGCCGCCGCCCTACTCCACCCCAGCCGCCGAAAACGGCCCTCACGTGGTCCGTGCGCCGGAAGGCTTCATGCCCACCGTGCCCGCCGGTTTCCACGTTTCGGTTTTTGCGGGCGATTTCAAGGAGCCGCGCTGGCTGGCAGTGGCGCCCAACGGCGACATCTTCGTCAGTGACTCGAGCGCCGGTGAGGTCGTCATCCTGCGCGATCCGCAACACAAGGGCGTGAGCACCGACCGCGAGATTTTCGCGGACCACCTCGCCCTGCCCTTCGGCATCGCCTTTCACGACAAGTATGTCTACGTCGCCGAGAGCGCACAGGTGGTGCGTTTTCCCTACGACCCGAAAACGTCCAAGCGCACCGGGGACAAGCAACCGATCCTCGACCTGCCGGGCGGTGGGTACCACCAGCACTGGACGCGAACCATCGTCTTCAGCAAGGACGGCAGCAAATTGTTCACCGCCGTCGGTTCGCAGGGCAACGTGGACATCGAGTCGGACCCGCGCCGCGCCGCCATCATCGTCTCCGATCCGGACGGCAAGAACTCCCACATCTACGCCAGCGGACTGCGCAATTCAGTCGGGCTGGATTTTGATCCGGTGTCGGGCAACCTCTGGTCCGCGGTCAACGAGCGCGACAACCTCGGCGATGACCTGCCGTCGGATTACTTCACGCACGTGACGGAAGGGGGCTTCTACGGCTGGCCCTACAGCTATCTCGGCAATCACGTGGACCCGCGCATCACGCCGCAGCGTGCTGACCTGGTCGCCAAGGCCATCGTGCCGGATGTACTGCTCGGCACGCATGTCGCGCCGCTGCAGTTCACCTTTCAAATTCCCCGCGGCTTCCCCGCAGCCTACCGGCGTGGCGCCTTCATTGCCGAACACGGCTCATGGAATCGCCACCAGCGCGACGGCTACCAGGTCGTGTTTGTCCCCTTCCACGGCAACAACCCCGCGGCCGCTCCGCGAATTTTCTTCAGCGGCTTCGTGCCCGACCCTTCGAAACGCGAGGTCTACGGCCGTCCCGTGGGCGTGGCTGCCTCCAACGGCGCGCTCCTGATCTCGGATGACGGCGGCAAGCTGATCTGGCGCGTCACCTACGGGAAGTAGGGGGAGAAGAAGTCGAAAGTGCAAAGTGAAGAGTGATGAGGCCGCCTTTCCACTTTTCACTTTCCACTTTCCACTGTGGCATCACATCCCGAGAAACGTGCGCACCGCGACCGCCACGCCGTCCGCATCGTGGTCCACGGTGCGATGCCAACCGGGGCGGTCCATCTCCGGGTGGGCGTTGCCCATCAACACCGCCGTTCCGGCATACTCCAGCATTTCCAGATCGTTGAAATTGTCTCCCAAAGCCAGTACCCCGCTGGACGCAATGCGCAGTGAATCGGCGAGGGCTGCGACGGCCGCCCCCTTGTTGACGTCGCGGTGCAGGACGTCGAGGATGCCGAGATCGCGTTGCGGGTAGGTCGTGCGCAACATGCGCACCGCGGCTCCGGCGGGCGAGGCGCTGAGCTGGGCCACGGCACGGTCCATCTGCGCGATCGTGCCCCCGAACATGAGCTGGACGGGGTCGGTATCCAAGCATGTTTCCAGCGGCGCGTGGTAGGTCACCGCGGCGCGGTTGTGATCCAGCCAGCCGGCAAAATAACGCTGGGCCTCGGTTGGCGACTCGAGGACCAATTCGCCGCCGTCATCGCGAGCAAACGTAACCACCGCCTGCCCGCGGAACTCGGGTAGCGCGCGCAGGACAGCCCGCGCCTCGGCCTTGGGCAGGAAGTTGCGAAACAGGACCGGTCCCGCGCGCCCGCCGCGCAAGGAGCGGATCAGGGCTCCATTGCTGGTGATGAGGTGGACGTCCGCCTCCAGCTCCAGCGCAATCGGCAGGACGTAGCTGTGACGCCGGCCGGTCACCAGCGCAATCTCGATGCCGGCCGCCGCCACGCGCCGCACCGCCGCCCGGTTGCCGGGCGACAGCAGGTGGTGGCGGTTCAACAGCGTGCCATCCACATCGGTCGCGAGCAGGCGAATGCGCTGGGGAGAGGGGGGGTGCACGCGATCTGATCGTAGCAAGGAGACGCGAACGTCCCCCCTGCTACACTTTTCCCATGCTTTCGGTTGAAGAAATGGTGCGCACCGGCGCGACGCGCACGGCGGAAAACGGTCTGGTGTTCGCCGTGGTCGGCTCCGACGGACCGGGATGGGGCTCGCTGGACCGTATGGTGGCCAGCGTTCCCAAGCCGGTTGTACAGCGCCTAGGCAAGACGGCCTGCTACTTCGTTTCCTGGCTCATCAAGCAGCGTCGCGGAGTGGGAATCGCCAACACCGCAGCCGGCGAAGGCGAGACCCGCAAGGAACTCTGCCACCATCTCGACATCAAGCCCACCGGCAACCTGCTGCTCATCAGCCTCAACTTCTACGGCGAGGACATGTACGGCCTGGCGATGGAGTTCTTCGACAAAATCGCCTACATCGCCTCGTTGGAAACTCCTGCCCGTCCGGACTACCGTGAACTGCTCGAGAAACAGTTTGTGCAGGAGAAGGGTGGTGAGCTCACCCCCGAGGCCTGGGAGTGGCGCCTCGAGACGCTCAACCGGCGGTGCAGCGAGACGCTCGATCCCGAGGTGGAAAGCAACTACCACCGGGCCGCCGAGACCGATTCGCTCGGCGTCTACATGGCATCGCTCTTCACCGACGTTTTTTACGAAGACTTGATCGCCGACACCGACGGCTTCACCCCGCTGCCCGCCGAACAGCTTTATGAACGGGTGCGAACACTTGAGCGCCTCTATCCGCCCAACCGCGGCTACAGTCTGCAGATCGTGCGTCAACGTCCACGTCGGCGCTCTTCGACGTCCAAGCAGGGTTGAGGAGGACGCTGGTGCGTCGGCCACCTGGGGGTCCCAGATGGCGGGAGGAGGGGAGGAAGTGACGGGGAGGAAGAGAAGCAAAATCCCTTCGCCCTTTCCCCCCTTTCCCGTCCGCCCTTCCTTCAGGTTCGGGGCTTGCGATTCGGCTCCGCCGGAACCGACTCGGCGCGGGCGTTGAGCGGGCGTTTCTTCCTTTCTCCGCTCGCATCCTCCGCGTATCATCAAGAGTCATGTCAACCAAGAATATTGTTCTGCCGGGCCAAGAAGATGTGGATCAGCGCGCCAAGCGCCGCGTGTTGAAGGACCGTATTCGTCCCATTGACTTCGACAAGGTGCAGACCGTCGCCGACCTGGTGGAAGCCATGCAGGGCGGCTCGATCCAGGCGCGCAATTTGGGGCAGTGCGCCGCCGTCATGACCAACCTCTACGCCGACAAGGGCCGGCCGACGGTCATGCTCGGCCTGGCGGGGCCGCTGATCGCCGCCGGTCTGCGCAAGGTGCTGCGCGATCTCGTGGCCGGCGGTTACATTGACGTCATCGTCTCGACCGGCGCCATTCTGTTCCAGGACATTTACCAGGCCCGCGGCTTCGGCCATTACATCGGCGATGCCAATGCCGACGACAGCATGTTGCGCGACCTGATGGTGGACCGTATCTACGACACCTACGTGGACGAGGAGAAGTTCATCGAGACCGACACCTGGATCGGTCACCTCGCCGACGAGCTGGAGCCCGCCAACTCTTCCTCCCGCGTCTTCCTGGACTACATCGGCAGCAAGCTGAGTGACGACCAATCCATCGTGCGCACCGCCCATAAAATGGGCATCCCGATGTTTGCCCCGGCGCTCAACGACTCCTCGATCGGCATCGGCCTGACCCACCACTATCACCGCGCCCGCCAGGAGGGTCGCCCCCATCTGGTCATCGACTCCATCCGCGATAATTACGAACTCACCCAGATCGTGGTCAAGTCGAGGAAGACGGCTGCCATCTACATCGCCGGCGGCGTGCCGAAGAACTACATCAACGACTCCGTGGTCATGAGCTACATCTTCGAGCAGGAGAAAGGGCACAGCTACGCCCTGCAGCTCACCGCCGACAACCCGCACTGGGGCGGACTCTCAGGCAGCACGCTACACGAGGCCATGAGCTGGGGCAAGATCAAGCCCAAGGCCACCACTGCCATGTGCTTCGTCGAGCCCTCGGTCTCGCTCCCCCTGCTCGCCGGCCACGCCCTGCAACGCCGCCTCGCCAGCGGTCGCAAACGGCTCGCCTTCCAGTGGGAAGGTGACATCTTGAAGGGCATCAAGGTCGTTGGGCGGTAGGCGGCAGACGGTGAGCGATAATCGGTGAAGCGTAGAAGGTGAACCGCAGCCCGTCCGCCTCATCACTTTCCGCTGTCTTCCTCATCACTCGTCACTCGTCACTTCTTAAGCAGTGAGCGTCGCGCAAAGTCGTAACGGTGCCGCAAACTGGGATGGGTAAAGAACCACCACTCCACCCATTCTGGCGGGTCCGGGTCGCTGAGATCGTGGGTCGCAAAGCCGGCAAAGACACCCATCGCCGCCACCGGGTCATGCGTCAACTGCAGGCCGTAGGCGTCGGCTTGGTGCTCAAAATGCCGCGAGATCCCGTTCTCGACGGGCATCAATAAAATTTGGCAGGACATCAGCAACAGCAGCAGCAATGGCAGCGCGCCTGGCGACGTGAACCCCGCGAAGTCCGCCCGCCAGCCGCGCTGCGGGTGGCCGCGCAGATGGGATTCCAGTCCGGCCAGCAGGATAAAGAATCCGAGCGAGCCCAGCGCACCCAGGGCCAGTCCTTTCCAGATGTGGTTGAGAACGTAATGCCCCATCTCGTGTCCCATGACGAAGGCGATCTGGTCGGGCGTTTCAGTCTGGAGCAGCGTGTCGTAGAGCACGATGCGTTCCGTTCCCAGCAGGCCCACCACATAGGCGTTGGTATGCCCGGTCTGGCGACTGCGGTCCACCTCGTAGACTTCATGGGCCGGGATGCCGGCACGGGCCGCGAGGTTGAGAATGCGGGTTCGCAGAAGCTGATCGTGTAACGGCGTGAAGTGGTTGAAAAGCGGCTCGATCAGCACCGGCTCGAGCGCCGCGCCAAACACCATGACAGCCACCGTCAGTGCCCACGCCATCAGCCACCAGCGCCGCGGGAATCGCCGCAGCACGGCGAGAGCCGGCAAGAGGATCAGAAGAGCGACCACCAGACCAACCGCATAACTCTTACCCCAATCGGTCAACCATGCCGCGAGCGTGCGATGGCCAAAGCCAAACCACCGCTCGCGAAAAAACGACAAGTAAAGCGCAAACGGGAACTCGACCAGTTGCAAGAGCGTGAACAGCCCGGCAATCACCCGCGCATCGTGCGCGGCGCGCGTCCGGAGCGCTCGCACCCGCGTCTGATTCGCCCAGCGCCGCAGGGCGGAGGCGCGGCGGGAGAAGGACAGCCATGCCACCACGGCCAACATCCAAAGTTGTGCCAGGCTGCCCCAGAAGAGTCCGCCGAAGAGGTACTGCCGGGCGACGGCCGAGGAGGCGGGCAGAGTGGGAATAGCCGACAGCACGGGGCCATTCTAAACCGAAGGCCGAGAGCGGAGGGCCGAAGGGCGAGGGGGTGTTCCGATCCCACGCTGGAGCGGTTCAGCCCCCGGCTGGCGAATGCCCGTCTGCACGCTTCAAAATCCAACAACCAAAATCCAACAACACCTCGATGCAACCCCATCACGAGCCGGATCGGCCTTCGGCCCTCTGTCTTCTGCCTTCGGCTTTCCGCCTTCGCCCCCCTCCCCGCCAACCGTTATAAACTGTGGACGTCGGCCCTTGGTTCCCCTATGAACCGCAAATCTTCGCTGGTCGTCCTGTTGCTTTCCCTCCTCGTGGTGAGCTATGTCGTGGCGGGGGTGGTGCTGCGACAGGAGCACACCGACGGCGGCCCCTACCGCCAGCTCGGCGTCTACACCGAGGTGCTGCAGCGGATCAGCGCCGACTACGTCACCGAGCCCGACCTCAACAAAGTCACCGACGGGGCGCTGCACGGTCTTCTCGAATCGCTCGATGCGGACTCCAGTTACCTCAGTCCGGCGGAGTACAAAGCCTACTTGGCCGCTGCGAGCCACCCCGCCGCCTCGCTCGGTCTGGCGATTTCCAAGCGCCAAGGCTACGGCAGCGTGGTGGACGTCGTCCCCGGCGGCCCGGCGGCGCGCGCCGGCATCATGCGCGGCGATTACCTCGAGGCGGTGGCTGGTCGCAGCACGCGTGACATGTCCGCCACGCAGATCCGCTCGATGTTTTACGGCGATCCCGGAAGCGCCCTCGAGTTGAGCGTGATTCACCTGCGGCGCGGCGCTGAACCGCAAAAGATCTCCGTCACGCGGAGCGTCGTGCCTCCAACGCCGCTTTCCCAGCAAGTCTTTGACGGCCAGATCGGCTACATCAAAGTGCCCGACTTCGCCGCCGGTCGCAGCCAGCAAATCGCCGGCCTCATCCGCAGCTTGACCGCCCGTGGAGCGCAGAAACTCCTGCTGGACCTGCGCGACTGCGGCAGCGGCAGCTACGCTGAGGCGGTCGCAACCGCGAACCTGTTTCTCGACCATGGCACCATCGCCACGCTCTCCGGGCAGACCTACCCCAAGGTGACGTCGGTGGCCGATCCGTCCAAACTGGTCACCCGCGCGCCGCTCTCCGTGCTGGTGAACTACGGCACGGCGGGACCGGCCGAAATCCTTGCGGCCGCACTGATGGAGAACGGCCGTGCCAGCGTGGTAGGCGAAAAGACTTATGGCGTGGGCGCCATCCAGAAATTGATCGAGGTCGGTGACGGCTCCGCCGTGCTGCTTTCGATCGCCAAGTACCACACCCCCACCGGCAAGTTGATCGCGGAGACCGGCGTCACCCCCAACGTCTTGCAGGTGCAACATGCCGGACCCAGCACCGATGCCGACTTGGCCCCGGATCTTCCCGAAGACAGCAAGGAAGACTACCAACTGAAACGGGCCTTGGAGACCTTGGGCGCGCCGCACACAACCGCCACTAGCATGGCTCCAATTCCGGTCAACCGGGTGAGCCGTAACACCGTTCCAGCCTGAGGATGCTGGAGCGTCGGCCGTGCAGGGGCTGCCAAGCGCAGCAAGGCCCGTACCGGAGTAAAGCGCGCGGGTCTCGGGGCGTCATCGCCTCTGCCTTACGGCCTCAGCACGAACTTCACGCGTTGAGATGTTCGCCCTTCCACCGGCTTGCCGCACCGCGACTGGATCACCCAGGCGCGCCAGCGCTCAGGCCGATACGGTACGCTGCCATACCGAGACCCGTAGGGTGTTTCAGGACAAATGAAAACTTACCTGTTTTTGTCTGTGTTGATCGTGATTTTTTTGGTGGGATGCGGTGGTTCAGGTGGATACACTCCTCCGGCACCGCCGCCGCCGGTTGTGGTTTCGGTCAGTCCGACCACTGCGTCGGTCCAAACCGCGACCAAACAGCAGTTCAGCTCAAAAGTGGACAACAGCGCTAATAGCGCCGTTACTTGGACTGCTGGCGGAGTCGCCGGAGGTAATGAAACTCTTGGAACCGTTGACTCATCGGGTTTGTACACTGCCCCGAACGCAGTACCAACTCCGGCAACGGTTACTGTGACTGCGGTCAGCCAGGCTGACACAACCAAGTCAGCATCGGCAACCGTAACGGTTGTGCCGCCGCCGCTCCCAACCCAATCGACCGCTTGTAGCCCGCTTTCGGTGCACAATGGCGTCCTGACGAGGAACGGCCATCCGTATGCGGCAGTAGGATTCGACTACTACGATGCTTTCAACCGCTATCTCATGAACAACAATACCAGCTATCGAGCTGGATTTGCGGCGCTTCAGGCCTCCGGGGTCCAGTTCATCCGGTTTCAGGTGCTGCCGTACTGGCCCGTCGATGCCAGCCCCTATATGAGCCATTCTCAGTTGCTCTTTACCAAGCTTGACCAGTTTGTGGCGGACGCGGCAAGTTATAATATCTGTCTCGTGCCGTCCGTGTTTTGGAATTGGTCGACGCCTCCGGACGTAGAAGGCGAGCCGGTGAGCGCCTGGGCCAATCCCAACAGCAAAACCAGCCTATTTGCCGCGAGCTTTGTAAAGCAATTGGCCAGCCGGTATGCCGGCAATCCAACCATATGGATGTGGGAAATGACGAATGAAATCAATGACTGGGCGGATCTGCCGAACGCGTACCAATATGGTGAATGGGGGACCAATACGTCAGAGGGGCAGCCAGCCACCCGGGGGCCGGCGGACGATTACACATCGGCCCAAATGGGGACCGCTTATAGCGACTTCGTCAACGCTGTGCACGCCGGAGATCTGAACGTCCTTGTTGAACCCGGATATGATTTGCCGCGCAACAACGCCTACAACTTGAAAGCGTTTGGCAGCTACAGCACGGACACGGTCGCGCAATTTGACATGGCGGTATCCAGCCAGTATTCGCCTGGCAATGTTGTGTCGATGCATGTTTATCCTGAGGATTTCACCGATCCGAAGGCCCTGAGATTCGCGGACGTTTCAGTTGACGCAGAACAATACCTCCCGTATGCGCAGCAGGCCGCCGCGGACATCCACGAGCCTCTGTTCATCGGGGAATATGGGGTTCCAGACAACGGCGTTTCACCCTACCAGACGACTGCGCTTTCGGACACCGAATTCCAAAACCTCACAAATACCCTGGTGACGACGCTCACCACCGGGGGTAAGTGCAACGGTCTGGCTGCCGCATGGGTGTTCGACTTCCCCTTCCAAGACACACAAGCGCAAGGCAATTTCGACATCACCTGGGCTGGCGTCACCGACCCCCCCCCCGACCACGTAAATCGTCTTGCCATGGTTAGCCAAGCGAATCAGACACTTAGTAAAGACGGCTGCCAGAACTAGCTAGGGCGCATACCCGGTTTCGTGAGCCGTGCGAGGTGGTGTACTTTAACGATGGGCGGTATGCGCAAAATAGCGACAGACAAATTCTCGTAAGGGGACAATGACTTAATCCCCAGCGGCTTTTCCGTCTGGCTGTCGAGTCCGAGTCGTGAGGGTGCACCCGGCCGTCATTGTTGATCGCACCCTCAACTGTAGATGCTTGTGTGGCCGTCAGATCCCCATGACGCAGCATGAATCCACGCGCTTCAGAAGGTAGCGTCCAACTGATTCATTTAAAACCAAATAACGATCCTAACTTTCAACTGATTTCCGCACGACTCCAGCTCAGGCTACGAATCAGAGGGTCGCCTGACTCAACCATTGTAGAATCAGCAGCTTACAGAACCGCCAAGTTGAGCTTTGTGGATCTGTCCGCTACATTTCGTAGAGATCCAGCACAACCGATCAACCGCCATTCCGCTAAATCGCTGATTCCTCGAAGGTTCCGGCGGCGATCATCAAGTGCGACCCTCTGGAATTACCCCAGATGGTCGCCCCAGGCGCGCCGCACACGACCGCTACGAGCATGGCTCCAACGCCGGTCAATCGGGTGAGCCGTAACACCGTTCCCGCCTGAGGAGTACTGCTTGTCATTGCCTGCGGGGGAAGTTTGTCATGTCTGCAGGCGTGGCTTGGACAGTCGCGAGGGCCGGCAACCGCAGCAGGAAACCGCAATGGATCGGAAGTCGAAGTCGCATAACCCGACCGGCGCAGAGGAGAGAATCCATTGGTCGCGGCGATAGTCACACCTTCAAATCACGCCCGCTCGATGGGCTCGACTGCGGCGCTACTCTGAGGCGCTCGCTGACGCCCCGCCACCGGGCCGAGAGCGCGGCTCCAAGCCGGACCAGTCTCAGACCAAACGCAACCAACAGCGCCCACCGCCACAGGACCACCCAAGTGCGCCAGAACTCAGGCCGATACGGTACGCTGCCGTACCGAGACCCGTAGGGTGTTTCGCTGCCCAGCGTTTGACCCGCCACGCCCCTGCTCCTACACTGGTGCTACGCGACCTTCCTGCACGCCCGCGCGAGTTGTACACATGCTGAAACGGGTTCTTTTCTGTCTGGGTGCCTTGCTGGCCGTCGGCGCCGCGCAACCATCCACCTCGTCTCCCGACATCATGCCCTTAAAGGACATTCGCGCAGGCATGCGTGGGGTGGGCCGCACCGTGTTCGAAGGTGACAAGATCCAAGAATTCGGGGTGAAAATTCTGGGCGTCCTGCCCAATATGGGCCCGCGGCAGGCGGTGATCCTTGCCCAGCTCAGCGGCGGCCCTCTGGCGGACACTGCCGTGTTGGCCGGCATGAGCGGCAGCCCGGTCTACGTGGACGGCAAATTGATCGGCGCGGTGGCGCTCGGCTGGCCCTTCTCCAAGACGGCACTCGCCGGCATTACCCCCATCGAACAGATGATGTCGCAGGCGGACCAGGCAGCGGCGCGCAAGGAGAGCCCCGATACAGGCAACGGCTTGGAGTTGACGGCCGCCTCCGGACGCCTCGAGGTGCTTGACCCCGCCCCCAGCCGCTCCGCTGCGGCGCCGCGCAACGCCGGAGCCGACCTTGGCACCCTGCCGCAGTTGCACACGCCGCTGGTGCTGGGCGGCTTCACGACCCGTGCCATCGAGCACTTCATGCCGCAGTTGGAAGCCCTGGGTCTCGACCCCATGCAGGGTGGCAGCGCGGGCGGCACGGCGGAACTCAAGACCGGCGTCCCTTCCGACCTGCACCCCGGCGACATGATCAGCGTCCAGCTCTTGCGGGGCGATCTCAACGTGGCAGCCGACGGCACGGTGACCGCCATTCGCGATGGACACATCTACGCCTTCGGCCATCCCTTCCTCTCCACCGGTTCGACCGCCATGCCTTTCGCCAAAGCGAAGGTGCTGGCTTTGATGTCGGGCGTGATGAGCTCGTTCAAGATCAGTATCGCCACCGAGTCGCTGGGCGTGGTGCAGCAGGATCTCTCGCAGGGCATCTACGGCAGCTTCGGCGGCCACGCCAACATGATCCCAGTGCGGCTCAACGTTCACGCCGCGGATGGCCAGGTGACCCCCTTCCGCTTCGAGATGGTGGACCACCGCTTCCTCTCGCCGCTGCTGCTCAACCTCGCCGTCTTCTCAACACTCGACGCCACCCAGCGCAAGATCGGCCCCTCCACCGTCGCCCTCAAGGGCGCGATTCACGTGCAGAACGCCGCCGACATTCAACTCGACAATGTGTTTGCCGGCGACGTCAACGGCCCCGCCTCCGCGGCACTCTCGGTCGCCACGCCGATGGCCTACCTCTACAGCAGCGGCCTCGATGACGTGCACGTCAAAAGCATTGATCTCGACGTGTATGACAGCGAGCAGAAGCAGTTACTGACCCTGCAACAGGCGTGGAGTGATCGCCGCGAGGTGGCGCCCGGCGGGCACTTCGAGGTCACCGCCGTGCTGCGCGCGCCCGATGGCACCGAACTCGCCAAGCGCATCCCGGTACGCCTCCCCGAGAGCCTGCCGGACGGTCCGTTGCACATTCTGATCGGCGACGGCAACGCCCTCAACCAGATGGAAATGCGCCAATTGCAGCAGGGTTTTGAGGCCCGTTCCCTGCCGCAACTCGTGCGCGCCATCAACCACGTACGACGCAACAACCAGCTCTACCTGCGGGTGCTCGCATCGGACCCGGGATTCGTGCTGCAGGGCCAGCAGCTCCCTGACCCACCCCCATCGCTCGCCCGCGCGTTGCGCTCAGACCCGGCCATGGACGTTGAGGCGGCACCCATGCCGTCGTCAACCTTGCTGGATTATGAGAGTGCGCCTCTGCCGTACATGATTGCCGGCAACAAGAACCTCACCGTAATGGTGAAATCCCGCTGAGCCGCACGGTTGTGCCGCCGCGGGCGGCTGGATCGCGATCTGCCATGACACTTTCTTTTCCCCATGTTTCCGGCCACCGCTTCCGCCGTTGGTTGCCCGTTGCCGTGGTGGCCGTGCTGGCGTTTCCGCTCGCCGCCGTCTCCACCATCTTCTGGCGGTCGGCCACGTTTCATGACTTCTCGGAAGGCAAGTTGGAGGGCGTCTCGCTCGGCCAGGACGGTCGGCTCTCGCTCGCCCCGGCGCTGCAGGAAGTTTTTCATAGCGATCAGGCGCTGATCTGGTCGGTTGTAGCCGACGGCGACGGTGACGTCTACCTCGCCACCGGTCACCGCGGCCGCGTGTACCGCCTCACGCCCACCATGCTTACGGCCGCCACGCCAACCCCGCCCGCCAAGGCGCTGTTCTTCACCGCGCCGGAGTCGGAGATCTTCGCGCTTGCCCTCGGTCCCGATCACGCGCTCTACGTCGGCAGCTCGCCCGATGGCAAGGTGTACCGCGTGACCGCCGACGGCAAGAGCACGGTCTACTTCGATCCCAAGACCAAGTACATCTGGTCCCTCACCTTCCTCGACCGCACGCTCTACGCCGGTACCGGGGACCAGGGCAAGATCTACAAAGTCACCGCTGCCGGACAGGGAGAACAATTCTTTGACACGCGCCAGCGCCAGGTGATGACCCTGCTGCCGGATGGGCGCGGCAACCTTCTCGCCGGCGCCGAACCCGGCGGCCTGATCTACCGCATCGGGCCGCAAGGCAAGGCGTTCGTAATCTTCAATGCGCCGCTGCAGGAGATCCATCGCCTGGCGGTGGGCCCCGACGGCGCCATCTACGCCACCGCGCAGGGACAGCCGAGCAACCCCTTTAGCCTCCCCGGAGGCCTCGCGCCGCGGGTGGCGGCGCTGGGCGCCGCCGGTGGCCAAGAGATCACCGTTCGCGCTGACGCGCAGCAACAGGACGAGCCCGAGGAGGCGCAGGCGGGCGAAGAAGAGGCCGCCGAACCGGCGACCGCCACGCTGGCCGGCAGCGTGTCCCCCAGCTTCGGCATCAGCAGTCCACTGATCGGCTTCAACGGCGCGCTCAAGAGCGCCATCTACCGCATCGCACCCGACAATACCGTGGATACGCTCTGGAGCAGCCGCACCGAGGACGCCAACGACATTCTGCCTTCCGGTGCCGACCTGCTGCTGTCCACCGACACCAAAGGCCGCGTCTACCAGCTCAATCCCAACAGCCGCGCCACCACACTTCTGGTCCAGACCAACCAGGAAGAGACCACGCGTCTGTTGCGGGTGGGCGACACCATCCTCGCCACCACCAGCAATCTCGGCAACCTCTACCGGCTCGGCACCCAGCCCGGCCTCAAGGGTACGGTGCGATCGGCCGTCAAAGACACGTCCGGCATCTCGCGCTGGGGCGACCTCGAATGGCGCGCGTCCCTCCCCGCCGGCACACGCCTCGAAGTGCGTACCCGCTCTGGTAACTCCGCCCACCCTGATTCCACCTGGAGCGACTGGTCGCCGGCGCACCGAGAGAGCGGCCGCCCCATCGAAAGCCCCGCCGCACGCTACGTCCAGTGGAAGGCAACCCTGTTCAGCCACGGCGACGCCTCGCCGGTGCTCGACGAAGTGGTCGTTCCCTTCCTTCCCACCAATCAGGCACCGGAAATCGCCAACGTCCAGGTCAAGACGCCAGGCAGTCAGCTTGAGGCCGCCAAGCCCGTCAATCCCGGGTTCGCGGCCGGCGTTGTGACGTTCGGATCCGCGGCGCGTCCCAATGCTCAAATGCGCAAGGGTATCCAGCTCTCATGGCATGGCAGCGATCCCGACGGAGACCCGCTGCACTATTCCGTCTACTTCCGCGGCGAGGACCAACACGACTGGAAGCTGCTGAAGAAAGATCTGACTCAGGCCAGCCTTCACGTTGATAGCAGCCAGCTTCCAGACGGGACCTACCGCTTCAAGGTCGTCGCCAGCGACGAGGCAGACAATCCGCCGGGCATGGGCAAAACGGCGGAGTCCATCAGCGCCCCCGCCACCCTCGACACCACGCCACCCACGATTCATCTCGATGGCACCTCCGCCACCACCGCGGGCAGCGCCGTCGCCCACTTCACAGCGCAGGACGCCGCCTCGGTCCTTGTGTCGGCCGAGTACTCGGTGGACGCCGGCCCCTGGCGCGCACTCTACTCCGATGACGGCATCATTGACGCCCGCAGCGAGACCTTCACCGTGCGCGCCGATCACCTGGCGCCGGGCGAACACCTCCTCGTCCTCCGCGTCGCTGACGCCTCGGAGAACGCGAGCTCGGCCAAGGCTGTGGTCGTGACGCAGTAACGTAACGACGAAATACAGGGAGCGGGGAGGACGGGAAGGGGGAGGGGGAACGCTAACACCTGTCTCTTATACACATCTCCGAGCCCACGAGACAGGCAGAAATC
>CALEJU010000017.1 GCA_937898755.1 uncultured Acidobacteriota bacterium | reverse complement strand
GACGCGCCAGCGTCATTCGCGCTGCCAAAGCGGATGGATCACGAGTCGGCCAGAGCTCAGGCACGAGGGGGAAGCGACCAACGGGAGCGTCGGGGGCGGAGCCCCCGATTGGCCGACGCGCCAGCGTCATTCGCGCTGCCAAAGCGGATGGATCACGAGTCGGCCAGAGTTCAGGCACGAGGGGGAAGCGACCAACGGGAGCGCCGGGGGCGAAGCCCCCGATTGGCCGACGCGCCAGCGTCATTCGCGCTGCAGGTTTTCGAAGCGGGTGTAGTCGCTGAAAAAGGCCAGCTCGATGGTGCCGATCGGGCCATTGCGCTGCTTGGCGATGATGATCTCGGCGATGCCCTTATTCTCCGGCTTGTCCTTGTTGTAGTACTCGTCGCGGTAGATGAAGGCGACAAGGTCGGCGTCCTGCTCGATGGCGCCGGACTCGCGCAGGTCGGAGAGAATGGGGCGGTGTTCGCCCTTGCGGCCTTCCGAGGCGCGGCTGAGCTGCGAAAGCGCCACCACCGGCGCCCTGAGCTCCTTGGCGAGACTTTTCAGGCCGCGCGAGATGGCCGAGATCTCCTGGTTGCGGTTCTCGCTACGCCGATTGCCGGCATCGTTTCCCATCAACTGCAGGTAGTCAATGACGACCAGGTCAAGGCCCTTCTCCAGTTGCAGGCGGCGGCACTTGGCGCGCAGCGTGGAGAGGTCGATGCCCGAGGTATCGTCGAGATAGATCGGGGCTTCCGCCAGCTGTGCGGTGGCGTACGTCAGCTTTTCCAGATCGTCGCGGTTGAGAAAACCGCGGCGCATCTCGTGCGCGTTGACGTGGGCGGTCGAGCACAGCATGCGCAGCACGAGCTGTACCTTGGACATTTCCAGGCTGAAAACCGCCACTTTTTTCTGCGTCCGCAGCGCCGCATTTTCGGCGATATTCATGGCAAATGACGTCTTGCCCATGGACGGCCGGGCGGCAACGATGATCAATTCCCCCGGCTGCAGCCCGGCCGTCAGCTCATCGAACTGCGTGTAGCCGGTCTTCAGTCCGGTAATGTCCTGGCCGCGCTGGCTCTCGATCTTTTCGAGCAGCGGTCCGGCCAGCTCGCGCACGCTGGTCAGGCCCTCCTGCACGCGCTCCTGGGAGATGTCGAAGATGGACTGCTGGGCCCGATCCAGCACCGCCCGACTCTCCTCGGCTCCCGACATGCAGTCGCCGAGGATCTGGTTAGCGGCGCTGATCAGGCGGCGCAACAGGGCGTGATCCTTGACGATGTGAGCGTAGCTTTCGATGTTCAGGCTGCGCGGCAGACCGTCGGTGAGGCTGAGCAGGTAAGGGTAGCCGCCCACCGCGTCCAATTCGCCCACGCGTTCCAGCACCTCGCCGACGGTGACGTAATCCAGCACCCGCCCCGTGCTTGCGAGCTCCTGCATGGCGCGAAAGATCTTGCGATGCGAGTCGAGATGGAAGTCGTCGGGCCGCAGGACCTCGGCGGCGTGATGATAGGCAACACCATCCAGCAGGACGGCCCCGAGGACGGAGCGTTCCGCCATCAGGCTGGCGGGCAGGCCCTTCTGCATCAATGTTTCGGCAAGCGCCATGGTGGGAACAACGTGAGTACCTGATTCTTATAGCAGGTAGTTTGCAGACGTTGGTCGGGAAATTTCGTTTTCCACGCTTCCACATTCGGCGCGTGGAAAAGCCGTGCATAACGACGGAACGGACCGGGGTAAGATGCGCGACATGCGATCCCTTGCCTCTACGCTCCTCATCGCGCTGCTCACGGCTCTTCCCGGCCAGGGCGCGCGCACACCGCGCCCGTCGCCACCGCTGGACATCCTGATCCTGCATGGCCACGTCGTGGACGGCACCGGCAACCCATGGATCGCCGCCGATGTGGGCATCCGCGCGGGACGCATTGTGGCGATCGGCGACCTGCGCGGGGCACAAGCGCGGCGTACGCTGGACGCCACCGGCCTGGTGGTGGCGCCCGGCTTCGTGGATATGCACTCCCATTCCGAGGCGGCGCTGCTCAACAACGGCGGCGCGGGCAGCAAGATCTACGAGGGGGTGACCACCGAGGTGATGGGGGAGACGGCCGCGGTGGCGTGCGGCGGTCCGTTTGCCGGGCCCGCGCTGGCCCACGCCCGCAGCGAGTTTGCGGCGGTTGGACTGCGCATGGATTGGACCACGCTCGGTGGATTCTTCCGCCGCTTGGAGCGCCAGGGCATCCGTCTCAACGCCTTGAGCTATGCCGGTCTGGGCCCCATCCGCGAATCGGTGCGCGGCATGGCCGACGGACCGCCCACGCCGCAGCAGTTGGCCCGCGAGGAAGCCATGATGGCGCAGGCCATGCGCGACGGCGCATTTGGCCTGGCCACTGGGCTGAGTTATCCGCCCGACGTGTTTACCCAGACACCGGAAATCGTCGCCCTGGCGAAGGTGGCCGCCCGCTTCGGTGGCATCTACGCCACCCACGTTCGCTCCCTGGACGCCCCCGGCGTCCCCGGATTGGACGAGGCCATCACCATCGGCCGCGAGGCCGGATTACCGGTGCATGTCTTTCACCTGCAGGTGAGCCGAAGCGACGGTCCCGAAGCAGCCACACAGGCGCTGCAGACACTGCAGCGAGCTCGTCATGCGGGCGTGGAAGTTACCGCTGACGCCTACCCCTACCGCGCGGCCGCCAACCCGCTCTCGTCCATCGTGGATCCGGAGTTTATCGTGGGGGGTGAGGCCGCCCTGGCCGCCCGTCTCAAAGACCCCGCGCTGCGCCCGCGCATCGTCGCGAGCATCACCGCCAGTGCCCGGCGTCTCGCCACACCGGACGATCCCACGGGCTTCACACAGGAGCTGATCTCGCGCGTGCGGCAGGCGCCGGACTTGAAGTACGTGGGCAAGACCTTTGCCGAGGTGGGCCGCCTCGACCGCCTGCCGCCGGCCGAGGCGATTGCCAACCTGCTGATGCGCGAGCAGGGAGCCGGCGGCCGCATCTTTTTTAACAAGTCCGCCGAGTCGGTGCGCCAGATTCTGCGTGTGCCGTGGATCAGCGTGGGGGGCGATGCGATCGATACCGACCTGACGCGGCGATCCCCCTTCGCCTCCGCCCACCCGCGCAGCTTTGGGACGCACAGCCGCATCGTCGGTCCCTGGGTGCGCGATGAGCACCTCTTCACGCTCGAGCAGGCGGTACAGAAGATGACCTCGCTGCCCGCCCAGACCTTGCGGCTGCGCGACCGCGGCCTGCTCAAGCCCGGCTTCGCCGCCGACGTGATCGTTTTTGATCCCGCCACGGTCGGCGACCGCGCCACCTACGCCGACCCGTTCCAGTACTCGGTGGGGATGAAGGCCGTGCTGGTCAACGGCGTCCCCGTGTTGTGGGACGGGAAGCCCACCGCGGCGCGTCCGGGGCGTGTGCTGCGCGGACCGGGGACGGTGAGGTAGGGGGCTGTCTCTTATACACATCTGACGCTGCCGACGATCTTACGCGTGTA
>CALEJU010000016.1 GCA_937898755.1 uncultured Acidobacteriota bacterium | reverse complement strand
TCTACACGCGTAAGATCGTCGGCAGCGTCAGATGTGTATAAGAGACAGCATTCCCCCTTGACGCCGCCAGCGGCTTCCAGAAGAATCGCTGGCATGGAAACCGCAATGCAGGATCGCCTGGTGCAGTACACGCCGCGGCCGGGAAGGCAGACGTTGCTGGCGCCGACGCCGGGAGTGCTGGATTTCATCCAGCTGGAGATGGTGTCGCTGGCCGCCGGGGCGGGGGACGTTTTTTTTGAGCCGGCGCGTGAAAGCGTTTTCGTCCTGCTCAACGGCGCGGTCGAGTTCCGCGCCGCCGGCCAGGGATGGACCGCGCAGCGCTCCAATGTATTTGAGGCCCAGGCCCCGTCGCTCTTCGTCCCGGCGGGCTGCCGGGTCGAGATGCGCGCCGGCGCCGCCAGCGAGATCGCCATCGCCTCGGCCGCCGCTGCGCCGCAGGGCGAGCCACGCTTCTTTGCTCCGGAGACGGTCGCGGTGCGCGAGTTCGGACGCGACAACTGGCAGCGCGCGGTGAAGACGCTGCAGGGCGCCGACGGGCCGGCGCAGGTGCTGATCGTCGGCGAGACCATCAACCCGGGCGGCAACTGGTCCAGCTACCCGCCGCACCGCCATGATTACGACCGCCCGCCGGACGAGATCGCCATGGAAGAGGTCTACTTCTACCGCTTCCAACCCGCCAACGGCTTCGGCTTCCAGCGCATTTACACCGCCGACCGCAAGGTGGACCACACCTGGTGCATCCGCCAGGACACGGCGCTACCCATCTACGAAGGCTTCCACCCCGTCGTCGTCGCCGGCGGCTACCAGCTCTATTACCTCTGGATCCTCGCCGGCAAGAAGAAGGAGCTGATCCCGTTTACGGACCCGGAGTATCGGTGGGTGCTGGACCAGCAGAAGCGATGAGCGATGAGCGATGCGCGATGAGAAGACGGGAGTCATCTTACGGCTTGGGCCTTGGTCTGCCTATAGAGCGCGGCCCGCAGGCCACCAATGATGCGGCCCAACTCGTGGATTTGTTGGAGCGACGTCTGGAATGTTGTTGCATCCAGATACCCAATCTCGTGCGCGAGGTAAATCTGGGATCGCACTTCCGCGGCAGAAGCCTTCGCAATGTTGACGAAACGGAGGAATTCGGCATGGCTTGTATGTTCGAACCCCTCGGCGAGATTGGACATGATAGAAACAGCCGCACGACGAATTTGACTGCACAGCGCGGCATCGCGCGAGAAGGGGTACTGTTTTGTGAAACCGTAGACTGCGACACTGAACGCTTTGGCGCGCTGCCAAGCAATTAAATCCTCAAAGCGAGACACACTTGCCATGACGCCCCCCTTTTCACGGACGCACCCGTGCCCCATTAGCGCATACCAAGATGAGGCCTCAACACCCCCAAGCAGGGGGGCGCTGCTAACTCATCGCTCATCGCTCATCGCTCATCGCTCCCGAGGTACTGCATGGAACTAGCAAACCAGTTTTCTCTAACCGGCCGCGTCGCCCTCATCACCGGCGGCACCTCCGGCATCGGGCTCTCGATTGCCCGGGCTTATGCGGCGATGGGGGCGGGCGTGGCGGTGGTCAGCCGCGATCGCGAGCGGGTGGAATCGGCGGTGGCGCAGTTGCAGCCGCTGGTCGCGGCAGGCGGTGGGGCGGGCGCGATGGGGCTGTCGCGCGATGTCAGCGACACGGCCACTCATGCCGGCATCGTGGAGGAGGTCGTCGGCCAGATGGGACGGCTCGATATCCTGGTGAACGCGGCCGGTGCGACGCTGAAGAAGCCGGTGGTGGAGACGACAGAAGAGGACTACGATCGCATCTTCGGTCTGAACCTGCGGGCGATGTACTTCATGTGCCAGAAAGCGGCGCGCCATATGCTGGGGCACGGAGGCGGCAAGATCATTAACATCGCCTCGCTCGCTAGCTACCGCGCGCTGACCGAGGTCTCGCTCTACTGCATCAGCAAGGCGGGGGTGGAGAGCCTGACCAAGTCGCTGGCCTGCGAGTGGGCGAAGGACAACGTGGCGGTCAACGCCATCGCGCCGGGGGTCTTCCGAACGCCGCTCAACACCAAACTGCTCGACATCCCGGAGCGCATGCAGATGATCGTTTCCCGCACGCCGATCGGGCGCGTCGGGCATCTCGACGAACTGCAGGGCACGGCGGTGTTCCTGGCCTCGGCGGCCTCGGACTACGTGCGCGGCCACACGCTTGCGGTGGACGGAGGCTTCCTCGCCTATGGTTTCTAACCCGCCCGTCACGCCGGAAACCCCGGAGCCGGATGCGCTGCCCGCCGGCCGTCGCAGCCCGCTCACCACCTATCGCTGGAGCATCGTCGGGCTGCTGTTTTTCGCCTCGACCATCAACTACCTCGATCGCCAGACGCTGTCGGTGGTGGCGCCGCAGTTGAAGCACGACTTCAACCTCACCAACAGCCAGTTCGCCGACATCGTGAGCGCCTTTTTCGTGGCCTACGCCATCATGTACACCCTGTCGGGGAAGGTGATGGACGCGATCGGGACGCGCCTCGGCATGGCGCTCTCCATCGCCTGGTGGTCGGTGGCCGCCGCGCTGCACAGCGTGGCGCGCGGCTTTGACAGCCTGCGCTTGTATCGCTTCATGCTGGGCGTGGGCGAGCCGGGAATGTTTCCCGCCGCCGTGAAGACGGTGCGCGAGTCGTTTCCGGAAAAGCAGCGGGCGCTGGCCATCGGCATCTTCAACAGCGGGACCTCGATCGGGGCGTTGATCGCTCCCCCCGTGGTCACGTTCCTGATGCTGAAATACAGTTGGCGGCTGGCCTTCCTGGCCACCGGCTCGCTGGGCTTTCTCTGGATGATCGCGTGGCTGGTGCTGACCGGCATCGGCAAGCGCCGTGGCTTCGTGGCGTCCGCGCAGCAGGCGGAGCGGGCGGCCAGCCTGCGGCCCAAGGTGCGTTGGGTGGAGATTCTGCAGCACCGGCAGGTCTGGGGCATTCTGGCGGGCCGCACGTTTGCCGATCCTGCCTGGTACTTCTACCTGACCTGGTTGCCGCTCTACCTGCACGACGTGCGCCATGTCTCGCTGGCGGCGATCGGCTATTACTTCGCTCTGCTGCCGGCCGTCACCGGCGATGTGGGCAACGTGGTGGGCGGATGGCTGAGCGGGTTTCTGATGCGCAGTGGGCGGGGTGTGATCCAGGCGCGACAACTGGCGATGCTGGCGACCGTAATCGCCATGCCGGTCATCTATTTCGGTACACGCGTGGATTCGACCTGGGTGGTGGTCGGGGCCATCAGCCTGGCAACGATGATGCATCAGAGCTGGTCGGCCAATATCACGACGCTTCCGGCCGATGTGTGTCCCGAAGCGGTGGTGGGCAGCGTCGCCGGTCTGGCCGGCACGGCGGGATCACTCGCCAGCGTGGGGTTCACGCTCTTTGTCGGCTGGGCGGCGGACCATCATCACTACCCGATGGTCTTTCTCGGCGCCACCGCCATTTACCCCATCGGCTGGGTACTGAATCGGTGGCTGGTGAAGGAGAAGTGGGTGGCGACATTGGAGCGAAGCGAGTGAAAAGGGAGCGAAGCAAGTGAAAAGTGGAAAGTGAAAAGTGGAAAGGCGAACCCGGCTCCACCCTGCACCAAGCCCGTTTAAAAACTCAAAACTAACAACCGACAACACGGTTCTTGCTTCTCACTCATCACTCATCACTTTCCATTTTACAAATTAAACAGCTCGCGCAGATGCCGACTCTGCGTACGGCTCACTGGCACCTCGGTTTGCTTCTTGTCGTCCATGCGCAACTGGTAACTGCTGTTAAACCACGGCACGACTTCCTTGATGCGGTGCAGGTTGACGAGGTAGGAACGGTGGGCGCGCCAGAAGACGCGCGGATCGAGATTGGCCTGGAACTCCTCGAGCGTGCGGCAGTTCGACTGCCCTTCAAACTGCGTGGTGATCACCGTGATCACGCCGTCTTCAACCCGTGCGCAAACCATCTCGTTGGGGTCGAGCAGCAACTGCTTGCCGTTGGCCTTGAGCAGGATGCGACTGGGATTCGCCGGTCGCTCTTCCAGGAGCTGCAGCAAGCGGTCCATCTTTTCCTGGGTGGGCGAGCCGGACTCGAGGAAGCGCCTGACTTTCTGGATGGCCTGCCCCAACCGCGCCAGATCGAAGGGCTTGAGCAGGTAGTCGATCGCATTGACCTCGAAGGCTTTGAGGGCGTACTGATCGAAGGCGGTGGCAAAGATGATCTGCGGGGGCACCAGCTTCTTGTCCGACAGCCGCTTGATGACCCCGAAGCCGTCCAGCCCGGGCATCTGCACGTCGAGGAAGAGCAGGTCGGGATGGTGCTCGCGGACCAGGGTGACCGCCTCGACGCCATTTTCCCCCTGGGCAACGACCTCCACGTCCGGAAACGAGCGCAGCAGGAATCCCAACTCGTTGCGCGCGAGCTGCTCGTCGTCCACGATCACGGTGCGAATCGGCATGACGGATTTCTGCCAAAGTATGAGGGCCGGCCGGCGCAGCGGTCAAGAAGAGGTGGGAGTGAGAGGTGAGGGGTGGAGACGACTAGAGCGCGCGCGTTTGTTTAGAGTCGGCCTTTGGCCCTCGCCCTTCGGTCTTCCTAGGAGCGAACTATGACTTTACACGCGGTCCTCGGACCTGACGACGGCTTGCTAGTGGTGGATGTGCAGAACGACTTCTGCTCCGGCGGGGCTCTCGCCGTCACCGAAGGCGATGCCGTGGTGGCGGTGATCAATGATTTCGTCGAACAGCGGCGCCCGCAGCACGTCTACGCCTCGCGCGACTGGCATCCACGCGGAACGCGCCATTTTAAAGAGCAGGGCGGAAGCTGGCCGGTGCATTGCGTGCAGGAAACAGCGGGGGCGGCGCTACATTCCGGCTTGCATTTGCCGCCCGGCACCGTGCTGATCTCCAAAGGTAGCGACCCAAACCAGGACGGCTACTCGGCATTTGAAGGACAGGATCCAGAGGGACGCTTGTTCGCGGAACGATTACAGCTTGACGGGGTGCGGCGACTGTTTGTGACCGGGCTGGCGACCGACTACTGCGTACGAGCCTCAGTGCTCGATGCCCGCGCGCACGGCTTCCAAGTGGTGGTCATCGAAGCGGCGGTGCGGGCGGTCGATCCGGAGGCGGGCCCCGCGGCACTCGCCGAGATGCGCCGGGCAGGAGCGCGCGTCGAGGCCAAGTAACAACCAACAACCAAGATCCAACAACCGTCCACCGCTGTCTACTGATACCCCGAAAACGGAACCGCCTCGCCCTGAGCGCCGACGATGCGGTCGACGCGCTCGAAGCCTTCCTCGCGGAGGGGCGGCCGCAGGCGGCCGGCCATGCGACGGACGACGTCCTCGGGAACCTGGCGATCACGTTGCGCATTGCGGTCCAGGCAAACCTCGAGTGGGACGTCGAAGAAGAGGGCGCAGGCCGGATACCCGAATTCCTCGGCTATGGCGAGCAGAGGACGACGTTCGGTGGGCGTGAGGTTGGTGGCGTCCACGAAGCTGCGCGCGATGCCGGCGCCCAGGCGGGCGCGCAGGGCGTGGCGCAGGATCGAGAACACGGCGTCCGCGAAGCGCTGTTCCTCTGGATCATCAAACAACAGGCGGCGTAATTCGTCGCTGGAGAGTGCCGGCAGGGCGTGTTGAGCCAGATAGCTGGACTTGCCAGATCCGGGCAGACCGACCAGTATGACGACGCACTGCGTCGGCCAACTCGGCAATGGAGCGGAAAGCGGGAAAGGCGGCGACGCGCTTGGCATGGTAGGGTGACGGCTCAGGCCAACGGATAGCGTTCGGCGGAGAGTGTGGCGGCGGCGATCTCGCGACGCAGGGCGATGGTGTCAACCAGGTCGTGTTTCAGCAACCGGCGCACCATGGCAACCTGGGTGCGCAGCATGTCACCTTCGGCGATGGCCGGCAGCAGGCGATGGGCGATGGCCTGAACGCGTTCCAATCCTTCGGCGACCGTGACACGGGCGAGGCTTCGGGCCAATGCGGCGCTGGATGCCTCTGCCGGCATCTTGAGCGCGCGCAGCAGCGCGGACTGGGCGACATAGACCTCGATCAAAAGGTCGGAGAGGCCGGCGAGGATTTCCTGCTGCTGCTCGAGCTGCTCGCGGAAGCGCTGGAAGGCGGCGCCGGCCAGCAACAGCGTGAGCTTGCGTGCCCCTTCCAAGGACTGCTGTTCGGCCGCCAGCGGCCGCTGGGGGTCGGGGTCGGTGGCCGCACCCGCGAGCACGTCCTCGCTGACCTTCTGGACGGCGGCCAGCAGTGGGAGCTCACCTTTCAAACCTTTCTTCAGCAATTGCCCGGTGATGAGCAGGCGGTTGATCTCATTGGTGCCCTCGAAGATGCGGTTGACGCGGGAGTCGCGGTAGGGGCGTTCGGCGGGGTACTCCTGCACGAAGCCGTAGCCGCCATGGATCTGGACGTTGTGGTCCACCACCTGGTCGAGCATCTCGCTGCCGAAGACCTTGATGATGGAGCACTCGACGGAGAATTCCTCGAGCGCCTTACGGATGCGTTGTGGGGCATCGGCGGCCGTCTTGTCAATGTCGCCCAAGCGGGCGTCAATCAGACCGACGGTGCGGTAGACGGCGGATTCGCAGCCATAGAGGCCGATGACCATGTCGGCCAGCATCTGTTGCACCAGTCCAAATTCGGCGATGGGTTTGCCGAACGCTTTGCGCTGGCGCGCATAGGCGAGGGCGTCATGCAGGCAATTCCGCGCGCCCCCGACACAGGCCGCGCCCAGCTTGAAGCGTCCGACATTGAGGATGTTGAAGGCAATGATGTGGCCGCGCCCCACCTCGCCCAGCACGTTGCCGACCGGAACGAGCGCATCGCTGAGCACCAGGGGGCGGGTGGAGGAGCCCTTGATGCCCATCTTCTTTTCTTCCGCACCGGTCGAGACGCCGGGGAAGGACTTCTCGACCAGGAAGGCGGTGAACTGCTCGCCGTTGATCTTGGCGAAGACGGTGAACAGATCGGCAAACCCGCCGTTGGTGATCCACATTTTCTCGCCATTGAGGCGATAATGCTTTCCGTCGGCGGTGAGGTCGGCGCGGGTGCGGGCGGCGAGGGCGTCAGAACCGGAGCCCGCCTCGCTGAGCGCGTAGGCGCCCACCCACTCACCGCTGGTCAGGCGCGGCAGATATCGTTGTTTCTGGTCTTCGCTGCCGAAGAAGAGCACTGGCAGAATGCCGATGCCGACGTGGGCGCCGAAGGCTGCCGAAAAACTCCCGTACTTGGCAATGCGGTCCGCAATGATGGCCGAAGAAAGGAAGTCGAGCCCGAGACCACCGTAGGACTCCGGTACGTCGGCAGAGGTCAGCCCCAGTTCACTGGCCTTGAGCAACAGGGCGCGCGTGATCGCGAAATCCTGGTGCTCCATGGCATCAGCCTGCGGCAGGATGTCCTGCTCGGCGAACGCTTCCGCAGTCTGGGCGATGAGGCGGTGCTGGTCGCTGAAATCCTCCGGGGTGAAGATCGCTTCCGGAGTGGGGAGGGCGAGGACAAAGGTGCTGCCGGCGAGGGTGGTGGGCATCGTGGGTTCCTGGGAGCCGGTAAATCACGCGGACGGGGCGCGGCGAGTCCCGTCTTTACAATCTGAAATTTTCGATGATACCGGCGGCGCCCATGCCGCCACCGACGCACATGGTCACCAATCCGTAGCGCGCCTTGCGACGGGCCAGTTCGTTGAGGATGCTGGCCACGAGTTTCGCCCCGGTGCAGCCCAGCGGATGCCCGAGCGCAATGGCGCCTCCGTTGACGTTGACCCGTGCCGGGTCGAAGCCCAGCGCGCGAATGACGGCCAGGGCTTGGGCCGCGAATGCCTCATTGAGTTCGATGACCGCGATGTCCTGGAGCGCGATGCCGGCGCGGGCCAGCGCCTTGGGAACCGCCGCGACCGGCCCGATGCCCATGATGCCGGGATCGACCCCGGCAGTGGCGTAGGCGACGAGACGCCCCAGTGGCTGGAGATTGCGGCGCCGCGCCTCCGCTTCCGAGAGCAGCAGCACGGCGGCGGCGCCATCGCTCATCTGCGATGAGTTGCCGGCGGTGACTGTTCCGCGGGCATGGAAGGCAGGCTTCAGGGCGGCGAGCGCGGCGAGCGAGCTGTCGGTGCGTGGACCTTCATCCCGGGCGACCGTGACATCCCGCCAGGTGGCGGGGTTGGAACCGTTACTTTCAGGTACCTGCGTTTTCACCTCGAGGCATTCTGCGGTGAAGGAACCGTTGGCGAGGGCGGCGAGGGCGCGCTGATGACTCTGGAGGGCGAAGGCGTCCGCGTCCTCGCGCGAGATGTGGTGTTGTGTGGCGAGGCGCTCCGCCGTCAGGCCCATGCTGAGGTAACTTTCCGGCCGGTGCTCGAAGAGCCAAGGGTTGGGAGCGATGCGGTGCCCCCCCATGGGAATCATGCTCATGCTCTCGGCGCCGCCGGCGAGCACTGCCGCGGCGCCGGCGTCCACGCGAGCCGAGCCGATTGCAATGGCTTCGAGGCCGGAGGCGCAGAAGCGGTTCACGGTCATGGCGGAAACACCGACCGGCAACTCCGCCCGTAAAGCGGCGATGCGGGCCATGTTCATGCCCTGCTCGGCTTCCGGCATGGCACAACCTAAAACAACGTCCTCGATCTCTTCGGGTGCAACGCCGGGAGCGCGCTGTAACGCCTCGCGCAGGACCAGGGCGGCCAGGTCATCGGGACGCGTGGCGCGCAGGTTGCCCTTGAACGCCCGGCCTACCGGGGTACGAACGGCGGCAGCAATCACGGCGGAAGACATCTTGAGGCCATTAGAACACGGTGCTCAATCCGCGTCAGTAATGCCGGAAGGCCGGCCCGTGGTGCCGCGTTTGGGGTGCTGGCATCGGAAGTTCCGCTTGGCTAACGTGCCAACTTTAGCGCCTACAAGGCTGGCCGATGTCGTGGCTTTTCATGCAGATGTTGCTGCAGGTCCAGGATATAGCTGTCGGTCATGCCCGCAATGTAATCGCAAATCACGCGATGGGCGGGGGAGGACGGGATCTTGGCCTGGTAGCTGGGAGGGAGGCGGCCGGGGTCGCCGAGCAGGCGGGCGAAGACGTCCTGTACGACCTCCTCACCTTCGGCCTTTTCCGCGCGCAACTTGGGGTGGTCGTACACCTCGCGATAAAGGAACTCTTTCAGGGCGCGGCGGTCGGACTCGATGATGGGGGAAAAGCCGACGACACGCTCGGGCAGGAGGCGGACGGAATCGGAGCTGTCCAGATCAAGAAGCTGCCCGGCGGTGGTCTCGATCAGGTCCGTGATCAGTTCGTCCATCACGTGTTTCAGGGACTCATTGAAGCGCAGCTTGGGTGCGACGTTCGCATTCCCGCCATCAAATTCCCGTAGGGCGCGGGAAAAAACCGGGAGCTCCGCATCCAACTTCGGCAAGGAGAGCAGGTGTGCCTCGAAGGCGTCGTCGAGATCGGCGGCCCCGTACCCAATCTCGTCCGTAAGGTCAATTAATTGGGCCTCGGCCGGGGGTTTCAAGGCGGGCAGGTACTCCTCGATTTCGGGGAGTTCGTGCGGCCCATAGTCACGGGAGTGCTTGACGATCCCCTCGCGGACCTCGAAGCTCAGGTTCAGTCCGGGAAAGGCGGCGTATCGGATTTCGAACTGCTCGACGATGCGAAGTGCATGCAGGTTATGGTCGAAGCGCTCGCCGAAGCCCGCCATCACGGCATTGAGAGCCTTTTCACCGGAGTGCCCAAACGGGGGGTGGCCGATGTCGTGCGCCAAGGCCAGAGTCTCGACCAGTTCGCTATTGAGCCCGAGCGCTTGCGCGACGGTACGCGAGATCTGAGCGACCTCCAAGGTGTGCGTCAGGCGAGTGCGGAAGTGATCGCTGAAGCGTCGGGTGAAGACTTGCGTCTTGTTTTCCAGCCGGCGAAACGCGCGGGAATGGATGATGCGGTCGCGATCGCGCTGGAACTCGCCTCGGTAGGGGTGGGGCGCTTCGAACACTCGTCGTCCCCGGGAGGACTCCTCGCGAAACGCACACGGCACCATGCCGGAATTATAGACGGAGGTCCGTTCTCCTCCGGCTCCAATCGCACCTGAGACGCACCCAGATCCTCCCGCGTTCCGCGTTTCCGGCGCAGGCATCCCGCAGGCTGTGCCGGACCGTCAGGGGTTCCGTATGCCTGCTTCCTTCAGCCAGACGATTGGGTCCGTCGTGGTGGCTGCCGCAGTCCTTGCAGGGTGTTTTCTGCAGTTTGCTCTCTACTACCTCAAAGGACGGCGTTCACGAAATCGTTCATACCTGTTGAGCGCCGCTGGACTGTTCTGCATCTTCCTCGCCATGGCGGGCACGACGTCGTTAGCTCCCCTGTTCTGGATCCTGACCTGGCCGCTGGTGCGGGACGCGGCGTTTTGGCTGGGCGCGATGTTGTTGTTCGCGTCCCTGGCTTGTTTTGTGTACATCACTTACCTGCGGCCCAATCGGCTGCAGTTTGAAGACGCGATGGTGGAGGCGCTGCCGCAACCTCCCGATGAAGGTCCCACATCGGGGTCGAGTTTGTGACGCCGCCCAGCGGTCCGGTCGCAGTTCCGGCGCGGACCCCAGCGGTATCTGGAGGTCTGCGCGGCTGGGTGCAGCACTGGTTTGTGGCTCTTGGCCCCGGCCTCGTGGCCGGCGGGGCGAATAACGATCCGGCGGGATTGGCGACATTCGCTATTGTTGGGGCCGTCACAGGCTTTTCCCAGCTTTGGATGCTGTTGCTCACGACGCCGCTCCTGGTCGCCGTCCAGACCACCTGTGGGGTGCTGGGCGGGGAGACCAAGCGCGGTTTAGCAACGTTGTTGCGCATTCGCTTCGGTTGGCCGGTGAGCCTTCTGGTCGCGATCGCCTTCGTGCTGGGCAATTTTGCAGCGCTGGTGGCCGACACACAGATCCTGAGTGACGCGCTCTACATGGTGACCGGGATGCCTCGTTGGTATTTCCCGGTGCTGATCGTGTTTTTGACCTGGTACCTGCTTGTCTTTCACAATTTTCGCCGTTTGATCGGCACCTTGGTGCTTTTTAACGTCAGTTTTCTGGTGTACGTAGTCGCGAGCGTCGGCTTGCACCCCAATTGGGGGCAGGTGCTTCGCGATTCCTTGTGGCTGCATTGGAGCGCTCCGGGCGTCGCACGGCGCGACTTCCTGGCCAATGCGGCAGCTCTCCTAGGGTCGCGCCTCTCGCCCTACATGTTCTTTTGGCAGGCCAGCGCCGAAACGGAGAAGTACACCGATGTACGCCTGCGAGATCAAACCAAACTGGACATCTCGATCGGCATGATCATCTCCAATGTGATCGGGTATTTCGTCATCGTGACCACCGGTGCCTCGCTATTCCCCCGGCATGTCGTCATCCACGGCATCGAGCAGGCGGCGGTAGCGTTGCGTCCGGTGGCAGGTGGGGCGGCCGACCTGTTGTTCTCGTTGGGCATCATAGGTTCCGGCTTGATCGCTATTCCGGTGCTGGCCGCGACCTCAAGCTATGTGGTGGCTGAGACGATGGAATGGCGGCATGGCTTGGAGCAGCGTCCTTGGCAGGCCCGACGCTTTTATGTCGTGCTATCGCTGGTGCTGCTGGCCGTAGCCCTGCTGAGCTACGCGGGCTTGAACACCATCACCGTTGCGTTTGATTCCCAAGTATTTTGGGGTGTCTTGGCGCCGGTGTTGTTGTTTTTGGTGCTGTTCATTGATCGGCGTCACAAGGATCGCCGCGTTCCGATCACAGCGGGAATGCGCGCCTGGCTCGTGGTGGCTGTAGTGCTCACGACCGGCGTTGCAGGCTGGCTACTTTTGCAGAGAAGGTAAGTGCCAGCAACTCAGCGCGTGGCGCGGCAGAGGTTTGGCGCCCCTTCTTGGAGCAGCGTCACCCGACCGGCCCTTGCGGCTGAGCCGTCGTCGGATTGCGGCCAATGACGGATTGCGCTATCCTCATGAGCTGGGAAGTGGGCGCAAGCGGGGGGTGGGCGCAAGCCCACTTTTTTGTTGGTGTTCGCTTTTCGGCTGAGGAAACAGATATGGCGGAGACTGCGCGCATGGATGCCGTTCGAGCGGCGGCCACGCGGGTGGCAGTTGCCGCGGCGCTGGAGTTGGTGGATGTCGAGATAGTCGGAAGTGGCGGCAGTCGCACACTACGAGTCTTTCTCGATAAGCCAAGCGGCGTGACGCACGCGGACTGCGAACTGGTCAGCCGGCAATTGGCGGACGTGCTTGATGCGGAAGAGCCGCTGGGGGCAGGTGGCTACGTGCTGGAGGTGTCGTCCCCGGGGTTGGATCGCCGCCTGACACGTCGGGAAGACTTCCACCGGTTTACCGGTCAGAAGGCCAAGTTGATTCTAGTAAAGCCACGCGGCACGCGGCGCAACTTTACCGGACGCTTGGTCGCCGCGACGGATGGAGTCGCAGACGACAAGGTTCGAATTCAGGTGGACACGGGCGAGCAGTTCGAGTTCGAGATGGCGGAAATCCAGCGGGCGAACTTGGTCCCCGAGTGGTAAGGCAAGCGGTTTGCCGAGGCCGGGTGGTTTTGGTGGGCGGGCGACAGGGAAGAGCAGTTTATGGCAAGTGCACTGTACCAACAGGTCGAGCAACTCAGCCGGGATAAGGGCATTGATCCCGAAATCGTGGTGAGCGCCATTGAGGACGCGATCCTGGTGGCGACCCGGAAGTATTACAAGAGCGTGGAGGAACTACGCTCGGTCATGAACCGGGAGACCGGCCAGATTGATGTATTTGCCGTCAAAATCGTGGTGGACGAGGTCACTGACCCAATCAAGGAAATCTCGCTTGAGGAAGCGCGGCAATTGACGCCCGAGGCCGAGGTGGGCGGTGAGGTCCATATCAAGAAGCCGACCGAAGTCCTGGGTCGCATTGCGGCCCAGACCGCCAAACAGGTCATTTTTCAGAAGGTGCGCGAGGCCGAACGCGACATGGTGTTCGGCGAGTACAGCGGCCGATTGGGCGAAGTGGTCAACGTCATTGTGAAGCGTGCCGAGGGTTCCGACGTCATCGTGGACCTGGGTCGAACCGAGGCGCGATTGCCACGGCGGGAACAATCCCGATTGGAATCCTTCGCGCCGGGCGAGCGCATCCGTGTCGTGATCAAAAATGTCGAGAAGGCGGCGAAGGGACCGCAAGTGGTGGTCTCACGGGCCGATCCGGCCCTGGTGCAGCGCCTGTTCGAAGGCGAAGTGCCCGAGATTTACGACGGCACGGTGGTGATCAAAGGGGTGGCGCGAGAAGCGGGAGAGCGCACCAAGATCGCGGTGCTCTCGCGCGACAAGGATGTGGATTGCGTCGGCGCCTGCGTTGGGATGAAAGGCATGCGGGTACAGAGCATCATCCGCGAGCTGCGCGGCGAGAAGATTGACATCATCGAGTACGACGAAGACACGGTGCAGTATGCCGCCAATGCCCTCAGCCCGGCCAAAATCAGTCGGGTCAGCATCTTGGACTCAGAGCTGAAGCATTTGGAAGTGGTGGTGGATGATTCCCAGCTCTCGCTTGCCATCGGCAAGAAGGGCCAGAATGTCCGCTTGGGCGCGAAATTGATCGGCTGGAAGATTGACATCAAGAGCGACGAGGAGAAGCGCCGCGAGGTGGAGTTGCAGATGGCGGCACTGGTCGGCGATGGCGGGAGCGGCGAAACTCCCCTGGCGGAGCTGGTCGGACTGGGAGAGAAGACGCTGGCCGCCCTGACGGCCGCCGCGATCAGCACCGTGGAGCAGTTGGGCGGCATGACGCCGGAACAACTGCAGGAAATTCCCGGTATCGGCCCCAAGACGATGGAGAAGATTTTCGTCGCGGTCAACCGCTTCTTCGGCGCCACGGTGGATGAGGCGGCGGAGGGCGGTGAGAATGAGAGCGCCGTGGATGCCGGGGGCGACGATGCGGAAGGACCGGCGCTGACCGAGACGCCGGAAGGCGAGTTGGAGCGCACCGGCCAGACCTTGGAAGCCGAAGAAGTGCGCGGCGTGCTGGACGCGCCGGACGAGGCGGAGTTGCCGGCGCGGGACGGCTTGGAACCCGCTCCGGACGCCGCCGCCGCCGAGGCAGGCGACAGTGAGTTGGGCGGCAATCCTCCCAGCGGGGCGGAAGGTCGCAATGCGGCGGGCAAGGAAAAGCCGGGCGAATAGGGCTGTTGTCCAGCAGAACGGACGCAGTCTCTAATGACCGGGCACGGGCCGGAAAGGCCGGCCGGGAGCTATCAACGGGGCAGGGACTATGGCCTGAGTCGACCGTGGGAGGCGTGAGCACATTCGGATGGCAAAAACTCGCATAAACGATCTGGCCCGTGAGATGGAAGTGAAGTCACGGGTCATCCTGGATGCGCTGCTGGCGGTGGGGTACACCGAGCACAAAACCCACTCCAGCGCGGTGGAAGACGAGATCGCCGAGCAGGTGCGAGTGTACCTGCGCACCGGCGCGGTACCCGCGAGCGCGGAGACGCCGGCCGCAGCCGCGAGTGCGCCGGAAGAAAACTCTGCCCCGCCTGCCGCGGTCGCGCCATCCGAGGCGCCGCCGGCTTCCGCGCAGCCTCCGCGCGTTGGAGCCCAGCGGGTCAGCCCCGCCAGACCCGCCGCTGCGGTGGTTCCGAAGCCCAGCCCCAAGCTGCCGGTGGCTCCGCCGCGGCCTGTATACCAAGCTCCTGCACCACCGGCGCCCGCTGCGGCGGTACCACCCGTGGTCAAGCCGCCCGTGGTGACTAAGGCGGCCCCGCCGCCTCCGGCTCCTGCGGGACGCGTGCCGCAGCCTCCCGTCGCGCCGTCCCGCCCGGCAAATCCTGCAGTCCCGGTTCCGCCCGTTGTACGTCCACCGGTTTCTGGATTGCGCCCCGCGCCTCCCGCACCCAGCGTGTTGAGGTCGCCGTCTTTAACCATGTCTCCCGCACCGCTGGCGGAGTCGAGCGCGCCCGGGCGGCGGGTCATCGTTCCCACCGCAACGCAGCGCCCGGTCTACGCCGCGCCGCCGCCGACGGTCAAGCCGGTCGCTCCGCCTGCGGCTGCGAGGCCAACCGCCGGCAAGCCGATCTATCAGCGCCCCGGCGCTGGAGCCCGTCCGGGAGCTGCGGCGCCCGGTCGCAGCATTACCCCCGAGGGGCGCCGGCCCATGCATCCCACGCGGCCCGGGGGTGGCGCTCGCCCTTCCTTACCAGGACGCACCCCGCAACACGGACGGCGTGAGCCCCGGACGCGGGAAGGACGGGTGCCCTATCAACAACGACCCGACCAGACGCCGACCGGACCGATCCCCATCAACCGCACGATCACGCTCAGCGAAGGCATCACGGTCAAGGAACTCTCGGAACGGTTGGAAGTACGCGTCAAGGATGTCATTCGCAAGCTGCTCGATCGCGGCCTGATGGCGACGGTCAACCAGTCGCTGGACGCGGAAATCGCCATCGCCATTTCGCGCGAGTTTGGCGCCGAGGCCAGCGTGGTCTCCTACGAGGAACAAGCCTTGCAGGAGGTGGAACAGGCCGTGGCCGTCGATTCCAGCAAGCGCGTGACGCGCCCCCCGGTGGTCACCGTGATGGGCCACGTGGATCACGGCAAGACCTCCCTGCTGGACGCACTGCGGCAAACAGACGTGGCGGCCGGAGAAGCGGGCGGTATCACGCAACACATCGGCGCCTACAAGGTGTCGGTGGTGGATCCCAATTCGCCCGCGTTTGGCCGCGAGATTGTGTTCGTGGACACGCCAGGCCACGCCGCCTTCACCCGCATGCGGGCACGCGGCGCCAAAGTCACCGATATCGTTGTCCTCGTGGTGGCGGCGGACGATGGCGTGATGCCGCAGACGATCGAGGCGATTGATCACGCCAAGGCGGCCAACGTGCCGATCATCGTGGCGGTGAACAAGATCGACAAGCCGGATGCGCAGCCCGACCGCGTGAAGAAACAACTCTCCGAACGCGGCCTCACGCCGGAGGCATGGGGCGGTCAGACGGTGACCGTGGACGTTTCGGCACGGGCCAAGACCAATCTCAACCTGCTGCTCGAGATGATCCTGCTGGTGGCTGATCTGCAGGACCTGAAGGCCGATCCGGATGGTACCGGCCAGGGAACGGTGATCGAAGCCGAATTGGATCGGGGCCGCGGCCCGGTGGCGCGGATTCTGGTGCAGGGCGGAACGTTAAAGGTGGGCGACACGGTCATTCTCGGCTCGGTGCTGGGCAAGGTACGGGCCATGTTTGACGACCGCGGACGCGGCGTCGCCTCGGCCGGCCCGTCCACCCCGGTCGAGATTCTCGGCCTTGACGGCCTGCCGGAAGTCGGCGACCGCCTGCTGGTGATGAATGACCGGCCCAAGGCCAAGCAGATGACCGAGTATCGCGAGGAAAAGGATCGCGAGAACACGCTCTCGCGCACCTCGCGCGGCAACTTGGAGACCCTCAGCGCCCAGATCGCTGCCGGCGATACCAAGGAATTGTTGCTCATCGTCAAGGCCGACATGCAAGGTTCGGCGCAAGTGCTCGAGGAGACCCTGAACAAACTCTCCACCGAGAAGGTCAAGACCCGCATCGTGCATACCGGGGTGGGAGCAATCACCGAGACCGATGTGCTGCTCGCCTCCGCCTCCAATGCCCTGATCATCGGCTTTAACGTGAAGCCGGAGCGCAAGGCGGTCGAACTGGCCGACAAGGAGAAGGTCGAGATCCGGCTTCATTCCATCATTTACGAGCTTACCGACGAGATCACCAAAGCCATGACCGGCTTGCTGGCGCCCGTCTTCAAGGAGACGGTCACCGGACGCGCCGAGGTACGGCAGACCTTCCGGATCCCCAAGGGCGGGACCATCGCCGGTTCCTTTGTGCGCGATGGCCGTATTCTGCGCGACGGCCACGTGCGCGTGCTGCGCGACGGCAAGATACTGCATACCGGCCGTATCAGCTCGATCCGGCGCTTTAAGGACGACGTGAACGAGGTCAAGAACGGCATGGAGTGCGGCATCAACGTCACCGGCTTCACCGAATTTCACCCCGGGGACGTACTCGAGGCGTTTTCGGTGGAAAAGACCTACGCCACTTCGCTGAGTTAGACTCCGGTCGGGGAGGGCACTGGTGCTCCCCCGATCTTCGGACACGCCATGTCGGTGGCCATTTTGCAGTTGGAAATCCACCTGCCGGACTCGCATTCCCTGAAAGACCGGCGCCAAGTGTTGCGCAGCCTGAAAGACCGGCTACGGCAGCGCTTCAACGTGGCAGTGGCGGAATTGAATCCCAGCGACCTGTGGCAACGCGCCACGATCGGTATTGCGGCCATCGGAGAGGACCACGCCTACGTGGAAGGCCTGCTGCGCCAGGTGGGCGATGCAGCTGTGGACATGCTGCATGGACAGTCGGTTCACCTGGGTGAGATTGAATTTCTGGATTAATGGGGCTGTACGATGCTGCACCGATCTGAACGATTGGCCGAGGCGATGCGCGAGGAATTATGCGACATCATCAGCGGTGAACTGCAGGATCCGCGGGTCGGACTTGCCATCATCACGGAGGTGAAGCTGCCGCCCGACTTGCGGATCGCGCAGGTCTTTGTCAGCGTGGCGGGAGACGAAACGGAACAGCACGCGTCCTTGCAGGGGCTGATGGCTGCGAAAGGGTTCATCCGCTCGCAACTCGCGGTTCGGTTGCAGCTTCGCCGTCTTCCGGACCTGCGCTTCGAGCTGGATCGTTCCCGGGAGCTGGGCCAGCGACTCGACACGCTTTTGACACGCTCCGCCAAGCGGAGCCGCCCGCGGAACTTACGAAAGTCCGAATCCTCGACCTGACAATTTACATTCTGTCCGAAGCACCCGCCGAGTTGACTCCTGTGGAGCCGGGATCGCAAGCGGAGGACTGCGAAATTCCTGCGGGCGGGTCCGGTGCCGCCCCTGCTCGATTGGGCGAGAGGGAGCGTGGTGGCCTGAACCCGGGTAAAGGGGCAGCGACCCATGGGAGCGCCGAGAGGCGCCAGCCCCGCGCTTGGCCAACGCGCCAGCGTCCCGGTGTCTGACGTAAACTGAACTCAGGAGGTGGGTTTGAGGGTTGCGTTGCAGCATTTTCGCCCGAACGGAGGCTCGTTTCACGGCGAGCAGGTCTTCGTGATTTCCGGGCTCGCCCAGGATCCGCATTTCCGTCTGAGTCCCGACATCCTGCACGGCGAGGGAAGAGTGGAGGATTTCTGCCTGGTCTATCTCGGAGCGCCGGCGATCGGCGGTGCGATTGGTCTCTCCGGCGCGGATGAAGACACCGAGCAGACCGAACCGTACGTGGTGTATCGTCGCGGCCTGGAGGGTGGGCAAGTGGTGGTTGCCGCTCGCCTCGACTGGGAGGGAGTCTTTACCATTCTTTCCAACGACGATGAATGCGCGGAACTGCTCTTCGAAGCAATGCTGACCCGCTCCGCTCCCGAAGAGGTCAACCGTTCCTGGACTGACGATCGCTCGTCACTGGAAATGTTTCAGCAGATCTTATTGCTGGCCTGAGCCCGCCCATGCAGGACGCCAACCCAACCGAGCGCCCCTTCTTCGAGTTTCAAGATGTCTCGAAGGCCTTCGACGGCACGTCGATTCTGGACAGCGTCAGCTTTGCGGTGTCGCGTGGAGAAACGCTGGGCATCATGGGTCGCAGCGGCGTTGGAAAGTCGGTCTCGCTGAAGCTGATCATGGGGTTCTTGAAGCCGGACGCCGGGCGTATCGTTGCTGCCGGCGAGGACATCACCGACTGGAACGAAGAACAACTGAACGCGATCCACCGCCAGGTGACGATGGTCTTCCAGAGTGGCGCGTTGTTCGATTCGCTGACGGTTGGAGAAAACGTCGCCTTTCCCCTGCGCGAGAAAAGGACCTTAAGTGACGACGCCATTGATCACGAGGTCGACAGCCTGCTGGACATGCTCGACCTTTTGAAGTACAAGAATGAGCCGCCGGCCGGTCTTTCCACCGGCATGAAGCGTGCCGTCGCCATCGCGCGCGCCCTGGCCTCCAAGCCCGAGGCCATTCTTTACGATGAGCCCACGACCATGGTCGATCCGCTGATGGTACATACCATCGGCGATCTCATTCAGCGGGTCAAAAAGCAGGTCAAGCTCACCAGCATCGTGGTGACGCATGACACACGCCTGGCGCGCCGGCTGGCCGATCGCCTGGTTTTCCTGCACGAGGGGCGGGCCCACTTCTTCGGAACAGTGGCGGAAATGGAAGCCTCCAATGATCCGTTGCTGCGCGACTTCCTGCAGCAGGACGAGATGGTGGCGGTGCCTTGAGACGGCCGCCGTCAGGGCTTGCGGCGGTGTGCTTCGGCGAGGGCCTCGATGATGCGGCCACGCAGCCCGGCAGGAACCGGCTGCAGCTCCTCGTCGCGATAAAAGGAGATCGTCTTGCGGCAGGTATCGACCACTACACGGCAATTGCCGCATTTGCCGAGATGGGACTCCAATTCGGCGCGGAGCGTGGCGACGGTGGTCGGATCGAGGACGGCTTCCATTTCCTGAACAAACTCGGAACACTTCATACGGAAACCGCCTCGTGGTGTTTCTTAAAGTAACGGTTTAGTTTTTCGCGGAGCTGCAAACGGGCCCGCAAGAGGCGCGATTTCACGGCGGGCACCGAGATGTCGAGCGCCTCCGCGGTCTCCTCGGTCGAAAGTTCCTCGACGTCGCGCAGTTGAAACACGGCGCGATAAGGCAACGCCAGCGACTGGATGGCACGCTGCAAGATGCCCTTGACCTCGTGCTGGGTGTATTGCTGCTCCGGGTTGGGGTGCCAATCTTCGACTTCGCGTGGGATCAACCCATCCTCGGTCTGGATGTCCTCATCGAGCGAGACGGTACGGCCAGTCTTCTGTTTGCGCAGGCGCATCAGCGCCTCGTTGACCGTGATGCGAACGATCCAAGTGTAGAAACGGGAGTTGCGCTGAAATTGCGCCAGCTTCGAGTAGGCCTTGAGGAAGGCTTCCTGCAGGACATCTTCGGCGTCCTCGGAGTTACCGGTGATGCGTTCGGCGAGGCGGAAGAGGCGGCGCTCGTAACGCTCCACCAGGCGCTCGAAGGCCCCCAAGTCGCCGCCTTGTGCGGCGAGGACCAGGGTCATCTCGTCGTCTGTCGGTACCTGCACGTTGAGGGACTCGCCCGCCATGCTCCCAGTTTCCCCGTTCCCCTCCGGGGATGCAAGTGACGGAGGGATGGACGGCTGGCAGACGCTCAGCAGGACGAGTGCCGGACCAGCAGTGTGCCAGCGCCAACCCCTCCGTGTGCGCTCCTTTGGGGGATCGTATGCGGGTGAGGGACAGATCTAGCATCGGGAACCATGGACGTGCTGGTGGCGGCAACACAACTGCGCGAGTTCTTTGGAGACCATGCCGTCGTGCGCGCGAGCGAGCCGGAGGGGGTGACCTTGATGCTTGGCGGGGGGGCCTCCGGATACGCCCTGAATACAGAGCACGACAAACTGGTGCTGCATCTGTGGACCTCAGAGCGCAGCCTGGTACGGCGCGTCGTAGCGGTAGCCGCCGAGCGGCGTGCGCTGGCACTGCAATGCACGCGCTTCGGACAGAGTCGGGCCACGCCGCTTTACCTCGAATCGGGAGAGGAGACGTCTCGTGCCCTCAACAGAGGGCCGCGCTCGGAATTTCAATCGCGGCTACGGGCGGCGCTCAGGCGAGCGTGGCCCGGGGCGCGAATCGTTCCGGGCGTGGCGGGAACTGAGCTGCCCGAAGCACAGCACCAGTGCATCCTGCTGCGTGAGGGGCGCCATCAGGCGGCCTGCGTCGCCGCGGCGCCTGACGAGCCGCAGGCAGTCCTGGATGCCACCCTGACCCGCCTGCTGCTCTGGGCCGACACGATGCAGATGCGGCTGCCGGGCAGCCTGCTGTCCGGTCGGAGGGTGATCCTGCCTGCCGGCCGTCATGCAACGGTGCGCGCTCGCATGAGTTGCTTGCGCGATCGGCTGGGATGGGAACTCTATGAGTACGACGCCAGGCGACCGCGCCATGCGCCTCTCGATCTGACGCGGGTCGAGATTCACGACGGCAATCTGGAGTCGCGGTTACGCCGGGCAGTGGGCACTAGTCGGGAGCTGTCGCCCGCGGCAGCGGCGTTGCTGGAACGGATGCGGAGCCTCTGTCCTTCCATCGCGCCAACATGGGACGCCGAGGGGATGACGCACTTTAGGGTGCACGGGCTGGAGTGCGTTCGCCAGGCGCGCTTGCATGAGTCGCTGCTCGCTCCCTTTGTCTATGGCGTCGGCGGCGAGGCGACGCCGCTCACCGCGGCCGCTTGGCCGGATTTCGAGCGGTGGCTGCGCCAACTGTCCCTGCAACGCCGTTCCGATTCCGTGGAACGCACGTTTTGGTATCGGCTGCGCGCCGAGGACTGGATGGAAGAGCTGCTGCGGCGCGATCTGAGTCAGGTGGAACCGTTGTGCGACGCGCGCTACGTCTACTCGCAGGTGCCGGTTTGCGCCGGCGTGCAGCGTGACGTGCTCGATCTGCTCGCCGTGCGCCGCGATGGTGTGCTTTGCGTCATGGAACTGAAGGCCGAAGAGAATCTGGGCTTCCCCTTGCAGGGACTCGATTACTGGCTGCGCGTCCGTCGGCACCAGCAGCAGGGCGACTTCGAGCGTTTGGGATACTTCCCGGGCGTGCGCCTGAATCCCGCGCCGCCGGTGCTGTACCTGGTGGCTCCGGCCCTGCGCTGGCATCCTCGCTCCGTCGTCCTGCTACGGGCCATCCGTCCCGAGATTCCTGTGCTGCGGCTGGGACTGAACGAGGAGTGGCGTCGTGGCATCCGGGTGTTGGAGAAGCGGGGCGGGTAGCTCCGCCCGCCTCCCCATCCTGCCGCGCTAGCATCCTTCGGCCTTTTGCCCTCGCTTTCGATCCCCCACCCGCCACGCCCCACCCCCCACCTTCCCCTGCGGTACGCTGAAGGGAATGGACTTCAACTTAGTCAGCGAGTACCAGCCGCAGGGTGACCAGGGTCGGGCGATTGAGACCTTGCTGCGTGGCATCCGCGACTCGGAAAGGCACCAGGTGCTGCTCGGCGTCACCGGCTCGGGTAAGACGTTCACCATGGCCAAGGTGATCGAGACAGTGGGCCGCCCGACGCTGGTTTTGGCTCACAACAAGACCCTGGCCGCGCAGTTGTACCACGAGTTCAAGAGCTTCTTTCCGCAGAACGCGGTGGAGTACTTCGTTTCCTACTACGACTATTACCAGCCGGAGGCCTATGTGCCGGCGGCCGACCTGTACATCGAAAAGGAGGCCACCATCAATCAGGAGCTGGACAAACTGCGACTCTCCGCCACCCGGTCGTTGTTCGAGCGGCGCGACTGCATCATTGTCTCCTCGGTTTCCTGTATCTATGGCCTGGGGTCGCCCGAGGCGTACTACGGCATGATCCTGCTGTTGGAGAAGGGCCAGAAGATCACGCGCGAGGAGATCCTGCGCAGGCTGGTCGATATTCTTTACGAGCGCAACGATCATGAGCCGCGCCGGGGCACGTTCCGGGTGCGGGGTGATGTCATCGAGGTGTTTCCGCCCTACGACGACGATGCCTTCCGCATCGAGTTGTGGGGCAATGAGATTGCGGGACTGGCGCAGGTGGACCCGCTGCTGGGGCAAGTGAAGCAGAAGTTTGCCCGCCTGACCATCTATCCCAAGACGCACTACGTCATCACACCGCCTGCGCGCGAAGCTGCGGTGCATTCGATTCTGCGCGAGTTGGAGTGGTGGTTGCCACAGTTGCAAGCGCAGGGCAAGATCGTCGAGGCCCAACGTCTGGAGCAGCGTACCCGCTTCGACATCGAGATGATGCGCGAGATCGGCTACTGCCACGGCGTGGAAAACTACTCGCGCCACTTCACCGGGCGCCTGCCGGGGGAGGCGCCCCCTACGTTGCTGGACTATTTTCCCGCCGATGCCCTGATGTTCCTCGATGAAAGCCATCAGACCGTGCCGCAACTGCATGGTATGTACCACGGCGACCGCTCGCGCAAGGAGACCCTGGTTTCCTACGGTTTCCGCTTACCCTCGGCCCTGGACAACCGTCCGCTGACCTTTGCGGAGTTTGAACAGCGCGTGCGCCAGGTGGTCTACGTGTCGGCCACGCCGGGGCCGTATGAGCTGACGCGCAGTTCGGGGGTGGTCGTGGAACAGGTGATCCGTCCCACCGGTCTGATTGATCCGGAGGTGGAGGTGCGGCCGAGTCGCGGCCAGGTGGATGACCTGCTGGCCGAGATCCGCACTCGCGTCGCAGCCCAGGAGCGCGTCCTGGTCACGACGCTGACCAAACGCATGGCGGAAGACCTGGCAGAGTATTACGGGGAAGTCGGGGTGCGCTGCCGCTACCTGCACAGCGAAATCGAAACGCTCGATCGCATCAAGATCCTGCGCGATCTGCGGCGCGGCGAGTTCGACGTCCTGATCGGCATCAATTTGTTGCGCGAAGGGCTCGATTTGCCGGAGGTCTCGTTGGTCGCCATCCTGGACGCCGATAAGGAAGGTTTCCTGCGCTCCGCCGGCTCGCTGATCCAGACCATTGGCCGCGCCGCCCGCCACCTGCACGGCAAGGCGGTGCTTTACGCCGATCGCATCACCGACTCGATGCGCCTCGCCATGGACGAGACGACGCGGCGACGCACCTTGCAGACGGCTTACAACGCCGAACATGGCATCACCCCGACCAGCATCCTGCGGCCGCTGAGCATGAGCCTTGTGGGAGCTGCCGAAGCCGACCTGATGCCGGCACTGGTGGATGCCGAACTGGACGCCTTCGCCTCCAGCGCCGAACTGGCGGAGCATATCGCTCGCTTGGACAGCGAGATGCGTGAGGCCGCCAAACAGTTCGACTTCGAACGCGCCGCCCGCCTGCGCGACCGCGTCAAGCAATTGCGCGACCGCCAGATCGAAGTCGGCTGAACGGCCGCCGGTGCAGGACGGACTCATCCCGAGCGGCGCTTTGTTTAAAGTCCAACCACCACCATCCACCAACGCCACAGCTCTTCGATCGCGTCTCCGTTCGTCGAAGGAGGCCATTTTCCGACATCAAACCGCCATCCGGCGTCCATTTGTTACCATCAAAGCCCATGCGTTGGAGCCAGACCTTCATCCCCACGCTGCGCGAAGCCCCGGCTGATGCCGAGGTGGCCAGCCACATTTTTTTGCTGCGCGCGGGGTACATCCGTCAGCTCTCGGCGGGCATATACAGTTACCTTTTTCTGGGCCAGCGGGCGCTGTTGAAGATCATCGCCATTGTGCGGGAGGAGATGGACGCCATCGGTCAGGAGTTCCTGCTGCCGGCTCTGCATCCCGCCGAATTATGGCAGTCCAGCGGTCGATGGCAGGGCATGGGCGACAACATGTTCCGCCTCAAGGACCGCTACCAGCGCGACTTCTGCCTCGGCATGACACACGAAGAGGTCATGGCGGATATCGCCCGCAAGGAGCTGCGTTCTTACAAGCAGTTGCCGCAGATCTGGTACCAGATTCAGAACAAGTTTCGCGACGAGCCCCGGCCGAAGAGCGGGCTGCTGCGGGTCCGGCAGTTCACGATGAAGGACTCCTACAGTTTCGACATTGACGAGGCCGGCCTCGATCTGAGTTACAAGAAGCATCACGCCGCTTACTGCCGCATTTTCGAGCGCTGCGGCCTGAACTACGTGGTCGTCGAGGCGCACTCGGGCGCCATGGGTGGTTCGCAGTCGCACGAGTTCATGGTGCAAAGCGATGCCGGCGAGGACCTGGTGGCGGTTTGCCGGGCGTGCGGCTACGCCGCTAATCTCGAGAAAGCCAGTGCGGCCGTCCCGCCAGCCAGCGATCCCGAGGCCGGTCAGGAGCCCGCACTGTTTGCCACGCCGGGACAACGTACGATTGCCGAAGTGACCGCCTTCACCGGGGAAGATGCCAATCGCCTGATCAAGTCCTTGCTCTACATGGTGGACGAGGAGGGGAAGCAAGTTCCGGTCCTTTTTTTACTCACCGGTACCCATGAGCTGAATGAGGCCAAGATGGGGGCCGCCTTGGGCGGGCACGCCGCCCGTCCAGCACAAGCCGGCGAGATTGAAAAGTACACCGGCGCGCCTGCAGGCTCGGTCGGACCGGTGGGCCTTTCCGGCGTGCGCCTAGTGGCCGATCTCGCCCTGCGGGGGCGCCGTTCCCTTATCGCGGGGGCTAATCGTGAGGGCCACCATTTGCGCCATGTGACGCCGGAACGCGATTTCCAGACGGAGTGGGCCGACCTGCGCACCGTCTGCGACGGCGACCTGTGTCCACAGTGCCAAGCTCCACTTAAGGTCATTAAAACGGTCGAGATCGGACATATTTTCAAGCTGGGACGCAAGTACACCGAGAGCATGCAGGTGCGGGTGCTCGACGCCAACGGCCGCGAGATCGTGCCCATCATGGGGTCGTACGGAATTGGCATTGAGCGGATCCTGACGGCACTGATTGAGCAGAATCACGACGAGGCCGGCTTTTGGATGCCGCCTGTTGTGGCGCCCTTCGACGTGGTCGTGACGCCCGTGAATCTGAAGGATCCCGCGATTATGGCCGTGGCCCATGACGTCTATGCGACCTTGCGGCGCGCTGGAAAGGATGTGCTTCTGGACGATCGCGACGAACGTCCTGGGGTGAAATTTAAGGATGCCGAGTTGATCGGAATCCCCGTCCGGGTGACGGTGGGCAAGAAGGCGGGGGAGGGTATTGTTGAAGTGGTACAGCGTTCCACCCGGGAGGTGCAAGAAGTACCGGTTGCGGCACTTTTAGATGCGGTGGCGCTGGCCAGTGGTGCGGCACGCCTGCAAGAATCAACCCGTTAAACAGTTGATTCGAAACCACGCGCTCGTCGTGGACGTCTTTGGCCGTAGAATTGCCCGCGAGGATAACGGACAGGTTCGTCTCCGCCGGGACAGCAGACGGGGAACATTTAGGTAGGCAGTGAGACTTGGCAACCTCTTTACGCTGTTTTTGGTCGTCGGTGGCGCTTATCTCAGCGTCAAGGTCCTGCCGTCGTTCATGGCCAACTATGAGTTTCAGAACGCCATCGAGCAGGAGGCGCGTCTCTCGATCTATACCGGAGCGGACATTGACGATATCCGGACGCGGGTCATGGACAAGGCGAAGACCTTGAGCCTGCCAATCTCAGACGATGATGTTGAGATTGAACGTTCTCCATCGTCGGTCCACATCGTGGTCAACTATGACGTTCCGATTCAGGTTCCGGTGAGACCCTTCAGTCTTCATTTCAGCGCCAATTACCTGGAAAGCCACTATTAAGCAGTGGCAGGCGCCGCGAGTACGACCCGGCCGCGGGGGGAGCGGCAGGCGCTGCCGAACCTGTCCCCTGATCGGCGTCCCTTTCACCCTGTCGGCAACGGCGCTATGCTGACTGAAACCGTCACCTCGCGGAGCGTACTCTGAAGGTCATTGTCCATACGCAGCGTTGGGTCCGTTTGCTGGCTCATCCCGTTAGCAAGGTGCTGATGGGAACGGTGCTGCTGGTCGCCGTCATTGGCGGCGAAATTTTCATCCACTACTACAATTTCTACGCCAATATCATCGACCGTCGGCTCAGCGGCGAGATTTTTGCGCACCCGACGCTGGTCTACGCCGCGTCCCGGACGCTTTTTCCGGGAGAATCCGACACCCCGGAAGACGTGGCGGCGCAGTTGCAGCGCGCGGGCTACAGCGACACCGATTCAACGGTGGGAACCTTTGTCCTGCACGGGGACATGCTGGAAGTGCGCCCCGGACCGCAATCGTTTCATTCGCCGGTTCCAGCCGTGCTGCGTTTCCAGAAGGGCCATATCCTCTCGATCATCAACCCGGCGAGCGGCGAGAGCCTGCGCAGTTACGCGCTTGAACCGCAGTTGCTGACCTCCTTGTTCAACGAGAAGCGCGAGAAGCGCCGCCTGTTGAAGTACAGCGACCTGCCTCTGCCGCTGGTGCAGGCGGTGCTGGCGGCCGAAGATCGCGAGTATTTTCACCACGGCGCAGTCAATTACCTGCGCATCCTGGCGTCCGCCTACAACGATATCAAGACGGGGCGGCCGAACCAGGGTGGCAGCACCATCACCATGCAGGTGGCGCGCAATTTCTTTCTCTCCTCCGAGAAAAAAATGAGCCGCAAAGTGGCGGAGCTGCTGATTGCCTTCGAGCTTGAGCAGCGTCTGACCAAGCCGCAGATCTTCGAGCTCTATGCCAACCAGACCGATATGGGGCATCGTGGCAGCTTCGAGATCCACGGCTTCGGCGAGGCAGCGAAGACCTACTTCAATAAAGATGTTTCGCAGCTGACCATCGCGGAGTGCGCGCTGCTGGCAGGCATCATTCATGCTCCCAATCTCGATTCCCCCTACCGTCACCCGGATTACGCGCTACGCCGCCGCAATCAGTTCGTGTTGCCCAACATGCTGAAGGCCGGCTGGATCACGCCGACGGAAGAAGCGACGGCGGAAGCCGAGCCACTCAAGCTGGCGCCGCTCAATTCCGACGCCAGCGAAGCCCCTTATTTCGTGGATCTGCTGCGTGACCGGCTCAGTGAGGACCTCCCCGATCGTGACCTGACCACTGACAGCCTGCATGTCTACACCACGCTCGATCCCGACCTGCAGCGCGCCGCTGCGCAGGCCGTGCAGGACGGTATGAAGCTGGTGGATGCGCAACTGGAACAGCGCTACGCACGACATCGGAAAGGCAAGGGGGCCAATGTCACCTTTCCACATGCCCAGGCCGCCTTGATTGCACTCGATCCGCACACCGGGGCGGTGAAGGCGTTGGTGGGAGGACGCAACTACGGCATCAGCCAACTGGATCACATTGTGCGGCTGCGGCCCACCGGGAGCATTTTCAAGCCGATCGTCTACGCCGCGGCTCTCAACCTGGCCCTGCAGGGCGGACAGCCGGTGCTGACCACCACCTCCACCGTGCTCGATCAGCCGACGGTGTTCGAAGGCGGCTACGCCCCGGCCAACTTCGAAAACAAGTATTTTGGGCGTGTTACCCTGCGTACCGCCCTGGCCCACTCGCTCAACAACGCCACCATCTCGGTGGCGCAGGAGATCGGCTACGGTCGGGTCGCGGACCTGGCCCACCAACTGGGAATCGCCAGCGTGCAACCGACGCCCTCGGAGGCGATTGGGACCTATTCGGCGTCGCCGCTGCAGATGGCGGAGGCCTACACTGTTTTTGCTAACCACGGAATACGGGTGCAGCCCCAGTTCTACTACTCGGTGCAGGAACCGGGAGGCGCAGTCGTGCTGCAGCCGCAGCCCCGCACGGAGGACGTCCTGGATCCGCGCGTCGTTTACCTGGTCACCAGCATGTTGCAGTCGGTGATGAACAATGGCACGGCTGCGCGGGTGCGCACGCTGGGATTCACGGCGCCGGCGGCCGGTAAGACGGGGAGTTCGCACGACGGCTGGTTTGCCGGTTATACCAGCAACCTGCTCTGCCTCGTCTGGGTGGGAATGGACGACTACACCAACCTCAACATCGAAGGTTCGCGCTCTGCCCTGCCGATCTGGGGCGAGTTCATGAAAGCGGCGGTCAGCTTGCCCAGCTACCACGGCGTGCAGGATTTTGCGCCGCCCGCCGGACTGGTTGCGGTGACGGTAGATGACCAAACCCTGCAGGTGGCCACGCCGCTCTGTCCGGCCACGCACGTCGAGTACTACCTTCCGGGAACTCAGCCGACCCAGACTTGTACGTTGCACACGATGCCCATCACCCCCCAGGGCTTGGTGAGCAAGGCATTGAACTTGATCGGCATTCATGCCGGGAGTGAGGCGCCGCCGCCCCCGGTCACCGTGACAACCGGGAGCGGGCCGGTCGCGCCGCAAGTCGCCGGCGGCGCTCCCCAGCCGGAAGCGCCGGTGAAACCCAAAAAAAGGGGATTTTTCGGCCGCATTTTCGGAGGCGGGAAGAAGGCGCCTCCGCCTCCACCCCCCGACCCGCAGTAAGATAGGCCCGGACGAGGCGTCCAGCGCCTGCGACAAATCGGCACGGCCGTATCCGACCTGCGCCGATGCCGTGCAGGCTGGACTTCCAGGGTGTGCGGATGAAGCTGGCTTGGTTCCGCTGCGGTGCGCTGGTCCTGCTGGTCCTGTGTCTGGGACAGAGACTGAAGCCGCAAAATGTTTCACCCCCGGGCGCCCCCAGCCCGGCGGCAAGCCTCAACTCCTCGCGGCCGCTGACGGTTGAGGAGCGCGCCGACATCGCCATGGCGCGCAAGCGCTACGACCTGGCTTTGGACCTGCTGCAGGAGGCAGCTCGACAGCAGCCTCGCGATGCCATGCTATGGAACAAAATTGGCATCGCTTATCACCAGCTCAACGAGTTGCCGCAGGCTCAGAAGGCCTATCGGCAAGCCTTGAAGCTCAATCCGCGTATGCCGGAGGCGACCAACAATCTGGGGGCGGTCTATTTTGCGGAACGCAAGGACGGGAAAGCAGCCAAGCAGTTCAAAAAGGCGATCAAGCTGCAAGGCAACGTCTCCGCCTACTACGTCAATCTCGGCGCCGTTGAGTTCAACCGCAATCATATGACTGCGGCGCGGCAAAGTTTTCTCCAGGCCCTGAAGCTGGATCCCGACGCCCTGAATGCGGGAAGCCGTGGCGGGACGGTTGTCAAGTTCCAGGACATGCATGATCCCGCACGCTACCATTTCCTGCTGGCGCGGCTGTACAGTTCGCTGGGACGGGTGGAGGACGCGCTGCACCAGTTTCGCCAGGCGCAGGAGTTGCACTATGCGCATTTGCGTGACGCGCTGAAGGACGACGCCTTTGCGCCCCTGCGCGCGCTCCCGGAGTTTCAGCGGTTGATGCCGGAAAAACGGTGACCTGGGTGGACGCGTCCGTCTCCTTACCAGATCAGATCGAACTCCGGGACGAAATAGCGGTACTGATTGGCAAGAAAGCTGCCGAAGCGGCGGTCGGCGCGATTGGCCTGCACGTCGCGGGGATTGAAGTGCCCCAGGGTGTTGTAGACGTCGAAGCCGTAGCGCACGGTGTACTTGTCAAAGAATTTGGTGTCTTTGGTGAGGGTCAGATCCAGAGACTGGAACCGGGGGAAACGACGGCTGTTGCGGGCGCGGTAGTAGCTGTAATCGGCATTGAGCACGGAATATGGAAAGCCCGTATGCCACTCAAAAATCGGTGAAAGCGTGACCGCCATCGGCAGGTGAAAGACGCCCCAAGCGAGAAAGCGGTTGGGAATGTCGAACGGCAGCGTGCCGTACTGGTTGCGGCGGATCAAGGGGTCGGCGAAGCCGCCGAAAAAAGTGGTGAAGTCGTTCAGGTCGCCCTGGGCGCGGCTGTGAATGAAAGATAAATTCAACAACTGACTACGCAAGAACTCGTACTTTCCGGTGAGTTCGAACTTGGCATAGCGCGTCGTGCCCGAGTTGCGCAGGGTCGTGGCAATCGCGCCCGTGCCGTCGCGCGCTATGTCCACCACGAACTGGCGACGGGTGTTGCTTTGCAGGTAGTTGCCGCTCACCACGAGACGCGGGGTGAAACGCTTTTCGAGAGAAACGTTCCAGGTCGTGCTGTACGGCAGGAAATTGAAGCTGCCCGGCTCGAAGCGGCGGGGGCGGGCGGAGGCGGTGAAATCGAGCAGGAGGTTGGGCAGAGTCCGGTCCGAGGTGACCCGCGTACCAGTGGCGTCGTAATGGATGGAGTGGCGCCGGGGATAACGAGGAAAGGCCACGACGTTGAGCGGTAAGCGTTCGTAAAAGATACCGATGCCGCCGCGCACAACAAAGTCGTTTCCGGGCGCAAAGGAGAATCCGACCCGTGGCGCCACGTGCAGATCGTCGACCTCGCTTTGCTGCTCATAACGCAACCCGGCATCGAACGAGAGCTTGGAGTTCAATAGCCATTGATCTTGGGCATAGGCGCTGAACTCGGTGTTGTTGACGTTTAGGCGGGCGTCGCCAAGGAAATCCAGGCGTTGACTCAGGGTCCCGTCCGGACGAAACACCAGAACCGGGTGACCGATAAAAGTACCGCGTGTTGTGACGCTGCTCAAGGCGGTGCCGAACTTGAACTGGTGCTGCCCGTGATACTGCCGCAGCATGGGCACGAATGCGCCTTCCCAGGCCACGCGCGTGGCATGGCGCGTCTGCTGGTTGAAGAAATTGCCCCGGGCTCCGGAGCTGTGCAGTTCAAACGGAAGATTGCCTTCCGGCCAGACGGCGGCGCTGAAACGTTCCACGTTGAAGATGCTTTCGAGCAGGGAACCGGAGGAGGTCGAGTGCCGCAGGGTGGTGTTCGCCTGCAGATTGTTGCTGCGCCGATTGGGACTGGCGAAATCGGGGAGGAACACGTCGAGGTTGTCGTGCCGTACATGTCCCGGTGCGAAGTTGGCGGTGAAGGTGATGACGTCCTGGGGATCAACGATCCAGTCCAGTTGTGAAAACAGGTCCTTGCTCTCCGTGGTGGTCAGGTTGTGGGGGAAGGGAAGACCGCGAATCGGCGTCTTGTCGAGGTTGTAGTTGGCACCCTGCGAGAAAAAAAGCTTGTGTGGAATGATCGGACCCGCCACGCGGGCGCGTGGCGTGATGCCGCGAAAACCGAAGAGCGAGCCATTGCGGAAGCGCGGTTCGGGAAAGAAGTCGTTAATCTCGGTCCTGAACTTGTCGGTCCCCCCGCGCGTCTCGATCTTGGTGACGCCGCCTGTGAACTGTCCGTACTCTGCCAGGTAGGGTGCCTGGAAGACGCGCACCTCCTCGACCACGTCGAGGGGGAGATCAACGCCGTAGTCGCCCGTGCCGGGATCGCTGGCATCGGCGCTGTTGATGAGCAGGGCGTTTTCGTTCTCGCGGGCTCCATCAATATTGATGCGCCCGTCGGGCGTCCGGACCACGCCGGGTACGAGGGGCAGGGCGGCCGAAACTTGTTCTCCCGGCACGGGCAGTGATTTCAGTTCGCTATGCTCCAGCGATTTGGGCGGTGCGGCGCCCGCACTGACCGGGTTCGGCCCGCTGGCGGAGACCGTGACACTCTGCGTGTTCGCCGTGGCCACGGCCAGCTCCACCGTAACCTCCACTGTTTGTCCGGTCGCCACCTGCACGACCTTGGCGACCGAAAAAAACCCCTTTTTGGCGATTTCCAGGCTGTAAATGCCGGCAGGTATCGACTCCATGCGCAGATCCCCGGCCGAATTGCTTAGTTTCACCTGCGGCTTCCCAAGTGCCGCTGGATCGGCAGGCGACAAGGTAGCAACGACGTTCGCCACCGGATGTGCGGCGGCATCCGTAACGTGCAACACCACTATCCCGCTCCCGACTCCCTGGGCTGCAAACGCGGCGGTGGAAATAAACGCAACCACGGCAAGACGCAGCGCGGCCACGAATGACAAACGAATGCATTTCCTCATTGAGGGCGGTTGATCCATCTGGAGTCTTTGCAGAGCGGGAGGGGTGGAATGATTATTGTAGCGCGGCGACTGCCTGGAGGTGTCACGGTTCCGACACCGCCGCATGTCGTGACGCTTTTCGAGGTAGAGACAAAAATGTCGATTCATCTGGGATCGTCAAAACACTACCGGGGCGATGAGGAGGGGGACCTCCCCACCCCAGCCTACGTAGTCGGGAACGGATTGGATTCTGGGCGCCGCTGCGGGTACGACTCACGTGGTGCTTCCGCCATTCCGCCTGACTTTGGAAATCATGCGAGCAGGAGTTCCGGTGCACTCGCGCAGCAGGAAAACTTGCCCGTCCTTAGTCTTAGATAGTTAAGACTCCCTGTCAAGCGCCTCGGTTCAGTCCACACGGCCCAACCCGCGTCCCTCTCCCGTCGCGGCAGCTACCGCGCCGGTCCTGCGAAGCTGCTATCGCAGTCGCACAGCTCAAGGATTGCCGGCCTCGATTCCTGGCGGGGGCCGTGTCGTGTTGGGCAATGCGCACGGGTTGGCTAGGGCCTGTGAGGAATGACACTGGAAGTGCCGGACGGTGGCGCCCGCATGGCCGAGATGCCAGCGTCGCTCGAGACGGTGAGACTCCACCCTTGTCCCGATGCAGCATCGCATCGATCATCCGAACATCGATTTTTCACTCTCGACAGGAGCTTGGGAGCGGCATAATGGGCGTGTCTTTAAGGAGAAGTCGCATGGGTCCAGAGAATCCCGGGCCGCGCTCCAAGCTTGATGACGTGATCGCCCGACTGGAGCAGGAATGGAAGCGGGCGGTGAACACCATCAATGACGAGGTGGTGCCGGTTGTCCGCCGCGATGGTGGACGGGCCCTGCGGGAGTTGGCCAGACAGATGCACCAATTCGCCAATTCGCTTGATCCGCAGGCTGCCCCCTCCTCCGACAAGGAAACTTCGGACAAGAAAGAATGAAGCGTGCCTGCGTCCTGCTTGCCGTGGCGGCCGCCGGCCTGCTCCTGGGTGCCTGCGCGCACCAGCAAAAGACGGCGCGGGTGCAGGCCCCCTATCCCCCCATGCCTCCCGGCGTGACTTGGGGACAGGCGGCGGACCTGCCACCGGTTCCGCATCGCACCCACCTGCCCAATCACGCGCCCGCCCCCCACAATGTGTCCTCGGTCGAGGCACAAGGCCGGCTTCCCCGAGTCGGCGAAGTGTGGCAGGAAGGTCTGGCGAGCTATTACGGACCGGAGGAGCAGGGACGTGCGACGGCCAGCGGCGAACCATTCGATTACCACAAACGGACCGCGGCTCACCGGCTGTTGCCGCTGGGAACCATCGTCGAGGTGACCGACCTGCGCACCGGACAGACAGTGGAGGTGCGGATCAACGACCGCGGACCGTTCTGGCCGAGCCGCGTACTGGATCTCTCCGTGCAGGCCGCCAAGGACATCGGGTTATATCGCGCCGGGGTGGAACGTGTGCGGATCAAGATCGTCAGCCTGCCCGACCCGCTCCCGGCCGGGCGCTACACCGTGCAGGTGGGCTGGTTCGTGGACAACGACAGCTTGGATCGCTGCAAGACACTGATGCAGGAACGAATCCCCAAGCGCGTCATCGAGTTCAACTCCAGCTCCGGCCACTGGCTGCGCTACGCCTCGACCGTCAGCCTCGATCAGCCGACCGCCGAGCGTCTGGTGGCCGAGTTGCAGCGTGACAAGTTTCCGGCCTACACCGTGCGCTTGAACTAAGGCAGGGTCCCACGGCGGCGGGCAGTTTGCGGTGTCCTGGGGCGTACGGCGCACCAGGCGGTGAAGTCATGAGTCATTGTGCCTGAGTAACACTTCCACGGCATGCTCTTGCCCGTCGTCGTGCAACGGGATGACGCCGTCGGTTCGCTCGGTTCCGTCCACCGTCACGCGGGTCAAGCCGTCGGCTCCCTCCCTTTGGTGCAGGACGATGTTGTACAGCGAGCGCCCGAAGCGGTATCGGATCGTTACCTGGGTCCACGCCGCCGGGAGACAGGGTGCGAAATGCAGGCTGGACTCTTCGCGCTGCAGGCCGAGGAGAGACTCAAGGATCAGTTGGTACATCCATCCTGCGGATCCGGTGTACCAGGTCCACCCGCCACGGCCGGTATGGGGCGCGAGCGCGTACACGTCGGCGGCCGCTACATACGGTTCGACCTTGTAGGTGGCGAGAGCTTCTGCCGTGCTGGCATGGCCGATGGGGTTGATGATGTCGAACAGCTCCCAAGCGCGCCGGTGATCGCCGCGGGCGGCGAAGGCCATAATCGCCCAGATCGCGGCATGGGTATACTGTCCACCGTTTTCACGCACGCCGGGAACGTACCCCTTGATGTAACCGGGGTTGAGAGGCGAGGTGTCGAAAGGCGGATCGAGCAACTGAACGAGGCGGTGATCGCGACGAACCAGACGTTGGCTAACCGCCTCCATGGCCAATCGGGCGCGCTCGGGATCCGCCGCGCCGGAGAGCACGGCCCAGCTCTGCGCGATGGAATCCATCTGGCATTCCGGGTTGATGCTGGCGCCGAGCGGTGTGCCGTCATCGAAGTAGGCGCGTCGGTACCAGTCGCCGTCCCAGGCATGGGTAGCGATGTTCTGGCGCAGTTGGGCGGCCTCGCTCCTGCAGTGTTCCGCGAATGCCGGGTCGTTGTGCGTGTCGGCGAGGCCGGCAAATTGCAGCAATACATCGAAAAGAAAGAAGGCGAGCCACACGCTTTCGCCCTGGCCGTGCTGGCCGACCAGGTTCATCCCGTCGTTCCAATCGCCGCCGCCCATCAAGGGCAATCCGTGCACCCCCATGCGCAAGCCATGTTCGATGGCCCGGACGCAGTGCTGGTAGAGGTTGGTGCTTTCTTCGGAGCGTAGCGGAAGGTCGTAGTAGGAGTCCTCGTCGGGGTGGACGGGCCGGCCCTCGAGGAAGCGCAACGTTTCGTTCAAGACCGCGTGATCGCCGGTGGTCTGCACATAGCGGCAGGTGACCAGTGGCAGCCAGAGGTAGTCATCGGAGCAGTGGGTTCGGACACCGCGGCCCGCCGGCGGATGCCACCAGTGTTGTACGTCCCCCTCCTTGAACTGGCGCGCGGCGCACAGCATTAGCTGTGCTCGCGTGAATTGTGGACCGGCGTGCACCAGCGCCATCACGTCCTGCAATTGGTCGCGGAATCCAAAGGCGCCGCCCGACTGGTAGAAACCACTGCGGCCCCAGAGACGGCAGGAGAGTGTCTGGTAGAGCAACCAGCCGTTGGCCAAAAAATTGAGGGAAGTGTCCGGGGTTTCGACTTGGACCACGCCCAGGAGCTCCCGCCAGGATTCCTGCACGGCAGTGAGTTCGCTGCGTGCCGCCGCGACCCCACGGAAGCGACCGACCAGGGCCCGCGCGTCGTCGGTGTTCTGGCCCATTCCCAGCGTGAAAACGATCTCCTTCTGCTGCCCGCCCGCCAGTTCCAATTGCACTTGCAGTGCGGTGCAGGGATCGAGTCCGGCGCCGAGGCGACCGGAGAGGGCGACCCGCCGAAGGGCGGCCGGATTGCGCAGCGTCCGGTTGCGGCCAATGAACTCCGTGCGATCCCCGGTCGTGGTGTGGGACGCATCGCTGACAGCAAAGAAAGCGACGCGAGCGGCGAACTCGGCGCTATACGGATTGCGGGCCAGAACGGCGCCGCTCACCGGATCCAGCTCGGTGAAGACATGCATCAGTGATTTGGCGCGCAACTCTCCCAGTACCCACTCGAGGTAACCGGTAAGCGAGAGTCGCCGCGGCCGGGCGGACTGATTGCGCAGCTTCAGCACCCAGAATTTCACGGCCGCGGTTTTGGCGACGAAGACCGTCAGTTCCGACTGAATACCGTCCTCGAGGTGTTCGAAAACGCTGGAGCCAAAGCCGTGGCGCGTCACATAGGGAGACGCGCCGGGGCAGGGCAGCGGGGTGGGCGACCAGAAATGTCCGGTCTCCTCGTCGCGGATGTAGAACGCCTCGCCACTGATGTCGCTGACCGGATCGTTGTACCAAGGCGTGAGGCGGCATTCATGGGCGTTCTCGTTCCAGGTGTAGCCGCCGCCACTCTCGGAAACGACGGTCCCGAACTGCGGATTGGCGAGTACGTTGACCCAAGGGGCTGGAGTCGCCTCCGCGGCGCCAGGGGCAATCACATACTCCGACCCGTCGGCGCTGAAGCCTCCCAGGCCATTCCAGAAGTGCAGAGAGGTATGGTCGGGGACGGTGATCAGAGCCGGTTCCGGCTGATGGGCGCGGCTGGGTACAAGACGCGGCACCATGGTGTCCCCGTTGGGGCGGCGGTTGATCTGGTCTGCCAGCGTCCCCCGGCTGTCGCTGACGATGGCGCGGGACACAGTCTGCACCAACACGCGGTCTTCATTCGAGATCTGCTCGACCGGGCGGACAAAGATCTCCCCCATTCCGTGCGCCAGGGTGGATTCGCTGCCGGCGGCGATCAACCCCATGATTTGCTCGTGGAGCAGTTGTCGGTAGCCGGCGTGGTCCTCGTTCCAGATCACCAAGTCCACCGCCAGCCCTTTCAGGCGCCAGTAGGCGTGCGCCTGCACCAGTTGGCGGACCAGTTCGATGTTGGCGGCGTCGGCAATTTGAAGCAGCACGATGGGCAGGTCGCCGGAGATGGCGTAGCCCCAGAGCCCGGACTGGCCGCGACGGTTCTTGATAAGCACGCTGGGCGAGGCGCGCAGGGAACCGTTGGCGTGAATGATCGAGCTGGCAAGATGACAGTAGAGTTGTGCGTCAGCCTCGGTGGCATTGATCTGCCGCAATACCACCTGGCTGTGCGTCCACGCGAGGTCGAAGACCCGGTCAGCAAGACGGCGATCCTGGTATTTCTCGATCAGGCCAAGGCAGCCCGCGCGGCTCTCGCTCATGCCGGTGACGATGTTAACGGTCGCCGACTGTTCTGGATCGAGGGCGATACGGTAGCGGATGGCCACGATCGGATCCAGCACCGAACCTTGGCTGCCAGAAAGAGAGCCGGAGGTCTGCATGGCCAGGGGATCGGCCGCCGTGCGGCCCCGGCCGAGAAAACGCATGCGGTCGGTCTCAAAGGAAGGAGCATCCGCGTCCGCGCCGTGCACAACCATGAGGTGGCCCATCCATGGCGTGGCCTCGTCGATGGAACGGGGACGCCGCGAGCACAAGATTGCCTGTCGGGCCAGGACGATCTCCGTTTGCACGAAGAGGTTACTGAAAGCAGGGTGGGCCGCATCGGCGGCGGCCGGGGCGATGACCACCTCGGCGTAGCTGGTAATCTCAACCCGCCGGCGCGTGCGTGAACGGTTGGTGAGGGTGATACGGCGAATCTCGACATCATCCTCGGGCGAGACGGCGATTTCAGTATGGACGTCAATGTCGTGATCGCGGCGGCGGAACTCCGCGCGTCCTTCCGAGAAGATGGCCTCATAGCGGGCGGAGGGTTGCAGCGTCGGCTGATGTGCGCCGGACCAGACTGCGCCGCTGTCGACATCGCGCAAGTAGCAGAATGTTCCCCAATCATCGCAGGTGGCGTCTTCACGCCAGCGGGTGATGGCAAGGTCATTCCAGCGGCTGTACCCGCCGCCGGCATTGGTGACCATGACGTGGTAGTGGCCGTTGGAAAGGAGCTGCACCTCGGGAACGGGAGTGTGCGGGCTGGTGAGAACGCGCAGGGAGAGCTCCGTGCCACTGCCCTCCGGGCGCACCCCGGAGAAGGAGGTGGTGGGGAGCGCAAAGGCGGTTCGCTTTGGCACGCGTTCCTGGAGCAGCAGGGTGGTGGCCTGGAACAGGGAGTTGGACTCGAAGCGCATCTGCATGGGCCGATGGCAGAGCAGGAAGTCCAAAGCAAGCAGGCTCATGCCCAGGTGGTGGGCCATGAACGAGCGCACCACCACGCTGGTCTGACCGCGAGGCAGGCGCGCCGGTGTGTAGTCCACCGCTTCATACAATCCGTAGCGCCCTTCCAGGCCGGCGTTGGCCAGGCGCTGCAGGTTGGCGCAGGCCTCCTCCGGTGCCACCATCAGCGCCAGGGCCGAGGCGTAGGGCGCAATGACCAGGTCGTCGCCCAGTCCACGTTTGAGGCCCAAGCCGGGCACGCCGAAGGCGCGGTACTGATAATTGAGGTGGGCATCGAAGGCGTTGTAACCCGACTCGGAGATGCCCCAAGGCACACCGCGCTTTTGGCCATATTCGATCTGCCGCTGGACCGCCACCTTGCAGGTCTGGTCGAGCAGCGTCTGCTCATAGGTCGGCATGACCAACGCGGGCATCAGATACTCGAACATGGAGCCGCTCCAGGAGAGCAGCAAGGGCTCGCCGCCTGAAGCGGCGAGCAGCCGTCCCAGGGCGAACCAGCTTTCCTGCGGCAACTGGCCTTGGGCTATGGCGACAAAGCTGGAAAGGCGCGCCTCGGAGGCCAACAGATCATAATCACTGCTGTCCCGCCGTCGCTCACTGACGTTGTAGCCGATTGTCAGGAGACGGCGCGCCCGGTCATACAGGAAGTCATACGTCATGTTGGCGAAAACTTCGCAAAGTCCGGCCAGCCGCTCGATCTCTTGAATTCGCGCCCGTGCCTGGCTCGCGGCGGTCTCCAGCAAAGGGCCGACGGTGGAGAACCAAGCCCGCTCGTCCGCCGGGGCGGCCGCGGAGCGCAGGGTGAGAGCGGGCAGAAGGTCAGTGGCACTGCGAGCCAGCTCCCGCAAAGTGGGCGTGCGGTCCAACTCACCAACATCGGCCAAGCTGGGTGGCGGGGGGGGGAGGAAGGCCCACGGGACGAAGTGCCGCAGCTCCTCGAGCGCTTCCCGACACTGAACGGTCATTGCCTCCGCCCAGGCGCGGGCGGCCGACGGCCTTCCCGGGTCTGAGGTGGGGACCAAGACTGGAGCGGCGGCGATGCCCTCCACGCTTCGACACAGCGCTCGCAACGAGGCACGGTCCGGGGATGTGGCCACCGCTTCAATCTGTGCTGCCAGAGCGTTCAAGGAGGCCCGATCAGAATCCGATGCGGTGGCGCGCCATAAGTGGAGGGTGTCTTTCAGCCCCTCCAACCAGCGCTGCTCGAGAAACAAATCGTCCTCGATCAGCGCAAGCAGACCGGAGCGTAGCACCAGCAGATGGCCTGCCAGATTGCCGCTATCGACCGTGGATACATAAGTCGGGGGCAGTGGCTTCAGGGTCTCGGTGTCATACCAGTTGTAGAAATGACCTTCGAAGCGTTCCAGCAGATCCAAGGTGGCGAACGTCTGCGCGGTTCGTTCCAATAGCCGTCCCGTGGTCAGATAGCCCAAATCATAGGCGGCGAGGTTGGACAGCAGAGCCAAACCGATATTGGTTGGCGAGGTGCGGTGAGCAATCACTGCAATGGGTTGTTCCTGTACGTTGTCGGGTGGCAGCCAGTGATCGGCGGGGCCGACGAAGCTGTCAAAAAAAGCCCAAGTCTTGCGCGCCAGGATTCGCAGAAAGCGAAGCTGTCCCGCACTCAGCTTGGCTTGGCCACGTTGCCGAGGCCGGCTGAGCCACCAGGCGATGGCGGGCGATGCGGTCCAGGTCGCGAGAAGCGGGATGGCAGCGGCAAGAGCTTCCGGACGTGCCATGGCCAACAGAATGAACGTGGCCATGCCGATCACCGGCCCGGTCCACATGGACTGAAACGTGGCCCCGAGACTCTGATGCGCGGCGCGGTTACCTTCGTGGGACGGCGTCCATTCGAGCAGACGGCGGTGCGTGAATAGCATGCGGCCCGTGGTGCGCAGGATGGCATCAAGGCTGAAGCAGGCTTCGTCGGGAAGACATGCGAGGGAAAATAGAGTGTCGCTCAGTTGACTCGCGGTGGCGCGCGCGGCGGCAGCCAAATGTGCACCCAACAGCATGTCGTCCGGCTTCCGCAGGGCGTGGGCGAGGGATGCGCCGAGGGGCGGCAGGAGTAGGAGCGCCAGGACTGCAAGCGTCCCCACCCACGCCGGCGTCAGGCTGGTCCAGATGAATAGAAAGAGTAGGACCAACGCCGCCGGCACCAGGCTGCGGCGAAGATTGTCAAAGATCTTCCAGCGCGACAGGGCCGAGATGGGGTTATGACGCAGCTTCCCTGTCTGGTCCGGAACACGCGGCAACAGCCAGCGTGCAACCTGCCAGTCGCCACGAATCCAGCGGTGGCGGCGGCTCACATCCGCGCTGTAGGTGGTGGGGTAATCCTCGTACAACTGCACGTCGGTCAGCAGGCCGGAGCGCGCGTAGCAGCCTTCGAGCAGGTCATGGCTGAGGATGCGGTTATCGGGGAGGCGCCCCTGGAGGGCGCGCTCGAAGCCGTCCACATCGTAGATGCCCTTGCCAATAAAGGACCCTTCCTCAAAAAGATCCTGGTAGACGTCGGAAACGGCGTGGGTGTACGGGTCCAGGCCGGGCTCGCTGCCGCGTAGTCGCGCGTAGCGGGATTGCGTGCCACTGGGCAAGTTCGCCGCGATACCGGGCTGCAGGATGCCGTAACCCCGTGTGACGCGCTCTTTGTCCGGGTCGTAGTACGGCTGATTGAGCGGATGCGCCATGGTGGCGACGAACTGCCGCGCTGAATCGCGTGTCAATTGCGTGTCGGTATCGAGCGTGATCACATATTTCACGGACGCCAGGACCGCAATGTCGCCGCCGATGACCGAAAATTGGCTGGGATCGCCGCGCAATAACCGGTTGAGATCGGCCAACTTGCCGCGTTTGCGCTCGCGTCCCATCCAGACACGCTCCTGTGGGTTCCATCGGCGCGCCCGATGCAGCAGGAAAAACGTGTCGCCTGTGGAGGCGGGATACTTGTGGTTGAGAGCGGCGATGCCATGCTGCGCCTGCTCTACCAGTGCCGCGTCGTTGTCGGTGACTTCCGTAGCCGCATCGCGCAGGTCGGTCAAGAGTGCGAAATGCAGGTGCGAGTCGCGGTTGCCAAGGAAGCGCACTTCCAAGGCCTCGAGCAGGCTGTCCACGCCACTGGCGTCCGCCAGCATGGTGGGCACGACGACCAGCGAACGACAGCCAGGGGGAATCCCCGAGGAAAAGTCCATGCGCGGCAGGAGCGCGGGCGAGGCCAGCTCGGTGGTAAGCCAGTTGACCATCGCTACGGCGAGATGGCTGGCCGCCGGCACGACGAATAAGCCGAGCAGGGCCAGCGCCAGGCCGTGCAAGTGGTCTATCGTGGCCGACCGCAGGGCCGCCCCTGTGACGGCCAAGGTGATCAGCAGAATCGAGCCCACGTAAAGCAGGAGCGGACAGCGATGGCGGCCGCGCTGCCAGCGGACGGCCCAGGTAGGACGCAGGGCAACCGCGTCCTCAAGCTGGCGCAGACCGAGGTCCACCAAGAAGAAGCCGATATGCGCACTGCGGGTGTCCGAGGATGACGCGCGCGCTTTAAGTGCCAGGTGCAGCGCCGCGTGCGCGATCTCGGTTTCGGAGAGTTTGCTGCGTCGAGCGAGACGCTCCACCACATGCCGGTAACGGTCGCGCGTGGAGAAATCCATGCCGGCGTAGACGCCTGCCGGATCCTCCCGCAGTGCCTGTTCGACCTGGCTCATCGCTTCGACGAAGTCGCGCCAGTCCAGAGCGCCCAAGGCGCGCAAGCTTCCAATGCTGTTGCCGATGGACACTTGGTCGGCAGCTTGCTGCTGGTTCTCTGACTGCACGCACAGCTCGATGGTCAATCCTGACTCGGCCAGCCATTGTTCGATCCACGTCAGCGGCAGCGCCAGGGCTGCGCTTTGACCTTGCAGACGGCGGGAGAACTCCGCGATGAAGGAACCCGCCATCGGTGGGTTGGAGCGGGCCATGTCGGCGATCACCAGGATCAGGCTCTTGGGGTCGCGCTCCGCGACCTCGGTCATCTGGTCGGCCCAGCGGTCGGCATGGTTACGCTTCAGGCGGTCCGCGGCCAGGCGCGCTCCCACGCGGCGCAGGTTCTCAATGAGCGCCAGGCGCAACATGATGGGAATGGCCCACAGTTCGCTGAGCTTGAGCGGCGTGACGGTCTGGTAGGCAGCGATGAAACTGGAAAGGGTCTCAAGGTCGACCCGGCCATCGCCGTGGGCAACGGTTTCGAGCGCTATGTCGTAAACGCGTGGTAGCCCCGCTGAAGGCCCGTCCTGCAGGCGCGGCAGCTCCCGGCTGTAGCCCTTTGGCAAGTGGCGCTGGGCTGTACGAATCTGCTCTTCGATGAGGTAGAAGTTGTCCAGCAGCCATTCGCCGGCCGGCGCGATCCGTCGATCAGCGGTGATAGCGCTGGTGAGCAGCTCGCAAACGCCGACCAGCACCCGCTCGTTGTCCGCCAAACGCTTGAGAAGTTGGTCGGAGGCCTGCTTCGACGCCAAATGATGGACGGCGGCCAGGTTCTTGCCATGCTGCTCCATCTGGTCGCGACTGAAGAGTTCCGCCCGAAGGGGCAGGGCATCGCCCGCTTGTTCTTCCGTGCGGTGCAGATGGGACGCCTGCAACCCCTTGCTGAACAGACCTTGGCTCCACTTCCGCATAGTTACGCGTTCCTCGAATCATGCCCACGGCGCAAATCCATCCTTCAAGCATGGTGCCTCATTTACCGTGTCCCTGTGGCTCGTTGCCTGAAATCGCGTGATTGAAGCAGGCTCGCCTCGGGTGTGAGCGAAGGCATCCGTTTTAGATGCGATGGCGACGGGACGAAGCCCAGATTTTGCTGCAAGGCCTGGAAACGTTAGGGAAGGCCCGCCACGAGCGGCAGGAAGCAGGCATCTCGGGATGGCCGCAAGGGCCGACGCAAACGCGGCCAGCCGGTTGTCGACGCGGTCCAGTACGCAGTGCACGAGATCGGCAAGGGCACCAGAGCAACAAGTGTGCCTGGATGGACTGAGTGGAGCGGGAGACGGGGATCGAACCCGCGACATCAAGCTTGGGAAGCTTGCGTTCTACCGCTGAACTACTCCCGCCCGCGGTAAAGAATCACGACTCGGCAGACGTCTCCAGCTTCAAAATTCAGGAGCCATTGACACCAGGAAACCGTACCTTGTGGGCCGCGAAGATTCTACCACTCGTCATGAGGCGGAACAATTGCAGCATAGCGGCCGGCGCTTACGAATGCGAGGAGCGGCTGCAGACACGGGCGTATGAATGGGCGGGCTGGCGCCCAAGACTCGACTGAACCCGATGAAGGTCAAGAACCACGGCCATTCCCGCCCTCCAAGAGCCAAACTCATAGCCGGGACGCCGGAGTCGCGTCCGATCCGCGAGCGTGCAAGATTTGAGTTGCTGCGAGCTCAGAGACTGCTGGGGGCGACCGCGGCGCGTGCGGCGTGGCGTTTGGTCTTCTGCTGATACAAGGCCGCATCGGCGGCAGCGAGAAGTTGTTCCGCGGTCTGGTTTGGCTGCAACAGGACCATGCCGCAGGAGGCCTCGACGACCATGCTCTGGCCGTCAATCAGGGTGAAGATCAGTGGGAAGGCCTGCCGCAGCCGGTCCAGGGCAGCCTGCGAGCGCTCCGGGTTGGTGTCGGGCATGAGCAGCAGAAACTCGTCGCCGCCCAGGCGGACGCAGAGATCGGAGGCGCGCGTAAAGCGCTTCAGCGTCTCCGCCATCGCTACCAGGGCCCGGTCTCCGGCATCGTGGCCGTGCATGTCGTTGATGGATTTGAAATGGTCCAGGTCCATGGCCACGGCGGCCAAGCCGGAGCCATGGCGACGGGCGCGGGCGTACTCGCGGTCGAGAAACTCCTTGAGCACGCGGCGGTTGGAGAGCCCGGTGAGCGAGTCGGTACGCGCCAACTGGCTGATACGGGACTCATATTGATCCACCAGGGTTCCCACGATGAACCAGATGGCGATCAGCAGCATGCCGCGCATCAGGAATGTGGCGCGAAGCGTGAAGGTCCGCATCTCGGCCGCGCCCCGCGCCACCGCATCCTCGTCCTGGTACACGCACACCTCGGCGTGCAGCTCGGGTATCCACTGCGTGGCCACCAGGTGGCGCTTGCGGTCCAGTACCACGTCGGTAGCCACTCCTGTCACCGACTGTCCGTGAGAGGCGATTTCGGCAAAGGTGCGCGAGGTGTCGCCCATTTGCAGCACGTCTTTGCCGAGATCCGTGCCGACGAACGAGGACACGGGATGTGCCACGACAATGCCCTCGTCATTGAGGATCATGACGAAGCCGCCCCGCCCCACTTGCAGATGTTCGACCAGGTGCTGGGCGTACTGCTGACCTTCCGGGGACGCGAGCGTGCCTCCTGGTGTGGTTTGCTGCAGGACACCAGCCAGAGCGCTGGCGGTGGCGGCGCTGTCGTCCAGAATCTGGGCCGTAAGCTGGTGTTGCATCAAGGTCAGGCTGGTTTGCGTCAACCGCCACTCGCCGACCAGCGACACCAAGGTCAGGGTCCCAGTGATCGCGATCTGTAGGAAACGCTTATGGGCCAGAAACGCGGAGGAAAACACCGCGCAATTATGCGCCAGTCCGCGGCTGCATGGTGGCGGAGTTTGGCGGCGAGGGCCGGGGTGTCTTAATGGTCAATCCAGACTTGGAGACTTTTCTGATGGCCACCCCGGGGCCGCTATTTCCAGCGCCGCCGAAATGCCGCTAAGCCTGGCGGCTGGCGATAGAGCGCGCCCAACTTGTGCGTCCGCTCCAGACTGAGTTCTACAAAGCGCAGGGCCAGGGAGGATCGCTGCGGGGTCATCAAAATCGCCGACTCCCCCTCGAACGGCAGAGCGATCGCCTCCAGCCCCAGTGCGCGGGCCCAGGACACCCACTGCTGCGGTCGCAAATAGAGCCGGGTGAGCTCATCGTGACGCCCCCAATCGGTGTACTGCTGGCGGGCGGCAATATTGGACACGAAAGCGGCGGTGCGGCTGACCCGTGCAATCTCCAGCAGTGCCCGTTGTGCCTGCTCGCGTTCCAGGTACTGCAAGACGCCGTTGCACCAGCAAAGATTAAAACTGGCATCGGAAAACGGCAGACGCCCCACGTCGGTGCGCACGGTATTCTCTCCGCCCTGGCGACGATGTGCCTGTCGGGTGGCGTAGTCGCTGAAATCGGCCCCGACGACCTCGAGATGGAGCGAGCGCCGGGCATATTCAGCCAGCGCACCCTTGCCGCATCCCGCATCGAGCAGCGAATGGGCGCCAGTGAGCTCTGCCAAGGTGGCCAACTGGGCTTGGACGATGGGGAAATACTCCGGGTAGTAGCCATAGCCTTTGACCTCGTCGCCTCCTTTCAGTCCGGGCGGATAGTGGGGGTCCTCGAAATAGCGAAGCTCGAATTTGGACATGGTAGAGCGGGGTTAGGCTTCCTCTTTAGAATAGTGGCATGCCCATTCCCGACGTGATCGTGGTGGGTGGTGGCCTGATTGGCCTGGCCACGGCGCGTGAGCTGCAACGTCGCGGCCTACGCGTCACACTCCTTGAACGAGGACGCGTGGGACAGGAGGCGTCCTGGGCGGGGGCAGGGATGCTGGCTGCCATGGCGTTGCCAGATGGGCATGCACTCCGGCCCCTGGCCACGGCCAGTGCGGCGCTTTATCCGGATTTCATCGCAGAGTTGCGAGCAGAAACTGGAATGAGCGTGGAACTCGGCCAGGGCGGGACGCTCGCGCTGACCCCCCACGACGCAGGCACACCGATCACATCCGCCGAGGCAAAGATTCTGGTTCCCGGCTTGGTGGACGCTGCCTTTGAAGAGAAGACCTCAGCCACTTTCTTGCGCGATGACCATTATGTCGACAATCGCCAACTCCTGACTGCTTTGCGCCGCGCGGTGGAACTCCGTGGCGTGAGGATCGAGGAAGAGTGTTCTGTGAGACGTGTCTTGACCGTGGGCGGAGCGTGCAGCGTGGAAACCAACCGCGGCGTGCGTTCAACCGGACAACTCGTGATCGCGGCTGGGGCATGGGCGGGAGAGATTACAACGCCCGCTGGCGTCTATCCCGTACAGCCCCGCAAAGGGCAGATGGTGGCATTCCGTCCGTCAGCAGCACGACTGACACGTGTGCTGGTAGCAAGAGAGGTCTACTTGGTTCCGCGCCGGGATGGGCGTGTGCTGGCAGGGGCGACGCTGGAAGATGTGGGATTCAATCGGACAGTGCTGCCGGAGGTGACCGCGACGCTTCGCGGCCATGCGATGCGGCTTCTTCCGGCTTTGGCGGCCGCAGATCTGGAGGAGTCGTGGGCTGGATTCCGCCCCGGCACGCCGGATGGACTACCACTGCTGGGAGAGGGACAGGTTGCCGGGTTATGGCTCGCCACCGGTCATTTTCGGGATGGGATCCTGCTGACGCCGGTGACGGCGGCAATTATGGGCGACCTGCTGACCGGCGAGGCTCCCGGGCATGATCTCACCGCCTTTCGACCAGATCGCTTCTTTGGCGCTTCGACGCAAGCGCACATCGGAGGCATGCCGTAGACGGGCCCCTGAGAGGGGATTCCCCAGCGGACTTGTGCAAGTGCGGCCACAAAGTGCGGCCACAAACCGCGGCTGCTTACGACTTGTCCGGCGTCCCGAAGCGCTCCACTTCGCGTAATAAGGGCCGAGCAGCAGCGGGCGGCCGGACGCGACCATTCAGAATCGCTCCGCGATCCACGTTGTTGCCGTACATGGCGCGGTTGCCGGAGTCATCGGGCTGCACCACGCTGCCATTGAGGCTCACTCCGGCAAAGGCGCCGCGACTGCGCGAGTAGGTAAGGATTTCGGAGTGCAGCGCGATGTCGGTGCCCGCAGCAGCCGATCGTCCCACCGGGCCGCCCGCTGCCGTGGCGTCGGCCCCGATGCGAAACTTGTCGCTCATCAGCGAAGTGATACCGTCGCGATTGGTAAAGATCATCACCACATCGGTGGATGCGCCACCCAGTTGCAGTCCCCAGCTCCCGCCCCCGACGGTGATAAACAGCGGCGCGCTCCAAGCACGACCGGAGGTGCGGCAGGTCGCCACCCCCTTGCCGTATTGTCCTCCGAAGCCCAGGGCAAATTTTTTCTCTCCGGGTATGACCGCAACGCATTGAGCGCGCTCCAGCAACTCGCGTGGAATTCCTTTTTCGGGCGTCGAAACCACTTCATGCAGCACCTGGGCAGCCCGTTCCACTCGTTTCACGTCGTCGCTGCGCGACGAAGAAGCCACCAAGGGCAAGGCGACACAACAGGACAAGGCAATTCCAGCAAGCGCGCGGTGGGACATGATTTCTTTCCTCGGAAGGTCAGTTGATTATGAGGGGCCGGGCTGAAGGAAGGTTGCTTACTCTTCAAGAAGGCACTGGCCGAGTACCCCGGTCGTCCAGCGGGAGCGCGCAGCTCCGTTGGGGTGCTGCGCGCTCCGGGTGAATCGAACTCAGCGACAGGCAGGACCATTCATCGCATCGTTCACGGACTGCACGCTGCTCACCGCAAGCCTATAGACAGGACGCGGATATGTGGTGTCCGTGTCGGGCAGGGCTTTCTTGGTCTCCATGGACTGGTTCGAGGTCGGAGAGTAGCTCTTCGCCTTTAGCGTTTTATCCGCTGTTTTGAGGGTAACCTTGGTTGTGTTTCGCGCATCGGGATCAACGGCTACGTTAATGGTTCCGTTCTTCGCGTCCCGTTGGGTGACCGTTCCGGTCACGTTGATCAACTGTCCGACTTGGGGTTTCAAGCCAGCGGTGGTATCCAGCATGTAAATCGCATACGGCTTCGATTCCATCCCGGTTGCCATCTCGCCCATCTCGGTCCGCTCGCGCACGTGCACTAGGACATAGGTATTCGGAGCCGTGCCTTCGTGCACGCAGCCGGTGATCGTGACCGTTGTGCCGACCTTCGGATCCATACTCGCCGCAGTTTGTCCGTAGGCAACCGAAAAACAACTCATGCCGGCAATCGCCAGTGCGAATCTCAAGTTAACTTTACTCATAAAATTTCGTCCTTCTTCCAAGCTCTTCTGTGCCACTTTCAATAGGTTTGCAAGCAGGATCGCCGGCTTGAATGAAAGTCAAGCGTGCTCTGCCCAATACAACGGGGGCGAAAGGCCAGTAGTCCTGTCAGATTCCAGTTCTCGCTCAGTCGTTGCCCCGGCGGACAACCGAATACGCTGGTAAGGAAGATGGATCAGGTAGTGGCCGCGGGTTTCCCACCAGCCCGGGGCAAAGCCCGCCCGCGCCCATTTCAGCGCAACCTTGAAATTGGGTGGACTAGAGGGCGGCCGCTAATGCCGCCTGCAATGCAGATTGCGCTTCCCGCGACAGGGGAGCCCCGCCTTGAGTGATATAGAAAACGTCGATCGCCTTTGTTGCCTCGGTATCAATCAGCGCCACGGAAAGGTCACAGCTCTGCTCAGTCAGCACGCGGCTGATGTCAAACAGCAGCCCGGGGCGGTCGCGGGTAACGATCTCGAGCAAGGTCTGGCGCCCGGCGGAGACGGCATCAAAGGCGATGCGCGTCTCCACTTCCGGCCCGGCCCGGCGGGCGAACCATTTATGCGCCGGGGCGCGTAGTCGTTCCAGGTTGGGAGTCTGTCGCAGTTGGTCCTCAATCTTGCTCTGAAAACGCTCCAACTCGCCCGGATTAAGCTCAAACGTCTGATGAAGGTCGACGAAACGGAAACGGTCGAGTACCAGTCCCGCCTGGTTGGCAAAAGCTTCCGCTTTCAGAATGTTGACCCCGTAACCGGAGAGAATACCCGTGATGGTGGCAAACAGGCCGGGCCTGTCCTGGGCAATGATGGTGAGTTCATAGCCTTCGGGATGCGCTTCGAGCAGGGAACGAGCGCCTCCGGGCGGGAGGCGGCCGGCGGCGTGGAAGTGTTCCACAATGGCCCCCGGCGGACACGTCACCAGGTAACGTCGCGGCAGGCCGGCGAGGAAGGCGGCCAGGGCGCCCGCTTCGGTCCCCAGCTTCTGGCCGTCGGCATCCGCCAAGAGTTGCCGTGCCGTCTGCAGCGGGTCGGCAGACGCGTCCACTCCAATGCGATCGCGGTCGAGATTGTGCGTCAGCTCGTTGTAGACCGCGATATAGAGTTGCCAGAGGTTGTCCTGCTTCCACGCTGTCAGGGCATCCGGATGGACGGACTGGATATCCACAAGCGTCAGCAAGGTGAGCATCTTGAGGCGGTCCTCGGTGGCCGTGATGGCGGCCATCTGACGCACGTTCTCGGGGTCGAACACATCGCGACGCAGCGCTTGCGACAGCAGCAGGTGATTGCGGATCAGGAATAACACGCCGTCCCGTACCGGGCGTTCCACGGCCCAGCGACGCAACGCGGACTCGGCCAGTTCCAGCCCGGTGGTGACGTGATCGCCGCCAGGGACGCCCTTGCCGACGTCATGCAGCAATAGCGCGGTGACCAGCGCTGCCGGCTGCTCCAGTTCGCGATAGAGTTCGGCAAAGCGCTGACGCGTCGGATCGGAGCTGGAGACCAGGCCGTGCAGGTGCTTGAGGGTCAGAAGCGTGTGTTCATCCACCGTGTAGCGGTGATAAAAGTCTCGCTGTACGAGGGCACTGATGGCGGCAAACTCGGGTACCAGGGCGGTGAGCAATCCGGCATCATGCAGGCCGGTCAAAGTGGCGTAGCAATGGGGGGCGAGGAGCAGTGGACGCAGCCAGCTCCAAGCTCGACCCGGTTCGGCCAGCCGCTGCGCCAATGCGAGCGGCGCAGTGGCCACTTGTTGCTCGGCGGCTTCGCTCGGAATGCAGCGCCGCTCGGCGCAAAAGGTGAACAGCGCGAGTGCCAACTCGGGTTCATGGCCGAGCCGCTCCGGTTCCAGGAACTCCACTTCTGCTCCGCGCACCCGAAAGTCCGGATGACTCTCCGCCGTTGCCGGGCGTTCGCTGCCGCGCCACAAACGGAAGCGACGACCGGTAGTCGCGACTGACGGGGAGGCAGAAGCGCGCTCCAGGGTGCGGCGCAGGCGCTGGTGCACCAGGCGGGCATGGCTGAAGTACTGCCGCATCCACAGCTCGGGTGGCTGATGCACGCCCTGCCAGCGCGCTTCGGTCGAGAGCCTCTCCTGCATGTCATAGCTGAACTGGTTGACGTCGCGGCCGTTCAGGTAGTGCAGAAAAGTGCGGATGCCTGCCAGGAACCCGTGCGCCTCGCGCAGTGCTTCACGTTGCGTGCCCGGCCAGCGCGCGGCGGGTGGTGGCAGGTTTTCTGCCGTATCAACGATGGCCTGCCACCAGCCCATTGCCTGCAGGTCGCGGAGCGCGCCCGGGGTGTCCTTGATGTTGGGCTCGAGATGATAAACCGTGTCGGCGTACTTCGCGTGGCGCGCCGTGACAAGGCCGCGTAGCTGCCCGAGCAGCGCCTTGCGCTCGCGACGAATCAGCCCCGGCAATGTAGCGCTGACTAGTTGTTCAGTGAAGGCATCCTGCCCGGCCAGGGGCCGCACGTCGAGCAGCGAAATGGTGAATTCCGCATTGCCGTCCAGCAGCGTGCCGGTCTCCGCCAAGGTGTGAACCGAGTGGCTGGCGCGCAGATGGGCATCCCACAGGCTCTGCAGGAAGGCCTTCAGCGCGCGCGCCAGCTCCAGAGTGGGCGGCGTCTCTACCAGGAACAGCAGGTCCACGTCCGAGGAGGGGAATAGTTCGCTGCGCCCGTACCCACCGACGGCGCATACCGCGAGCGGGGTAGCGGGCTCGAAATGCCGGCGAAAGAGTTCCCGGACCAGGGCATCAACCAGGGCCGCGCGGCGCGTGATGGCCTGCAGGCCATCGGGCCGGGCGAAGAAGGATTCCTCGAGTTGTCCCAGCGCGGCGACGTAGTTCAGGGCAACGCTGGCAAGCTCGTCGGAGGAGAGCGGCGTGATCTGGCGGGGATCGTGCATCAGAGTTCGCGACACCGGCGGGATGCCGGCGATCAGGAACGCGTCCCGGTCTCGTGCTGCCGGATGAGGCCCTTGAGTTCGTCCATGAACTCCTTGACATCTTTGAAGTCCATGTAGACCGAAGCGAAGCGCACGTAGGCCACCTTGTCGAGCGTGCGCAGGCGCTCCATGATGAGCTGCCCGACGTCGCGGGTGTTGACCTCGCGTTCGGCCGAGTCCACCACCAGGCCTTCCACGGCGTTGACCAAAGTTTCGAGCTGGCCCATGGAGACGGGGCGCTTCTCGCAGGCGTGCAGCAGGCCGGTGAGCACTTTCTGGCGGTCGAACTTCTCCCGCCGTCCGTCCTTCTTCACCACCATATAGGGAATCTCATCAATGCGCTCGTATGTGGTAAACCGTTTTTCACAGACCAGGCACTCGCGCCGGCGGCGAATCGCTTCGCCCTCTTTGCTCTCGCGCGAATCAACCACCTTGTCTTCCGGATGCCCGCAAAAGGGACAGCGCATGGCTGGATTCTACAGCCGTGCAGCATGGAGTGGGAAGGGACACTGGCGCGTCGGCCATGTAGCGCCCCAAACCCGGCGTCGGAAACCCCAATCTGCCCCGGCGCTCCCGTTGGTCGTTGTTCCCCTGCCCCGGGGGTTGGCCCACACACGGTTTCGAGTTGCGGCTCCGGACCGACCAGCAGGACATTCGCAGGCTGTTGCGCGCCGGGGCGCGGCTCCACGGGAGCGGGTGCCTCGATCGAAGTGCAAGCGGCCGACGCTTCAGCGTCCGCCTACGTGTCACTTTCTTGCATTTCACCCGCGTCTCCCCGGTAGTCGAGGTTCTTCAGGAAACGCGGGTTCTCGCGCCACTCATCGCGTACGAGGACGTGCAATTGCAGGAAGACCTTGCGGCCGAGCAGGGACTCAAGATCGGCGCGCGCCTCGCTGCCAATCCGTTTGGCCATTTCGCCACGCTTGCCGATCAGGATGGCTTTCTGTCCGGCCCGTTCGCAGTAGATGACCGCGCCCACCTTCAGCAGGCGGGGCGTGGGCTCGAAGGCCTCGATCTGCACCGCGAGCGTGTGGGGCACCTCTTCGCGAGTCAGTGTCATTGCCTTTTCGCGCACGATCTCGGAGATCATGAAGCGTTCCGGCTGATCGGTCACCTGTCCGGCGGGAAAGTATTCCGGGCCTGGCGGCAGGCGGCGCAGGATAGCCTGCATCAGCAACTCGAGATTGTCGTGCCGCAGGGCGGAGATGGGAACCACGTCGGCAAACTCGAAACGCTTCTGGTAGGCGGCGATGATGGGCAGCAGGGCGCGCTTGTCGGTGAGGCAGTCCACCTTGTTGAGGATGAGGAAGGTGGGCGGCAGGGCGGCGTTGGGGTCGTCGCCCACGGCGAGCGCCTGCGGGCGCAACAGATCGAGAGCAAACGCATCCTCCGCTCCGAACTCACGCGTCACATCCACCAGCAACAGCGCCAGGTCGCGGCCTTCGAGACCGGCGCGTACGTGGCGCATCATCTCACGGTTGAAAACCGTGCGCGCCTTGTGAACGCCGGGCGTATCCACAAAGACGACCTGGCCGGGGGGGTGCTGGGGGGTGCGCGGCGCGCTGTAGATGCCCAGTAAATGCGTGCGCGTGGTCTGCGGGTGCGGCGTGACAATCGCCACCTTGCGTCCCAGCAGGGCGTTGAGCAACGTGCTCTTCCCGGCGTTGGGACGGCCGATCAAGGCCACGAAACCGGAGACGAAATCAGCGGGCAGACGCCGCCCGGAATGCGAGGGCGCAGCGGCGGGCGCGGCGGCGGGCTTGGGACGCGTCACAAGTTGATTAGACCACGGAGCGGAAGTCGAGCGTGGCGGGTGAAACGCGATGCCGCGATGCCCCTCCACGCTACACATTTCACTCTTCACGCCACCCCCGTACTGCTAGGCTGGGCGCGACATGCCTGACTCGCACCGCGTAGCCTTCGACTGGTCCCACGCCACCGCCGCCCAGCGCAATACGCTCTGGGCGGCGGGGCTGGGCTGGATGCTGGATGCCTTCGACGTCCTGCTCTACTCGCTGGTTCTCACGCGCCTGATCACCGAACTGGGGATGTCGAAGGCGACCGCCGGGCTGCTGAACAGCCTGACCCTGGTGGCCTCCGCCGTGGGCAGCATCGTCATCGGGGTGCTCGCCGATCGTTACGGGCGACGCCGGATGTTGAGCGCCAGTATCCTGATCTACTCGCTGTTCTCCTTCGCCTGCGGCCTGGCGCGCTCGGTGTTCATGCTCGCGCTGTTCCGCTTCGGGCTGGGCGCGGGCATGGGTGGGGAATGGAACAGCGGCGCGGCCATGGTGGCCGAGGCGTGGCCCACCGAGCGCCGCGGCCGCGCCATGGGATTGGTGCAGTCCTCTTGGGCCGTGGGCTACGCCTTGGCGGCAGCCGTGGCCGGGTTCCTTTTACCCCGCACCAGTTGGCGCATGGTGTTTTTCGTGGGCGTGGTCCCGGCGCTGCTGACGCTTTGGATTCGCCGCAGCGTACCGGAAACGGCACCCCCACCCGTCACCGCCGACCCGTTCCGGGTTCGTTTCCGCGCGGCATGGAGCGGCCGCCGCCATGCCGTACTCGCGCTACTCGCCATGAACACCTGCGGCATGTTCGCCTGGTGGGGCCTGTTTACCTGGTTGCCGGCGTACTTGGAATTGCCACTGGCGCAGGGCGGCCGCGGGTTCCAACTTCTGGGCACCACCCAGCTCCTGGTTCTGCTCAACCTGTGCGGGATGTTACCCGGCTATCTCGTGTTCGGAGTGCTGGCAGACCGGTTCGGACGCAAGCCGACGCTGGTCGCCTACCTGGCGGCAGCCGCCCTGCTGGTCCCGGTGTTTGCCGCCGCTCGCACCCCGTTCGGGATTCTCGTGACGGGAGGCAGCGTGGCCTTCTTCGGGACCGGCTTTTTCACCGGCTCTGGCATTATCGGCAGCGAGCTCTTTCCGGCCGCGATCCGTGCCACCGCCCTCGGGTTGACCTACACAGGTGCGCGCGGCCTGAGCGCCCTGGCCCCCGTGGTGATCGGTCGCCTGGCTGAGCGCCGTGGTCTGAGCTACGCCTTCGGTGCCTCCGGCATCAGTTTCGCACTAGCCGCGCTGGCGGCTTTGACCTTGCCTGAAACGCGGGGCGGAGAAGCGAGCGCCAGCGCGGCGCGATGAGTATCAAGCGATGAGGAAAACGGCTCCAAGACCTTGCCCTTGTATTTAGGATGGAATCATCGCTCGACCAGCGCAGCCCAACCTCATCGCTCATCGCTCATGCCATGGAGATTCCCGAAAGCCCTATTCATACGCCCCGCATTCTCGCGGAGTCACTCAATGCCGGGCCGGTGGACAGCGCGGCATGGCGTGGGGACGTGATCCTGGTGGATTTCTGGGACTACAGTTGCGTGAACTGCTTGCGCACCTTGCCGTATGTCGCGGCTTGGGACCGCAAGTACCGGGCGGCAGGACTGCATATTGTGGGGGTGCATGCGCCCGAGTTCAGCTTCGCCCGCAGGGCCAGCCACGTCCGCGAAGCGGTCGCCCGGCTTGGCATCGTCTACCCGGTGGTGCTCGACAACGACTACGCCCTCTGGCAGCGCTTCGCAAACCGGGCGTGGCCGGCGAAGTACTTGATAGATGGTCGCGGTTATCTGAGACTGCGACATCTGGGCGAGGGCGCCTACGCTGAGACGGAATGGACGATTCAGGAACTGCTTCGCGAGCGAAGGCCGGATTATGAGGCGCCTCCGCTGCTGCCGCCGCTACGCGATCTGGATCTGCCGGGCGCCGTTTGTTATCCGACTACGCCGGAGCTCTATCTCGGACACCAGCGGGCAAGGCTTGGCAACAAGGGGGGACTGCGGGCAGATGCCGTCGCGCACTATAAAATTCCACGCAAGGTTGACCACGCGCGCGTCTACCTGGAAGGGAATTGGTTCAGCGCCGCCGAGTATGTCGAATTCCGCGGCGAGCCCGGCAGCGAACGCCGCGGGACACCGTCCGGGGGCGCGATGGCCAACGGCCGTATCCGCCTGCCGTTCCAAGCGGCGGAGGTCAATGTCGTACTGGAGGGACTGCAGGGAGCGGCTCGCGTCGCCATCGCCCTCGACGGGCAAGCGCTGTCGAGCGCGAATTCCGGCGGCGATGTGTGTGAGGGAATGGTGCGTGTGGAGGCGCCACGCCTCTACAATATAGTGCGCATGCAACAGTTCGGCGATCACGTCCTGGATCTGACCACCACGACGCCCGGGCTGGCGGCGTATGCCTTCACTTTCGGATCATGTCCCATCCAGCGATGAAGCCCGGCCCGCCTCCAGCGAAGCGCATCGTGGCCGGGATTCTCCGCCGCGATGGACAAATCCTGATTTGCCAGCGCTCGCGGACGCAGGTGCAGGCGCTGCGTTGGGAGTTCCCTGGCGGCAAGATGGAAGCGGGGGAAAGTGAATCAGCGGCCTTGGTACGCGAACTGCGCGAAGAGTTGGGCGTCGAGGCGCAGGTCGGCGAGCTGATCAAGCGCGTGAACTACCGCTACTCTGAAACCGCCTGGCTCGATCTCGCTTTCTACGCTGTGGCCGCGTTCGTGGGGGAGCCGGTGAACCGGGTCTTCGAGCAGGTGCGCTGGGTGCGCCCGGCGGAAATGGCAGACTTCGATTTCCTCGAGGCGGACCGCCCGATCCTGAGCCTCTTGATGGGGCGGGAATGGTGCGGGTCATCGTGAGTTGGGGCTCACTCGTGACTTCGGACGGTTGTCACGCCCGGGCGGGCGCAGATGCACACGCGTGCTGCCGGGTAGCCGAGCCGTCGCCGTCTTGATAGACTGAGGCCGCCCCATGCGCATTGAACGGGAGTTCGTTTCCTATCTTGCCCGCGAAGTGACCCGCCGGTTGTTGGCTGCCGAATTGATCAGCGCCACGCATCCGGCTCAAGTGATCGCCTGGGTCCAGGCGGCGATGGCGGAGGAGTTCGCAGTCGAGGACAAGATCAACGAAGAGGCGCGCGCCATCCTGGCGCAACACGAGGCGGAGATGCAGCGTCTGGGCGCCTCCTACTCGGACGCCTTCAAGAAGATCAAGAATGAACTGGTGAAACAGAAGAAGGTGGTGCTCTGATGCGCGTCTCCCGCGACAAGATCAACCAGCTTTCGCACGTCATCACGGCGGAGCTTGCCAAGCACCCCGAGGTCACCTTCATTGAGGACCGCAATACCATCCGGCTTGAGATCCGCAAAGCCATCGAAGACCTGGTCAAGATCGAGGAGAAAATCGACGCGGAAGCACGGCGCAAGATCGAATCCCAGAAGCGATCCATCCTGGAAGGGTCCAGCGAGTGGGACGTGCTCTACCGCAAGTACTACCAGGACGAGTTGAAGCGGCTCGGCAGCTAGGCCTTCCGCCGTCCATCGTCGAGGCCACCATGTCAAACCCATCGCAACCCCGCATCCAAGTCGTGCTCCGACCGGAATATCGCGAGCAATACGCCAACTCGGTGCAGATACGCCCCAGCACCTGGGACTTCTTTCTGCAGTTCGGGCTGATGGAACAGAAGGTCGCCGACGAGCTCGAGATTCACATGTTCCAGGGCATCTACCTCAGCCCGCAGCAGGCCAAGGCCGTGGTGAACCTGCTGCAAAGCCACGTGGCGAACTACGAGAAGACGTTTGGCGAGATTCAGCTCACCCCCCGTTCTGAGTCCGGGGTGGTGCAATAAATTTCGTGCGACCACGTGGCGCGTCAAGTTGGTTCTGGTGGCTGCCTCCAATTTATCTGACGCTGCTCGCGCTTCACGCCCCGCTGCTCCGCCTGCCCTATTACTGGGATGAGGCGGGGTACTTTGTTCCTGCGGCACTCGACATCTTGCGGCACGGCTGGTGGGTTCCGCACTCCACCCTGCCCAACGGACACCCACCGCTGGTGATGGCGTTTCTCGCCCTCGCATGGCATGTATTCGGTTTCAGCCCGTTGGTAACACGCAGCGCCATGTTGGCGTTCGAGGCGGTATTCATCTGGGGGGTCTTCCGCCTGGGGGAGGAGTTGTACGGCTGGCGTGCGGGAATGGCGGCGGCATTGTTATTGGGGCTGCACCCCCTCGTCGAGGCGCAGGGCAGCCTGGCACAATTGGACCTTGCGGCCGCCACTTGGATCGTGTGGGCGCTCGTCTGGCGTTGGCGCGGTCACCTCGGGATCTATGCGCTGCTGGCCGCCGCCGCTTGCCTGACCAAGGAGACCGTGCTGGTGTTGCCGGCGGCGCTGACCGTCTGGGATATATGGCGCTGGCGGGCATGGCGACCGCTGGTTCCCCGCCTTGCGGCTCACCTGGCGCCGGCACTTGCGTTGCTGGCGTGGCTGGCGTTCTACCACCATCACACCGGGTACTGGATGGGGAATGCCGGGTTTCTTTCCTATAACGTCGGGACCGTCCGCTCCTTGCCCCGCATCCTGCTCTCGCTGGTACGCCGCATCTGGCAACTGGTTGGTTACGACGGCATGGTGCTCGTTTCGGGAGCGGTGTTTGTGGCTTGGTGGCGAAACGCGCGCGGGACGCGCGGCGGCGATGCCCCGCGTCGCGAACGCGCCCAGGAATTGACGCTGCTGATCGCGGTGTCGCTTGTCTTTCATGCGCTCCTGGGTGGGGCCGTGTTGGCCCGCTATCTGCTCCCCGCATTGGCGTTCTTTTTCGTGTTGTTGGCGCCGGCGTTGGAGCGTCTCCCGCGCAGCGTACTGGCGGCATGCGTTTTGTTGCTGGTGGCAAACTGGTTCTGGCGCGCACCCTATCCCTATCCCTACGAGGACAATCTGGCCTACGCCACCTTTGTTCGATTGCAGCAGCAAGGCGTGGCGGCCGCCGCCATGGGCGCCGGTCCAGTGGCCACCGTCTGGCCTGCAACCAATGAACTGACGACGCCGGATCTGGGTTTCGTGCGGCAACCCATGGCGGTTCTGCCCATCGAGGACTTCACGCCCACTCGCTTCAGCGTGCCGGTTGGTGCCGGAAGCCTGCTCCTTTATTCGCGCGAATACCGACCGGCCAGGGATCTTTCAATCTGGGTGCCGGCTTGGCCTCGCCTTATAGGGAGGTATTTCGCGTATGAGCCGCCCCTCAGCGAGGCTGCAATGGTACGCCGCAGCGGAGGAATCGTGATTGGAAGGTGGGCGCAGGAAGGTCAGTGGGTCACGCTCGTCCGCCTCGCAAAGCCGCGCTAGCCTCACCTTGTGGTTCCACTCGGTTTCGAGCTCACTGCGGTTTGCCCTGCGGGTTCTGGAGGAGTGATTGCTTTCAAACTGATCACCCCCCACCGAGCCGCTTTCCACTTTCCATGGGTGCATCTACGGTTGCCACACGTAGGCGTCGAACTCACGCAGGGTATTGAAGCCGAGCTTGCGGTAGAGAGCCACAGCGGCATGGTTGGCTTCGGTGACGGTGAGGGTAACCGCCGCGATGGGCTGGGGTTTGCCGGTGGGAGGATGTTTGCGATCGCGCAACAGCTCCATGGCGCGCGAGAGCAGGTGCCGCCCCCAGCCATGGCCCTGCAGCGCGGGTTGCAGACAGATCTGGGTGATGTGCGCGATGTCAGGTCTGACCAACGAGGTCAATAGCAGCCCTTCCAGACTCCCGGTAAGAGAATTGCGCAGCAGCAGGGAAGAGCCTGGGTCGAAGTGCCCGCAGCCGGGGTACTGCACGATGTTGTTCAAGAAGCGCAGCGAGCCGGCAAAGGAGCGGTACTGATCGTTGACTTCGCTGTCCACGTGGTTCTGGTAGGCGCGCTGGATCAGAGCGGCTGCCTCTTCGAAACAGCGCGTGTTCCAAGGCTCGATGGCGAGTGTCGCGCCGGGTGGGGGAGTGAAGGCCGGGAAGCGATCCGCGGGAATGTGCATGAACAGACGGCGGAAGGCCTGGAAGTGCTGTCCGCGAAAGACGCCGGCCAGTTCTTCCGGGCGAAACGGCATCAACTGTGCCTCGATTCGCGCGAGGCCGGGCGTGGCCTGCAAGGTTTCGATCATATGCCGCAACAGGCGCTGCTCCTGTACCCGACCCGGCGTGCGATGGCTGGGATGGACGTAGAGCGCCCCAATCAGGCCCTTCTGTGCCTCGTAGACGAAAAAGCCGTACCCCTGCGGCCGGCGCTGCGCGCCGGTGCCTTCCGCCAGCACGTAGCCCGGCAGGATGCGCGCCTGCATGTACTGTCGGATCAGGTCAATCGAGGAGGTGTAATCCCAGAGTAGGTCACGCTGCCACTCCACCGCCTCCGCCTGCAGCACAGGCTCGAGTTGCTCGGGGCGGATCTGGCGAAGGTCGAAGACGTCGGACATCACCGCTCATGCTAGCTGAAACGGAGAATGGGAATGACGCCGGAGCTGGATTACCGAGGGATCCGGTCCAGAGTTCCCGATCCCACCGAGCGCCCAGGCTTCGAACGCGGGCGCTCTCCGCCCGCAAACCACGAACGACGAACTACGAACCAGCAGCCGACCTCCACGTTTTGTCCTTGGCGTGACACTGGGTTTCGATGGGACATTCCCGACATTGGGGCTTGCGAGCGCGGCAGAGGCGGCGGCCGTGCCAAATGAGGAGATGCGAAACATCAATCCAATCGCGCTCGGGCAGCAGGCGCATGAGGTCCTGTTCGATGTGCTTGGGGTCCGTGTGGCGGGTGAACTGCAAGCGGTGTGCGATGCGTTGCACATGGGTGTCCACCACGACGCCAACAGCTTTCCTGTACCAGACGCCGAGCACAACGTTGGCGGTCTTGCGGGCGACACCGGGGAGGCTGAGCAGATCCTCCATGGTGTCGGGCACGTGACCGCAATAGGCGGCGACCATGCGGCGAGCGGCTCCTACCAGCGACTTCGCCTTGTTGCGGAAGAATCCGGTGCTTCGAATCAGCGGTTCAATCTCCTCGGGCGCTGCCTGCGCCATGGTCGCCACGGTGGGGTAGTGGTCGAACAGGATTGGCGTGACGAGGTTTACGCGCACGTCCGTACACTGCGCCGAGAGGATGGTGGCGGCAAGCAGCTCCCAGGCGCTGCGATGGCGCAGCTCGCAGTGGGCGCCGGGGTAAGCGTCGCGCAGCGCTTCCATGATGGCGCGCACCCGGTCGGGAGCGAGCGGATTGAAGCGCGTCCGGGTCAAGTTCGGAGCGGGAGCCGCTTGGACTTTCTTCCTCACCCGCTTGCCGGCGCCCGCCGCAGCTGTGCTCTCACTCAAGGGAAGCCTCGGTGCCGGGATGGTGCTGAGCCCAACCGAGCAGCTCACGGACGGCGCGTCCGCGATGGCTGAACTGCGCCTTGTGTTCCGGCGGAATCTCGGCGAAGCCGCAGCCGGCTTCAGGGGAGAAGAACAGCGGGTCGTAGCCGAATCCGTAACCGCCGCGCGGCGCGGTCAGGATGCGGCCTTCCGCGACGGCGCGAAACGTGGCGAGCGTGACTCCAGAATGCGCCAGGGCCAGCACGCAGACGAAGCGGGCGGTGCGGGCCTCCTCGCGCATGCCCTGGAGGCGCGCCAGCAGCAGCGCGTTGTTGGCCTCGTCATCGCCATGCCGGCCGGCAAAGCGGGCGGAGTGCACGCCGGGCGCGCCGCCCAGCGCATCCACCTCGAGACCCGAATCGTCGGCCAGCACGGGTCCATCGGCAAAACGGCTGTAGTGTTCCGCCTTCTTGCGGGCGTTCTCGAGAAACGTCGCACCGTCCTCCTCGATCGGGGGAAGCGCGCCGAATCCGGGCAGCAGAACAACGGTCAGTTCGGGCTCCATGCCGCGAAAATCGCGCAGCTTGCCGTGATTGCCGGTGGCGAGCAGCAGCGTCACGCTTCCCGCAGCTCCACCTTCAGAATGGCCTTCTGCAGGGCGAGCAGTTGCTGTATGCCGCTCTTGGCGAGCGTCACCATCGTTTCCGATTGTGCCTCCGAGAACGGTACCTGCTCGGCGGTGGCCTGCAATTCGACGAACTTTCCGGCGCCGGTCATGACGACGTTCATGTCCACTTCGGCGCGGGAGTCCTCTTCGTAATTCAGATCGAGCGAGGCGACGCCGTTCACAATGCCGACGCTGGTGGCAGCCACGTAGTCCCGCAGGGGCAGAGAGGCGAGCGTGCCGGCATGCACCAGCCGCTGCAAGGCGAGGCCGAGGGCAACGTAGGCGCCGGTGATGGACGCGGTGCGCGTTCCGCCGTCGGCCTGCAACACGTCGCAGTCGAGATACACAGTGCGTTCGCCGAGCAGTTTCAAGTCCACCACGGCGCGCAGGGAGCGACCGATGAGCCGCTGAATCTCGTGCGTACGTCCCGAGATGCGGCCCTTGGCCGACTCGCGGGCGGTGCGGGTCAGCGTGGCGCGCGGCAGCATGGAATATTCGCTGGTCACCCAGCCTTTGCCGGTGTTCCGCAAAAACCCCGGAACCGTCTCCTCGACCGTGGCCGTGCAGATGACGCGCGTGTGCCCGACGGTGATCAGCACCGAGCCCTCGGCGGTGGGAAGGAAATCGGGCTGCAGATGGACCGGACGCATCTCGTCCGGGCGGCGTCGATCACTGCGCAAGAAGTCTCCACTACAGCCTGCGGGGCCGTTCCAGTATTGTACCGGAGGCTGGCAACTCACGGCCGCGCCGCCAGTGCGGCTCGATCAACCCTCAACCACGAACCACGAACCAGATATACTTTTAAGTCCGCATCGGAGGAGCAGTCGGTTCATGAGCAACGAGCGCGATGGTCTGAAGGAAGCATTGGGCGTGGTGCAGGGCATGGGGGTGACCCTCAAGAATCTGTTCAAGACGCCGACCACCGAGTTCTATCCCGATGAACCGGTGCACTTCGAGGAGCGGTTCCGCGGTGTGCACGTGCTGCAACGCGACGAAAACGGATTGGAAAAGTGCGTCGCCTGTTTCCTCTGCGCTGCCGCCTGTCCCAGCAACTGCATTTACATCGAGGCGGCTGAGAATACCGAGACGCAGCGCATCAGCGCCGGCGAGCGCTACGCCAAGGTCTACAATATCGACTACAACCGCTGCATTTTCTGCGGTTACTGCGTCGAGGCCTGCCCGACCGATGCCATCACCCACGGTCACGGCTTCGAACTCGCCACCTACGACGCCAGCAGCCTGGTGTACCGCAAGGAACAACTGCTCGCTCCGGTGCCGGCCCTGCCCGAAACGACCAACGGCTGATGAGTGGCGGTTCTTCCGGAGTTTTTCGTCCCCGCCCGTTGGATCTGGGAACGACCGCGGCGACCGCGGCAGAGTTCCCGGCCGCCCGCGATTCTCATCCGCTGGACATGGATCCGGGGTCGAGAAGTTTGCGCAGTGTCGCCTCGGGTAATAGTTGGTGTTTCTGGGCCAATTGCAGCAAGGAGTGGCCGGTGGCTAACGACTCCTTCACCAGTTCCGCCGCGCGGGCATAGCCGATGAACGGATTGAGCGCAGTGGCTTGCGCAAGCGTGGCGGCGGCGTAGTGGCGGCAGCGTTCCGGGTTGGCTTCAATCCCGTTCACGCAGCGCTCCGTGAAAACCTGCAGCGCGTGAGCCAGGATTCCGGCGGATTGAAGCAAGCCGTGGGCCATGGCAGGCATCATGACGTTGAGCTCAAGCTGTCCTGCCTGTACGGCCAGCGCCACCGCCAGATCGTTACCCACCACTTGGAATGCCACCATGGCCAACATCTCCGGCATCACGGGATTGATCTTGCCGGGCATGATGGAGGAACCGGGCTGCAGCGACGGCAGTTCGATCTCATGCAGGCCGGTCATGGGACCGCTCGCCAGCAGGCGCAAGTCGTTGCTGATACGAATCAGTTCCAGGGCCAGATTGCGCAGTGCTGCCGAGGCCACGGCAATAGCGTGCTGGCTCTGCATGGCGGCGCGCAAGTCGGGCGCGGGTTGCCAGCGATGGCCGGTCGAGTTCCGCAGATGGGCCAACGCGCGCGTGCGGAACTGTCGGTGGGTGTTCAAGCCGGTGCCGACCGCACTGCCACCCAAACCAAGTTCGAGCAGGCCATCGCGTGCGCGGCGCAGCTCGCCATGACACTGCTCCAAGGCCACTCCGTAGGCGTCGAATTCCTGTCCGAGACGAATCGGGGCGGCGTCCTGCAGATGCGTGCGTCCGGCTTTCAGGATGCGTTCAAAGGCGCGGCCCTTGCGACGAAAGGCGCGCACCGTGGCGGTGAGTGCCACAAGCAACGGGTCCAGCTCCAGCACGGCGGCCATGCGTAGCGCGCTGGGATAGGTGTCGTTGGTGGACTGGCCGTAGTTGACGTGATCGTTGGGGTGAATGCGGCGGTAGCTACCCAGCGGATCGCCCAGCAACTCGCCCGCCCGATTGGCGATCACCTCGTTCACATTCATGTGGAACGAGACGCCTGCGCCGGCTTGGTAGGTGTCCACCGGAAACTCGGCGTCCCAGCGGTGGTCGGCTACTTCCTGCGCGGCGCGCACGATGGGACGCGCCAGGCGCATGGGTACGGTCTTGAGGTCGGCGTTTGCAAGCGCCGCAGCCGCCTTTAGGCGGCCATAGGCTTCGATCAGGGAGGGACGTACCCGCTGTCCGCTGATGGGGAAATTCTCCAGTGCGCGCTGCGTTTGAATGCCGTAGTAGGCACGGGCGGGCACCCGATGGGTTCCAAGGGAGTCTTTTTCCAGCCGGAAAGCAGTGCGCGGCATGATCCGAGCTCCTTGGTGGCGGTTCGGCAAAGCAGAGCGCTGCAGGTCTTGCACCTGACCCGCCGCTACAGTATTCTGGACTAGGAATCAGCTTTTCAGGAGTCAAGATGGTCACACTAACCGAGAATGCCCAAGTGAAGGTCAAGGAGATCATGCAGCAGCAGGATCCGGTTCCCGGCGGGCTGCGGGTCGCGGTGGTGGGGGGCGGCTGCTCGGGGTTCTCCTACTCCATGCAGTTTGACGCCGGCAACGGCCAAGATCGCACCTATAAATTCGGCGATATCAACGTTTTCGTGGACCCCATGAGCCTGATGTATTTGGAAGGCGCCGAGGTGGATTACGTGGAGACTCTGGAGGGTGCGGGCTTTAAATTCAACAACCCCAACGTCAAGCACACCTGCGGCTGCGGTTCATCGTTCTCCGTCTAGGACGGAACGGTCCTGCCCGCTTCAAACCAGAACACCCCGCGGCGTGAGCTGCGGGGTGTTTGTTTTTTCGCATCTGCAAACGGCGTGGCCGATGCGCCGGCGTCAGTTCCAGAGTGACTGTAGACGGCGCTGCGCCTTACGGGCGAGCGCATAGCGCGGGTTGTGCTGTAGGGCGACGCGGTAGCACTCCTGGGCCCGGGTGTACTCGCGTAATCGTTCAAAAACACGACCCAAGTTGAAGTAAGGAAAGCAGTAATTCTGATAGCGGCGTGCCTGCGTGGCTTTTTCGAGCCATGGGATGGACTCGCGCAACTTGCCCTGCTCAATCAGGTAGGCGCCGATGTCGTTGTACGGATTGCCGTATTCCGGATCAACTGCGATGGCGCGCTCACACTCTGCGATGGCTTGGGAGTAGTCGCCCATGAAAGAGTATGTCCAGCCACGGAAGGTGTAGGCCTCGGCGGTGGGGAAGATTTCGATGGAGCGACTGTAGAGCGACAGCGCCTGTTCCAAATGGCCGGCCATTTGTTCGTCGTAGGCCTGTTTGAAAAGCACGTCGGCTTGCAGTCGGGGGGCTTGCTCGTTCATGCCGTAGTTCCGGAAGAGTTGAATTATGGTGTGATGGCGGCCAGTGGTACAAGCCCGTGGAACCTTACCGATTACCCCTGCCAACGAACAGCCCTGTCAGTTAAAGTCCTTTGTTTCCGTGTTTTATGCAGAAAAGATCGGGTATTGCACGATATTGCCGAAGATGGCAGATCAGGAAGCAGACCTCCACTACACGGCTGCTGATTCTCATCCCATGCCTCTCTTCCGCGTCGGTTTACGCTGATCGAGTCTCAGGCCTCGTTCTTCCCGTCGGAGCGCTTGCCGAGTCAGCAGGGGACAATCTGCAACGGGAGGGCTGTGACGCACCGGAATTGTGCGGGCATGGCCGTGCCGGTGGAAGTCGCTTTGTCGGAGGCCGGGCTCCATCCTCGCATGTTACGCTGGCCCAGTGAAGATCGCGCTCGCCCAGATCAACCCCACGATCGGAGCTTTTGCGGCTAACTCCCAGAAGATTGTGGAGTTTGCACGTGCGGCTGTTGAGCAGGGCGCGGACCTGGTGGTCTTTCCCGAGCTGGCCATTTGCGGCTATCCGCCGCGTGATCTGGTGGAAAAGTCGGACTTCGTCGCCGCGAGTCGGGTCTGGATGCTGCGCGCCTCGGAAGCCGTGCCCCAAGCCACGCTGTTATGTGGTGGCCTCTCGGCGGCGCAGGCCGCTACCGGGAAGAGCGTCCACAACTCTGCCTTCCTGCTGCGCGGCGGCGAGATCCTGTTCACGCAATCCAAGATGCTGCTGCCGACCTATGACGTCTTTGACGAGCTGCGCTATTTCGCGCCGGCGGAGAGTCAGCAGATCTGCGACTGGAAGGGGCGACGGGTGGCCATCAGCATCTGCGAAGATGCGTGGAACGACAAGAATTTCTGGCCGGAGCGCAGCGCCCGGCTGCTCTATCCCGTCGATCCGGTCGAGCGCCTGCTGGAGCATGGCGCCGACTGGCTGATCAACATTTCGGCCTCACCGTTCACCGAGGGCAAGATCGGGCTGCGCCGCGAGATGCTGAGCGCCATGGCGCGTGCGCATGCCACGCCCGTGATCTTTGTGAATCAGGTGGGTGGCAACGATCAGGTGGTGTTTGACGGCTCGTCGCTGGTCCTGGATGGGGGCGGCCATGTCTGTGCCGCGGCGGCATCGTTCGAGGAAGATCTGCTGGTTGTGGACAGCGCCGACTGGGCCGGTCCGGTGCGGCCTTCTCCGGGCAGCGAAATGGATGCCATCTATCGCGCTCTCGTGCTGGGCACGCGCGACTATGTGGCGAAGTGTGGCTTTAAACAGGTGGTCATCGGGCTGAGTGGAGGCATTGATTCCGCGCTCACCGCAACCATCGCCGTGGATGCCCTGGGCCCGGACGCGGTTTTGGGAGTCGCTTTACCCAGCCGCTATTCCTCGCCCGGCAGCGTGGCCGATGCACGTCAACTGGCGTCGAATCTGGGAATTGACTTCCGTGTGCTGCCGATCGAACCGGCGCTCCGCGGCCTGGAGACACTGCTCACGGCACCCGAGGTTCCTGCCGCGTGCTCGCCGGCGGCAGCGGAGCTGAGCCATCAGAATCTGCAAGCGCGGGCGCGGGGCACCGTTCTGATGGCCCTGTCCAATCAGACGGGCGCACTGGTGCTCTCAACCGGGAACAAGAGCGAGTTGGCCACCGGTTACTGCACGCTCTACGGCGACATGGCGGGCGGCTTGGCCGTGTTGTCGGATGTCCTCAAGACCCAGGTCTATACGCTGGCGCACTTCGTCAACCGCGAGCGGGAACGTATTCCCCGGGCCAGCATCGAGAAGGCGCCTTCTGCCGAGCTGAAAGCCGACCAGACGGATCAGGACGACCTGCCGCCCTACGCCCAACTTGACGCGGTGATTCGCGACTACGTGGAGGAGTACCGTTCGGTCGACGCGATTGTAGCGCGGCATGGGTTCTCACCGGCAGTGGTGGAGTCTTTGATTCGCCGGATTGATCGTAGTGAGTACAAACGTCAGCAGGCGGCTCCCGGACTCAAGGTCTCGAAAAAGGCCTTCGGCGTAGGAAGGCGTTTTCCCGTGGCGCAACAGTACGGCCCCGAGGCCTATGCGGCGGAGCCCATCCCAACCAGGAACTTATCCTCATGATCTACTTTGTCTCTCGGCTTCAACGTTCAGCATTGATTGTAGTTAGTGTTGTTGCGATGGCCACCATCCCGCCCGCCTCGGCCACCCCAGAGGCCAGCCGCGATCAAGTCCTGCGCGGACACATCGTCGCGTTCATTCAGCGCGCCTACGGGTTCCGGCTCGACCACGTGGAGGTGAAAACCCTCGGGCCGGCCGATGCCAGCGGGCTGCGCAAGGCAGTGCTACACCTCAAGACCAAGGACGGGCAGGAACTGGACCAGGACTTCTATGTCACGGCCGACGGGCGCAAAATTCTGCAGGGCGAGGTCAATGACCTGAACGGCGATCCTTGGCGCTCCAACCGCCTGAAGCTGAAGCTCGCCGGGGCCCCTACCGACGGCCCCGCAACCGCCCCGGTGACCATCGTCGAGTTCAGTGATCTCGAGTGTCCCTACTGCAAGCAGGAGGCGACGAGTCTCAAGCAGGTCATGCAAGACCTGCCCGGCCAGGTTCGCCTCGTGTTCAAGCTCTATCCGTTGGTGAGGATCCATCCGTGGTCCATGCAGGCGGCGGTGGCGGCCACCTGCGTGGCGGAGCAGGGAGACAGTAAGTTCTGGGCCTTCGAGCAGTCCGTCTTCGACCACCAGGAGCAGTTGACGCCGGACACGGCCCCGAACCGGCTGCATGACTTCGCGTTGGAATCAGGCGTGGATGCTGGACGTTTTGAGGGCTGCCTGCATGCCCCGGCGGCGCCCGCAAAGGTTCAGGCCTCGATCCGCGAGGGCGATGCCATCGGGGTGAACAGTACCCCGACCCTCTTCATCAATGGCCGCGAGATCGCCAGCGCCCTTGATCCGGCCACGCTCAAGGGATTGGTGCAGAATGAGGCCAAGCTGGCCCCGGAGTTCGACAAACTGGACACCGGCCTGAAGGGCGAACAGTGCGGCAAGTGCGAGCCGCTGCCGCCGCCGAAACCCTGAAGGGGATACGATCCATGCCGCTGGGCGCAGTGGCTCCCGCGGACGGATGTGCCGGCATCGTGGGTTATCCGCGGGCGCGCATTGCGTCCCGGACAACGGTCAGTGAACCTGTCTGCCCATGTCCTCCCCGCCTCAATCCGGACGCCGTGCATGGCTGGGTTGGCTGAGCCGGGCGCGGTTCGTCGGCATCACGCTGGTGCTGGCGGTGCAGCTTGCGGTGCGCGCCTACACGCCCCGCGAACATTTCCCCGTCAACTTGTTCGTCGTGCTGATCAGCACCTGGTACCTGCTGGCCGGCTTCTACCTGTTGCTGCTGCGCTTCTGGGAGAACATGAGCTTTCAGGTCGCGTTGCAGCTCATGCTCGACGCGATGCTGATCACCGGCCTGGTTTATGCCACTGGGGCGACGGAAAGCCTGCTGACCCAGGTTTACGTGCTGCTGGTGATCGTGGCGGCGGTGGTGCTGGAACGGCGCTGGGTCTACGGCTTGGTGGGCTTGTGCGTCAGCGGCTACTGGTTGGTGACCGAGGCGGCGCTGCGACATTGGCTGCCACGCACCTGGTCCACCCCTCCCACGCACCGCGCCGTGGAAGTTTCCGTCGGACTCAACGCCCTGGCGCTACTGGCGTCCGCATACATGGCCAGCCTGCTGGCCGGCAAGCTGAGTGATGCCGACCGCGAACTCGAACAGCAGGGCCATACGCTGGAGAGCTTAAGGGCCCTGAACGACAACATCGTGCGCTCGATGAGCGGGGGCCTGATCACCACCGATCTGGAAGGTCGGATCTACCTCGTCAACCAGAGCGCGGAGAACATTCTGGAGCGCCCCGCCGCCGAGGTGGCGGGGCGCCTGGTGGGACAGGTCCTGCCTCTCGGTAACAGCGGAGGAGTTCCCGGGCGACAGGAGTTTCCCGTCTGGGTGGGCGGTGCCGCCGGACCGGGTCGCGAAAAGATTCTCGGGCTCACCATCACCGCCCTGCAGGTCGAGGGGCAGGGCACCGTGGGCCGCGTCTACCATTTTCAGGACCTCACCGAACTGCGCTCGCTGGAGCGCGAAGTGCAGGTCCGCGAGCGCATGAGCGCTCTGGGACGCTTGGCGGCCGGCATCGCGCACGAGATCCGCAACCCCCTCGCCTCGCTGGCCGGCTCGGTCAAGCTGCTTGGCCGCTATGGCGCGATCGATCAGGACCAAACCAAGCTGCTCGCGATCGTCATCAAGGAGTCGGAACGGCTGAATCGCATCGTGACCGATTTTCTCGGCTATGCGCGTGGGCGGAACTATGACATGACGCGCTTCGATCTGCGGCAATCGCTGGAGGAAGTGCTGCTGCTGGCCCGCAACAGTCCGCGCTGTGGGGAAAATGTCCAATTGGTCGCCGATCTCGGTCCGGCGCCCATTTGGATGACAGCGGATGCCGACCGTTTAAAGCAGGTCTTCTGGAATCTCTGCGACAACGCCATGAAGGCCATGAATGGGCGCGGCAGGCTGCGCATCGAAGCGCGGCCCTCGGCGGTTGGGGTGCGGCTGGCGTTTGAAGACACCGGCTGCGGCCTCAAGCCGGGGAGCGAAGAGACGATCTTCGAACCCTTTCATTCGGGTTTCGATGACGGCACCGGACTGGGACTGGCCACCGCCTACGCCATTGTGGGGGCGCACAACGGCCAGATCTGGGCTGAGCGGCCGGAGGGCGGCGGCGCGCGCTTCGTCCTCCAGTTGCCGCTCGATGCGCGGGATGGGACGGGCATCAGCGGAGTCACGCCAGGCAGCGATCAGCGCGCGAGCCCGTCGGTAGAGTCCACGGCTGGCCCACGCGCCGGCATCAGGAGTTAAGGTACCTTGCATGGCTCATATCCTCATCGTGGACGACCAGCCCTCCATTTGCGAGATGTTGGACATCGTCCTGCGCAAGGAAAACCACCAGGTCGAGGTGGTGCAGAGTGCCGCGGCGGCGCGCCACAAGCTGGCGTCCGCCATCTTCGACGTGGTGATCTCCGACATCCGCCTGGGCAGCGGCGAGGATGGACTGGAACTGCTGCGCGCCTGCCGCGTGCTCGACAAGGACCTCGCCTTCGTGCTCATGACCGGGCACGGCAGCATGGAGTCGGCGATCGAGGCCATCAAGATCGGCGGCGCCGTGGATTACATCATCAAGACCCCGGAGCTGGTGGACCAGGTGCGCTACACCGTGGCGCGGGCGCTCGAAGCACAGCAGGTGCGGCGCGAGAACGTGATGCTCAAGCGCGAACTGCGGCGTCGCAATGACATCGAGAACCTGATCGGTTCCAGCCCGGTGATCGGGCACATCAAGGACCTCATCCGCACCGTGGCGGCCACCAGCAGCACGGTGCTGATCCGCGGCGAGAGCGGGACCGGCAAGGAGCTGGTGGCGCGCGCCATTCATAACTGCTCGCCGCGCGTCGAGCAGGCCTTCGTGACGGTGAACTGCGGGGCGTTCCCCGAGGGATTGCTGGAAAGCGAGCTTTTTGGCTACGTCAAGGGAGCCTTTACCGGGGCTAACACCAACCGCCGCGGCCTCTTCGAAGCGGCCGACAAGGGCACCCTGTTTCTCGACGAGATCGGGGAGATGAGTCTGCCCATGCAGGTGTCGCTGTTGCGCGCGCTGCAGGAACGGCAAGTGCGGCCGCTGGGGTCCACGGTCAACATTGCTGTGGATGTCCGGTTGTTGGCCGCCACGAACTCCGACCTGGAACGCGCCATTCAGGAAGGGAGATTTCGCGAGGACCTGTATTACCGCATCAGCGTCATCCCCATGGAAGTGCCCGCGTTGCGGCAGCGACCGGAGGACATTTCGCTGCTGGCGATGCATTTCCTGCGCCGCTTCGCGCGCGAGATGAACAAGCCGGTGACGCAGATCTCACCCGCCAGCGTGGCGCGCATGGAGGGGTATTCCTGGCCGGGCAATGTCCGCCAGTTGGAGAACACGTTGGAGCGGGCGGTGGCGCTCTCGACCGGGGCGGAAGTCGAGGTGCCGCTGCCCTCGGAGTCGCTGGTGGGCGATGCGCTGGCCGCACGCGACAGTTCTGGGGCCGTCGCGTTGCCCATGGAAGGCCTCGAAGCCCGCATCGCCCAGGTGGAACGCGATTATCTGCGTGCCGCCCTGCAGCAGGCGCACGGCGTGCAGACCCGGGCGGCGGAGTTGCTGCAGATTAGCTATCGCAGCTTCCGGCATTACGCGAAGAAGTATGGCGTGGAGGCGTAGCCGACTATCGCTGCTCGGCTTGCAGCAGCTTCGCCTTGCGCTCCACGCCCCAGCGGTAGCCGCCGAGCGAGCCATCGCTGCGCACCACGCGATGGCAGGGGACGGCCAGCGCTACCGGGTTGCGGGCACAGGCGCCGGCCACGGCGCGCACCGCGCTCGCCGCCCCGATGGCCTGGGCCACCTCGGCGTACGTCCGCGTCTCCCCGCGCGCGATGCGCTGCAGTTCGCGCCACACGCGCCACTGGAAGGTGGTGGCCCGGATGTCGAGCGGCAGTTGCAGCGGGGCTGCGGCGTGCTCGAGTGAAGAGCGCAGCGCGTCGACCCAGCCCTCCAGGCGAGCGGGTTCGCGCACCAGTTCCGCTTGTGGGAAGTGCTGCCGCAACGCCGCCTCGAGCGTGGCGCGGTCCTTACCCATCTCGATTGCACAGACGCCGCGGGTGGTGCCGGCGACCAACAGAGCTCCCAGGGCACAACGGGTGGTGGTGAAGAACACGGTCTGGCGTTCGCCGCCGCGACGGAGCTGACTGGGGGACATTCCCATCTCCTGTTCTGGCCGCCGCACCGCACTGGTGGAACCAAAGCCGGCGGCGAAAATCGCCTCGGTCACCGGGAGGCCGCGGCGTAGGGCCGCGCGGAAGGAGCGCGAGCGGCACGCGACGCCATAGGCACGCGGCGTGATGCCCAAAATCGCCTTGAAGCTGCGCTGCAGGTGAAACGGGCTCAACCCGACATGCGCGGCCAGCCGCGTCAGGGTGACCGGTACGTCGGGATGTGCTTCGAGATAGCGGCACACGCGCTGCACCATCTGCAGTCCGGGCGCGAGCGCCGCGTGTGGACGGCAGCGGCGGCAGGCGCGGAAGCCAGCCAGTTCGGCAGCGGTCGGATCGGCGTAAAAGGTCACGTTTTTCTTCCGCGGGCGCCGGGCTGGACACGACGGACGACAGTAGATTCCTGTCGTCCGCACCGCGAAGACGAACCCGCCGTCGTGCTGGCGGGCGCGTTCAAGAACGGCCTTCCAGCGTCCTGCATCCGTCCTTGGAGTACGCGCCATGGGAACCACGATATGCGACGTGCCGGGGTGGATGCTAGCCGGGGATTGCGGTCAAACTGGAATCAGGGGTTAGAAAAACGGAAGAGGGGCTGGAAGGAGAACGGGGAGGACGGCTTCGCTGGGCCCGACAAAAGAAAAAGGGCCGGGGGTTTGCCCCCGGCCCTTTGCAATGCCTGCTGCCCCGGGGCAGCGGACTAGATGTCGTAGTACAGGCTGAACTCGTAGGGATGCGGCCGGATGCTGACCGGCTTGGCCTCGTTCTTGCGCTTGTACTCGATGTAAGTTTCGATCAGGTCCTTGGTAAAGACGTCGCCTTGGAGCAGGAACTTGTGGTCCTTTTCCAACTCGTTGAGGGCTTCCTCGAGCGAGCCCGGCATGGACGGGACCTTCTTCAGTTCCTTCGGGCTGAGCTCGAAGATGTCGTGATCGAGCGCCGCACCCGGGTCAATCTTGTTCTGCACTCCATCCAAGCCGGCCAACAACATGGCCGCGAAGGCGAGGTAGGGGTTGCAGGAGGGATCGGGGGGCCGGAACTCGACGCGCTTCGCCTTGGGCGAGTTGGAGTACATCGGGATACGGCAAGCGGCGGAACGGTTGCGGCTGGAGTAGGCCAAGTTGACCGGCGCTTCATAGCCGGGCACCAGGCGCTTGTAGCTGTTGGTGGTGGGCGAGATGATGGCTGCCAGCGCCCGGGCATGCTTCAGGAGTCCGCCAATGTAATGCAGCGCCATCTCCGACAGCCCGGCGTACTTGTCGCCGGCGAACAGCGGCTTGCCGCCGTTCCAGAGTGACTGGTGGGTGTGCATGCCGCTGCCGTTGTCGCCGAACAGCGGCTTGGGCATGAAGGTCACGGTCTTGCCGTACTGCACGGCGGTGTTCTTCACCAGGTATTTGTAGATCAGCAGCGCGTCAGCGGTCTTGACCATGGTGTTGAAGCGCATGTCAATCTCGCACTGCCCGCCGGTGGCCACCTCGTGGTGGTGGCACTCGACGTCAAGGCCGGCCGCCTGCATCTTGAGTACCATCTCGGTGCGCAGGTCCATCAACTGGTCGGTGGGCGGCACCGGGAAGTAGCCTTCCTTGTAGCGCGGCCGGTAGCCCAGGTTGTCAGTCTCGCGCCCGCTGTTCCAGCGGCCTTCCTCGCCATCGATGTGGTAGAAGCTGAAATTGGCGCCCTGGTCGAAGCGCACGTTGTCGAAGACGAAGAACTCGGCTTCGGCGCCGAAGAAGGCCTGGTCGGCGATGCCCAGTGTCTTGAGGTAGGCCTCGGCTTTCTGGGCCACGTAGCGTGGATCACGGTTGTAACGCTCGCGCGTGGTGGGGTCCTGCACGTCGCCGATCAACACCAGGGTGGGAACACTGGTGAACGGGTCCAGCATGAACCATGACGGGTCGGGAACGAGCAACATGTCGCTCTCATGGATGACCGACCAGCCGCGGATGCTCGACCCGTCAATGCCGACACCATCGGTGAACGTGTCTTCACTGATGTGCTGGATCGGGAATGAGATGTGGTGCCACAGGCCCGGGATATCGGTGAAACGCACGTCAACAATCTTGACGTCGTGCTTTTTGCAAAACTCCAACACGTCTTTCGCTGTCGCCATCAAGGAATCTCCGTTACACAGGAATTGCAGTCAAAAGCCGCCCGCAGTGCGGGACGCCCGGCCACTGCGGGGGCGGCGGGCAGAATCGGGTCCGAACGCATCCGGGCACACGGCCTCGGCGTGGAGGACGAGCTTCATGCCGGAAGGCGTTCGGGAAAAAGTTTGAGAACGGCTCGAAAGTATCACGAACCGACCGCTCTCCGCCGCCGATATTGTGCTTGCGCACGAGAAAATACCGTGGGCAGGGCGGCCCTGCCCACGGTATGGGTTTTAAACTGAGACCCGGGCACCGATCAGCGTGGTGCGACCCGTCCGTTTGCTGGAAATGACGAAGTAAATGCCGCCGTAAATCGCCCAAACCAGCGCAATGGCCAGCGCCAGTAAGGGCTCCATTTTGGTGCCGTACCCCTGGAAGGGGCCAATCAGGTAAAACGCCATGCAGGCCAGGTTGGCGACCAGCCCGAACAGCGGTATGAGGAGGTGCCGTACCAGCTTGAACTTGGGGTGCTTGTGGTACGCCACCATGCAGATGATGCAGCTCATGCCGTAGAGTAAAAAGGTGCCGAAGTTGGAGGCCAACGTCATGGTGAGCAGGGAGTTGGGCAGCGCGGCCAACTTGTCGTGCGTGGTATAGCCCACGCTCGACAGCACGCCGTGCGGCAACGCTTGGATGGCAGCGTCGGTGGGCGCGCCAGCGTCGGCGAAGGCCAGCCCGACGGAGAGGCATCCCACCAAGGCGGCAATGCCCGCCAGCGTCCAGATGGCGCGGTGCGGGGTGAGGTTTTTACCGTGCAGGATACCGAAGTGTTCCGGCACCTCGTTGTCCTTGCCCATGGCGTAGGTGACGCGCGCCCCGGTGTTCATGCAGGAGAGCGTGGTCCCGATCAGGGCAAGGAAGACCGTGAACGCCTCACCCAACATGAAGATGCGGCCACGACCGGGTCCCAACAATGCGTCGCCGACCATGACCATCATGTCGCCGATTGGGGCCGCCGAGCCCGCCGCACTCTGCATGGTGTACCCGCTGTTTAGCAGGTAATTGGCGGCAAAATATTCAAACAGATAGCAGATCAGTCCCTGCACCAGCAGCGAGACAATGACCGCGATGGGCACGTCACGGGTCGGGTTTTTGGCCTCGCCTCCCATCGAGGTGACCGATTCGAAGCCGACCAGGATCAGGATGGCCACCGTAGCCTGGATGAAGGCCCAGCTCAGTTTATGAGGCGCGATCACCGACTTCGCGTTCGGGTGGGTCAGGAAGTTGCCGCTGGCATCAGTGGTCGGATATGACACGCGGAACGGAACCGGTTGGCCGGCCGCGTCCAGCTTGGGTTTGGGGACGTTGTTGGCATCGCGCACGATGACGTCGGAGGTCGTCCCGTTTGCCGTGATCGAGGTCGTGGCGAACTCGTAGGAGTACGACTCCCCGGAGGTAGAGTCGAATTGGTATCCCACGCTGCCCGCGGGGTGATTGGCACGGTAGCCCAAGGCAAGCACTGCAAACAGAACCAAGGCGGCGATCTGAACGACATTGATCGCGATGTTGACGGACGTGGAGCCATTGACGCCGCGATAGGCGATGTAAGCAACAGCAAAGGAGAAGATCACCGCCACCAGCATCATGAAAACTGGTCCGGGATTGGAGGCGCTCATGAAGTTGGGCCAGAGCGTCCCTGTCACGTAGCCCAGCAGGATGCCCATGGTGCCGACCATCACGCCGGGATAAATCCAGTAGTAGAGGTGCGAGGCCCAGCCTACGATGAACTTTGAGAGGCGGGCATAGCGCCACGCCTTATCGTGGTTCAGGAAGGACTGTTCGGCAAAGTAGTACGAGCTGCCGGTGCCGGGGTAAAGCTTGGCCATCTCGGCGTAGCAGACGGCGGTGGCGAGACAGAGCAGCAGCGCCACCACGATGCCGATCCACATCGAGGGCGACGTCTGGCCGGTGGTGGCTTGGATATAGAAAGTCAGCCAGAGAAAAGCGCCGGGCGCGATGAGCGCCATGGCGTTCATGGTGAGACCGGTTAACCCAAGAGTGGGCTTCATCTCAACGTTTGTTCCGGGGGTTTCTTCCGTCACGAAAGGCTCCTTTTGCGGGATTAAGGCCGAACGGCCGTGGAACAGCCGCTCCGCACAGGACAGTTCGGGGTCCTGCAAAAGGTGCACGTACGTGGTGCACATCGGTGTGACGTTGAAAGCAAGGCATTCAACGGTGCGGTAAGCCGAGGCTTCAGCGTACCGAGCGTAGAGTGCTGCAGGTCGGGCCATCCGCCAAGCGCAAAGTTTGGATGGGGTGCATCCAGGCTTTTGATGCGCTCGCTCATTCAGGGAGCGAGGTGCAACGCTGGTGCTCATCGGGGGACGGGAAAGCCGGGCCAATTAGGAAAGCGCTCCTGCCAGATCAAAACTTTCGATTCGACTTGCGACGTGCAGTCTCGTAGTCTGCCAGTGAGTCAATGGCTGACTCGACCCTGCCAGGTGCATGGCGGGGTTTCCCCTCGTCTCCCTGTCGAGATGGCGGTCGCGCTCCGAAGTCCCCCCGAGGCGGCAGCTCCAAATTTCGACATTTAGGATGGACGAGTTCATGAAAATTCAAACAATCCTTGGCCGGGCGGTATTGACCGCACTGGTCGGCTACTTGGGCGTGTGTGGCGCCCAATCCGCTCCGGCAGCGCCCGTGGTCGTCCCTGCCACCCCTGCACCGGCAGCTCCGGCCCCGGTCTTTAGTCTTGGTACGAGCGGCATCAGCGTCTCCGGTTTCGTGGATGCCTACGCCTCGTACAATGCCAACACGCCCACGGGCGGTGCCAATACCCTTTACAACTTCAATACCGCCGCCAACAGCTTTGCGCTCAATTTGGCGGAGTTGAAGTTTATTCGCCCGGTGGACAAGGTTGGGGACTGGGGCTTTACGGCCATCTTTGGATATGGCAACGCCGCCAACATAGTCACGGCTGCCGACCCCTCGGGTGACACCTCGCTCAAGAACGTCATCCAAGCCTTCGGCAGCTACAAGGCCCCGATCGGCAAGGGTCTGCAGATCGACGTCGGGAAATTCGTCACATCTAATGGCGCCGAAGTGATCGAGACCAAGGACAATTGGAACTACAGTCGCGGTTTGCTGTTCGCCTACGCCATTCCCTATTACCACGTCGGGGTACGGACCACTTATGTCTTCAATCCGAAGATCACCACTTATGCGATGCTTGTCAACGGCTGGAACAACGTCACCGACAATAACGCCGGCAAGACGGTAGGATTCGGAGGAACATATACGCCGAACTCCAAGTGGTCCCTGACGGAAAATCTCACGGTGGGACCGGAACAGACGAACGACAACCATGATTACCGCAAGCTGACCGACACAGTGTTGTCCTACACGCCCAGTTCGACGTGGGCGTTTCTGGCGAACTACGACTTTGGCGAGGATCGACTTGCCGGCGTCACGCAACGCTGGCAGGGCGCGGCGGCGTACGTGAAGTACGCCTTCAACACTCACGTCGCCCTGATTCCCCGGGTGGAGTGGTTTACCGATCCACAAGGCTTCCAGACCGGCAAGCCCCAGCAGGTGCGCGAAATCACCATGACCTCGGAGTACAAGGTCAGCGACAACATCCTGACGCGTGCCGAGTACCGCCACGACCGTAGCAGCATTGGTTTCTTCCCGTTGCATTCGCCAACACGTCTCTCCAAGGATCAGGACACGGGGACACTGGGCGTGATCTTCATGTTCTGATCCATCGAGGTCAGCAGAGGCGACTAGCGGTCAATAGGAAGAAGGGGCGGGCGGAACACGGGGAGCCGTGCCATCCGCCCGCCGGGACGGGCCGTGTGCTAGCGTTCTGTTCTAGCGATGCCCAACAATTACGTCCCGGCCTTGCTGTTTGCACTGATCGCCCTGCTGATCCCGCTGGGTACGCTGCTATTGTTCCGCTTGGTGCGTCCCTCGCGCCCATTTGCGGCCAAGTCGCTCCCTTACGAGTGCGGCATTGACCCGGTGGGCGGTTCACGCCATCGCTTCTCGGTGCGCTATTTCCTGATCGCCATCTTGTTCGTGTTGTTCGACGTCGAAACCCTGTTCCTGCTGCCGTGGGCGATTCAGTTCAAACACCTGGGCATGTTCGGCCTGGGGGAGATGGTGGTTTTTCTCGGCATGCTGATCCTCGGCTATTTCTGGTTGGTGCAGAACGGTGCCTTGGAATTGGAGTAGAGAAGCGGTGCAGGAAGGTCCGGGGGACAAGCTGCTAGCGCGGTCAGCCCCCGGCGACCTGCGGAAGCCCCTGCGTGGCTGCAGGGAAGCGCATCGCCGCTCGGCACCTATTTTGCCGTTTGAAAGGGCCGGAGACGCCATTCGCCAACTTTCCGACCGATGCCGTCCCGGCAGCGCTAAACTGTTGAATCTGTAAGGTTGTAGGCCTGTCATGGCTTTGCCGCCGGTCCCCGACTCATGACTGAACCGACGCCCATTCCGCGGCCTGTAGCGGTGCCACCCCCCATGGCAAGCGCGCCTTGGGAGGATGCGTTCACGGCTGCGTTACGGGACCAGTTCGGCAGCCACATTCTGAACAGTGAGCTTTACCGCGAGCAGAAGTTGCTCCACGTTGACCGCCTCAGCGTCGGTGACGTCCTGCGGGCGTTGCATCGGGCGGGCTTCGATTACCTGGTGGACGTAACGGCCGTGCACTGGCCGAAGCGTGAGCGTCCCTTTGATTTGATCTGGATTCTCTATTCCTACGCCGACAACCGGCGGGTGCGGGTGCGGGCGGAGTATCCCGAGGGGGACGAGGTGGCGTCGGCGACGCCGTTCTGGCCGGGCGCCAACTGGCTGGAACGCGAAGTCTTCGACATGTTCGGCATCCGCTTCAGCGGCCATCCTGATCTCCGCCGTATTCTCCTTCCCGAGGACTGGACCGGACATCCGCTGCGCAAGGACTATCCCATCCTGCAGCAGGATCAGGCGTGGGTGCAGTTGCACCTGGGCATCGAGCGTGGCCAGTGACGCGGGCGCGACAGTCGGAGCGGGCGATGATCCGGACGAGCGGAGAGCTGCCGTGAGCCACCGCACCACTCCGGACCCGCTGCGCGGCGGTCCCATGACCGCTCCGGCGCCGGGGGAGAGCCATCTCGACAGCAGCGAGATGATCCTCAACATGGGCCCGCAGCACCCCTCGACGCACGGCGTCTTGCGCGTGGTGCTCAAGCTCGATGGCGAGCGCGTTGTGGATGCGGAGTGCGTTATCGGCTATCTCCATCGCGGGGTGGAAAAAATCGGCGAGCACCGCACCTACATGCAGTTCAACCCCTACGTGGACCGCATGGATTACGTCTCCGCCGTCTCCAACGGTCTGGGCTACTGCGAAGCGGTCGAGAAGCTGCAGGGTGTGGTGGCGCCACCGCGGGCGCAGGTGGTGCGCGTCATGCTGGCGGAGTTGAACCGTATCTCCAGCCACATTGTCTGGCTGGGAACGCATGCGCTCGATATCGGCGCCATGACCCCGGTCTTCTACTCGTTCCGCGAGCGCGAGGAGATTCTGAAGATCTTCGAGAAGTACTGTGGCGCGCGCCTCACCACGCATGCCTTCCGTATCGGCGGCCTGCAATGGGATCTCTATGACGGCTTTGAGAGCGACCTCCGACGCTTCTGCCAGACTTTCCCTGCGCGTGTGGACGAGTACGAGACGTTGCTGACCGAAAACCGGATCTGGCGGGAGCGGACGGTGGGCGTGGGACGGCTCGATGCCACCACCTGCAAGGCGCTGGGCGTGACCGGGCCGGTGCTGCGTGCGGCGGGCGTGGCTTGGGATCTGCGCAAGGCGCAGCCCTACTCGGGCTACGAGAAGTACGCGTTCGAGATTCCAGTGGGCGAAAACGGCGACACCTACGACCGTTACCGGGTGCGCCTGCAGGAAATGCGCCAATCCTGCCGCATCATTGCCCAGGCGGTGGACGGCATCCCCGACGGACCGATCCTCGCCAGGATCCCCAAAGTCTTCAAGCCGCCGGTGGGCGAGGTCTATCACTCGATCGAGGCACCCAAAGGAGAGCTCGGTTTCTATATCGTCAGCGACGGCAGCCTGCAGCCCTACCGGCTGCGCGTCCGCCCGCCATCCTTCGTCAACCTGCAGGCCTTGCGCGGCATGGTGCGCGGCGCGCTGGTGGCTGACGTGGTCGCCATCATCGGCAGCATCGACATCGTCCTCGGCGAGGTGGACCGATGAGTATGGCTGGTGGTTGGTGGCTGGTGCGAAACGCGGAGTGCTGCCGGCGGCCTGGTGTGTTGGCTGCTGGATTGACGGCCGCACTGCCCGCACCCGCGGCCAACCTGCTTGCCGCCGTTACCAGCCCGCAAGCAGCAGCCACCAGCCCTCCCGGAAACACCGGACACTTCCTGCTGGCAACGGTCTACATTCTGCTGATCTTCGCTGGAATTTCGGTGGGCGTGATCGTCATGAACTGGGTGGAGCGCAAGGTCTTGGCGCACATGCAGGTGCGGCTGGGTCCGATGCGGGTGGGCCCGCATGGCCTGCTGCAACCGATCGCCGATGCGCTCAAGCTGCTGCTTAAGGAAGACCTGGTGCCGCAGGGCGCCGACCACCTGGTCTTCTGGCTGGCACCCGTGGTGGTGGTGGTGGCGGCCTTCTCGGCGTTCACCGCCATCCCGTTTGGACCTACCGCCGCCGTCTCCGATTTGAACATCGGCGTTCTGTTCGTTCTGGCGGTCGCATCGCTCGGCGTGTTGGGCATTATTTTTGCCGGCTGGTCGTCGAACAGTCACTACCCGCTTCTCGGTGCTCTGCGCGCCGGCGCGCAAATGGTCAGTTACGAGATCACCATCGGGTTGGCGGTGGTCGCGGTCCTGCTGCATACCGGAACATTGAGTATGCAGGGCATCGTGCGCGCCCAGATCGATCACCAGCAGTGGCTGTTGTTTCGCGAGCCGGTCGCCTTCGGCTTGTTTGCCGTCGCGATGGTGGCCGAGACGAACCGATCACCTTTCGATCTGCCGGAGGCGGAATCCGAACTGGTGGCGGGCTACCACGCGGAATACAGCGGTTTCCGCTGGTCGCTGTTCATGCTGGGGGAGTACGCCGGCATGATGCTGGTTTCGGCGGTGGCGGTGACGCTCTGGTTGGGGGGCTGGACGCGGCCCTTCCCCAACGTCCATGCCGCGGGTCTGGATGCGCTCTTCAGTTTCGTGCCCGCCGCCTGCTTCCTGCTTCTTGCCGGCATGGCGCTCCGCGCTGCGTGGAAGATGCCGGGCCACCGGCGCTGGCGGGTGCAGCGTGATGGCTTGGCCGTTTTCGGCAGCTTGTTGCTGGGTCTGGGGTTGCTGCTGGCCGTGCCTCCGATGCGAACTGCGTGCCAGAACGTCTTCTGGTTCGTCCTGAAGGTGGCGGTCTTTCAGTACTTGTTCATCTGGTATCGCGCCACGTTTCCCCGCTATCGTTACGATCAACTGTTGCGCATCGGCTGGCGCATCCTGATTCCGACGGCGCTCGCCAACTTGGTGTTGAGCGCCACACTGACCGCCCTCCGCCCATGACGCTACGAGTTCCAGAACGACAAGCACGCGGCACGATACGCCCTTGGGCGGCGCTACGAGAACGCCTGCTGCGGCTGTTGCCGCTCGATCTCTTGCGCGGTATGGCGCTGACCTTCCGGCGACAGGCGCCTTCCGCCGTATATACCGAGCAATATCCGCAGCAACGCCCCGTCGTCGCGGACCGCTTTCGCGGGGCGCCACGCCTGAACAACGACTTCGAAACGGGCGAGACCTTATGCATCGCCTGTAATCTCTGCGCTCTGGCCTGCCCGGAAGCCCTGATCGTGGTGGGAGCGGAGCGCAATGCCCAGAACCGCAAGGAACTGACGTTCTTCACCTACGACCTGTCCCGCTGCATGTTTTGCGGGCTCTGCGAGGATGTGTGCCCGACCGACGCCCTGGAACTCACCCAGGATTTCGAACTGGCAAGCTACTCGCGCGAAGGCGCCATCTGGGATCGTCCAATGCTGGAGAATGGGCCCACGCCGAAGCGCTACGAGAAGTGAAACAGAAATGGGGAAATGCGGGATGCGCCATGACACCCATCGTGCCAACGGGAGGAGACGCAGATAAACATGCTGGCGCCCGTCTTTTTCTTCTGCCTGTTTGCCGGCACGGCGGTGCTGGGTGCGTTGCTGGTGATCACGCTGCGCAATACCATGCACTGCGCGTTGGCACTGATTGTCACCCTGCTGGCCGTCGCCGGTCTGTTTGTGGCCGCCGGCGCCGAGTTTCTCGCCGGGGCGCAGGTGATGCTGTACGTCGGCGGCATCATGGTGCTGTTCCTGTTTGTGATCATGCTGGTGAATCTGGAGCGTGAGCAGCAGGTGCCGCAGACGGCGCCGCAGTGGGTGCTCGGATTGCTCGCCGTGCTGACGCTGGGTGGGCTGCTGGGCGTCATGCTGCTGCGCGGCACGGGACGCTGGCCGGCCGCGGTGACGGCGATCCCGGCGGCGGTGACCGGTCCGGGCGGGAACTCGGAGCGTTTCTCCATGGAACTTTTCCAGCACAATTTGCTGGCCTTCGAACTGGTTGGTCTGCTGCTCCTGATCGCCATGATCGGGGCGGTGGTGCTGGCCAAGGCGCGCGGTACAAGGATTGAGGAGTGAAGGGCTCCGCAAGAGAATCTGAATGACGATCGGCACCACGCAATACGTGTTGGTGGGAGCGCTGCTGGCGGCGATCGGCTGTGTCGGCGTGCTGACGCGCCGGAACGTGCTGGTCATCCTGATGTCCATCGAATTGATCCTCAACGCGGTGAACATTAACCTCGTGGCGTTCTCCCGACAATGGGGACAGGTGCATGGACAGATCTTCGGACTGTTCATCATGGCGGATGCAGCCGCCGAGGTCGCCGTCGGGTTGGCCCTGCTGATTGCGTTGTTCCGTAACAAGGCCACCGTCCACGCCGACGAGATGGATCTGTTGAAATGGTGAGTCGGTCCCGGCCACTTCGGGGCGACCCGCCGGCTGAGATGTTCGACTCCGAACCACGAACCGTGAACCACGAACCCTGATGCCCTTTCTTGACACGTTATGGCTGGTGCCGCTGTTTCCGGCCTGCGGTGCGTTCCTGATCGGAATGCTCGGCCGGCGCTTCTCGCGCCGTGGTGTGACCACGCTCTGCGTCGGGATGCCGCTTGCCGCCTTCCTCTGGGCGCTCGGTGCGGTGAGGGAATTGCAGCATCTTCCGGGACGGCAGTTTGAACAGGTTTTGTTTGCCTGGCTGCCTTCGTTGACCGCCGCCAGTCACAGCATGGGAGCCGACGTTGGCCTGCTCCTGGACCCCTTGTCGGCGGTGCTGGTGTTGTTGGTGACCGGGGTGGGCCTGCTGATTCATCTCTACTCGGTGGGCTACATGGCGCGCGAGGGAGGCTATTACCGCTTCTTCGGCTGCCTGAACCTGTTCTTGTTCTTCATGTTGACGCTGGTGCTGGCCAACAACCTCCTGCTGCTGTTCGTGGGGTGGGAGGGGGTGGGGATGTGCTCCTACCTCCTGATCGGCTTCTGGTTCAAGAAACACACCGCCCGCACCGCGGCCATGAAGGCGTTCCTGCTCAACCGGGTCGGAGACGCCGGATTTCTGCTGGGCGTCCTGCTGCTGCTACGGGTGTTTGGCACGGTACGTTTTACCGCCATGACCCAGGCGCTGACACGACATGCGGCGCCGGTCGGCCTGATCACGGCGGCAACGCTGTTGCTGTTCTGGGGGGTGACGGGAAAGTCGGCTCAGTTTCCGCTGTTCGTCTGGTTGCCGGACGCCATGGAGGGCCCCACCCCGGTCTCGGCGCTGATTCACGCGGCCACCATGGTGACGGCCGGCATTTATCTGCTGTGTCGCACGCATCTCCTTTTTCAGGCGGCGCCCCACACCATGGCTGTCGTTGCGGCGGTTGGAGCAGGCACGTCGCTGTTCGCTGCCGCGGTCGCCTTGGTGCAGACCGATATCAAGCGCGTCCTGGCGTTTTCGACCATCAGCCAACTGGGCACCATGTTTCTGGCCTGCGGCGTGGGAGCGTTTGCGGCGGGCCTGTTTCACGTGGTGACGCATGCTTTTTTCAAGGCCGTACTGTTTCTCGGGGCGGGCAGTGTGATTCACGCCTTGGACGGGGAACAGGACCTGAGCCGCATGGGAGGTTTGGCGCGATTCCTGCCGATCACGACGGGGTGCATGGGCGTGGCCACGCTGGCGATCGCCGGAATCCCTCCGCTTGCCGGCTTTGTCAGCAAGGATCAGATTCTTTCCGCCGCCTGGCAGGCGTCCCCCTGGTTGTGGGCGGTGAGCTGGATCACCGCCGGCCTGACCGCGCTGTACATGTTCCGGCTTTACCTCCTGACCTTCCATGGTCCGGCGCGTTGGGCGACGCGTCATCCGGCGCAACAGCCGCATGAAGCGCCGGGTTCGATGACGGTTCCGCTGCTCATCCTGGCCGGGTTGTCGCTCGTGGGCGGGGGCTTGGGTTGGCCGGCATCCTTGGGCGGCGCCAATCGTTTGGCGGGCTGGCTGGCGCCCGTACTCGCGCGCACTCCGGAGGCGGCGGGAAGTATGGGTTTGATGGCGGTTGCGGTGCTTCTGGCGATGGCGGCGGCGGGACTGGCGTGGGTGGTCTACATCCGCCACCCGCAACTGCCCCGCCGCTGGGCCGCTCGCTGGCCGCGGTTCAACTACTGGCTGCATGAGGGTGGGGAACTGGATGCGGCCTACACCGCGGTGTTCGCTCGTGGCTTGGGCAAGGGAGGCGGAGCCCGTTTGGCACGCTTTGACGATGCGGTGGTGGACCGCACCGTGGACTTGAGCGGTGCGGTCACCCGCCTGGCAGCGCAACTCGCCGCATGGTGGGACGTCTGGGTGGTGGATGGCCTCTGGATCAATGGTCTGGCGAAACTGTCCGTACTCATAGCGCGCCCGCTGCTTCTGTTGCAGTCCGGCCGGCTGCAGACCTACGCCCTGCTGATGGTATTCGGGCTGGGAACGTTCCTGTTGTTCTATCTCCTGCGCTGAGGCGTGGAGCGAAGGTGGACCGCCGTTCATGGATTTCGTCGCGCATCATCTGCTGACCATCGTGCTGCTGACGCCCGCCCTGGGAGCGCTGCTGTTGTTGGCTGTGCCGCGTGGTGCACTCGGCGCCCTGCGCGGCCTCGCCAACCTGATCGGCTGGCTGGGCTTCGCCGTCAGCCTGCCGCTCTGGTTCCGTTTCCAGCCGGCCGGGCCGCATTTCCAGTTTCGCGAGTCCCTGGCATGGATTCCCTCGATCGGGGCACGTTACAGCCTGGGTTTGGATGGCATCTCGCTTCTCCTGGTGCTGCTGACCACGCTGCTGGGCGCGGTGGCCATCACCAGCTCGTGGAACGTCACCGAGCGTGCCAAGGAGTACTACATCTTCTTCCTGCTGCTGCAGACAGGAATGCTGGGCGTCTTCCTGGCCCTCGACCTTTTCCTGTTCTATGCGTTTTGGGAAGCGATGCTGGTGCCGATGTATTTCCTGATCGCCATCTGGGGCGGTCCGCGCCGCCTCTATGCGGCCATCAAGTTCTTCCTGTACACGCTGGTGGGCTCGGTACTGATGCTGCTGGGCATCCTGCTGGTGTACTTCCAGCACGGCGCTCCGTACACGTTTGATCTTGAGCAACTGATGACCACGCCGCTGCCGGCTCATTTGCAGCTCTGGGCCTTTTTCGCCTTCTTCCTGGCTTTCGCCGTCAAGGTGCCGATGGTGCCGTTCCACACCTGGCTGCCGGACGCGCACGTGGAGGCGCCCACCGCGGGTTCGGTGATCCTGGCCGGGGTGCTCTTGAAGATGGGTGCCTACGGCTTTCTGCGCTTCTCGCTGCCTCTGCTGCCGGAAGCCGCGCGCGATCCGCGCGTACGCTCCCTCATGGTGGCGCTGTCATTGATCGCCATCGTCTATGGCGGCTTGGTATCGCTGATGCAGCAGGACATGAAGCGGCTGGTGGCCTACAGCTCGGTCAGCCATATGGGTTTCATCACGCTGGGCATCTTCGCCCTCAACCCGACGGGGCTGGCGGGCAGCGTCATCCAGCAGGTCAACCACGGCCTCTCCACCGGGGCGCTATTTCTGATTGTGGGGGTGCTGTATGAGCGACGCCACACACGCGCCATTGCGGACTTCGGCGGCGTGGCCAGCGTCATGCCGCGCTTCGCGGTGGTCGCGATGATCGTCGTCCTGTCGTCGCTGGGCCTGCCGTTGTTGAATGGCTTTGTCGGGGAGTTCACCATCCTGCAGGGCGCTTTCCAGGAGCACTGGAGCTGGGCGGCATGGGCGGTGAGCGGGATCGTGCTGGCCGCCGCCTACCTGCTCTGGCTCTACCAGCGGGTGTTCTTCGGAACCTTGGAGAACCGGGCCAACGCTCATCTGCACGACATTTCGGGTCGCGAGTTCCTGATGTTCGTGCCGTTGCTGGCGGCCATGTTCTGGATCGGCCTTTATCCGAAGCCGTTGTTCGATGTCCTGCGGCAGCCGGTTACCGAACTGGCGCAACGGGTGCGGCCAGGATGGGCGTCGGCCGGGACGCTGGCGACGGCTCCGCCCACGGCACCGAGCGGAGGCGCGCGGTGAGCGAGTTCTTTGGGCCCAACGAGTGGTTTGTCAGCCGCCCGCTGGCGGAACTGGGGATATTCGCTTTGGGCATTTTGTTGCTCGATTACTGGTTTCGGCGCTGGCGACCGGGGCTGACGCCGCTGCTGGCGCTTCTGGGCATCGGGTTTGCCGCCATCCCAACGCGCCAGATCCAGCTCGCAGTGCGGCAGGCACCCCTACAGGCTTTTGACGGCGCGCTGCGAGTGGACAATTTCGCTGTCTATTTCTGGTTCCTGTTTCTGGCAGCGGCTGGCGTCGCCGTCCTGACCTCCTACCGCTTCCTCGAGATCGAAGAGGAACCGCAAGGTGAGTACTACGCGCTGCTGCTGTTCTCGGTGATCGGGATGTTTGTGCTGGCGGCGGCCGACGAACTGATCGTGGCTTTCCTCGGCTTGGAGGTGATGTCGCTGGCGCTCTACGTTTTGGTGGGTTACCTGCGCCGCGACCGTCGCTCGAACGAAGCGGCATTGAAGTACCTCTTGCTGGGGGCCTTTTCCAGCGCGATTCTGGCCTACGGAATGTCATTGCTCTACGGGCTGAGCGGCAGCACCCGCTTTGAAGAGGTAGCCGCGGCCTTGGCGCGGCAGTCCACCGCGCAACCGCTGGTGTTTTTGGGCGTGGCCGCGCTTACCGTCGGTTTGCTGTTCAAGCTGGCGGCAGCGCCGTTTCACCAATGGGCGCCGGATGCCTACCAGGGAGCGCCCACCGCCTTGGTAGGATTCATGTCGGTCGGTGTGAAGGCTGCGGCCTTCGCGTTGTTGTTGCGGCTATTTCAGACCGCGCTACCGGCGCAGCGGCCGGGCTGGGCGCCCATGCTCGCCGGAGTGGCGCTGGCAACGATGACGCTGGGCAATTTCGGCGCACTGCTACAGAACAACACCAAACGTTTGCTGGCCTACTCCTCGATCGCCCACGCGGGGTATATGCTGCTCGGTTTCGTGGCCGGCAATCAGACCGGCCGCTACGGCGTGCTGGTCTACCTGCTCGTTTATACCTTCATGGAGTTGGGCGCTTTTACCGTACTGGTGAGCCTGCGCCGCCGGGGCATCGTCGGCGACCGCGTGGACGATCTCAACGGGCTGATGCACAAGGCGCCGGGTTCGGCGATCATGATGCTGCTTTTCCTGTTGTCACTCGCCGGCGTGCCGCCCTTGGCCGGGTTTTACGGGAAATACTTCATCTTCCTGGCGCTGATCCAGACGCAACACTTTGCGCTGGCGGTGGCGGCCGTGCTTTACGTTGCCCTCTCGCTCTATTACTACGTGCGGCTGGTGGCGGCGATGTTTACCGGCACGGCAACGGAAAGCGCGCCCTTGAGTTACTCTGCCGGGTTGCGTCTGGCACTGGGTGCGCTGGTGGCGCTGACCGTGTTGGTGGGCGTGTTTCCCGAGCCCATGCTGCGCATGGCGCACAACGCCCTGATCGGCTGGTAGGGGGCGATCTTTCGCCGGACGTGCGATGAGGCGGGTGCGAGGAGGCGTGCTGGACACAGTCTCACCGCGGCGCATGGACAAAATCGAACCAGCTCCAGACGCCTACCCCCGCCATCGGACTCGGACGTGGCCGTGTGAGCGTTTCTGGCGCCGCCACAGGGCAAGTTGCAGGGCTGGTTTGGGGATGGAAACCGCGTGAGCACGCCGGCCTTGTGGGGCGGAGGCGGGGATAAAGCCGACCCGTCATGGGATTCCCACAAGGCTGGCGTGCCGCGGTCGTTTAATGGGCGACCGATCCGCGCGCGTGGGCGTGCGACGACGACTGAAGGTCGGCGACTGGTGTGGACGCGGTCGTGATCAGCGTGACGTCGGTCCCGGAGTTCAGGTGCAGGTTGCCGCGTTGCGCGCGCAGCACACTGCCTTGTTGAGCGGCCGCGCTGCCACTGGCGGGCAACTCGATGGCGAGAAGGTGACCGCTGCTATCGCGCGCCATGCCGGCGGCGCCGCCCGCGACAGCCACCGTGCCGCGCGCCGCGTTTTCCACGACGGCGCCCCCGGCGCGTCCCAAGCCGCCCACCGTTCCTTGCACCGCTCCATGCAGAGTTCCAGTTACGCCTCCCAGCAGTCCGCCGCCGCTCTCGCTGCCGGCAGCGGGTTGTGGCTGCGGCATCTCCATGCTGCCCATCGAGCCCATGTCGCCCATGGTGTCGTCCGCCTGCATGCTGCTCGACAGAACCGCGGCGATGCCTGCCTGCAGGGGCATGCTGCTGCCGTGCGGCGTGACCGCGTGATCAAACAGGACCCCGATCTGGGATGCGGCTTGGCCGCGGCCAGCGGCTTCGACCGCGGTGACGCGTCCGATGAGGCGGCTCCCCTTGGGCAAAAGGACGCGGCCGCCGGAACGTACCTCATGGCGAGTGACCGCTGTCACGCTGTCGCCAACATGGGCGCGCCGGGCGTCCAGAGTGGACTTCAACGTCGCATTGAGTTGTGTTCCGCTCTCCAAGGTTGCGCCGCTTCTACTTGCAGCAGCTTGCGCCGTGCTCTCGCCGTGCAGTGCAGCTGAGCTTTGGGCTGCCAGAGACGCAGCCAGAGCGAAGCCGGCCAATCCTACGGACGTGATCAAAGTATGGAATCGCATGGTCCCTCCTGGGAGGAACAAGCAACTTTGGGGCCAGACGGATCACATTTTAAGTGCTTGAAAACAAAGAAAACAGCTTGGGCAAGGGGCAGTCATGGTGGGTTGTGACTCGGGAAAAAGTACCTACAGCCCGGGGTGGATGGGGGGAGGGCGGGCTGGATGCCAAAGCGGAGTGCGATTTCCACCGCCCTTGTCGCGCGCCGTTTTGGCATTTGCGTCAAGCATTCGATCAGCCACTCATCCGACCTGTCGCCACGGCCAAGCGTCCAAATGACCCGGGAACATCGAGCGCGCGGCAGTGATGAACCGGGCCAATGGTGGTAAAAGACCGCACAAGTTGGACTCGTGGTGTGAGGGCCCACACACTGAGGCGTCGCTCCGGGGCCCGACGCGATGGCCATGACTTAGGCAAAGAAAAGAGAGGTGAGCGAGATGCGTGAGAACTCAAAACTACGGGGGGCCGTGCTGGATACACTCTGGAAGAATCCAGTCGTCGGTCTGGCGATTTACGATGCCGAACTGGGGACTCTGAAGGACGCCAACAACGCCTTTCTTGATCTTTTGGACAGTCGTTTCCGCACCAAGAAGACGTTGGGGATGATGCTCGAGCAGTGCATGCCGGATTTCGAGCTGAGCGGACTGAAAGAGGTTTTCCAGCGCACCTTGTCGACGGGGCTGCCCTTTCACCACGACAGCGTGCGATTGCATCGCAGCCATATGGCCACCATTCTGGTGGCCTGCACGGTTCTGCCCATGGGGGGCGAGGGGCCGGCCGAGGGCGGCGTGCCCCGCCACCTGCTGCTGATGGCCAGCGAGCGGCGCAGTGAGATGCCGGTCGAGGAGAGCCTGAACTTGATTGACAACCAGACGCGCAATGCGCTGGCGCAGCACTTCCGGCTGAGCGCCCGCGAGATTGACATCGTGGCCGAGTGTCTGCAGGGCAAGAAAAACCGCCAGATCGCGCATGACCTGCACATCGGCATCTCGACGGTGAAACGGCACTTGGAGAGTGCATACCGCAAGATGGGCATCAGCTCCTCGCGCTCGCTGCCGCTCTCGATTCTGGGCGTCATGCGCCTGCTGAGCAACGGTCCGGCGGAGTTGACGGTGACCCCATCCTCGCGCTCGCTCGCCGCCTGAGGGTGCGGTGGGCGCTCAGCGCGGCAGGGGCAGCGGCGCGCCCGTGGGGCGGGCTGGCGTGTCCTCGCCCAGCAGCGGGCGGGCGGGAAGTCCCGCCGCCTCGCGCACGATCTCTCCAAAGGCGGTCCAATCGCGCTCCTGCCAGCCGCGCTCCAGAGCCGCACGGAGGTGCGTATGCAGCAACTCGCCCAGGGGCAGCGGCGTGGCAAGATGGGCGGCGGCGGCGCGGACGAGGTTGACGTCTTTCAGTCCCCAGTGCAACGCAAACGCCGCCGGCTCATGCGTGCCGCTGGCCATGCGCCCGCCGTAGGCGGCATAGAGTGGGGAGCGGAAGACGGCCTGATTGACCGTCTCAAGAAACAAGGTCGGCGCGAGCCCACCACGTTCCACCAGCGCAAAGCTCTCGGCAAGCGCCTCCATGGCGGCGGCAATGAGAAAGTTGCCGGCCACCTTGAGCAGATGCGCTTGGGCGGCGGAGTCCCCCAGATAGGTCAGGCCACGGCCCAACCGGCCCAGCTGGGGCTCGAGACGTTGAAAAGCGGCTTGCGGTCCGCCCGCCACCAGCCATAGTTGTCGTGCCGCGGCGGCTTCGGGGCGTCCGAAAACCGGACAGGCGAGATAGATACTGCCCGCTGCGGCGTGTGCCGCCGTCAGACGCTCCGCGAGCTGCGGCGAGATGGTGCTCAGTCCAACGTGGATCCCGCCCGGCGCCAACCCCGCCAGCAACCCGGGGGTCTGGCCGTCCGCTCCCAAGACGACCGACTCGACCGAAGGATCGCCCCCCAACATCGTGAAGACAACCGGCGCGGCCGCGCCCGCGGCGGCCGGGGTGGCAGCCACTTGGGCGCCGCGCGAGGCCAACGCAGTTACCTTGGCGGGATCGCGGTTCCAGACGGTGAGCGGAGTCCCGTCGTCCAGCAGCAGGCCGGCCAGAGCGCGTCCCATCTGACCCATTCCTAAAAAGGCAATTGGGGTTGCTTCCATCCCGATAGGGTAACGCGGAGGGTGCGAACCATCGAGCGTGAACGCAAAGGCGCTTCGCCTCTACCCTGAGCTACGATCAGGGGACTGAAGTGCCTGTGTACTGCTGTTCAGCCGGCTTGGCCGTCCAGCTTTGCGTGGTATTTCTCCGGCAGACGGCGGGGCTGGAAATCCTTGTCCAGAACCACGTGAATCGTCTCGCCTTCCGCCAGGAGCAGCCCGTCCTCCTCACGCACCGCCTGATAGCTGAAATGCAGAATCGGCCCGCGCCGTCGCGTCACGTGAGTACGGATGACCACGATGTCGTCGTAACGAGCCGGAGCCTTGTAGCGGCAACGTGCGTCCACAACCGCGATGTGGCAATCGTCGTCCTGTTCCATGTCGCGGTAGGAAAATCCCCGGGCACGGAGGTATTCCACGCGACCCACTTCGAACCACACGAAGTAGTTGGCGTGGTAGACGACTCCCATCTGGTCGGTTTCGGCATAGCGGACGCGGACGCGGGTCTCCACCGTGAGCGGTGGGGCAGCGGAACTCATATGGGCACGATACCGTAGGACGGCCCCAGGCCGTTGACGCCGGTATCGGGGAACGGGGAGAAGGAACCGGTGCCTGCCGTCTGCCTGCGTGATAACCGCCCCATAAAGGGCAATAGACGGTGCGTCCTATGGGGTTCGCGACGGCCAGCGCGGCTGACGTTTTTCCAGGAAAGCCGCAATGCCTTCGCGGAAATCGGGCGTACCGCGTTGCGCGGCATTGGCGGCAACCGCGAGGTCCCAGGTCGCGGCGGATGGTGCCCCGGGTAACTGCTGCAACAAGCGCTTGGTACGGCGCAGGCTTTCCAAACTGTTCTGGCCCAGCGTGGCCGCCAACTTCGCCGCCCGCGTCAGCAACTGTCCGGTATCCACCAGTTCGTTGACCATGCCCCACTGCATGGCTTGTTCGGCCGAGAGGAGGCGACCAGTGAGCAGCAGATCCCGTGCCCGTTTCTCGCCGACCTGTCGTATGAGCCCGACCGCTACCAAGGCCGGGATGAAGCCGATCTTGACCTCCGGGAACCCGAGTTGGGCCGTCGGCACGCTCAACGTGAAATCGCAGAGAATTGCCAGCCCGCATCCGCCGGCCACGGCGTGGCCGTTCACGGCGGCAATCGTGGGGGCGGGGAATTCTTGCAGCTCCTGAAAGAAGCGGGCGATGAGGCGGGAGTTTTCCAGTTGTACCTCCGCCGGCTGGATGGCAAGGGCCTGCAGCGCTTCCAGGTCCATGCCGGCAGAGAAGGCAGGGCCCTCGCCAGTGACGATCAAGGCGGGACACTGTGCTTTGCGGCCGGCTGCGAGCGCATCCAGAAACTCCGTGATCAACGTCACCGACAAGGCGTTCCGTTTCTCCGGCCGCCGCAGGGTGAGCAGCCAATAATCAGGTTGGTGCTGCAGTAAAAGTTCGGACATGACAGAGTCCTCAGGGTGCTAAGGATAAGCGCTTTCGCTACCCCTTTTCAGGGGAGGCGCAACTTGTTCAAATTCTGTTACTCTGACTTCGCCCTTTGGTAGACATTTACCTGAGGCTGACGCGTGTCCCCCCGGAGATGGGTAGCACCGTGAGTTTTGTACCAGAAGAGACCTCAACTCGAGATTCGAATCTGTGTCCGCACTGCCTGAGCGGCACCCTGCGCAAGGCCCGCCTGCGTTGGTATCACCGTTTTTCATTCAAGGTTTGGCAATGGTCCTGTAGTGAATGCGGCGCGCGCGTGAATGAATGGACCTACTGGGCGCCACGCGAGAAACACTGTCAGTGTGGTTGTGACCTTACGTTTCGGCGTCGCAAGGTCATGGGCGATTTTGTGTGGGCCATGGTGGGCTTGGCGCCGCATGCGTGCCGTCGTTGCGGTAAACGGCGATACCGCCGGGCCGGATGGATTGCATACCGGTTGACTGACCGGCGCGCTGGTTACCCTGAAACACCATAATTGTCACGCAATTGCCGTGCCAGGTGCAGCGCCGGCTCCAGTCTTGACATCGCGTTCGGCGCATCGGGATTGTCCGCGGTCCTGACCTGAGCGCCGCAGGCATGCAGGGCCGACAACGCTTCTTCGGTTGGAATATTGCCGACCAGCGCATCGCCGGCGAAAGGGCATCCCCCCAGGCCGGCGACCGCAGTATCGAAGCGGCGACAGCCGGCCCGGTAGCCTGCTGTGATCTTGGCGGCAGCGGCCTCCCTTCGACTGTGCAGGTGGAGCCCGATGTCCACGCCGGAATCCCGCAGCTCCTGTTGCAGCCCGTCGAACAAGATCGCAATCTCAGAGGGGCTCGCCAGCCCCACCGTGTCTGCCAGCGACAAGGTTGAAACTCCCATGTCGGCCAACTCCCGGGCCAGATGAGTTACTTCACGAGGGGAGTAGGCATCCCCATGCGGATTACCAAACGCCATCGAAAGATAGACCACGAGGTGGCGGCCGGTATTACGCAGTTCGCGAAGGGTCTCCGCCACCATGGTCCGGGCTTGTATCGGCGTCTGACGGGCGTTCTCCCATTGAAAAGATGGTGAGACCGAGAGCGGGTATCCCAGCGTGGTCACCGATGTGCGCAGCGCCCGTTCGAGACCTGGGCGATTCAGGATGATGCCGATCAGCTCCGTACCGGTTGGGAGCGGGCCCAAGCCTGCCAGTACCGCCTCGGAGTCGGCCATCTGGGGCACGGCGCGGGGCGAGACAAAGCTGACGCAGTCCAAGCGCCTTAGTCCGGCATTGAGCAGGGTCTGCAGCAGCTCAATTTTCAGCGCGGTGGGAATGAACTGCGGCAACCCTTGCAGGGCGTCGCGCGGGCACTCAATCAAGGTGACGTCGGTGCTGTCCATGGCGGGTCAGGTCTGCAGGACCCCGACGCGGAAGGGCGGAACTTCGGGGTTCAGCGAAGCCGCTTCCAAAGCGGTGATCAAGGCTGAGCGCGTGTCCTCCGGGGCGAGGATGGCGTCAACCCAGAGCCGTGCCGCGCCATAACGGCAGGAGGTCTGCGACTCATAACTTGCGCGGATGGTATCCAGAACTTGTTGCTGCTCCTCGGAGGAAAGCTTCCGGCCCTGCTTCTCAAGCTGCCTGGTCTTGATCTCCAGCAACGTCTGCGCCGCCTGATCGCCACCCATGACCGCGTAACGTGCCGAGGGCCATGCGAATAGAAAGCGCGGGTCATAGGCTTTGCCGCACATGGCGTAATGGCCCGCCCCGAAACTGCCGCCGAGAATGACCGTAAGTTTAGGCACCACGCTGTTGGCGACCACATTCACCAGCTTGGCTCCGGCGCGGATGATGCCCTCCGCCTCCGCCTGTTTGCCCACCATGAAGCCGTTGACGTCGTGCAGAAAGACCAGCGGCACCAGCGCCTGGTTGCAATCCATGATGAAGCGGGCCGCTTTGGCGGCGCTCTCCGGGTAGATGACGCCTCCAAACTCGACCCGTTGGTCGGCGCGTCGTGTCGGCTTCTTCTGGTTCGCGACAATACCGACGGCGAAGCCGCCCACACGGCCATAACCGCAAACCAGGCTTTGACCGTAGTCCGGACGGTACTCGTCGAACTGGCTGGCATCGAGCAGGCAGGCCAACAGATCGCGGATGTCATAGGGCGTCTGCGGGTCGGTCGAGAACAATCCGTCAAGGTCAGCGGCCGGCAGCGTGGGTTCGACTGCGGCGATGCGATCAAAGGGCGCGCGCGCGGGATGGCCGAAGTGCCCGACCAGGGTGCGAATGCGGGCAAGGCAATGGGCGTCGTCCGGTTCCTGGAAATCAACCGTCCCGCTGATGGCGGCGTGCAGGTGAGCGCCGCCCAACTCCTCGCTGGTGGTCTTCTGTCCGATGGCCGCCTGAACCAGCGCAGGTCCGGCGAGATAGAGACCGCTGCCCTCGGTCATCAGCACGTAGTCGGTCATGACCGGGAGATATGCGCCGCCCGCGACGCAACTGCCCATGATGGCGGTGATCTGAGGGATGCCCCGCGCCGAAAGCACGGCATTGTTACGGAAGACGCGGCCGAAGTCGTCGGTGTCGGGAAAGACATCCTCTTGCAGGGGAAGAAAAATGCCGGCTGAATCAACCAGGTAAATCACTGGCAGCCGGTTGTCCATTGCAATGGTTTGCGCGCGCAGTACCTTCTTGGCGGTCATGGGGAAGAAAGCGCCGGCTTTGACCGTGGCATCGTTGGCCACAACCATGACCAGTCGGCCACTGACCCGACCCACGCCGCAAAGAACGCCTGCTGCCGGAGCCCCTCCCCATTCCTCATACATACCAGCGGCAGCAAACAGGCCGAGCTCGAGGAACGACGTGTCCGGATCAAGGAGTTGCTGCAGGCGTTCGCGCGCCGTCAGGCGCGCCTTGGCGTGCTGCCGTTCAGCAGCTTCGGAGCCGCCACCGCGCTGGAGCAACTTCTCATCGGCACGCAGACTGGTGACCAAGGCCCGCATGGCCGCTTGGTTGGCGCGGAAACGGGTCGCCTGCCGGTCGATAGCCGGGGCGAGAAGGGAACCGGAAGGCATCCTCCACATCCTACATGGAGGGCGGGTGCTGCCGCAGGTGTCGTGCGCCTAACGAGCGGTCGGGGGCTGGTTCAAGGATGTTGGATTGTTGATGTTGGATTTTTCGCAGGCACAACCTGACAGTCTTCCCAACCAACAATGTGGATCATGCTGCTCGCAATTCAGCCGGTTCCGACGAGAGCACCACCTTGAGGCACTGGTCCTGTTTGTCGCGGAACATCTGGTAAGCCCGCGGTGCCTCGTCGAGCGGCATGCGATGGGTAACGATGAATGAGGGGTCAATCTCGTTCTTCTGGATGCGTTCCAGCAGGGGCGCCATGTAGCGTTGAACGTGCGTCTGACCGTGGACCAGCCGCAAGCTTTTGTGGAACGCGGTACCAAAGGGAAACTTGTCAATCCAGCCCGCGTAAACCCCGGGGGTGGAGACGACTCCCCCCTTGGCGCAGGCCTGCATCGCCTGGCGCAACACGTTGGCGCGATCCATTTCCAGGCCCAGCGCCTGCTTGACCCGGTCCAACGCAGCGTCGACGGTGGTGCCATGCGCCTCGAGTCCCACGGCGTCGATACAGGCGTCGGGCCCCCGCCCCGCCGTGATGTCACGCAGCGCTTCCGGAATGTCCCGGACCGCGTCGTAGTTCAGCACCACGGCGAAGGAGTGCGTACGTGCATGCTCCAGGCGGTCGGGGAAGCGATCAATGGCGATCACGCGCTCGGCGCCCAAAAGACGCGCGCTGCGCAGGGCGAACTGTCCCACCGGCCCGCAGCCCCAGACCGCCACTGTGGCGCCGGGCTGGATGTTGCAGAGCTCGGCAGCCATGTACCCAGTCGGGAAAATGTCGGAAAGAAACAGCACCTGCTCGTCGCGTAGTCCGGCGGGGATCTTGAGGGGTCCGACATCGGCGAACGGAACACGGGCGTACTCCGCCTGTCCGCCGGCAAACCCACCCAACATGTGCGAATAGCCGAAGATACCGGCGGAGGAATAGCCGTAGACCTTTTCAGCCAGTGCGGCATTTGGATTCGAGTTGTCGCACAGGGCGAACTCGAGTCGCCGGCAGAAAGCGCAGCGACCACAGGCGATGGGGAAGGGCACGACGACACGGTCCCCGACGCTGAGGTTCTTGACTTCGTGGCCCAGTTCGACCACCTCTCCCATGAATTCGTGGCCCAGAATGTCGCCGGCATACATGGTCGGCGTGTAGCCGTCATAGAGGTGGAGATCCGAGCCACAGATCGCGGTACTCGAGATCTTGACGATCGCATCGCGGGCGTCCAGGATGCGGGGTTCGGGAACCTGTTCGACGCCGACTTTTCCTTTTCCCTGCCAACAGACGGCTTTCATGCAGTCCTCCGTTCCGGAACGGCCGGGGTCGTCACCGCGGGGCCGAATTGGCGGGGTGGCTCACCCCGCCGCTGTTGCAACCGCTCAAGCGCGTGGGTGCCGAGCCAAGTGCGTCGGCCGTGGGGCTGCCCCTCGGTGCGGATCACCGATCCCGCTTCGAGGAGCTGCCGTAGCCGGCGCAGGTCCTCGCGCAGGCGCTGGCGTGGGGATCCACGCTGAAGCATGGCTGACGTGGCCTCGATCCGGCTAATCGCCATATCGCGGCGGCAGCGAACCTCAGTGGCGGGTATCGGCTTCCCGCCAGTCTCCCCAGTTCGGGCTGTGAAGGTCCAAACCTCGCGCAGCAACGGGGCGTCCCCTTCCACTTTGCGCCACTCCACCCGCTCGGGAGTGTCGCTCAGGAGTTCGGCGATCAGGGTGCGGCGACGGCCGCGAACATCACGCCCCACGGAGCGAACCCGCCCGTCGTCGAGCTTCTCGACCGACTCCAAATAGAGTCGGAACTGGAGCAGATTGTTGGCCTCCCGGCAGAAGGCGTAGACCTCTTCCATGGGACGCAGGATCGTCACCGCGTCTTCCATGCGCGTCGGCTCCGCTGCGGGGAGGGCGCGGTCAGCCAGCTCAGTCAAGGCCTGCACCGGTGTTTTGCCGGCGAGGGCGCGCATGGCGACGTACCCGCCCAGCACGCCCAAGCTCAGCCGGCGGCCTCCGCGGTGGCGTAATAGAAGGCTGCCAGCCAAAGCGGCGGCGCCCAACGCCAACCACGGAGTTGTCCTACTGGGCCGAGACTCAGCGTCCGACTCGGGAACGGAATGGGAAGCGGTGGAAGAACGAGAGGAGCGAGGGGAACGACGGGCCATGATTGTCCCGCAGATGCCGGGACGTCGCCTGGGGTTGAGTCAACTCTGGATGGATATGCAATGAACCAGGAACACCGCGTCTCCACCGGATCACCTCTGCCGGTGAGAGAAGTGTGATCGGCCCGCGCCTGGGCGACAGATCCACGGGAGTGCAACCCGCGCTATCTGGCGGCTGAGAGCGGGTAGCCGCCGTCGAGTAGCGCCCGCGTCGCCCAGTTTGTGGCGGCGGCGGAGATGAACTGGTCACGGCCATAGGGAAAGCCGCTGTCAAAATACGGTTGGAGGGGGATGGCGCGACTCCGCACGAACCACGAACCATCGGCCATCTGGGTGTGCAACAGGTACTGGACGCCGCGCCGGTAAACCGGATCGGCGGCGGTCAACGCGCCACTCTGGCGCAGAGAAACCAGCGCCTCGCCGGTGGCGTACGCATCGCTGTCGAGCGAGGCGAGCTGGGCCCAGCCGCCGTCCGACCGCTGCTCGGCGATCAGAGCCCGTGCCGCATTTCGGATCGCCGGCCGGGCGGCGTGCGCCCAGTCGAGGCCGAGCAGCAGGTAGGCGTGGTCTTCCGTGCTGCGCGGCGCGGCAGTTGCCAGCCAACCGGCGGCGCGGCGCACCGCCTGGTCAAAGTCCGGCGCCCACGCTTTCGGCGCGAAGACTTGCAGGGCATGCATGCTGACCGCCGTAACCTCGATTGTGCTCGATTCCAAGGGCGGGCGGTAAGCTAAGACCGTCCAATGCCCGTCGGGGTGCTGGTGTACACGGACGTAGTGCGCCATTGCATCCGTCGCCAGGTTGGGGACATAGCCTTCCGCCCCCATCCCCAGCAGCAAGTAACTGGTGGTGTCGGCGCCGCCTGGGATGCCGATATGTTGCAGGGCCCGCTCGTGCCAGGTGTCGAGATACGTGCCGATGGTTTCGGTCTGCCGCCGTTCGGTCTCTCGATTGACCTGCATGCCGTGCTGCCGTGCAGCAACCACGGACAAGGCGGTGAGGCTGTTGTTATGACAGGACACGCACCCCGATTTGCTCAGGAACGTCACATCAACCCGCTGCAGCAACGGCAGGCTGCGCGCGACGGCGGCTCCGGCGTCGGCGGTGGGGCTGGGAACCGGCAGTTCTGTGCGGGTGGTCGGCGTCGGAACGGCGCCGGCCTTGCGTAACAGGGCCACGTTCGCGGTCCGGCCCATGCGTTCGGCGAAGTCGAGCGCGTTGGCTCCGGCCGGGCTGGTGGCCGCGATGTCGGCCCCTCGATCCAGCAAGGCCTGGAGGGTGGCCGGCGAGGTGCCTTCCGCGAGCGAGGCCAGCATGAGCAGCGACCGCCCTTCTGCATCCCGCACGTTCACCGCAGCCCCCGGGCGCAACAATGCAAGGAGGCCCGCGCCATCGCCGCGCGGCGGCACGGCGCCGATCAGGAGCCGGTCCCGGATTGCGGCGTCGGCCGCTCCAGACATCAGCTCGAAACATGCGTCGCACTCCGCCTTCAGGCTCAACTGCAGGGCCAAGGGAAGGGTGGATGCGGCGGGCTGATGTCCCAGCAGCAGGCGTAACGCTTCCAAGTCACCGGCGTAGGCGGATTCGCTGAGCGCCGTCGTCGGGCCCATCACGCTGGGAACCGAGGCGTTCACGTCCGCCCCGTGCGTCAGCAGGAGTTGCAACACCGGCGCGGAGCCAAAGCGTCCCGCAGCCATGGTCAACGCGCTGGCCCCCTCGTCCGAGCGGGCGTTGGCGTCCGCCCCGTGAGCGAGCAGCAGGCGGACTTTCGCCACGTCCCCGGCCGCCCACATCAGCGCCGTGGCGCCCACATCGTTCTTCGTGTTCGGATCGGCGCCCAGGGCCAGCAGCCGGCGCATCAATGCCACATCCCCGTAGAGGGCGGCAAACATCAGGGCGCTGGCGCCGCCCGGGCCGCGGCGGCTGACCAGGTGCGGGTCGCCGGCCAACTGGCGTTCCACCGCCCGCCGATCAGCCTCACGTAGGGCGGCCACCCACGCCACCACGCGGGCGTCGGCCGGGGGATGCGCGATCTCGCCTGAATCCGCATCGGGCCACGTGGCTCCCTGATCAATCCAAGCCTTGATCGTGGCGAGTTCGGCCGCCGTGAGCGAACCATTGAGCGGCATCTGGCGGCCGACGGTCGTCCCGGTGAGTCGCAGATAAAGGCGGCTGGCGACGCTGTTGCCGGGCGCGATCACCGCAACCGTCCCGCCCCGCAGGGCGTCCCGCCGGCGGTCGAGGCGGAAGTTGTTCATGTGCACGTCCGGGCCGTGGCACTCCAGGCAGTGGGCCTTGAAGATCGGCTGCACGTCGCGATGAAAGTCCACCGTTTGCGGGGCCTGCGCGAGCAGCCAGCAACTGGAAAGTAGGAGGAAGGTACCGGCGGTGATCGGCTTGAACATGGAAGGGTCCCTGTGTACGTTGGCGCAATTTGTACCGGAGTATACGGGAAACGGGAAGAACAGTGGGCGGTTGACGGCTACGGCACTGCCCCGGTCCCGTAGCGGCGTAACCGACAACCGAAAATCGCCAACCATTTCAGCGTTTACAAGGGTTCCGTGCGGCGGCGCAGCCAGGCGCGGGCCGGCTGCTCGAACCCGTGGTGCACGGCGAGGCTGAGGACCACGCTGCCGAGCAGCAGCACGGCCAGGAACGGTCCGTCCGCGGTGGACCAGGCGGGGGTCAGGCGGCCGCTGCGCACCCCCCAGGTCCGCAGCTGGTTCAGCCGTGCCCAGAGCGGCGCCTGCAGGATATAAAGGCTGTAGCTGGCCTCCCCCAGCAGCACGAGTGGCCACCATGACAGCACGCGCGCCAGCGCTCCGCCGCTGCCCGCCAAGCCGAACACCAGCAGGCCCGCCAACAGCGTGCACACCCGGTCGATCTGCGCCGCCGGAACGCCGTGGCCGACGATGGTGTCAACCATCAACGCCGCAGCCGCGATCGCCAGTGCGCCCTGCAGCCGCGCCACCAGCCGCAGCTCGTGCGCCCGGGCCAGCACCATGCCGAGCAGGAACATGGGCAAATAAGTCCACGGCACGCGCGCCGCCCAGCTCGCCCCGGGGTGGTCGAGTCCGAAGCTCACTGCGGTCAGCAGCGCCGCCGCCGCGACCGCCACGGAAGCCGCACGGCGGTTCAGGAAGGCGATGCCGAGCAGCAGCGGGAAGGCGAGGTAGAAGAACGCTTCAATGGAGAGCGTCCAGCCGGGCGTGTTCCAGTAGTCGCGCCAGCCGGGAATCCACGACTGCAGCATCAGGGTGGAGGCCAACCCACTCCCGGCCAGCGCCGCGCGAGAAATATGCCCGCGGTACTGGCTCACGACGAAGGGCGCCAGCAGTGCCAGCGCCAGCAGGTAGACCGGGTAGATGCGTGCCAGGCGCGCCGTCCAGAAGCGGCGCGTGGCGAAGCGCCCCGCCCGCGCCCGGGGGAAGTAGTTGTAGCCCAGCACGAAGCCGGAGAGGATGAAAAACAACGGCACGCCCATGTAGCCGCGTCCCACCAGGTTACGCAACGGCGCCGGCCAGCGCGAGCGCTCGGTGAAGTGGAACAGCACCACGCCCAGCGCCGCGAAAAAGCGGATCGAGGTCAGCGCCGGCAAGGCCGGCGGCGCGCTCGCAGCGCGCGGCTCGACCGCCGACGGCAGGGGTGGCGCAACAAGGGTGGCCATGGTTCAAATGTTGGTTAAAAAACTAAATACGGGACGCAGTCACCGTAGGCGGGGCTGTTACGGCAAGCCACTTCATGATAACAAGGCGGGCGGGGGCTCATCGCCGCGGATCAGCGTTGCCCAGCCCTACAACGGGCGAACCGCGCGGAGCCAGGTGCGCAAGGCCTCGGGACGTCGGTCGCCGGAATGTTCTCGACAAGAATCGGTTCCATGGATTCGGACTACAATGTGTGCCTTTGAGGCACACATTGTAGTAAAGTTCGGCCAGTGAAGTACTTCGCGTGGGACGAGGCGAAGAACGAGAAGTTAAAGAGGGAGCGCGGCATCGGATTCGAGGACATCGTTTTCCATATCGAGTGCGGCGACCTGCTCGATATCCTCGACCACCCGAACCAGCAGCGATACGGTGGCCAGCGCGTCTTCGTCGTCCGACGTGGCGATTACGTGTACTTGACGCCGTTCGTCGAGGACGAGGAGCTGGTGTTCCTGAAAACAATCGTCCCGAGCCGCAAGGCGACCAAGCGGTACCTGGGCGAGGAGACGGAGGAGCCATGAAGCTGGACGCGGACGAAAAAGCGATTCTCGACTCGGTCGAGCGCGGAGAATGGCGGTCAACGCGCGGCGGCAAGCGCGAACGCAGCCGTTTTGCCGGCTACGCCAAGGCAACCTTCCGCAAGGATCGGCGCTTGAACATCCGCATCTCGAGCAAAGACCTGGAGGCGATCCAAAAGCGCGCGCTGGCGGAGGGGCTGCCGTACCAGACGCTGATCGCCAGCCTGCTCCACAAGTACGCGGCCGGACGCCTGCGCGAGGCTTAAAGGGTGCCGCGACCCCGCCGACGGCGGCGACGTCAGTCGGGGGCGCCATATGGCGGATTCTGGAATTCGCGGCCCGCTTCGCTCACGCCCACTCCCCGCTCGACGCTTAACACTCCCCGCACGATGCTCGTAAGCCGCCGGAGCCCGCGCAGCGGGCGGCCGGCCATTCCCGATTCGGTCGGGGGCGGGGAAGCGCTGCCGGTCCTTGACTGGCCGCACTTCAGGAATGTATAGTCATTGTAGATACCATGGCGACGGTGACGCAGATCGCGAAGTGGGGCAACAGCCTGGGGTTGCGCCTTCCCAAGGCAGTGGCGCGGGAGGCGCAAGTCGAGGCGGGCGATGCCGTGGACGTGTCGGTCAAGAACGGCGCGATCATCATCCGTCGCAGCCGGCCGACCTATTCTCTCGCCGCGCTGGTGGGCCAGATCACCCCCCGCAATTGTCACGATGCGACGGACTGGGGTGAGCGGGTGGGCCGTGAGGCGTGGTAGCCCGCATTTATGTTCCCGACGCCGGGGATCTGGTCTGGCTGATGTTCGATCCGCACGCCGGACATGAACAGGCCGGCCGCCGTCCGGCGCTCATCCTCTCGCCGCGCGCGTATAACGCGAAGGTGCGGCTCGCCCTCGCGTGCCCGGTCACCAGTCGGGTGAAAGGCTACCCGTTCGAGGTCGCTCTACCGCCTGGTGGGCAGATCTCCGGCGTGGTCCTCGCGGACCAGGTGAAGAATCTCGACTGGCAGGCGCGGCAGGCTGCGTTTGCAGGCAAGGCCCCGGCCGAGACGGTCACCGACGTCCGCGAGCGGCTGCGCGTGCTGCTCGGGTTGTAGCGCAACTCCCTGCCGTGGAGCGTGGAGTGGGAGAACTCGCGCCCGCACCATTCACGTCCGCACCACGCTTTTCGCTCCACGCTCGACGCTCCACGTCACCGGAGCCCGCAAATGGTTGTCAGTTGTCGGCAACACACACATGAACGCAACGTTGTGCTTGTGTAGCCGAAATCCGAAAACTGAAAACCGACAACCGTCCCCGAATACTGAAGTATTCACTTGACAATCTCCCCGGCCTGCCCGACACTGAAGCGTCACCTTCACTGTCAAAGGAGAAACCCCATGCCCGAGCCCACCGTTGTCCACAGCACCTTCGTCATCGAGCGCAGCTATCCGAAGCCGAGGGAACGCGTCTTCGCGGCTTTCGCGGACGCCGATAAAAAACGCCGCTGGTTCGCCGAGAGCGACAGCCATGAGGTCGAGGCCTTCGAGATGGACTTCCGCGTCGGCGGAAGCGAGCGGCTCCGCTACCACTTCAAGGAAGGCACCCCGTTCAAGGGCGTAGTCCTGTCGAATGAGGGAAGTTATCAGGACATCGTGCCCAACCAGCGCCTGGTCACGACCTCGACGATGACCTTCGGCGGCAAGCGCATCTCCTCCACCCTGGTTACGATTGAGTTCCTGGCGACGGAGACCGGAACCGATCTCATCTGCACCCATCAGGGGGCGTTCTATGAGGGGTCGGATGGTCCTCAGATCCGCGAAGCGGGCTGGCGCCACCTCTTCGATACGCTGGCCAAGGAGCTGGCGGGTTAGTCGTCGGGTGCGCCGCAAGCGGGAGTCACCATGCCCAAGGTCAACATTGACCGCGTGTTGCACGCGCTCGCCGATCCCACGCGCCGCGCCATGTTGGACAGGCTCGGCGCGGGCCCCCTGCCGGCCTCCCGCTTGGCGGCGCCCCTCGCCATCACGCTGACCGCGGTGGGGCAACACCTGCGGGTGCTGGAGGCCAGCCGCCTGGTACGCACCGAGAAGGTCGGGCGGGTGCGCACCTGCCGCATCGAGACGGCGGGGTTGTCGGCCTTGGAACAATGGATCGGCGACCGCCGCTCGCTGTGGGAGCGCAGGCTCGATCGGCTGGGCGCAGTCCTCGCCGAGGACGACAAGGGGGAGTAGCAGGTCAGCACTGGTGGGGAACGCCGGTGGAAATTTCACCTGACGTCCTACACCCTGCGCGTTCCTACCGCGGCATTCCGGGGGCAGCGCCGCCCGCCTAGCGGGCGGCGGACGGGAGCCGGGGGCAAGCCGCGCCAGCGGCCCGTCCCCCGGAGAGCGGGGCTAAAGCACGAAGCGCCGATGGATCGGCGCCGGACGCCGCGCCGCCTCAATCCGCGGCCTTGGAGCATCGGGCGACAAGGGAGGACACGGTCATTGCCGGCCGCCACGTGCAAGTGTTCGATTCAGCTGCCGCGCCGCCTGATTCAGTCGGTCATCGAAGCTGGAGAACTGAGTCGCGTCCCGCCCGGCTTGACGGGCAACCTCGGCGAACGAAGCCAAGTGGATGCTGTCGAAGCCTCGTAAGCCGTACCTTTCGGCAAGCTCACCGGCGGCGCGGCACAGGGAATCGGTGGCGTCCAGGGTCAGATACGTCGGCCGCTGCTCCTCAAACTCACGCTTGGCGGACGCCCATTGCGAAGTCGTGAGCGCTCCGGTGCGGCGGAGTCTCGCCAGCGAGGCGCGCGTTTCGGCATAAGCCACAACCGAGGTCGCCACCACGGTTGCGTCGCCGACGAGTTGGCGGACGACATCGGAGCCGGCCTCGGACACGTAGAGCTTCACCAAGCTGCTGGTGTCCAGGTACAACGTCACCGCCGGTCCTCGATCACGAACGCCGCCGCCGTCGCGCCCACAATCTTCGTCGGACGCTTGGCGCCGGTGGGCTTGCCGCCATTCCAGTGCGCGCGTCCCGCGGCTACCAGTTGGTGCGCCCAGTCGAGATCAGCCGGAGCTTCCACAGGGCTGATCGTCGCAATGGAACGGCCGTGCGCGGTGACCAGCAAACGCGCCCCGGCCCGAACGCGTTTCAGGTGGCGGCTCAGATGCGTTTTGAGTTCACGAATTCCGACGGTCTCCATCCAAGGCCCCTCCGCGGCTAGAAGGCACTACAACTCTACCACAATGTAGTCACATCTGAATCGGCGCGTTGCCGGTGTTGTTGGCGTGGGGGAGTGAAGACTCGCCGCGTCGCGGCGGATCGATTCTGTACTCACCGTGACCAACTGTCGTACGCTCGCCAAAAGCCAAGCTGAAAACGCCGCGAGGGGAGGAGTCGAACCGCGAGCCGTGAGTCGGCGACGTTCGGTTTATTGCCGGCGTGGGATTCCCGCTGCGAAAATGTCGCACGATTCCAGACGGGAGAGAGCTCGAAGGGGGAAGTTTGGCTCCTCAGGTAGGACTCGAACCTACAACCCTCCGGTTAACAGGAGCGGAGCGGCATAGTAGTCGCCAGTAGCTAACAGCAGTAACCATCTGATAAAAAAGGCTTTATTGCCGCCGATGGCAAAACGCGGCTGCTGCCATTTTATGCGTTTTTCTGTCTGGGGTCCCCATAGTTTTCCCCATAGTCGAAAAAGCGAAAACAAGGCGGAAAACTGCGCCGAAGAAAACCAAACTGCCAAGATTTCGCGGGAGGGCGGTGAAGACGTTGCCCTACCTGCCGGAACAGGTACTGGGGTGTAGTTGTATCCTCCTAGTACTACTGTGTTACAAGAAGCCACGTAAGCAGCAGGGACAACGTGGCAGGGAACGGGCCAGGTGGGTTGCGAGCTGGCGGCGCAGGGTGGCGATGGAATGTGGGTTATGCCGTTCGGTTCTCACCGGCAGCCCCGCGGGGCCTGAAGCCGGGCGGCATGCGGGGTAGGCGAAGTGGTGGGGTGGCTGCAGGGGGCGGGGTCGGGTTGGGGGGAGGGGGGAAAAGGCCCCGTTCTGTCACCAGGAACCCGTAGGCCGCGATGCACAGGGTGGCATGATGATGAAAGCCCCGCCAGTTTCTGCCCTCGAAGTGTCCAAGCCCGATCTCCTGCTTCAACTCTTGGTAGTCGCGTTCAATGCGCCAGCGCAGCTTGGCGACCGCCACCAGTTCTCGCAGGCTGATCGCCGCCGGCAGGTTCGAGAGCCAGTACTTGGTCGGCTCGGAGGCGGGGCTTGGCCATTCGATCAGGAGCCACTGTTCCGGGTGCGGTTGGCGGTGCCAGTAGTCGCGGTGGGCGGAGCGCACGCGCAGGCGGGCAAAGCGGGAACGCATCGTGCCGCGCGTTCCTTCTCGCCAGCTCACGCGCCGGAAGTCGTTTGCACTCAGGCACAAGGCGAGTTCTTTGGCCGCCAGCGGCTGATGCCGCGCATCGCGGCGCAACAGCCTGGGTGGCCGGCCCACGCCCTTGCGCCGCCTGGGCGGGAGCGGCGCCGTGCCGGGCGGCCAAACCGTCGTGGAAGACTGGATGCCCACCGCATAGGTGAGCCCCAACGCTTCCAGCCCTGCGCGGAAGCCGTTGTCGTTCCCATACGCGGCATCGGCCAAGACCGGAGCGCGGGGCACCTCCTCTGCGACCAGCTGGCGCAGCTGGTCGAGCGCCAGGGCGGGCTTGGTCTGGAACTCAACCTCTTCCGGAACCCCGGCTGTCCTTCTCCGCACCGGGTCCTGCGCCCAGATCTCGGGCAGATACAGACGGTAGGCCACCGGGAGACTGGCCGCGGCGGTAGCCACCGATACGCTGACCGCGACCCGGCAGTTGTCCTGCTTGCCCACTTGCCCACAGTACTGCCGCGCTACTCCCACCGAATGCGTCCCCTTCTTGGGAAAGCCCGTGTCATCCACAATCCAGGCGGCCAGCGGCTGCTTCCGGGTCATCACCGGCAACACCCGCCGGCGGACCTCGGCGAGCATGGCCGCGTCGCTCCAGGCCGCCTCGGCCACAATGTGATGCAGCGACTGGTGCATCCGGCGCACGTTGCCCGGGGCCAGACGCGCCGCCATCGGCTCAACACTCTTGCGCTCGATCGGCAACAGCAGGCCTTTGGTATAGTTCGCCAGCGGAACCCTGCGGTCGGCATGTCCCGCCACACCCGTCAGAGGTTCCAGATACGCAGCCAAACGTGCCTCCTGGCTGCAAGCTCTTGCGCGCTGGGCTTTCATCGCAGATCAGGCTATCCACTCCCCCCGGCTCGCGCCACTCAAAACACGCAGGGGGAATCAACTTTATAACACAGTAGTACTAGATGCCCAGTATGAACGGCACCTTGGCAACGATGTGTTGACGCTCCATACCA
>CALEJU010000015.1 GCA_937898755.1 uncultured Acidobacteriota bacterium | reverse complement strand
TCTACACGCGTAAGATCGTCGGCAGCGTCAGATGTGTATAAGAGACAGCCCTACTCCCCACCCCCTACCTTCTTCAAAAGTCGACTGCACGGCGCTCCCGCAGGCGGGCGAGGAAGCCGCCGACCTCGGCGGCGATGCGGTCCGCAGGCGCCTGCGGGTGTTGTGCCTGCAGCAGGCCGATGATCTCGCCGACGGTGCGTGCTCCGTCGCATAACTCGACGATGGCGCGGCCGGGCCCGACGAGCTTCAGCGCGCCTTCGGGAACCAGCAACAGCGGTTCGGCGCCCGCGCGCGTCTGCAGCCGGCAGCCGCGGGCAAGGGCGGGTCGGGCCGCGAGGTCGGGATGTTCCGAGTGGCTCATTCGGGCCGAAAGGCGCCCGGCGGGGGCCAGCCGGGGGTGATGTAGGCGTGGTGCAGGGCGTCCAGTTGCGCCCACAGGATGTCGCATTTGGCGCGCAGCGCCGCGATGGCCAGTTCCTGCTCGGCGCGCGTGCGCGCGTGCTCTTGCACATAGGCGAGGGCAAAGGCGGAGTCCTCCGGGGCCTGTGCGAGGCGCGCCGTGAAGTAATCGAGGCCGCCGGAGAGCCAAGGATAGTGTTCACGCAAGGCGCCCAGGCGCAGCGCGATCAGCTCGCCCGAAAACAGCTCGGTCAGCGAGGAGGCGACCGCTTCCAGAAAGCTGCGCTGCGTGACCAGCGCCAGGTAGGCGTCCACGGCGTAACGTACGCCGGGAAGAATCTCCCGCGCCTCGCGCACGCGCCCACGCTCGAGGCCGGTTGCTTCCGCCAGGCGCAGCCACTTCTCGATTCCGCCGGCGGCGCCGTCCGGATCGCCGTCGTGGTCCACGATGCGTTTCCGCCAGGCGCGCCGAAACGCCGGGTCGTCGCTACGCGCCAGGATGAGGGCGTCCTTGATCGGGATGCGGCTCTGGTAGTAGTAGCGATTGAGCGCCCACGCCTGCAACTGGCCGCGGGTCAACTGGCCGGCGTGCATGAGCTGGTGAAAGGGGTGGCGATGGTGATAGCGCTCGTGACCCACGGCCAGCAGGGCCTGATGCAGCTCGGCGGCGGTGAGGGGGGCGGTGGTGCCGGGGCTTGCCGCGGCCAGGGTGGAGCGTTCCATCTTCAACTCTGAATCCCCATGGAGAGGTTCCAGGCCATGCCGTCGCTGGCGATCTCCCAGCCGGCTGCGCGCACGGCGGCGTGTTCGGCGCTGTCCTGATCGAGCAACGGGTTGGTGTTGTTGAGGTGAATGTAGGCGCGCTGCCCGGCGCCGCAACCGGCGAGGGCGGCGAGGCTGCCGCCGGGACCGGAGATGGGCAGGTGACCCATGGCGCGCGCGCCGCGCCCGCCGCCACGCAGGCGCGGCAGCTCGTCCTCGCTCCAGAACGTGCCGTCGAAGAGGAGCAGCGCGGCCCGGTCACACTCGGCGCGCAATTCGGGCGTCAAGGCCGCAACGCCCGGCAGGTAGACCAGCGCCGGGCCGCGGGGCGGGCCGATGACCAGCCCAATCACCGCTTCGCCGGCGGGAAGGGTGCCGCGGCGCTCCTCGGGGGCGTAGAGCGGGAAGTCGCCGGAGAGAGACAGCACGCGACATTCCAAGCCGGAGTCGCGCCCGTCGACCGCACGCAACACAACGCGGGCACCGGGTTCGAGCCCTACCCACTGCGGCGGCTGCGGCTGTCGCTCCAGCATCTGGAACATGCTGTTGTCGCGCAGCAGCGTCTGCACCGCGGCGGTGGCGTAAATGCGCAGCGCCTGCGCCTCGCGCAAGAGCAGCAGTCCGAGCACGTGGTCGAGATCGGCGTTGGTCAGCAGCACGCCCCCGATGGGGGTGTGGCGCAACCGTTCCGCGGCGCTGGCGCCGCGGGTCTCGGCCGCGGGTTGCAACGCGGGCGTGGCCTCGATCTGCTGGCGCAGGTCGGGCGAGGCGTTCAGCAGGAACCACGTCGCGCCGTCCGCGCTCACCGCCACCTGCGATTGGGTGCGCGCCTGCGCTCGCAGGGTTCCCTGGCGCAGCCCGGCGCAGTTGGCGCAGGCGCAGTTCCACTGTGGGAACCCGCCTCCGGCCGCCGAACCCAGGATCTTGATCTGCATGAACGGTTCTCGGTCTTCAGTCTGCGGTTGGCGACGCAGAAAGCAAGGGGCAAGCGACCGCCCACGGTCCACTGCCCACGCTTCCCTCAATCGTGTCTAAAAACGAAAAGCCCGCCCGATTAGGGGCGGGCTCTCAGAAGTGCGGTTGTGTCGGTTGCAGCCAGCGCGCGTTTAGAGTTCGGCGTTGGCGTAGGAGTTGATCTCGCAGCCCAGCGAGATCTCTTCGAACTCAGGCGTGGTCCATTCCATAAGCGGACACCGATCCTTTCCTGACCTGCCGCTACTTTAACGGGCGCGAGTGGCGGATGCAAGTGTCGCATCGTACTCTGGGTATTTTAGCCGGTAGGCAGGGTTAAGCAGGTGGAGGCGGTGTCACGACCATTGGGGCCACCGACCGTCAACGGGCTGGCATCGGCCCGGGTGCGCTAGCCATGCTGCTCAGGCGACGCTGCCAAGCCTGCTTGTCCGCCTCCGGAAGGAACGAACCCGAAAATGACTGATATAGTAATTTGACCAGGTCCGGCTCTGTAAGACCAAAGACGTCGTGCAAGGTTTCGAGTTCCTGCATCAGGGTCACCCGGAAAAACGCCGGGTCGTCGGTGCTGATGGCGAAGGGAACGCCACGCTCGAAAAACTGGCGGACCGGGTGATCGGCGATGGCAGCAATGCAACCGGTCTTCACGTTCGAGGTGGGGCAGACATCCAGATAGACCCCGTGACGTGACAGATGTTCGAGCAGCCGTGAATCCTCGATTGCGCGTAAGCCGTGCCCTATGCGCTCTGCATCCAAGTCGTTGATTGCAGACCATATAGAGTCTGGTCCGCAGCTTTCACCAGCGTGAACGGTGCGACGCAACCCGGCCCGTTTGGCCTCATGATAGACGTCACGGAACCAGGGGGCGGGACCGGCGGCTTCATCGCCCCCCAAACCGATACCGAGCACCGATTCATACGACTTTCGTAGTAAACAATCGCTCAAAACCCGCTCCGCCGCCCCCGCCCCGAACTGTCGGACGGCATCAAAGAGCCAACCCAACTGCACTCCTGTTTCCAAGCGCGCTTGGGCGCCCGCCTCTTGGACGGCTTGCCATACCGGCTCCACCGGCATCTGTTTCCAGTGCAGGATCCCGAGCGAGAGAAAGACCTCGGCGTACACCACACCTTGAGCCGCGAGGTCGCGGGCCATGGCACGCACAGCGAGGGCGTAATCCTGCGGGGTTCGCAGGTGCTGGCTGACCATTTTGAATGCCTGCAGGAAGCCGGTAAAATCTTCGAAACAGTAAACCGCCTCGCACGCCTCCTGGTCGCGCAAGCCGAACGGGAAGTCATAGCGCCGGGAGAGCTGCCAGAGGGTGGCAGCTTGGATGGTGCCTTCCAGGTGCAGATGCAGCTCGGCTTTGGGCAGCCGCTGCAGCCGATGGCGGAGCTGGAGGTCCATAAGGCGTGGGGGCGTTCGCCGCCTGATATCGGATTGGTAACCTTAGATGGCGGCCAGCGTAGACAATGAGATTGTAGCCTCGGGTGCGATGTGCGTCGCAGGGAAGGGATCAAACCGCTTTGAAGCGTTGGACAGTGAGACTGGTGCTGGTCGTGGTCGCCCTTGGCTTGGCGTTCGTCGTGCGCGCCCGTATCCAGGAGGCCAAGGGCAAGGCGGCGGTGGCGAGTGTCCCGGCGCAGACGGTGGCGGTCAGCCATCCGATGATCGGGGACATTCGCAGCATGCTGCTGTTCACCGGCAGCATGGAGGCGATTCAGCAGGCCTCAATCTACTCGCGCGTCAACGGCTACGTGGAAAAGGTGTTGGTGAACCGTGGCGACGCGGTGCGGGCGGGGCAGCCGCTGGTCATCATTGACCACATCGGCCTGCAGCAGGCGATGCAAAGCGCCGCGGCCGGGGTGCAAGTTGCGCAAGGCAACTTGGTGCGGGATGAAGCCAGCCTGGCCAATGCCAAGTTGAGCTTCGAGCGCACGCGCAACCTGTCCCAGCAAGGGATTCTCTCGCGCAGCCAGCTGGACGACGCGCAGGCACGCCTGAACGTCGCCGAGGCGCAGGTGGCAGCCGACCACGCGGCGGTGGAACAGCAGCGCGGCAGCTACAATGCGGCGCGAACCAACCTGGGCTACGCCGAGATCAAAGCGCCGTTTGCCGGCATCGTCACGCAACGCAACTTCGATCCCGGCACCTACGTCACGGCGACGGCGGGAGGCTCGGTGGCCGGGCCGGGGACGGCCCCATCCAACAACGCCCTGCTGCAGGTCTCGGATCTCAACGCCGTGCGCGTCTTCGTTTACGTGCAGGAAAAAGATCTCGCCAAGGTGCACCTGGGGGAGCCGGTGGACATCCGTGTGGATACCTATCCCGCGGACGTCTTTCACGGCACGGTCTCGCACACGGCGAGGGCGCTGGACCCGCTGAGTCGGGCGATGCAGGCCGAGGTCGACATCCCGAATCGGGATGGGCGGCTGCGCCCCGGCATGTACGCGCGCGTCGCGCTGCTGACCGGAGTGCACCACAATGCGATGGCGGTGCCCAGTCCGGCGGTGCTCTCGGACGCGAGCCAGCGCTATCTGTTCGTGGTGCGCGGCGGGCGCGCCCACCGTCAACCGGTGGTGACCGGGGACGAGGACGGAGACCGCACCGAGATCCTGAGCGGCCTCGGCGCGGGGGACGAGGTTGTAGTGCTGGGCGCCAACAGCCTATCGGAGGGCAGCCGCCTGGAGGCGCGACCCTTCCGGGCGGGCGAAGCCGCCGCCCAGTAGGTTCTGGGGCGGGGAAGAGGAACGCGCCGGCGTCTAGGAACGGTTTATGTGGTTAACACGTTGGGCGATGCGCAACCCCATCACGGTGCTGATGGTGTGCCTTGCCATGGTGGTGCTGGGGGCGATCTCGCTTTCGCGTCTGCCGGTGGATTTGTTTCCGCAGATCAACCTGCCGATCATCACGGTGGGCATCTCCTACCAGGGGGCGGCGCCCACCGACATCGAGCGCAGCGTCGTCTACCAGCTCGAAAAGGCCATCATGTCGGCCTCGGGGGTGCAGCACGTCGAGTCCACCTCGCGCGAGGGGGTGGGCATCATCCAGGCGTGGTTCAACTTCGACACCAACCTCGATGCCGACGAGGTGGCGGTCATCCAGCAGGTGCAGCGCAATTTCGCCTCGTTGCCCAAGGGCGTTTCACAGCCCTTCGTGCTGAAGTTCGACATTTCCAACATTCCGGTGGCCAGCGTCATGGTCAACGGCGGCGGCCTCGACGAACGGCAGCTCTATGATCTGGCCTACAACGTCATCGAGCCGCAGTTGGAGCAGGTGCCGGGCGTCAGCGCCGCCTCGGTTTCGGGCGGCCGGGTACGAGAGATTGAGATCTCGCTCGATCCGCAACAACTCCAGGCGCGCGGCCTGACGCTGGCCGATGCGGTGGCGGCCGTCAACAACGCCAACTTCATCCTGCCCTCCGGCAACCTGCGTGCCGGGAAGCTGGACTACAACGTCTTCACCAATACCCAGTACCAGGCCATTGATCCCTTGCGCGACCTGGTGGTCAAGGTGGTGAACGGCGTCCCGGTGCGCGTGCAGGACGTCGGACAGGTGAGCGACAGCTACGCCGACCAGACGCAGTACGTCCGTGAAAACGGCACGCCCGGGGTACAACTGCGGGTCAACAAGATCCCCGGCGCCAACACGGTCAACGTGGTGGATGCACTCCGCAAGCAGCTGGGCCAGTTGGTCGGAGTCCCCCACGGCGTCAACGTCCAGGTTTCCTTCGACCAGTCCACCTACATCCGCAACGCCATTGCCAGCCTGAAGAGCGAAGCCCTGATGGGCTCGGTGCTGGCGACGTTGGTGATCCTCATCTTTCTGCGCAGCTTCAGCAGCACGCTGATCGTGGCGCTGGCCATCCCGCTCTCGATCGTCGTCACCTTCATCCTGCTGTACTTCACCGGGCAGACGCTCAACATCTTCACCCTCGGGGGGCTGGCGCTGGGGGTGGGGCGGCTGGTGGACGACTCCATTGTCGAGTTGGAGAACATCTCGCGCCACCGCAGCATGGGCAAGACGAAATGGCGCGCCACGCTCGACGCCGCCCAGGAAGTGGCGATGCCCATCCTGGCCTCGACCATCACCACCATCGTTGTCTTCATGCCGGTGGTGTTCATCACCGGCGTGACCCGCTACCTGTTTGTGCCGCTCACGCTGACCATCAGTATCTCGCTGATCGTCTCCTTCTTCGTCTCGCGCACGGTGACGCCACTGCTGTGCACCCGCATCCTGCAGGCGGAGCCGGAACACGAGCTCGACTCGCCGAAGCTGACGGAGCGGTTCTGGGCCCGCGTCACCCGTGGCCTGGCTTGGCTCGACCAGAAATACCAGAATGCGCTGGGCGCCAGCCTGCGCCACCCGCGCTGGGTGGTGGGCGGCATCGTCGCCTTTTTCGTCGGCACGCTCTTCCTCGTCCCCTTCATCGGCAGCGAGTTCATTCCCGCCACCGACGAGAGCCAGTTCAGCGTCAGCGTGCGGCTGCCGGTGGGCACGCGCGCCGAGGTGACCAACGCCACCCTGATTCAGATGGAGGACGTCATCCGCCACGACGTTCCCGCCAACTGGATCAGCGCCATCATCACCGAGGCGGGCTACGTGAGCAGCGGCATCGGGGCAGTCTTCGGCGGTAATACCGGTCCCCACTCCGGCAACCTGCACGTCAACCTGGTGCCGCCCGGCCGGCGCAGCGAGTCCCAGGAACAGATCGTCACCCGCATCCGCAAGGACCTGGTGGCCCGATTCCCCGGCCTGCAGATCGCGTTCTATCCCGGCGGCATCGTCACCCACATCATCAACTTCGGCTCCGACGCCCCGATTGACGTCGAGGTCTACGGCTACGACTTCGCCAAGGCGGCCGATCTGGCGGCGCGCGCCGCCGACATCCTGCGCAGCACGCGCGGCGTGGCCGACGTGATGATCAGCCGCGAATCCAATTACCCCGAGTTGCATGTCAACGTGGACCGCGCCAAGGCGGAGCAGCTCGGCCTCAGCGAGCACGACATCGCCACCACGGTGCTCTACTCGCTCAAGGGCAGCAGCCAGGTGCAACCCATCATTTACACCGACCCCGGCACCGGCAACGAGTACAACATCAACGTCCGGCTGGCGGAGAATTTCCGCGACCGCCCCGACGACCTGGGCGGCATCGCCCTGCGCACCGCCAACGGCCAACCGGTGCTGCTGCGCGATGTGGCCACGGTGACGCGCTCAGCCGGTCCGGTCACGATTCAGCGCAAGTACCTGCAGCGCGTCATCCACGTCACCGCCAACCCGAAGGGGCGACCGCTCGGCGACATCGCCAGTGAGCTGCGCCAGAAGTTCAAGAACCTTGCCGTGCCCCCCGGCTTCACCGTCAAGCTCGGCGGCCAGGTGGAGCAGCAGCAGCAGACCTTCAAAATGCTCCTGCTCGCCTCGGCGCTGGCCATCCTGCTGGTCTACATGGTGATGGCGTCCCAGTTCCAGTCGCTGCTCGACCCTTTCATCATCATGTTCAGCGTCCCGCTGGGCTTTACCGGCGTGATCTGGGCGTTGTTTCTGACCGGCACCACCTTTTCCACCACCTCCTTCATGGGGGTGATCATGATGGTCGGCATCGTGGTGTCGAACGGCGTGCTGCTGGTGGACTACACCAACAAGCTGCGCGAGCGTGGCGTGGACCTGGACGACGCGGTGATCCTCGGCGGCCGCACCCGCCTGCGTCCCATCCTGATGACCACGCTGGCGACGGTGCTGGGCCTCTTGCCCATGGCGCTTGGCATCGAGGAAGGCAGCGAGTCCAATGCGCCCTTGGCGCGCGCCGTGATCGGCGGCCTGCTGGTTTCCACCTTCCTGACCCTGTTCCTGATTCCGCTGCTCTACACCTTCTTCGAAAAGAAGCTACCGCGCCGCAAGTCGGACGTCGTCATCGAGATGGACGAGGAGCTGGCCAGGTCGCCCGCCGCGGACTGAGAAGCGAAGGGCGAGGGCCGACGGCCGGCGTGGGGATCCCCGCACCACGATTTGGGAAGTCTCAAAGGCTTGCCCGGGACTTTTGCGCCCCCCAGGCTACGGGCGGCCCGCCCGCTGCGCGGGCTCCGGAGGTGCAGTCCGCCCTGTGACAGCCGCGCCCGACCGCGTTCCGAACCGCTCTCCCGCGTCGAGAGCCGCAGTTTGGAAGATCGGGGCGCCTGTGCGACAGTTGCAGCGCGGGCGGGCGCGGTCTAGTATGCGGAAACCGGAGGAACGGTTGCACACGCGAGGGGTCATTTCGGCCTGCGGAGTGGCGTGGTCGCTGCTTGCGATTGCCGTACAGCCGCAGACCGTGGCGCCGACCGTCCGCCGTGTTGCCGTCCTGGTCGATGCGGCCGGAGCGCTCCCTGCCCCTGATCATGCCGCCGTGCTCTTCCACGCTGCGCGCGTGGTGCGGACCGCCAACCCGCGCCACGCCGGAGAACTGCTGGAGGAGGCCTACTCCAGCGTTCGCAACGCATCCGACCAGGATGGCCTCGGCGAAACCTGGCTGGTGGGTGAGATCGTGCACGAACTGGCCGTGCTGAACCCGGCGGCCGTCGCCGCCAGCCTCCCCGGCACCCCCGCGCTGCACGATCTCGCACTGAATGACCTCGTCCAGGGTGCCATTCAGTCGCGGCAGTACGGACATGCCTTCGACCTGCTGCAAGAGATGAGCGGCGACGAGTTCGCCTACCAGGGCGCAACCCGGCTGCTCGAGGCCCCGGGGCCGCCGCTCTTCCGCAACGCGATCTTCGGCTGGGCGGTACGGACCTACAAGAAGAACCCACATCGCTTCGTCTCTGTCGGTCATCCCGACGATCTCGGCAGCATGGTGGTGCGTTTCTGGCGCGAGGTCGGCGCCAGCCAAGTTCGGGAGGCGATCCAGGCGCTTCTCGATCAGGCGGAGCCCTCGAAGCTCCCCTTGGGCTTTCAAGCACGTACGGCCACGGTGACCATCCGCGCCGCCGATGCCACGTTGAGCTTTCCGTCGTTTCTTCAGTTCCGACTCTTCCAGTTGCTGCCGATTCTCCGGCAGTTGGACGGCACCGTGGCCCTCACCGACCTGTCTCCGGACCTCCGGCAGTGGCTGCAACGGTATCCGCAAGGCGTGACCTCGCTGGATCCGAACTGGACGGCGGACGGGTCGGTGCCTCATCCGGACACGGTCAGCTACTCCCTGGGTTCGACTCGGGGGAGTTCGTCGCCTGGCGCGGACCAGATGGAAGGCGAACGACAGGCCGACCTGATCGCCGCGGGGGCCACGGCGGACCCGGCGACGGCGCTGGCCAATGCCGACGCCCTCGCCTCCCCCTCCCTGCGGGTTCGCGCCCTGCTCGGCGTCGCTCATGCGGTTGCAGCAACGTCCCCGCTGGTGGCGACCACCGCGCTGGAGCATGGGCTGGACGTGGTGCAACATGAGCTACCGGACGCCGTCGCGTACTGCGTCGAGGCGGCTGATCTAAGCATGGCGATGAAGAACGTCGCGCTCGCGCGCCACGCCATCGCCGTGGGAAGCGATGCCGCGTCGAACGTCTACAAAGTGGATGCCGATGCCAAGGATCCCAACACGGCGATCAAGTTCTACTGGCCATCCACGCGGGCGTGGCTCGATGTGACGGAGGCGGCCTACAAGATCTCGCCCGCCACCGCGGCGGAGATGGCGAAGGCGATTCCCGACGACGCGATCGCGCTCATGGTCCGGCTCAACCTGGTCGGGCTGTCGCAGGGCGTGCCGGTCTGGCGTGCCACCAGCCCCATCGTCGCGCACAAGGCACCGGCCAACTGAGGACGCCTTCGGCTTTCGGCCTTCCGATTTCCGCCTACTCCGCGAGCGCCAGGGCCGGTGCGAGCGTGCGGTCGACCGCCGGCGCGATGCGCGCCAGCTCCTCCATCAACGTAGTGAAGGCCGCCGGTCCGAGCGCCTGCTCGCGGTCAGTCAGCGCTTGGGCGGGGTCGGCGTGGATCTCGATGCACAGCCCGTCGGCGCCCGCCGCCAGCGCCGCCTTGGCCGCCGAGGCGACCAGCGAACTTCGCCCCGTGGCATGGCTGGGGTCGACGATGATCGGCAGGTGCGTCAGCTCCCGCACGGCGGCCACGGCCGAGATGTCGAGCGTGTTGCGGGTATAGGTCTCGAAGGTGCGGATGCCGCGTTCGCAGAGCACCACCTGGTCGTTGCCGCGCGCCAGCAGGTACTCGGCCGCCGCCAGCCACTCTTCCAATGTCGCCCCGGCACCGCGCTTGAGGAGCACGGGCTTGCGCAGGCGCCCCAGCTGTTTCAGCAGGGCGAAGTTCTGCATGTTACGCGCCCCCACCTGCAGCATGTCGGCGTACTCCGCCACCAGGGACACGTCCTCGGTGGCGAGCACCTCGGTGACCACGCCCAAGCCGGTGCGGGCGCGCGCCTCGGCGAGCAGTTCCAGGCCGTGGCGGCCCAGCCCCTGGAAGGAATAGGTCGAGGTGCGCGGTTTGAACGCCCCGCCGCGCAACAGGTGGCCGCCGGCGGCGCGAACCGCTTCGGCGGTCGCCAGGATCTGGTCGCGGCTCTCCACCGAACAGGGGCCGGCGATCACGGGGAACTCCTGACCGCCGAACTCCACCCCGGCCACACGCACCCGCGTGCCCTCCGGGCGTAGCGCCCGTGCGCCCAGTTGCGCCGGTCCGGCCGCCACCACCGCCGCCACCCCGGCCATGCCGGCGAGGTCGGACAAGGATTGCGGCATGCCGCCGTCCTCCGGCACCGCCGCGAACACCGGCACGTCGAACAGCGTGATGCGCTGCGGCCGGTAGCCGCGGGCGCAGAGCGTGGCGCGAACGGCGTCCATCTCCGGGCGGGTGGTGCGGGCGTGCAAGCGAACCAACATGCAGGGCGTCTCCTGTGCGTTTTCGAGCCCAAAAAACAAAAGACCCGCTGAAGTTGCCTTCAGCGGGTCCGGATGCGTTTCGGATTAGATCCGAGTTACGACACACCCCTCCCGCTCATCCGATAAAACCAAAACCGGTAGGCGGTGGAGTGCGACATGAGCCTTCAGAATACCACAGGATGGGGATTCACGCAAGGGGGGGCGGCGGTTTTCGGTTGTCAGTTGTCGGTTTTCGGCAAACAACGCCCTGGGTGGCGGCGGTTTTCCGCCGCGGGGGCGGAGCTTCGCGTGCGGGCGCGGGTGGCGCCGGATTCGGAGCCGATCGGATCGCGCCAGACGATATTCCCTTGCCGATCCTCAATCGGGCTTAATGTTCTCGATCTGCCTGAACGGTCCTGCTTAAGAATGCGGCCAAGGAATACGACGCTGCTGTATAAAAAGGCAATGTGACCGCGAGCTGAACGAAGCAGCGAAGTTCGGGCCCACAGTCACTGCCGAAATAACGACCTAAGCTTCCGCCGATGGGTAGGGGCGTAAGACCGAAAGAAACACACAGGATCAAGAACGGGAGCACCCAAACCCATTGCATCACCCGATGGTGCAGATAGCGCTGGAGGACGAATCCGATGAAAAATGCGAGCCCTATCTGCACGGGGAAATAGGGGGTTTCGGTTAGAATCCACCGAGCTCGTGAAGAGGACGCTGTGGCGAAAGTAAGAAAGCCGGCCAAACTGAGTACGCCGACGGTACTGATGATCTGATGTAACGGGAATACCCACCACAACCTTGTCCTCCGATGGAATCGTTCGTTCCCCACCGAAGAAGTCATTCCGTTTCTCCATCCCAATTTTTGGCATTCTGGCCGCTCGCTCACGTGTCACGCCCCGGCGTCCTCGCCCCGCGTCCGGTTCTGGCTGCGGTCCACCCCGCTCACCGGCGGCCTCCCAGTCTACATTTTTGCGGTTTTCGCCCCGCTCATGGGCGGCGGATGGTAGACGGGGCAAGCCACGCAGCAGCGCGTATCAGGCGACTTCAGCGCGCGGAGGCTGTCGTGGCGGCTTCAGCGCAGGTACTCTGGAGCGTCTGCGTGCTGATGAAACGGCAATGACGCTGTGTCGATTCGCGTGTGTCGCTCTGCTGTGCGGCTCGGTTGCGGCCTACCTGGATTTGTCCGCCAACGAGCGCGCCCCAGCGAAGAAGCCGAAGGATGCAAACAGGTCAGTCCCGCGCTATCCAAAATCCAACAACTAACAACCAACAACCATCAGTACTTCCGCAAGATTCCGACCACGCGGCCCTGCACCCGCACCCGCTCGACCGGCAGGCGGATCGGTTCCATGGTGGCGTTGGCGGGCTGCAGGCGGACGATATCGCCCTTCTCGCGGTAGAAGCGTTTGAGCGTGGCCTCGTTCTCGTCCACCAGCGCCACCACGAGTTGGCCGTTGCTGGCCTGCTCGGTCTTCTCCACCAGCACGAAGTCGCCTTCCACGATGTGATCGTCCACCATGCTGTTGCCGCGCACCTCGAGGACGAAGACGTCGCGGTCGCCGGTGACGTCCTGCAGCGAGATGGACTCCTGGCTCTCGATGGCCTCGATCGGTTTGCCGGCGGCGATGCGGCCGAGCAGGGGCAAGATCCCGGCGGCGCGGCGCTGCGCGCGGCGCCGTTCGGCGGGCGGTTCGGTCAGGTCAATGGAGCGGCTGCGATGAAAGCCGCGGCGAATGAAGCCCTTCTCCTCGAGCGATACCAGGTGCTTGTGGACGGTGGCCAGCGAGGAAAGCTGTACGCCGGTGCCGATCTCCTCACAGCTCGGCGAAAAACCCTGGTCGCGGACAAAGGTCCGGATGAAGCTCAAGACTTCGTGCTGGCGTTTGGTGAGCGCCATAGAACGGGCCTCCTGACCGCCCGAGCGTAGGCGAAGCAAAGGCGAAAGTCAACGCGCCGGCGTGGAGGGGGGTGACGGCTGGGATGCGAGATGGCGCGATCGGAGGGCAGAAAGAAGAAAAAAGGAAGAAGGGAGGAGGGGAGGGAAGAAGTTTGTCGCCGGCGGGAGGGGGCGCCGCGTTCTGACGCGCCGACGCGGTTGAACGTAACGCATGGGGCCGCCATGCCGTTCTAATCCTGAGAACCCCGCGCGCTTTCGTAAAGGTCGAACGCTATCATGAGCTTGATGCGAGTTGCTGGCATGCCGTCCGCGTTGCGCCGACTCGCGCGCAGTTGCGGCCTGGTCGCGGCGCTGGCGCTGGGCAGCGGCGTCGGTGCGGCTCAGAGCTTGGATGGCAGCCTGACCGGGCAGGTGACCGACGCCTCGGGGGGCGCGATCGCGGGCGTCGCGGTACGCGTCGAGGCGCCCGATCTGGGCAGCGTGCGCACGGCGGTCAGCGGCCCGACGGGGGAGTTTCGTGTCAGCGCGCTCGCGCCCGGACGGTACCGGATCACCCTCACCCATCCCGGTTTCGCGACGCTGGTGATGGATCCCGTCATGGTGCGGGTTGCGAGCTCCGAACGGGTGCGCCCGGTGTTGCAACCCGCCCTGCTGAATCAGTCGGTACAGATCGTCGAGAGCGGTCGGCAACCGCTGGACTTGACCTCCAACGCGTTGGCCTCCGTGGTGGACCGCGCCGAGCTGGCGGGCCTGCCGCTGGCGGCGCGCAGCTTTGCCAATATCGCCTACCTCGCCCCCACGACGGCGCCGGTGGAACCCTCCGACCCCACCAAGGCGCGCATCACGGCGGTGTCGTTTGGCGGCAGCTCCGGGCTGAACGTGGATCTCGCCGTGGATGGCGGCGATAACAACGACGATTTCATCGGCGGCTTCCTGCAGAACTTTTCGCCCGACGCCATGCAGGAGTTCGTGGTGCGCACCGTGCAGGTGGACGCCGACACCTCGCGCACCAACGGCGGTTCGGTGGTCATCGCCACGCGCCGGGGCAGCGACACCTGGCACGGGGATGCCGGCGCCTTCTGGCGCGACCGGCGCTGGAGCGCGCGCAATCAACTCGACAACCCGGCGCCCAACCCGCGCTCGCCCTTCTCCCACCTGGACGGCAACATGGCGCTGGGCGGTCCGCTGCGCCGGGGACGACTCTGGGCTTTTGCGGCCCTGGAAGGCCTGCGCGAAAACGCCGGCGTGGCCTACAGCGCGCATAGCCTTGACGAGTTCCACGCCCTGGCGCAGTTGGCGGCGCAGGGCGAGATTCCCGGCGTGCCGTCCATTGCGGTTCCGAGCTCGATCCGCGTCCCCTTCCGCGACCTGCTCGCGGATGCGCGTCTCGACTGGACGCCGTCGCCGCGCGCCACGTGGTTTCTGCGCGCCGCCTCGGACCGCAGCCAGACCCACAACGATCTGGTGCAGCAAGCGACCCTGCCCTCGACCGGGGCGTGGACGCAGTCGCATTACATCAACGTCCTGCTGCACAACGCCTTCGTCTTCTCCCCCACCCTGGTCGGCTCGCTGACGCTGGAGGCGAGCGGCTTCCGGCTGCAGCGACAGCGCAACGCGCACCTCGGGCTGGCGCTCGCCTTTCCCTTCAGCTCGAACTTTCTCACCACCTCGGGCTTCGAGACCTTTGGCGACAACCAGTTCGTCACCCCGATCACCGCCTTTCCGATCCAGCGCCAACAACAGAAGTACCAGCTGCGCTACGACCTGGATGCAACGCGCGGCGCGCATGCCTGGCGCTGGGGCGTGAACCTGGTACACGAGCCTGTGCTGAGCGGCATTTTAGCCAGCGATGCCACGCGCCTGGTCGTTTTCCCCCAGGACCCCGATGCCTACCTTGCGGGCGGACAAAGCATCGCGCCCTTGATTGCCGCGACGCCGGTGACCGGCGGCGGCAACGGCGCCTTCGCCCAGAACGTGCAGCGCGCCGGCGTCTACGCACAGGACAGTTGGCGGGTGGCGCCGCGCCTGACCGTGAACTACGGCCTCCGTTACGACACCACCTTCGGACTCTTCCGCGCCTCCGGGCACAGCCAGGAGTTGAATCCCGTCGTCGCGGCCGTCGCCGCGCAGGGCCTCCCCCTGACCCCCGGCATCCCGCACGACTACCGCAAAGCGTGGGCGCCGCGCCTGGGGTTCGCGTTCACCCCTGATCGCGACGGGCACACCGTCCTGCGGGCGGGTTTCGGCCTGTACTACAACGACCTCGCCCAGAACGGATGGGTGAACGCGTTTCAGGCGGTCAACACCGCCCGGCCCGCCGCGCTCCAGCCGGGCGACCAGGGGGCGATGATTGATCCGCGCTACCACACGCCCTACGCCGTGCAAACCAGCGCCGCGGTCGAGCACCGGTTTTCGGAAACGTGGTCGATGCAGGCGCAGTACCAGCACCAGCAGGGGGTGCACCAGTACCGCCGATACGAGTACGTATCGGGAGCGACGCTCCCCGCCAGCGCACCGAACATCAGCGTGTTCCGCACCGACAACCGCTCGCGCTACGACGCCTTCTCCATCCTGGCGCGCGGTCGCTGGGGACGCCGGCTCGAGCTGGTGGCGCATTACACGCTGGCGAATGCGACGACCTGGGGTGGTACGGTGGGCGAGTTGTTCGATTACGTGAACGGCGTGCGCGATGTCCACGCCGCCTTTGGTCCGGGCGACCATGGGCCGTCGGGGGAGGACGTCCGGCATCGCTTCGTGCTGGCGGGAACCTGGGGGCTGCCGCTCGGCCTGCAGCTGGCGACCATCTCGCAGTTTGAAAGCGCGCGCCCCTTCACCTTGGCGACTTCGGTGGACCTGAACCAGGACGGGCTTGCCAGCAACGATCGCGCGGTGGTCAACGGCGTGCCGACCGGACTGGATGCCTTCCGCGGCACCCCGTTTGCACAGGTGGACCTGCGTGTCAGTCGCGAGTTCAAGCTCAGCGAACGCGCCCGGCTGCAAGGTTTCGTGGAGATGTTCAACGTCCTGAACCGCAGCAACCCCGGCAACAACTACGTCACCAACCTTGCCGCCCTGCCGACCCCGGTCAACAGCCTGGTGAATGCGACCGCGTTCTGCCTGAATGCGGATTGTTCGCAGACGCGCCCGATCCGGAGCTTGAACGAGCTGCGCGTGCCCGCCGGGGCGCTGGGCGATTTCTTCGGTCCCGGTACCACGGTCGGCATTCCCTTCGCGGCCCAACTCGGCGTGCGAGTGAGCTTCTAACCGAGGCGCCAGCGCACCCCGTCACCCGGCTTGCCCCGGGTGTTGCACTGCGCCCGCTTTAGCGCGTTGGGGTGGGAAGCCCCTGCCTGGCCGAGGCGCCAACGTCTAAGTGTTTCAAAAAGTCTCCCGCCACTTGCGCCGGGTCGCGGTGTTGCAGGTCAACGGCGGCATTCATCGCCTGCATGGTGCGGTTATCAAGACGGCCGGCGAGGCGCGCGAACGCGGGGCGCAGGTTGGCTGCTGCGGCAGGGCGATAGGCATAGAACGCCTGGTAGGCGGGGAAGTAATGGCGGTCGTCGGTCAACTGCACCAGGCCCAACGCCGCGATCCGGCCATCGGTGCTGTTGCCGGCGATGAGGTCCACCTGGCGCTGCGCGAGCGCGGTATAGAGCAGACCAAGATCCATGATGCGCGGGGCTTGGCCGAAAGACAGTTGGTAGGCATGGCTCCATCCGGCGAAGCCATCCTGCCGTTCCATAAACTCGTAGCCAAAGCCGGGACGCAGGCGGTTGGCGACCCTTTGCAGGTCGCTCATGGCGTGCAGGTTCCACTGCGCGGCATCCTCGGGACGCACGAGGATGGCGAAAGTGTCGTCGAAGCCCAGGGGCGGGCTGATCTCCAACCCGAGCCGGTGATACTGGTCGCGCACCTCGCGCCATGCCTGCGCGGGGTCGCTCACCGGGGCCTGCTTGAAGATCGCCGTCAGCGCGGTGCCGGTGTACTCCGGGTAGACGTCAATCTGGCCGCTGAGCAGGGCCTGATGGCAGAGAAACGTGCCGCCGAGATCCAGCCGCCGCGTCACCGCCGGCGGCCGCCCGGCCTTGACCGCTTCCGGGTTCTCGATCGCCTGCGCCAGCAACTCGCCCAGGACCAGTTGCTCGGTGAAATTTTTGGAGCCCACCACCACCACGCGCCGGCGCGCGCGACAAGCCAAGCTTGCCAGCGGGAGCAGGCAGCAGAGCAGGGCCACGGCGGGGCGCCGACCGACGTTCATCGGCGCCCCAACCGTTTCTCCACCCAGCCGAGGCCGCCGTCGGCCGCGAGAGCGAGCAGGGCGGCGGGGACGGCGCCGGCGAGAATCAGCCGGTTGTCCACGGTGGCCAGGCCGCGGAAAATGTAGGAACCGAGCCCACCCGCCCCGATGGCGGCGGCAATCGTGGCCGTGCCGACCGCGATGACGGTGGCGACGCGCAGCCCGCTGAAAATCACCGGCAACGCGAGTGGCAACTCCATCTGCCAGAGCCGCTGCCGCCTGGTCATGCCCATGGCGTCCGCCGCTTCGCGTACGGCCGGGTCAATGCCGGTGATACCGGTGTGCGTGGCCCGGATGATGGGGAGAAGGGAGTACAGCAGCAGCGCCACAATGGCGGGCGTGGTTCCGATGCCGCCCAGCAGGGGCAGAGGAATGAGAAACCCGAACAGCGCCAGCGAGGGAATGGTCTGTATGACGTTGGCGGTGCCCAGCACCCAGCGCCGCGCCGCCGCACTGCGGCACGCCCAGATGCCGAGCGGCACGCCCAAGGCCGCTGCCAGCAAGGTGCTCGTGCCCACCAGCAGCAGGTGCTCGCCCAGCAGCCCAAGCGCCTCCGTCCGGTGTTGCGTCAAATAAAACAGCCAGCCCATGGGGCATTGTAGTTCGTGGTTCGTGGTCGCGACAGCTTCACCACGAACTACGAACCTCGAACCACCAACACCTCAGCTACACTCTGCGGTGTTATGACGATTCGACGTCTTGCTCTTGGCGCCGTGGTTTTGGCCGCTAGTCTCTCCGCCCAGTCGCGGCCGTACGCTCCGACCTGGGCTTCGGTGGATGCGCGGCCCACGCCGGCGTGGTACGACCAGGCGAAGTTCGGCATCTTCATTCACTGGGGCGTCTACTCGGTGCCGGCCTTTGCCGATCCGAAGGCCTCCGGGGGTGAGGCGTATTCCGAGTGGTACTGGAAGCACTTGGAGGACAAGGCCGGCCCCACCGCCCGCTTTCATGAGCGCGTCTTCGGTGCCAAGGTGCGCTATCAGGATTTCGCGCCGCAGTTTAAGGCGGAGCTCTTCGACCCCGCCCAGTGGGCCGACGTGCTGGCGCGTTCCGGGGCGAAGTACGTCGTGCTGACGTCGAAGCATCACGACGGTTTTGCCCTCTGGCCCAGCGCGCAGAGCTGGAACTGGAACAGCATGGACGTGGGACCGCACCGCGACCTGGCCGGGGACCTCTCCGCCGCGGTCAAGGCGCGAGGCCTGAAGATGGGCTTCTACTACTCGCTCTACGAGTGGTACAACCCGCTGTACCACAGCGATCCCGCAGCATATGTCGCGGAGCACATGCTGCCGCAATTGAAAGACCTGGTGACGCGCTATCACCCGGCGGTGCTTTGGACCGACGGGGAGTGGGAGCAGCCCAGCAGCGTCTGGCGCTCGCCGGAGTTCCTTGCCTGGCTCTTCAACGACTCCCCGGTCAAGGACTCGGTGGCGGTCAATGACCGTTGGGGCAAGGAGACGCGCAGCGTGCACGGAGGCTTCTACACCACTGAGTACGGCAAGTACAACAACCCTGCCGTGGGCATGGGAGCGCAGCACAAGTGGGAAGAGTGCCGCGGCATGGGCAAGTCGTTCGGGTACAACCGCATGGAAACGCCCGAGGACTACAAGTCGGCGCATGACCTGATCTGGCTGCTGCTCGACACGGTCAGCCGCGGCGGCAACCTGCTGCTCGACATCGGTCCCACCGCCGACGGCCGCATCCCGGTGATCATGCAACAGCGCCTGCTGGACATGGGAGGCTGGCTGGGGCGCAACGGCGAGGCGGTCTACCAGACCCGACCTTGGCGCGTCGCCGCCGACGGTCCGCATGTGGACTACACCGCGCGCGAGGGCGCGGTCTACGCCATGGTGGATGGCTGGCCGGGCCGGACGTTAGTGTTAACCGCTCCCAAGAGTTCGCCTCAGACGACGGTGCGGCTGCTCGGGACAACCGCCGACCTCGGCTGGCATCAGACGCCGACCGGGCTGCAGGTGGAACTGCCATCCGCCCCGGACGACGCCTCGCCGGTGCATGTCTACACTTTTAAGTTGAGCGGGGTCGAGTAAGCGGCCGACGCGCCGACGGTCGTCACGTCAGGGGTGTTCCGAGCTGTTCTCCAGCCGCCTTGACCAGCATGGTGAGCAGCGCATCGCCGTTCTCCATCTGGAATTCCTGCGCCGTGTCGGACCAAGCAAACCGGAAGCTGCGCGAAAGCGCCGAGACCCAGATCTGGCGCACCGCGGTTTGCGGGCTGACAACGAAGCGGGCCGGCTCGGGCTGTTCGAATTCCAAGGTCAGGTTGCCGTTGGTGTACTCGACTTCGAACTCATGCGCATCGGCGAGCGGCTCCAAGGCGCGACGCGCCGCTTCGAAGGTGGCATCGCAGCGCGTCCGAAACTCCTGCTCATCCATCATGACGACCCTTTCGTTCCAAGCCGAGCCTGGACGCGGTCAAAAATGCACCGCGTTACCAGTGTAAGGCGGCGGCCGTTCCCGCGCGTGGGGTCCGCCCCGAGGGGAGAGTCAAAAAACAGGATCGAATCGCAATCACGCGCGGGCGTCGTGAAATACTGGCGCGTGTCGTTTCTGCAGATTGTGCACGCCCTCGCGCCCCAGGCCGCGGGCGGTGTCGAGCTCTATGCCCTGGAGGTGGCGCAAGCGCTGGGGGGTGCGGTACTCAGCCTGACGCCGCTGGCGGGAGAGGCGCCACCCGACTGGCAGGGGTTCCAGGTCGAGACGCGCTCCCCGGGAGAAGCACCAGAGGATGCGCTTCGCCGCGTTCTGGACAGCCTGCAACCGCAGGCGGTTCTGGTCCAGCATCTCGGCGGTGCTTCGCCTGAGGCCCTCAAATTGTTGCGGGAACGGCGCATTCCTTACGCTGTCTTTCTGCACGATTACACGCAGCTCTGTCCCACCCACCGCCTCTGGCGTCGCGGCGATGTGCTGTGCTCCGGCCCGGGGGCGGTGAAGTGCGCGTTCTGTGTCTGCGGCGAATGGCGCCGTGCGATCGAGATTCCGTGGCGGGTGGTGCTCTATCAGCATCGTCCGGAACTCTGGGAACAGGCGCTGGGCGGCGCCGAGATGCTGATCGCGGCCAGCCGCTCGTTGCGCGATCTTTGGGCGGAGCGTGGCGCCCCTCCGGAACGCATCCTCGTGGTGGCGCCCCGCCTGCCTCGCCCGGCTCCGCCTTCCCGTTCAGAAAACCCCGTCCCCCGCCGCAATGCCGTGGTTTATGTCGGTGGCTGGGGCGAGGCCAAAGGCGCGGTGCTGCTGGCACAAGCGCTCGACCAGGTTCCCGGGCCGTTGACACTTGAGGTGGCGGGCGCGGTGGACGCCGCGGCCCGGGTCGCATTTCGCGCGGCGGTGGCGGAGCGCCATGCGGTCGAGTTCCACGGCGTTCTGGCGCGAGCGCAGCTCGATGCCCTGCTGGCGCGCAGTGCCGTGGCGGTCATGCCATCACGGTGGGAGGAGGCCTACGGCCGCTTTCTGGACGAGGCGCAGGAAGCCGGCGCCAGCGCGGTCGCGACAGCCGTCGGCGCATTTCCAGAACGCCTCATCCACGGGCTGAACGGCTATCTGGCCGTCCCCGATGATCCCGGGTCGCTGGCGACAGCCTTGCGTGAGGCCACTCCCGGAAGATGGGATCACGAACGCACGGCGCAACATCATGCCGCCGAACGTGAGGGTTCGCTGCGGCTGCTGCGGGGTGTCTTGGAACACCTGCAGCGGGGCGAGCGTCGTCCGCCGTTGGATTTGGTCCTGCCCGGCGTGGCGGCTGCGATGGCGCAGGTGACGGGCTGCTCACAGGTGCAGGCGGAGGATCAGGTGGTTGACGCGCTCCGTGCCCCCGTCGAGGGCGGCCTGGCGCCGGTCTACACCATCCTGTCGCGGCAGCGCCGGTTGCATCTCAACCAGGCGCTGGCTCTCTTTCACGCTGCCGGCTGCCGCAGCGTGCTCGAGATACATCCCGGGCTGGGCGATGCCACCGCCTACTTTACCGGTTGGGGCGTGACGACGATGGCGGAAAACGAAGCGTCGGGCGAAGGCGACGCCCTGCGTGACGCTTTGGGGGTGACGTGCCCCACTCCGGAGAGCCGCCCGGATGCCCTATGGTGCAACGCCGGCACGATCCCGGAGCAGATCCAACTTCGGCTACGTCGTTACCCGTCGATCCGGGTGGTCGTGCAAGAAACCGCGGACGGGGCGGAGTTAGTATCTGGTTAACCCTTCCTGTCGCGGCAGCCGCCGAGTCGTCGTGCCCGTATCCCCCTCACGGACGCGGGCGTGGGTGGCCCGAAGATCCCCCTGCCGGACTCCCCCTCCCATTGCGAGGGGAGGGCTTTCGATCCTGTAGTGCATATTTCCCGCGTGTTTGGCCCACAAACCCTGATAATCTGCCTGTTTATGCCCAACACCGGAGAACTGTGCGCGATTGTGCTGGCGGGGGGTCGCGGGACCCGATTTTGGCCCCGCAGTCGTCGCCTGCGCGCCAAACAGCTTCTCAACATCGTGGGTACGGGGACCATGCTGCAACAGACGTTGCAGCGCTTACGACCGCTGGTCACGCCGCAAAACACTTGGGTTATCACCAGCCGCGAGCTGCGTTCCGCCGTCCTGACGCAGGCCCCCGAGATACCTCCGGCGCAGGTCATCGCCGAACCCGAGGGACGCAACACGGCGCCCGCCATCGGGCTGGGCGCCGAACTGGTGCTGCGCGCGCGCGGCGATGTGCCGCTGGGCGTTTTTCCATCCGACCACCTGATCGGCAATCCGGAGAAGTTCGCGGCGGTGATCCATGCCGCCACGACCGAGGCGCGGCGCCCGGGGAGGATTGTCGTGATGGGGATCTCCCCGTCGCGTCCTGAGACCGGCTACGGCTACATCGAGACGATTGAGGAACCGACGCGGCGCAAGGAAGGCAGCCCGCTCCGCGTGCGGAAGTTCGTTGAAAAACCGGATCTGGCGCACGCCAAGCAGTACAAGGAGGCGGGCAACTACTACTGGAACTCCGGCATGTTTTTGTGGCGCGCCTCGACGATTCTCGAAGCGCTGGCCGAGTTCCTGCCCGGCACCTCGGAGCGGCTGCGCAAGATCGCGGAGGCCCCCAAGTCGAAGTTTGCCGCGGCGCTGGCCCACTGGTACCCGGCCTGCGACAACATCTCCATTGATCACGGCGTACTTGAGAAAGCGCGTGGCATCGTCTGCATTCCCGCTCCCGGTTTGGACTGGAACGACCTGGGAAGCTGGGCGGCCGTCTACGAACAACTCGCGCCGCGCGGTGGCACGGTCAGCCAAGCCGGCGAGGTGGTTGAGTATGAGAGCGGCAACAACTTCATCCACGTGGAAGGCAAGACGGTGGGGTTGGTGGGCGTCAAGGACATGATCGTCGTGGAGACGGCGGACGCCCTGTTGATTGTCCCCCGCAGCCAGGCGCAGAACGTCGGCAAGCTGGTGCAGGAGCTGGAAAAACGCGCGCTGGAAAAACTGCTCTAACGGTTTCCGGTGGTCGGGTTTCGGTGTGCGTCAGGCGGTTTGGTTTTCCGCCGAAGACCGACAACGGAAAACCGACAACGTTGGCCTTTCAACGTGCGCCTTTCAAAGTGCGCTTCACCGCCTCGACAATCCCATTCAGGCTGGGTTTGCTGGCTTCTTCGAGGTTGGCGGCGTAGGGGAGCGGCACTTCCTTGCCGGCGACGCGCAAGACCGGGGTTTCGAGGTCCCAGAAGCCCTCTTCCATCAGGCGGGCGACAATTTCGGCGCCCGGTCCATAGCTCTGCCAGGCGTATTCGACGACCACGGCGCGGTTGGTCTTTTTGACCGACTGCAGCGCCGGGCCCATGTCGAGCGGGCGCAGGCTGCGCATGTCAACCACTTCGGCGGAGATGCCGTCGCGTTCCAACTCGCGCGCCGCCTGCAAGGCGAGGGCGGTGCTGGCGCCGTAGCCGATCAGGGTGGCGTGCTCGCCGCTGCGCTTGATGTCGGCCTTGTCAATCGGCACCAGGTAATCGCTGTCGTCCACGTCGCCCTGCTTGTTGTTGAGCGGGCCGGGCTCGAGGAAGACCACCGGGTCGTCACTGCGAATAGCCGCCTTCAACATGCCCTTGGCATCGTGCTGGTTGGAGGGGGTGCAGACCCGCAGGCCGGGGCAGTGGGCAAACAGCGCGGTCAACTGCTGGCCGTGCTGTGCGGTCAGGCCGGCGTTGGGTCCGGGGCCCTCGGGGCCGCGGAGCACCATGGGGACCGAGAGGCGGCCACCCGACATGTAACGCGTCTTGGCCATGTGGTTGTAGATCTGATCCATGGCGCGCAGGGAGAAGTCCATGCGCATCATCTCGACCACCGGGCGCATGCCCATGATGGCGAGGCCGACGCCGACGCCGACGAAACTCTCTTCCGAGATGGGCGTGTCCATGACGCGCTCCTTGCCGAATTCGGCGAAGAGGCCGCGCGTCACGTAATGCACGCCGTTATAGGCGCCGATCTCCTCACCCAGCAGGATGACCTTGTCATCCCGCTTCAACTCCTCGCGCAGCGCCATGTTGAGCGCTTCGTGCATGGACAGTTTCTTGATCACAGGGGATATGCCTTTCAACTGCGGCCGAGCCGTGCCGGACACCCAGGGGCGGGTCGCCCCCGCCAGGAAATTACAGCGTCACGTCCGAGAACAACTCGCTCTCGTCCGGCAGGGGATCCTGCTTGGCCACTTCCAGCTTGGCCTCGAGATCGTGCACCACTTGCTGGCGCAACGTTTCGATCTGTTTTTCCGACATGATTTTTTCGTCAATCAGGTGACGGCTGAGCAGCTTGATGGGATCGCGGTCATGCCATTTCTGCTCTTCTTCGGCGCTGCGGTAGTTGAGCGCCTTGTCATGGATGCCGTGTCCCTGGTAGCGGTAGGTGAGCGCCTCGACGAAGTAGGGCCGATGGCGCTGCCGCATGTCCTTGACGATGCGCTCGGCGGCTTCGGTGACGGCCCAGATGTCCTGCCCATCCACCTGCTCGGTCTTGATGCCGTAGCCCTGGGCACGGTCCACCAGCTGCGACAGGCTGGAGTGGCGCGCCAGACTGGTGCCCATGCTGTAGAAGTTGTTGACGCAGACGAACAGCGTGGGGACATCCCACAGGCTGGCCAGGTTGAGTGACTCGTGGAAGGTGCCGGTATCAAGCGCGCCGTCGCCGAAGAAGCAGATACAGATGCCGTCCTTGCCGCCGCGACTCAGGGCCAAGCCCACACCGGTCGCCACCGAGAGACCGCCGCCCACGATTCCATCCCCGCCCAGAAAGTGGTTCTCCGGGCTGTACATGTGCATGCTGCCGCCCTTGCCCTTGGAGACGCCGGTGCTGCGCCCGAAGAGCTCGGCAAAGATGGCGTGCGGGTCAATACCGGCGAGCAGGCAATGCCCGTGGTCCCGGTAGTGGTCCACGATGTAGTCGCGCTTCAGATCGAGGGCGCCGAGAAACCCCACCCCCACCGCCTCTTGGCCGGCATATGAGTGGTAGTAGCCGCGAATCAACCCGTTTTTGAATTCCCGCTCGCCGAGGTGCTCGAACTCGCGGATGGTAAGCATCTGTTCAAGGCACTTCTGCAGACGCTTGGGGCTGAGGGTGGTGCGTCCCGAGAGACGAGGCTGGGGCTGGACACTCATAAGAAATTCAAGACCAAGTACGACGCGGCGGGCGCGGCCAACGCGTACCCGGCGATCGGTAGGGATCGGACCCCTCTATTTTCGGGAGTGCAGGGCCCCATGGTCAACTAAAAAACCAGCTCCGCCGCTTCCGGCGCCGCCCTCTGGACGGTGTTGGAGTACGATCCTGCGTCACTCCACCCCCATGGCAAGGGTTCCTCGCCGCTCCAAACCCCGCACCCGGTGGTCGGTCCGGTGGCTTGCTGCCGTAAACTGGAGGCGGCTCTGGGAAGTGCCCGGCACCGCCCGCAAGCTTCTCCCGGCAGCCTGATAGATTTAACCCTCACGCAGCGTATGAGTTCCAGAGACGAGAGTTCGGAGAGGAAGCAGCAGGTGCTTGCCGAGATCATTACACGCGCGCGTGCCGGGCAGAGCGCGGCGTGGGGAGAAATGTACGAGGAGTACGCGCCGGCGCTCTACCGCTTCTGTCGCCATACCCTTCGGAACCACGAAGATGCCGAGGACGCGACGGCCGAAATTTTCCTCAAGCTGCGGCAAAAACTGGACCAGTACGATGCCGAGCGGCCCTTCAGCCCATGGCTCTACCGCTTGGCTGCCAACCACTGCTATGACCTGTTGCGACGCCGTAACCGCCAAGGGCCTGCGGTGGACGATTTTGACACTCTTCCCGCGAAGGAAACGGACCCCAACCAACTCGACCGCCTCGTTCTGGAGCAGCGTTCGGACCGTGTGCGGCAAGGGCTGGAAGGGCTGGGTGAGCGGGCCCGCATGGCGTTGATGCTGCGTTACTACTGCGAATTGAGCTACGACGACATCGCCGAAGCTTTGCAAGTCCCGCGAGCGTATGTGGGAGTCGTGCTGCTGCGGGCGCGGCAGCAACTACGCGAGGAGTTGGAAAAAGGGAGCGGCGCATGAGCCACTACGACGAGCTTTCGTGCCTGCTGTTTCTTGACGGGCAGATGGAATCCGAGCCGGCTCTGGAGCTGGCGGCCCATGTCGAGCAGTGCCAGCGTTGTCATCGGTTGCTGACCGCTCTCGAGCGGGAGGCGCGTCTGCTGAGCTCCACTCTCACAGACGTCGTGGAGCATCCAGCGCCTCTCACCGAGACGCCGCGATTGCATCCCGCCTTCCCACTCGGGACTTGGATCGCCGTGTTCTGCTTGACGGCAATTGGCGGCTTCGCCTTCTGGGCGTGGGTCGCCGCTCCCTGGCTGCAAATGATTGCGGGCGCCGGCTGGAACCTGCGCGAACTCTTTGGGGGAGCGCTGTTTGAGAGCGTCTTCATCAGCAGTTGGAACGTGTGGGGCGAAGCGCTGCGCACCTTTGCCAGCGGCGCCTTGCTGGCCGTCGCCTTCCCGCTGATATGGCGGCGGTACCGGCTCGCACCGGCGCGACGTGGGTGGGGGGTGGCAGCGCTGGCGCTGGTTGCCCTCCTTGCTCCACGTCCCGCGATGGCGGCCGAACTGCACAAAGGCGAGCTCTATGACCTGCCCGCTGGTCAGACGCTCAACAATGACCTTTACGTCTGGGCGCAGACGGCCATTGTGGATGGCGCGGTCAAAGGCGATGTCGTGGCCTTTGCACAGTCGCTCACCATTAATGGGACGGTGGATGGCGATGTGATCGCCTTCGCCCAGACCCTCAGGATCAACGGAACCGTGACCGGAAGCCTGCGCCTGTTCACGCAGGGCACCTCGATTAACGGGACCGTGCAACACGGCGTCACGGCGTTCACCAACCACATCCAGATCGGGCGCGATGGGCATGTCGCGCGCGGCTTGACCGTCTCCACCGCGCAATTGGGAGTGGAGGGCACGGTGGGCGGAGACATCCTCGGCCTGATCGCCGACACGGCCATCACCGGCAAGGTGCAGGGGACGACCTTGATTCGCGGCGCCTCGCTCAGCGTGGCTCCCGGCGCGGTGCTGACCGGGCCGGTGTACTTTCACGGCAAGAAGCAGCCCGAAATCGCGGCCGGCACGGCCCTGGCAGGCGTGCATTACTTCGCGCCACCGCCCTACGTCTCCAGGTGGACCACCCGGCACTTCTACATCGTGTTGATGCTCGAATGGGGCGCCGCCTTTCTGGTGGGGTTGGGTCTGCTGCTGCTGTTGCCCGGCACCGTGAACCGCGTCATTGGCGAGGCAGAGTCGGCCATGGCCCTGCTTTCGGGGTTGATTACGCTCGCCGCGGTTCCCGTCCTGGCCGTCCTGGCCGGTGCGACCATCATTGGCTTGGGCGTGGGCGTGATCGGACTCGGATTTTACGTTCTCGCCATTTACCTGGCGCAAGTCTACGCAGGCCTCTGGATCGGGACACGCCTGCTGGGGAAGCGGCTGCGCTCGCCGCGCGCCTGGTGGGCCCCTCTGGCGCTCGGGCTCCTGCTGGTGCAGATCGCCACCCACCTTCCCTACCTCGGTGGGTTGCTCGCCTTCCTCGTCGTGCTCTGGGGACTGGGCGCGCAGGCGAGCGCGCTCTGGCACAGCGTCCGCCGCGCCACCGTCGTAGCGGCATGAGCGCGCGTGAGCAAGGGCGGTCACGCTCCGCGTCGGTCGCAAGGATCGGGCACGGTCACCTCCAAAGCCACACCTGTTCCCTGTAGCTCCACCGGGCCGGCGGTTGGAGGTATCACGACGGCGTGGGCCAGCGGCACCATCAGCGGCTCGCCTTCCGCCGGTTGCAGTCGGACCTCTCCTTGCAGCGGAATCAAGAGCCTGAGCCGACCTGCACTCGGACGGTAGGCGCCATGCCACACGCGGCGTTCCACCCGGAAGTAGGCACAGGCGACCAGCAGGCCGGACTCGCCACTGCTCAAGCCCGTCTTCTGGAGTCCACCCCCGGCTTGCGGGCGTGCCACGGCGAGGCCCTGTTTTAAGTGGAGCTCGCGCAGCCGCCCTTGCGAATCGCGACGTCCAAAGTCATCGAGGCGGTAGGTGTTGTCGGACTGTTGCTGGACTTCGCACAGCACCATCCCCGCGCCGATGGCGTGGATCGTGCCGGCGGGCACAAACACCGTGTCGCCCGCCTGGACCGGGAACCAGTTCAACAGCTCTGCGCCCGCGCCCGCCTCACAGGCTTTCTCGAGTTGTTCGAGCGTCGTTCCCGGCGCTAAGTCCACCCCCAGCTGCGCCCCCGGATCGGCCGCCACCACGTACCACATCTCCGTCTTGCCGCGTCCAATGCCGGCCGCCGCTGCCTGCGCGTCATTGGGGTGCACCTGCACCGAGAGCTTGTCGTGCGGGAACAAGAACTTGGTGAGTAACGGGAACCCCCCAGGCCACTGCGCCAGGGTCAGGTCAGGGTGCTGCCAGAGGTGGCACCGGTCGGCGGTCAACCACGCTTCGCCGATGGGTTCCGATTCGGTGCCGTGCTCGGGGTACCACGCCCGCAAGTCGCGCGTGCCCCAGAGCCGCGGGCTGAAGTAGGGAGCGACGCGGAACGGACGTTCGAAGAGGCGGTGCGGGTCCAAGACCACCACTCTAAACCGGAAGCGGCGGGAGCGTCAGGGTCGAATCGGGGGAAGCGGTGCCGATCAACCGAGCTGGGTGAGAAGCTTGCGGGCTTCTACGGCGGTGGGCTGGTCTGGCTCCGGTGGCACCTCGAGGTAAAGCCGCACCAAATTGCGCGCCCATTCCGCGTTTTGGCCGGTGGCATGGCCGCTGGCCTGCAGGGCTTGGGCGACGAGAAACTCGGGGAGCCGACTGGTGGGGTGTTCTTTCATCCCCCGCGCCAGTACTTGGCGTGCTTTGGCTTCCTGACCGAGGCGGACGAGGGTGGCGGCATAGTAGCCGTTGTAGAGCGGCGATGCTTTCTCCAACTCCGCGGCACGGGCCAACACCGGCTCCGCCTCCCGAAAACGCTGCGCCTGGAAGAGCGCCTGGCCGTAGGCGAAGTTGCCGCGCGGATCGTGAGGAAACAATTGTGCGGCTTTGCGGTAGTCCTCCAAGGCCTCATCCGACTTGAGGAGCGCGGTGTTGATGGCGGCACGTGCCAACCAACCGTTCACCGGGTCGAGCCCGGCGATGATGTCGGCTTGGCGCCACGCTTCGCTGATCTTGCCACCCAGCGCGCCCGGGACGGTCAGGTTCAACTGCATCAAACCCCAGTGCGTCTCGGGGAGGTTGGGGGCCAGTTCCACGGCGCGCTCCATCTCGGTGCGGATGGTGTGCAACTCGAAGAGGGCCCGCAGTTTGCTCTGCTGTTCCGCATGCGCGCCCAGGCCTTCACTGAGAAAGAGGTGGCAGGTGGCGCAATGGTCGTCGAGGGCCACGGCCTGTTTCGCGGTGGCAATGGCTTTGTCCGTCTCTCCGAAGTTGTTGAGTACGTGGGAGTAGTACGCCAGCAGCACCGGGTTTTTGGGATCGGCGGCGACCAAACGCGCCACCAGCGCCCGCGCTTCCTTCATCCGTCCCCATTCCAGCAGGTCGGCGCTTTGCCGAAGAGCGGGAATCGTGGCGCGCGCTTCGGCGCGTGCGCGACCCGCCAGCGCGAGTCCGAGCACAATGAGGGAAAGCGAGGCAAGCGTGCGGCGAGGGCAGTGCATAGCTGGTTGAATGGCAGGCTCGGGAAGTAAACAGGAGACGTCGGATCCACGGCTGACGGGGCTTGCGCGCCGCGACTGACCGCACCCGTTATAATGACGGTACGGCAAGACGCGGGGTTTCCCCGGGCGGGATGACGCGTGGGTCCGCATGAAAACTTTTTAATCCGGCCTTAACCGGGCTTTAATCCCCGCCTTCCGAGACTAGCAACGGGGCAGGGTGTCGGCGGCGTCCATTCCGTGCGGGACCTTCCGGCCAGCGGCTTCCCTCCTTCTCAAGTGTGGCAGTATGCGGATCCTTTTGGTCGAAGATGAGCACAAGGTGGCCCAGTTCATTAAAAAAGGGCTGCAGCAGGACCACTTTGCCGTGGACCTCGCCTCGGACGGGGAGGAAGCCCTGTACCTCGCCGATTCCGGGGACTACGACCTGATCATCCTGGATTTGATGCTGCCCAAGGTCTCGGGATTTTCCGTTTTGTCCACCGTCCGCAAAAAAAACCCCAACGTCCCCATTCTCATCCTCACCGCCAAGACCTCGGTGGAAGACCGGGTGCGCGGCCTCGAGATCGGCAGCGACGACTACCTCATCAAGCCTTTCGCGTTCGCGGAGTTGCGGGCCCGGGTGCGCGCCCTCCTGCGACGCGAGTGGCGCGAACTCAACCTGCAACTGCGGGTCGGTGACCTGGTGCTCGACCCCGTCAAGCACAAGGCCTTCCGCGAAGGGGAAGAAGTCGAACTGTCCAACAAAGAGTTCATGCTGCTTGAGTACTTGATGCGCAACGCCAACCAGGTGGTGACGCGGACCATGATCGCCGAGCACGTCTGGGATTCCAGCTTTGACAGCTTCACCAACGTCATTGATGTCTATATCAGCTTCCTGCGCACCAAGATCGACAAGGATCGCGAGATCAAGCTGATTCACAGCGTGCGCGGCGTCGGCTACGTGATGAAGGACGAGGTGGCCGCCTCGTGAGCCTCCGCCTCCATTGGCCGGAGCGTTTCAAGCCCTCCAGCACGCGCGGGCAACTGACGCTGCAATACACCCTCGTCTTCAGCCTGATCGTGATCCTTGCCTCGGGGGTGCTCTACGGTCTGCTGCAGTGGATCATCTACTGGAACATTGACTCCGAGCTGCAGGCGGAGGCGGCGATGGTGCGCCAGTACGTCCGCTTCGACGCCGAGGGCAAGGCGGTATTCGACAACCCCACCAGCCCGCGCGCCGGCGACCCGAACTTCGATCTGAGCACCATCTTCCGCGTGGCGCAGATCGCCGACGCGCAGGGCAATGTCGTCAAACAGTCCCCGGAACTGAGCACCCTGGGCTTCACCTTGCGACGGGACGAGTTGCAGCGCATCTTTGCCGAGCACAAGACCTTCTACACCTACGGCGGCGTGCGCGAGGAGGAGATCCGCTTCGCCAACACCTACATTGAAGGGCCCGGCAACCAGCCGTACCTGTTACAGATCGGAACCCGCCTCAAGCCGATTAACGACACGCTCGACACCTTCCTCTGGGTGCTGCTCGGTCTGCTGCTGCCGGTGATCGTCATCAGCGCGGTGGGCGGGTCCATCATGGCGAAGAGCACGCTCAAGCCGGTGGCCGACATGACGCATGCGGCGCAGCACATCTCCGCCTCCAACCTCAGCCGCCGCCTGCCCACGCGCGGCCGCCCGGACGAGCTCGACGAGCTGGCCGAGACCTTCAACGCCATGATCGCCCGCCTGGAGGAATCGTTCCGCAAGATGAGCGAGTTCTCCGCCAACGTCAGCCATGAGCTGCGCACCCCGCTGCAGGCCATGCAGGGGGAAACGGAACTGGCGCTGGTCTCGGGCGCGCCCATCGCCGAGTGCCGCCGCGTGCTGGAGAGCAATCTCGAGGAGATTGATCGTCTCAACCGCATGATCCGCAACCTGCTGATGCTGGCCCAGGCCGACGCCGGCGAGATGCGGCCGCGCCTCGAGGCCATGGACCTCAACGAGCTGGTGCGCGACCTGGTGGAGCAGATGCAGGTTGTTGCCGATGCCCGCGAGGTGCACCTGCAGGCGGTGACCAGCGCGCCGGTGCCGCTGCGCGCCGATGGGCTGCGGCTGCGGCAGATGATGCTCAACCTCATCGACAATGCCCTGAAGTACACCCCGAAAGGCGGCCTGATCGAAGTGCGGGTGGAGAAGCAGGCGGCCAACGCCCGCGTCTGGGTGCGCGACACCGGTGTCGGCATTCCCGCCGACGATCTGCCGCACATCTTCGAACGCTTCTATCGCGCCGACAAATCGCGCACCCGCACCGCGACCGTGGACGGCTGCGGTCTGGGCCTGCCCATCGTCAAGTGGGTGGCCGAGACGCACGGCGGCTCGGTCGAAGTCACGAGCATTCCCGGAAAAGGCAGCGATTTCATCGTCAATCTCCCCCTGGCAGGAGTGCTATGACGCTTGGCATGGACCCGGCACGCAACGGTATGACCGCCCACCCCGGCGCGCTGCGCGGACGCGGTCCCGCGGAGGCCGCGCAGCGCTGGCAGGTGCGCATCGTGGTGCCCGGCCTGCCGTTGCAGGCCACCTCGGTGCTGCTCACGTGCGGCACGGAGCACGTTCTCGTGGACACCGGCTTCCCGGCGCACGAAGCGATTCTCATCGAAGGCCTGCAGCGCATCCGCGTGGCCCCGACGGAAATCACCGCCGTCATCAACACCCATTACCATTTGGACCACTTCGGGGCCAACGACCACTTTCCCCAGGCTTTCATCTACGGCTCGAAACTCGACTACGAGTGGTCCACCCGCATTTACGAGTCGGTCTGCGGGGGCGAAACCCGCCGCGACGTCTTCCGCACCTTCTATCCGGAGGTGACGGACGCCGAGTTCGACAACATGGACAATGCGCGCCTGTTGCAGTTGATCCGCTGGATGTACGATCCGGCGATCTGCGGCGACCTTAGTCGCTACCGCTGGTTCGAGGAACACGAGTTCCAGATTCCCGGCCTGCGGATCGTGCAGACGCCGGGCCACACCCCGGGCCACGTCTCGGTCGAGGTGGACGGCGTCGAGGGACGCTACCTGATCCTCGGCGACGCGCGCTCGTTTTTCGATAACAGCACGCTGGGCTACGACATGCCGGCGCACAATCACGCGGTTTATCAGCAGACACGCACGCGGATCCTGGACCGCTTCGCCGGCATCCTGATTCCCGGCCACGATGATCCCTTCACGCAGGCCGGGGACGCGGGGGACAGCGGGATGCGGGGCCGGCGCGCCACCCTGGCGATTGAAACCCAGGGTCAGGACTGAAGCGGCGACCCGGTCGGGTCGGCCGCCGCAGGATTGAATTGGAGGATTGAGTTTGGGTACGACAACCACGATTCCAGCGCAGCGCGGCGTCTCGGCCCGCGTCGAGCGGTTCACCGAGAGCGTCATCCGCGAGATGACGCGCCTCGCCATGGAGCACGACGCCATCAATCTGGCGCAGGGCTTTCCCGATTTCGCCGCCCCGGATTTCATCAAGGAGTCCGCCATCCAGGCCATCCGCGACGACATCAACCAGTACGCCGTCACCTGGGGCGACCCCGCACTGCGAGAGGCGATCGCCCGGAAATACCAGCGTTACTACGGGATGGACATCCACCCCGACCGCCACGTTACCGTCTGTTGCGGCTCGACCGAGGCGATGATCTCCACCCTGATCGCCGTGCTCAACCCCGGCGACGAGGCGGTCGTCTTCGAGCCCTTCTATGAGAACTACGGGCCCGACACCATTTTGAGCGGCGCCAAGCCGCGTTTCGTCACCCTGCGTCCGCCGGCCAGGAACAACCCCGCCGGCGCCTGGTCCTTCGATCGCGATGAGCTGGCCGCGGCCTTCAACCCGCACACGCGCGCCATCATCATGAACACGCCCAACAACCCCACCGGCAAGGTCTTCACCCGCGCCGAGTTGGAGTTCATCCGCGATCTGTGCGTGCGCTGGGACTGCCTCGCCATCACCGACGAGATCTACGAACACATCATCTACGACGGGCATCAGCACATCCCGATCGCCACGCTGGAAGGCATGGCGGACCGCACCATCACGATCAGCGGTGTCTCCAAAACCTTCAGCGTCACCGGCTGGCGGATCGGCTGGGCGCTGGCGCCCGAGCGCCTCGCCGGCGGCATCCGCAAGGTCCACGACTTCCTGACCGTGGGCGCGCCGGCGCCGCTGCAGATCGCGGCCGCGCACGCGCTCGACAGCGGCGACGATTACTGCGCCCGGCTGTCCGTCGACTACGCCGCGCGGCGCGCCCTGATCGTCCCCCGGCTGCAGGAGGCGGGGTTCCATTGCGCCCTCCCCGAGGGCGCCTATTACGTCATCTGCGACATCGGCCATTTCCTGCCGCGCTGCGGCGCCGATGACGTCGCGTTCGCCCGCTGGCTGATCGAAAAGGTCGGCGTCGCCACCGTGCCCGGCTCCAGCTTCTACCACCTGCCGGGCGGCGGCAGCCATCAGATCCGCTTCTGCTATCCCAAGCAGGACGCCACCCTGCACGCCGCCATCGCCAAACTCGCCACCGCCCGCACCTTGGCCTAGCCCGGGTTCGGCCGACAACCGATAACCGACCACCGATAACCCTTTTGGAGTTTTCATGAAAGCTGCCGTCATCTCCGCCGAATGGTCCCCGCGGGCCGATTACGCCCTGACCGAGGAAGAGTCGCGCACCCAGATGGCCCGCGTCGGGTCCTCGGTGTGGAAAAACCCCAGCGTCGCCGTCCAGGACATACCGGACCCGGTCTGCGGCCCGCATGACGTCATCCTGCGCGTCGCCGCCGCCGGACTGTGCGGCTCCGACCTGCACTTCTTTGAGACCGACGGCGACGGCTACATGAAATATCCGGGCATGGCGCGCTTTCCCAGCGTGCCCGGCCACGAGGTCTCGGGTGAAGTGATCGCCATCGGCAAGAGTGTCCGCACGCTCAAGATCGGCGACCTGGTGTGTCTCGACGACATGGTGTGCTGCCATACCTGCGAGAGCTGCCGGCGCGGCTTCCCGAACCAGTGCGAGAACCTCGACGACGTGGGCTTTACCATGAATGGCGGCTGCGCCGAGCAACTCGTCGTCCCCGAGGGTAACTGCTGGAACATCAACGCCCTGCTGCCCCGTTTCGGCAACAAGAAGGACGCGGTGCTCGAGGCGGGCGCGGTCATCGAACCCTTCACGGTGGCCTACAACGCGCTCTTCGAATGCGCGCCGCGCCTGAAGCCGGGCGCCTATGCCACCGTCTTCGGCGCCGGCTCGATCGGCCTGGCCACCATCCAGCTCTTGAAGGCCACCGGCGCTTCCAAGATCTTTGTCTTCGAACACCACCCGCAGCGCCGCGAGATGGCCAAACTGTTCGGCGCCACGCACGTGCACGGCGTCGCCGGCGACGCGGAAGCGGCGCACAAGATCGTGTTGCGCGAGACCGGCGGCGCGGGCGCCGACATCCAGGTCGAGGCGGCGGGCGCCTTCAACCACACCGTCACCGAGATGGAACTCTGCGCCGCCAACGGCTGCCAGATCATCATCGTCGGCCGCGACCGGCTGCGCGTGCCGCTTTTCCTGGAGAACTTCCAGTGCAAGAAGGCCAACGTCATCGGCGCCATGGGCAACACCGGCTACGGCACTTATCCCAACGTCATCCGGCTGATGGCCGCCGGGCTGATTGATCCCACCCCGATGATCACCGACCGCTACAAGCTGGACGACTTCAAACTCGCCCTCGCCAAGGCGGCCACACGCCAGGGCGGCAAGGTGCTGCTGCGCATGGCGTGAGGCGGCGCCGGCGCCTCGTGCGGTACGTCGGGCACGATTCGCGTGGCGTGTCGTCCCCTTTAGGGGCGAAGGGAAGGGATTCGGGGGCGAGACGCGCCAGCGGCGATGCCCCCTGTCCCAGCGCGCCACGCGGGTGCGACGATTGATCGGCGCTCATCTCCCGCTGAGCTCCGTTCTGCGAAAAACTCTGGACACTACCGGCTCTCAGGGGCGGCTGCCGGCACCCCGGGTTCCGCGCCGCGGACCGGCGCCAAGGCGTCGGTCCCCAGCGCTGCACCCGGGGCTGGAGAGATGTCACCCGGCTTGCGCCGGGTTCAAGCTTGGGTACGCCCACCACATGGCAAGGGTGAGCGCATCACGCGGGCGTGCGCCCCGGCTACCCGCCGCCGCCCGCTCCGCGGGCGCTCAGACTTTTTGCTGTACCCCGGGTTCGCCGAGCGGCGGCGCCTGCAGCGGTGTGTCCGCGGGCGGCAGGAGGTTCTCCAGGCGCTCGCAGTGCTGGATCGCGCAACCGAAGACGACCCCGAAGTGCCGCTCCAGGGCGGCGCTGACTTCGAACACAGCGGGCGCCCGACCCAACTCGGCTTGGAGTGAAGTGACGCCGTGCTCGGCGATGCCGCAGGGCACGATCAGCTCGAAGTCGCTCAGGTCGGTGCTGACGTTCAGCGCAAAGCCGTGGCTGGTGACGTGACGTGCGATATGCACGCCCAGCGCGGCCAGCTTGCGCGTCGGCTCGGCCACCGTCCAGACCCCGGTGCAGCCCGCCAGGCGGCGGCAGGGGACGCCGAACTCCGCCGCCGTGCGCAGCAGCACTTCTTCCAGGCCGCGCATGTAGTCCACCGGCCCGAGACTCGACAGCGTCGAGCGCGACAACACGCCGGGCAGCACGGGGCGCGCCATGCCGCGCAGGTCAAGAATCGGATAGCCGACCAACTGGCCGGGACCGTGGTAAGTGATGTCGCCGCCACGATCGCACTCCGCAACCGTCACGCCACGCGCCGCCAGTATTTCCGGGGACGCCAGTAGATGCTTGCGCTGGGCGTTCCGACCCAGCGTGATCACCGGCGGGTGCTCCAGCAAGAGCAGGCAGTCCCCGACGCGTCCCTGCTGGCGCAGGGTGACGAGTTTTTGCTGCAGCGCCACTCCCGCCGCGTAGTCGAGACGCCCGAGTTCGAGGACGGATAACACGGGAATGGGAGGCAGGGGCCCAGCCCTCATTTTGACGCACTCGCCGAGGGCTCCAGTGAGACAGGGTCCGAGCGCCTGCGTGGAAGCTATGGGTACGCCGCGCCCGCGTGGCCGGGCCGCCGGCATCTACATGTTGATCGTAAGCCCGTAGACCGAGTTCGCGGCGTCGAGCATGGCTTCATAGAGCGTCGGGTGGGCGTGCACCGTTTCCATGATCTCGTCGGCGGAGGCGCCCAACTGCATGGCCAGCACCGCTTCGCCGATCAGCTCGGTCACCGAGGGGCCGATCATGTGGACGCCGAGCACGGTCCCGTCCTTCTCGTCGGCGATCATCTTGATGAAACCCTCGTGCGAGCCGAGGATGGTGGCCTTGGAGTTGCCGAGGAAGGGGAACTTGCCGACCTTGACCTTGAGGCCCTTGGCCTTGGCCGCGGCCTCGGTGAGGCCAACGCTGGCCACGCTGGGCTCGGTGTAGGTGGCGTTGGGGATCTTGCCGTAATCCACCGGCGTCACCGGCTTGCCCGCGATATGCGCCACCGCCACCAGGCCCTCGGCGGAGGCCACGTGCGCCAGTTGCTGCGTTCCCGCCACGATGTCGCCGATGGCATAGACGCCGGGCTCGCCGGTACGCATGAAGGGGTCCACCTTGATGAAACCACGGTCGAACTGGATGCGTGTCTTCTCGAGGTTCATGCCCTCGGTGACCGGCTTCCGCCCCACGGCGATCAGCACTTTGTCGGCCTCCAGCGCCTGCGACTTGCCATCGGCGGTGGTGACGGTGACCTTCACGCCCTGCGCCGTCTTCTCAATCTTCTCGACCTTGGCCCCGGTGTGGATGTTGATCTTCTGCTTCTTGAACGCTTTCTCCAACTCCTTGGAGACCTCCTCGTCCTCCAAGGCAACGATGCGCGGCAGCATTTCGACGATGGTCACGTCGCTGCCGAAGCGGCGGAAGATGGAGGCGAACTCGCAACCCACCGCGCCGGCGCCCACGACGATCAGCTTGGCCGGCACCTTGTCCATCTTGAGAATCTCGACGTTGGTCAACACGCGGTCGTCGGCCGGCAGTCCCGGGAGCGTGCGCGCCGAGGAGCCGGTGGCGAGGATGATGTGTTTGGCCTTGATCTGTTGCTTGCCACCTCCGGCCAGAGCGACGTCGAGCTTGCCCGGCCCGGCCCAACTGGCGGTCCCGCGCACCGTCTCCACTTTGTTCTTGCGGAACAAGAACTCGATGCCCTTGGAGTGCTTGGCGACGATCTTGTCCTTGCGCGCCTGCACCTGCGCCCAGTTCAGGGCGAACGAGCCGAGGTCCACGCCCAGCTCCTTGGCGTTGCGCATGATGTCCATCACGTCGGCGTTGTGCAGCAGCGCCTTGGTGGGAATGCAGCCGACCAGCAGACAGGTGCCGCCCACCTTCTCGTCCTTCTCGATGACCACGGTGGAGAGGCCGTACTCGCCCGCCCGCACCGCCGCCCAGTAGCCGCCCGGTCCGCTGCCGATAATGGCAACGTCGAATTCCTTGTTCAGATCCGCCATGCCCGTCCTTTGAAGAGTGAAACTCCATGGTAACGGAAAATGGCGGGTGGCCTGTGGCTTCCAGCTGCCCGCCGACGCCTTGGCTGAACTTGGGGTGCGGGTTCTTGCCTGAGGATGCTGGCGCGTCGGCTCAATAATCGAAACGCAGGCTGACGCCTAGAATGCGGGGCACCAGCGTCTCCGGCGTCTGTACGACGCCGCCCGAGGCGTTGTAGCGCAGGCTCTCGGTGAAGAAGCGCTGGTTGGTATGGCCGAGGACGTTCAGCACCTCGCCAAAGAGCGCCAGGCGGTGGCCGTGCGGCGTGAAGTCGCGCTCCGCGCGCAGGTCGAGGCGCTGGTAGGCGGGCAGCCGCACCTGGTTGCGCACCGACCCCACCTGCAATTGAGCGGGCGTCCCGACGTAAAAGCCCAGCACCGGAACGCTGGAGTTGGCGCGCGCGATCGCCAGCAGGTTCCAGGCCGGCCTGGGACGGAAGGCAAGGAAGCCGGTGAGTGCATGCGGCGTGCTGAAATCGGACGCATAGCGTTCTGCCAGCAGCGGATCGAAGGTCGTCTCGTGCGTGTAGGTGTAGCTCAACCAGCCATGGCTGCGTTCGCCGGCGCTCTCCCGCAGCGTGATGTTCAGCCCGCGCGCTCGCAAGGACCCCAAACGCTGTGGCAGCAGCACCCGAACCAGGGCCCCGAGCGGCAGCGGCGGACGGTCGTTGCGGAAGGGAAGCACCTCCGCCCCGAGGAACTCGTGCTGCACGTTGCGCGCGAAGCCGGCGGCTTCGAGTCCTCCACCCCGAAAATGCCAGGTGACCCCCGTCTCCCCCAGCGTGGCGCGTGCCGGCAGGCGGGCTGCGGCGGTGCCGGGCGGCACGCGCAGGACCTGATTGCTGGCGTCGAGCAATTGCACCGCCTCCTCGTCGGCGGGGAACTGCCCCTGGCGGGCGATATGGCCAAACCACGCCAGCCGGGGGCTGGGACGCGCCAACGCGACGTCCGCGCCGGAGAACGCACCCTGCCAGAGTCGGGAGGTGTCGTGATTGACGCCGCCCGAGAGCCGCCACCCCAGCCGTTGCCAGGCCACTTCGCCATAGCCGAATTGGGTTCGGTCGCTGGTGGCGCTGGTCAGTTCGGCGATCGGGCCTGACGAGGAAAACGTATGCGCGAGCGCCGACGCCTGGTCGCCGTCGCTCTCCCAGCCGCCGGCGAGCTGCCACGGGCCGCCGCTCCACTGCGTTTCAAGGCGTGCCGCGTTGCGCGCCATGCGGTCACTGCGGTTGGCGATGTGGGCGCGATTGTCGTTTAGAAAGTTATTGCGGCTGTGCGCCACGGCGAGGCTGAGCGTCGCCGCGCCGTATTGCGCCAGCCAGCGCCCGGCGAGAAAGCTCAGCACCCCGGTCTCGCTGCGGGTGTCGAAGGCGCCGCCGGCGAGCGGGTCGCCGCGTTGTCCGCGGTCGCCGCCATACAGGCCTTGCGCGCTGAGCACCTGGTGCGGGGTCAGCGGTACGTCGAGACGCAGAAAGGCGTCCTGGAAATCGAAGATGGTGTCGGTTCCCGGACGGATTTTATGAATGAGGCTGGCGAGGTAACTCTGTCGGGCGCCCAGCAGCAGCGTGGGACGCAGGCGCCCGGCGTGCGGTCGCGCGAGCGGTCCGCCCACCGTGAAGCTGGTGCTGGCGGTGCCCACCGTCACGCTGGCATGAACCGCCTCGCTGTCGGCGGCGCGGCTGACGAGGCGGAGCGTGCCGCCGGCGCTGGGTTCCTCGAGGTCAACGCTGCGCAGCTCGGCGCCGGCGAGGGCGTCCGAGTTGAGAAACGAGATCGAGCCGCTGTCGGCGCTCTCGACGGTGTGCATGACGCCCGCTGGGCGCAGACCGTCCACCGCGATGGCAATCTCGCTGAAGGGCGCGCCACGGTAGGTGAAATCGTCGCGCAGCTCGTCGCTGGCGACGACCCCGGGCAGCACCTGCACGGAGCGCAACGGGTCGTCGGCCAGGGTGTCCTTGAGGTCCTCCATGTCGCCGCGTTCCAGTGCGGCGGGCGCCGTTGCCAGCGCCGTGGTGGCGGCCACCGTCACGGTGCGATAGCTGGCGCCGAGTCCCGGCTCAAGTTCGACGTCCAGCTCCACGTCGCGCGTCACTTCGAGGTCGCGTCGTAAGCGCCCGTAGCCCGCAGCGGACAACTCCAAGCGGTATGCGCCGGGCGGCACCTCGAACTGGAAGCGCCCGTCGCCGGAGGTCGTGCCGTGCCCACTGGCTCCAGCGGTTCCGGATCGTGGTACGAGCTGCACCGCAATCTCGGCCAACGGCGCGCCGGTGTGGCTGTGGACCACGCCGCGTACCGTGACGGCGGCGGCCATGCCGAGGGCGAACGCTAACGAGATGACAACGCGGAGCCACGATTGCAGCACGGCGCCTATTCAACCCCGGATGCGGTGCGAGGACAAGGGGTAATGGGTGAAGGCCGAGGGCGCGCAAAGCGGCCGAGTACGTCGCGTGCCACCGGCGGACGCCGGTTCGGCGCGCGCGGCCGCGGTTTTCCTGGGGCTTGCGCCCCAGGCTACGGGCGGGCCGCCCGCTGCGCGGGCTCCGGAGCAGTGGAGCGTGGAGCGTGAAGGGTGAAGCGTAAGAGCTCGGTGGTCGTTGATCTGCCGTGTTTGTAGCCGACAACCGTTCGGCCCCTGGGAGCCTCGGTGTAGAATGGGCCTTGTCCCCGACGCGCCTGTAGCTCAGTTGGATAGAGCGTTCGCCTCCGAAGCGAAAGGTCGCTGGTTCGAGTCCCGCCAGGCGCACCATGTTCCCTCTCCGGTCTGACCGACCGGGTCCCGCCCCATGCAGATTGCGCTCACCGGCATCAAGCCCAGCGGTCAGCCGCACATCGGCAACTACCTGGGCATGATCCGCCCCGCCTTGGAGTTGACGCGGCAGTACCGCACGCTCTATTTCATCGCCGATTACCACGCGCTCACCACGCTGCACAACGCCGGCGAGATGCGCGAGTACACCGACATGGTGGCGGCGACTTGGCTGGCGTTCGGTCTCGACCCGGCGCAGACGTTGCTCTACCGCCAGTCGGACGTCCCCGAGATCCTCGAGCTGGCCTGGATCCTGGCCTGCTTCACCGGCAAAGGACAGTTGGATCGGGCCCATGCCTACAAGGACGCCGCCGCCCATCAGAAGGAGGTCAGCGCCGGCCTCTACACCTATCCCATCCTGATGGCGGCCGATATCCTTGCGTTCGGCACCCACGTGGTGCCGGTGGGGAAGGACCAGAAGCAGCACGTCGAGATCTGCCGCGACATCGCGCTGCGCTTCAACCATGTCTACGGCGACCTGCTGGTTCCGCCCGAGCCGGCCATCCAGCCCGCCGTTGAGACCGTGCCCGGCCTCGACGGCCGCAAGATGAGCAAGAGCTACAGCAACACCATTCCGCTCCTGGCGGACGCCAAGGCGCTGCGGAAAAAAGTGATGCAGATCCAGACCGATTCCACCCCGGTCGAAGCGCCCAAGGAGCCGGAAGGCACGGCTGTCTTCCAGCTCTACAGACACTTTGCGACGCCGGAGGAGGTCACGGCTCTAGCCGCCCGGCTGCGCGCCGGCGGCAGTGGCTGGGCGGTGGCAAAAGAGGCGCTGTACGCGGCGATGGAGCGGCAGTTCGCCGACCCGCGCACGCGCTTCGATGCGCTGATGGCCGACCGCGCGCAGTTGCACCAGATCCTCGCCGAGGGGGGCGCCCGCGCCCGTCAGTTGGCCGGCGAACGCCTGGACCGAGTGCGCCGTGCCATCGGCGTCCGCTGACGCCGCCGGCATCACTTCTTCTCGCCTTGCAGATGCCTGGTGTACTCCGCGCGCTGCCGCGCCTGGATCTCGGCCGACCGGGCATGCTCCCGATTGGCCGCTGCCTTCTGCCCGAGGCGCGCCAGCGCGTTGCCGAGTTGGTAGTGCGCCTTGGCCAGTTGGGGGTCGAGCCGCAGCGCAGCCCGGAGCGGGCCCACCGCCAAGTCGGGATGCTGCAGCCCGAGTTCGGCCTGTCCCAATCCGACCAGCGCCTCTTTGTATTTCGGGTTGGCAGCCAGCGCTTTTTGGAAGAGCGGCGCAGCCTCCGCCGGCTGATTCTGCCGCAGCAGCACCTCGCCGAGCGCCTCGTTGGCGATGGGGTCGTCGGGGTTGCGCTGCAACTCCGCGCGGAACTCCGTCTCGGCCTGCGCCACCTGGTCGTGCTTCCAATAGAGCAGGCCGAGCCCGGAATGGACCCCGGGAAAATTCGGGTCGGCAGCGAGGGCGGCGCGGTACTCCGCCAGCGCCTTGTCTTCCTGAAACGCCTTATCGAAGGCGTTGCCCATCATGACGTGCGCCTCCGCCGAGTTCGGGGCCAGCGCCATGATGCGCTCGAAGACGCGAACCACGCCGGCCGTGTTGCCGGCGCGCAACTCGGCCTGCCCGAGCATGTAGAGCGTCGGCAGATCGCGCGGCTGCAAGGCCGAGGCGTGCTGCAGATGGCGTGCCGCCTCGGGGTAACGATCAAGGCCGAAGAGGCAAAGGCCGGCCAGATTCCACGCCTGGACATCGTTCGGCGAGGAGCGCGCCAGCCCGGCGAAGAGCGGCAGGGCGGCGGCGTAGTGTTGCAGGCGGAATTCCGCGATGGCGAGGTTGCGGCGCGTGGTGGGGTCCGCGGGACGCAGCCGCAGAGCGCGACGGTAATAGGGCAGCGCCGCGGCGACCTTGTCCTGGTGGACGAGGGCAATCGCCAGGTCGTTCAGCACCTCGATCGAATGCGGGGCGAGCTGTAGCGCTGCGCGGAAGGCGGCCTCGGCGGCGGCGGGCTGGTTGGCGGCCAGGGCCTGTGAACCGCTGACGAGATCGCGAGCGAGCGGCGAAACGGGTTGCTGCGCAGTGAGTAAGGCGGCGCCGGCCAAAAGCCAGCTCAGTAGCCGCCAGGCGCCTTGGCGCAGCGTCATCACACCCACATTATGCGTCGGCTGAACATGCGCACGATCCCTTCGTGGGAGTCGCCGGGCCGGCACCTGCAGCGGCGAAAATCGCGAGCCGGAGAGAACGCGTCAGCCCAATCCTTGATGTGCCGGCGTCAGACTTCCCGCCGCTCACGCAGCGGGCGGTTAGGGGACAGGCAAGCGTGCTTGTCCTACACGGCACGCAGTGGGGGACGAGTACGGCTTAGCGGCGCTCTTTTGGCGTGACCGCGGCCGCGGCGGTCAGCACGTCGCGATGCCAGGCTTCGACGCCGCTGGTTCTCAGGCGATCCAAGCTGGCGGCGGCGAATACAAGCTGCAGCAACGGTTGCAGCACGACGAAGATCACGTCCGCCTCCGGCTGGGCTCCGGCCGTGAGCTGGTTTTGCGCGGCGTCGCGCCAGGAGGGGCTCACGCTCACGCCACTGCGCAGGGCGGCCAGGGCGGCGAGGCCCAACCCTGCGAAAGCGCCGAGGCTGGCGGCGCGCCCGGCCAGTTCCCGGGTCTGCGGCGCCTGCTGGACAAAGAGCGGGAAGGCGGCGCTGGCGGCCTGCCAACGTTCCAGCGTGGCCTGCAGCGCGACCAGGCCGTCGGCGTGGAATGCGGGAGCTCCGGCCAGAGCATCCGCGACCATTCGCGCCATGGCGCGCCGTCCGGCGCTCTCCGGAGGCACGGCATCCACGAAGCGGCTCAAAGGGGTGAACTGCGTGTTGCGATCGCCGCGGCTATAGCCCTTGTTGGGCTCGAGCACTTCGGCGAACACCTCGAGCGGCGCGGGATCCTGGCCGGCCGCAAGGCGCCGGAACATGGCTTGGGTGGTGGCGCGTGGAGAGATGTCGCGGTCCTCAAGTTGCAGGCTGACCGCCGCCATGCGGCGGTACATGTCGTCCACATCGCGCACCGAGGCCGGTGACCAGAGGCGCTCGGCGATGGGGGCCAGGCGGGGCCAGAGCCGGCTCTCGATCGTTTCACTGGAGACGAACTCCGACCACATGCAGGCCTCGCCGCCGAGGACGCGGGCGGTCTGCTCGGGGGTCAGGTTGGAACCCTCCGGGATCGGGTCATTGAGGTAGTGATCGGCGGCGGGCCACTGCAGGTCGAGGTAGTAGCCGGCCGAAAGAATGGCGTCGTTGCCGTTGCGGGCAATCTCGGCCAGCTTCGCGGTGCCGATCCAAGCTTGGACGACGATGTCGTGCGGCAGCGCTGGATTGAGAATCTCCTCCCAGCCCACCATCTTCTTGCCGTACTTGGTCAGCATGGGGGAGATGCGCTGGTTGAAGTAGGCCTGCAGGGCGTGGGTGTCGCTCAGGTCGTGGGCGCGCATGAACTGCTGGATGCGTGGGTTGGCCTGCCATTGTTTGCCGTTGTTCTCATCGCCCCCGATGTGGAAGTAGGCGTCGGGGAAAAGCGCCGTCATCTCCTGGAAGAAGCCGTCGAGAAACTTGTAAGTACTCTCGCGCGTGGGGTCCATGACGTTGTTGTGAACCCCGAAATCATGCGCCACGGTGAACGGTCCGGGGGCGCTTCCGAGCTCGGGGTAGCCGACCATCCATGCGGTCGAGTGGCCGGGCATGTCGAACTCCGGCAGCACGCGGATGCCGCGGTCGGCGGCGTAGGCGATGACCTCGCGCACCTCGTCCTGGGTGTAGAAGCGGCCATCGGAACCGAGGCCGGTGAGTTTGGGATAGCGATGGCTCTCCACGCGGAAGCCCTGGTCCTCGGAGAGATGCCAGTGCAGCACGTTGAGCTTGACCAGCTCCATCCCGTCCAGTTGCCGTTTGATCAGCGATGCCGGGTGCCAGTGCCGGCAGACATCGATCATCAGCCCGCGCCAGCGGAACCGCGGAGCATCCTCAATGTGCACGGCGGGAAAGAAGAAGCCCTGTGCGTCGGCGCTCAACAGTTGCTGGAGTGTCGCCAGACCGCGCAGCGCGCCCACCACATTCCCGGCCTCGAGAACCGCCTGCTGCGGGGTCACGGTGAGGCGATAGCTTTCATCCTGCTCGAGCGTGGGAATCTCCGGTCCGGGTGCGGCGCAGCGCACCACCAGCAACGCGTCGGGGACAGCCGCCGGGCGCAGCGGCCCCAGCTCGAGCCCCGTACGGCGGCCGAGCGCGGCCAGCGTGCGCGCCACGCCACGCGCCAGACGCGCGTTGTTCCCCGCGCCTTCCAGTACGGTCCCGAACGCTCCGGCCAACGGTAAACGCCCGGACGTGAACCGCAACTGGGAGGGCACCGGCATCAGGCGGTGCCCGACGGCAGCGAGCGCCGCATCGGGCGTGGTCGCCGCCTCCATCGGGCTCACCGCCGCCGCGCGGGCAGCGGTGGACAGGCTGGGAAACACTGCGGTCGAGGCGACGCCGGTCAGGAAATTGCGGCGGGAGACGGTCCAGAAGGAAGAACTGAAAGGAGCCATGGCGGAATCGCGCAACCGCCTAAGGGTCGCACGAGCTGCAAATCAGTGAAAAGTGGAAAGTGAAACGTGAGGAGGCGCACGGAGGAGGTGCTGCGTGCCGTTCCACTTTCGACCGTTCACTCATGACGGGATTTCCTCCCGGGCCGGTAGAGGATGACGTAGAGCAGTCCCATGGCGGTCAATACGCCGCCGGCCCAGAGGGTGGCGTGCAACCGTGCCAGGACGGTGTCGGGCGGGTGCTGGAGCTGGTAGAGGCCGCCGCCCACGAGCAGGATGCCGTAGACCAGCAACAGCCAGCCAATGAAGAACCAGATGGGCAGCGCCGGCTTGCGTTTCTCCGACGGTGGCAAAACAGGAGTGCTCATAAGAAATCCTTGGGGCGCCCGCCCTTCGCCGGCTTACCAGAAGATCCACTGCAGGACGACCAGGACAATCAGCGCCACGGCACCCCAGAAGACCGGTCGCTGCACGAGCGGGTAGTCACCCTCACTGGGAATCTCGGTACAGCCGTAGACCAAGCCTTGCAATGCCGCTTCCGGTTGTGGTCGGGAGATGTAGCTCACCGCGACGGTGACCGTCACGCAGATGATCCAAGACCACAGGGCGCGGTACATGTTTTCCGCCATCGGCTTGGCGTCCGATGAGAAGGCTATGACCGAGAGAGCGGCGGGGCTCATGCGCACCCACGCCCATAGGCCAACCGACGACAAGGTGCCGGCCAGCAGCCCCCAGAAGCCGCCTGACCCGGTGGCGCGCTTCCACAACATGCCGAGGATCACCGTGCCGTAGAGGGGGGCGATGAAGAAACTGAACAACGCCTGGGCGTAGTCCATGATGCTGTTGAAGTGCATCGCCATGTAGGCGGTGGCGATGCTTACCAGCACGCCCACCACCGTGCTCCAGCGCCCCATGTTGAGGTAGTGGTGATCGGTCGCGTTGGGTTTGAGGAGGGGGCGGTAAATGTCGTAGGTCCAGACGGTGGCAAAGGCGGTGACGTTACCGGCCATGCCCGACATGAAGCCGGCGATCAAGGCGGTGATGCCCAAGCCGAGCAGCCCCGGCCCGGCATAACGCACCAGCAGCAGCGGCAGGACCTCGTTGTAGGTGTGCTGGCCGGCCTGCGCCGTGCCCTCCGCCACCAATTGAATGCCGTGCCCGTTGTGATACAGCACGCCCAGGCCGATCAGGCCGGGCAGGATGACAATCAGCGGCACCGCCATCTTGAAGAACGCCCCAATGATCGGCGCCAGCTTGGCGGAACGCAGGTCTTTGGCGGCGATCACACGCTGCACCACCAGGAAGTCGGTCGTCCAGTAGCCGAATGAGATGACGAACCCCAAACCGAAAACAATGCCGGTCCAGTGGATGCCCATCGGGTTGCTGCGGAAGCTGGCCAGCGGCCCCCAGAGGTGCGTGTAGCTGGTGACGCTGGCGCCGGTGCCGGCCAGGTTGGCCGCGATGCGTGCCTTCAGTCCGCTCCAGCCACCGGTCTCGACGAGGCCCAGGATGGGCACGACCAACGCGCCCAGCCAGATGAGGAAGAACTGCAGCACCTCGTTGAAGATGGCCGAGGTGAGGCCGCCCAGCCCGACGTAGACCGCCACCGTCGCCGACGACACCCAGATGGAGAAGTCGAGGTTCCAGCCCAGCACCACCTGCATCACCTTGGCCATGGCGAACATGTTGATGCCCGACATCAGCACCGTCATGCCGGCAAAACTCACGGCGCTGAGCGCGCGCGTCGGCTCGCCAAAGCGCAACTTGAGGTAACCGGGCACGGAGTGGGTCTTGGAGATGTAGTAGAACGGCATCATCACCAGCGAGAGAAAAATCATCGCCGGGATGGCGCCAATCCAGTACCAGTGGACGGCGAGGATGCCGTATTCGTAGGCGCTTGCCGCCCAGCCCATGAGCTCCAGCGCCCCCAGGTTGGCGGCGAGGAAGCTCAGGCCTGCCACCCAGGCGGAGATCTCGCGACCGGCCAAAAAGAAGTCCTCGCCCGAACGCGTGCGGCTCTTCAGGTAAAAACCGATAATCAGAACCGCGACGAAGTAAATGACGATGATCAGCAGATCGAGTGGATGGAGCCGGATCAACTGCTGTCCAGCTTGCCAGAGAGCAATGAGGGGCATAGTGGCGTGGGCGCCCGAAGGTGGGTCGCGAGCGGAGTATCGCCCATATGGCCGCCCCGCCGCCAGCCAAGAAAAACATACAGGCGCGGTCGGCGCAGCCTGGGCATCGCCGCCCGATCGTTGATCGCGCCGCTTGAGGCCCCCGCCGAGTCGGTTCCTGCGGAGCCGAGATCGTATGCGCCCTGTCGAAAATAGCCCGCGAAATTCCGGTGAACGGCACGGAGCCGCCCGACGCAGTCGGGCAAAGAGTCGCGTGTAGGCCAGAACTCGGGTACGGGGGCGGTGACCAACGGGAACGCCGGGGGCGTTGCCCCCGATTGGCCGCCGCGCCAGCGTCGTCCGAATCATCACGGTTTCCGGCCGTCTCCCGGCTATGATGCTCAAACCGTCCGCTGTCGGCCGCGCCGCCGCCCGGAGGGGGAGGGAGTCAACGTCGTGACACCGGTCAAACCAGCCGGGGGGCACCGCACGAAATCGGCGCCGCTCGACAAAGCCTCGGCCGTGCCGCTCTATTTCCAGATCCAGCGCCGCCTGCTGGAGCGCATCGCCGCCAGCGAGCTGGCGGAGGGCGACCTGCTCGAATCCGAGGAGGAGCTCTCGCGTCGCTACCGCGTCAGTCGCATGACGGCCCGTCATGCCCTGACCGCGCTCAAGGATCAGGGCTATGCCGTCAGCCAGAAGGGGCGCGGCACCTTCGTCAGCCGCCCCAAGCTCGAGAAGAACATCCTTCACCTGCTCGGGTTCAGCGAGGAGATGAAACAGCGGGGCTTCCGTCCCAGCAGCCGGCTGCTGGAGCAGGCCGCCATCGCGGCCGACGACGGCCTCGCGGCGCGCCTGCAGGTCGCCGCCGGCGATTCACTGCTGCGGCTGCTTCGCGTACGGCTGGCCAATGACGTGCCCATGGCGATCGAAACGTCGCATGTCCCGCTGGCGCGCTATCCCGGCCTCGATCGGTTCGATTTTGGAAAACGCTCGCTCTACCAGGTGCTGCGTGATCGTTACGGGATGCACGTAGCCTGGGCGGATGAGGTCCTGGAAGCTTTCCCCGCCAGCCGCGAGCAGGCCGGATTGCTGCTCGTGCCGCCCCGCTCCAGCCTGCTGGCCATCACCCGCACCATCATGCAGGCCGACGGTACGCCGATCGAGTCGGCGCAGACGCTCTACCGCGGCGACCGCTACCGCGCCGTGCTGCGCGTTCCGGCGGGCAGCACGCGGTAGCGTAACTGGGCGACTGCCCCGAATCTGAGGAGATCGCCCATGGTCAACGAGTAATCGCATTCAGGATTAATGTCCGCAGGTGAATCCGCGCTTCAACTCATCAAGCACTGGGTCCATGTCCGCGAACATTTCCCGAATGTTCCAACTCATCGCATTTGCGTGGCGGAAACTTGTGCAGTGCTGCAAAAATTTCGAAATTTTCTCATGGCATTTAATTTCCACTTTCCCGAGCTTTCCGCCGTGAACCCTGTTGATCTCATCGGCGCGAACTATCAACGCCGGCAAGTTTAGAGTGTAGGCTTGTTCGGTAGCCAAACGCTCGATTGTTATGTCGTCAGGGCGTTGGGGATTTCGATTGGTTAAAAACTCAAGTAGGTTCCTAAAGTGCAGCAAGAACCCTTCGATGTAGAGGTTTCCTTCGCTCCCCGTAGGGCGTTTCGCCCGGAGAAGGGCTTGAGCGCAGTACCGCAGCATTTCGTCTTCGTAGAGGATGGTGTCCAAAGCGCTGTTTTTGGGTGATCTTTCGTACATGGCTTACCTTCTGGGCGAAATGTAGCACGCGGATCAGTTGCGACGGATGCTGGGTTCGGATTTCCGTTAGCGAGGACGTGAATAGATCCAGAACTTATTTCCCGAACTAAATTGCGAAGCCGAAGCTGTTCGAGTGGACAAAGTTCCGTCCTGCCCCCCGCCGGGACGCCCCCAAGAGGAGGAATGTCGTCGCTCCGTCACGGCCCCTGCAGGTGCGGGGCCGCATGATGAGTTAGGACACACGGGGCATGCGGGTTCTGGTCACCGGGGGTGCGGGATTCATTGGTTCGGCGCTGGTGCGCCACCTCCGGGCGCAGGGCGACCGGGTGCGCGTGTTCGACAACTTTTCCAGTGGCAAGTATCAGCACCTCGCCGGTTTAGCCGGCGTCGAGGTTTGCCAGGGCGACCTCCGCGAGCCGGAACGGTTGCAGGCGGCCGTACGCGGCGTGGACTGCGTGTTTCACCTGGCGGCCGTTGCTTCGGTGCCGCGTTCGTTTGCCGATCCGTTCGAGTGTGAGGCGGTGAACGCCGCCGGAACGCTGGCCGTGCTCGAGGCGGCGCGGAAGGCCGGGGTGCGGCGCGTGGTGTACTCCGCCTCGGCGGCGGTTTACGGTGACGCCGCGGCGCTGTCGGCGCGCGAGGACGCGCCGCCCGACCCGCAGTCGCCCTACGGCATTGCCAAGTTCAGCGGCGAACTCTACGGCCGCGTCTACCACCGCGTGCACGGCCTGGAGACGGTGGCGCTGCGCTATTTCAACGTCTACGGACCGCGTCAGGACCCGGCATCGCCCTATAGTGGGGTGCTCTCGCGCTGGATGGATGCGCTCCTCGAAGGGCGGCGCCCGGTGCTGTACGGCGATGGCAGCCAGACGCGTGACTTCATCCATGTGGACGACGTCGCGCGCGCCAACCGGCTGGCCGCGACGCAACCGGCCGCACGGGTGGCGGGCCGGGTCTTCAATATCGCCACCGGGACCTCCTGCAGCCTGCGGGCGGTGCTGGCGCTGCTCACCGAACTCTCCGGCGCCACGGTGACGCCGTGCGTGGAAGCGGCGCGGGTGGGGGACATTTCACACTCCGCCGCTGACTGCGGTTGGGCGCGGGAACAGCTCGGGTTCGTGGCCCAGATCAGCTTGCGCGACGGCCTCATGCAGACGCTCCACGCTTGGCCGCGCGCGGCATAGCGCCGTGGCTGATGGTGCGGCGCGAGTAGTCTCGGCGCCTTAATGCGCTGCTGTCCGCACACCGCGGAGGCGGTCCAGCCCACCGCGCACCACCATGTAGAGGATCGGCGTGATCAGCAGGTTCAGAAAGGCGGAGACCACCATGCCGCCGAACACCGTGGTCCCCACGGAGCGCCGTCCGGCGGAGCCTGCGCCGGTGGCGAACACCAGCGGCAGCACGCCGAGGATAAAGGCGATCGAGGTCATCAGGATGGGCCGCAGGCGCAAGCGGGCGGCCTCGCGCGTGGCTTCTGCCAAGGAACGTCCCTGGGCGCGCAGCTGCTCGGCGAACTCCACGATCAGGATGGCGTTCTTGCTGGCCAGTCCAATGAGCATGACCAGCCCGATCTGGCAGTAGACGTCGTTGTTCAGGCCGCGCAAGGCCTGTGCTCCCAGCGCGCCCAATACCGCCATGGGGACGGCGAGCAGTACGATGCCGGGCAGCACGAAGCTTTCATACTGGGCGGCGAGCGTCAGGTAGACGACCAGCAAGCCGAGGCCGAAGAGCATCAGCGACTTGCTCCCCGACTGCACCTCTTCGAGCGAGAGGCCGGTCCACTCGAAGTCGTAGCCCGCCGGCAAGACCCGGTGCGCCAGGTCCTGCATGGCCTGCAGGGCCTGCCCGGAGGAGTAGCCCGGGGCGGCGCTGCCGTTGATGGCGGCGGTGCGGAACAGGTTGTAATGGCTGATGGTGGCGGCGGTGGTGGTCTCCTGCATGGTCACCAGGCTGCCGAGCGGCACCATCGCTCCCTGGTCGGAGCGCACGTAGAACTGCTTCAGGCTCTGCGGGTCGGCGCGGAAGCGCTGGTCGGCCTGTACGTAGACGCGGTAGGCGCGGTTGTTGAAGTCGAAGTCGTTGACGTACTGCGAGCCCAGCAGGATCTGCAGGGTGGAGTTGATCTGCGAGAAGGGCACGCCGAGGCTCTTGGCGCGGTCGCGATCAATGGAGACCAGCAACTGCGGGTCGTGGGCGCTGAAGCTGCTGAACAGGCCGCGTACCTCGGACACCTTGGCGCCGGCTTGCAGGAAGCTGCGCAGCGTGTGGTCGAGTTCTTCGAGCGTGCCGGCGCCGCGCTGTTCGAGCTGGAACTGGAAGCCGCCGAACTGTCCCAGTCCCTGGATGGACGGCGGCAGGAACGGAATCACGAGCGCGTCGGTGATGCCGAACAGGCGTGGTCGCAGCCGGTTGACCACCGCTTGCACGGAGTCACCGGGGGCTTCGCGCTGGCTGATGTCCTTGAGGTTGATGAAGATCAGCGCCTGGTTGGAGCCCGCGCCGCCGAAGCTGAAGCCGGGGACGGCGAACACGCCGACGATGTCGGGGTCCTTCTGCAGGATGGCGCTGGCGCGCGCGGCGACTGCGGTGGTGTATTCCAGCGACGCCCCGTCGGGCGCCTGCACGTTGACGATGAAGTACCCGTTGTCCTCGTCGGGGACGAAGCTGGTGGGCACCTTCTGGAAGATCCAGTACGTCAGGCCGAGGCCGACAAAAAAGACGATGATCACCGCCCAGGCGACGTTTTCCAACCGCCCGATGGTGCGGTCGTAAGCATGGCTGCTCCACTGGATGGCCCGATTGAAACCGCGGAACAGCCAGGGGCCCTCGCCATGGCGGGGACGCAGCAACAAGGCGGCCAGCGCCGGCGTCAAGGTGAGGGCGTTGAAGGCCGAGATGGCGATGGAGAAAGCGATGGTGAGCGCGAACTGTTGATACAGCCGCCCCGTGGTGCCGGGAAACAGGGCCACCGGCAGGAAGACGGCGATCAGTACCAGCGAGGTGGCGACCACCGCGCCGGTGACCTCGCGCATGGCGATGCGCGCCGCCTCGTGGGCGTCGGCGATGCCCGCTTCGAGGTGGCGCTCGATGTTTTCAATCACCACGATGGCATCGTCCACCACCAGCCCGGTGGCGAGCGTGATGCCGAACAGGGTGAGGGTGTTGATGGAGAAGCCGAACAGCCAGGCGAAAGCGAAGGTGCCGACCAGCGAGACCGGGATGGTGATGGCCGGGATGACCGTGCTGCGCCAGCCCTGCAGGAACAGGAAGATCACCAGGATGACGATGACGATGGCCTCGACCAGGGTGCGCAGCACCTCGTGGATGGACTGGCCGACGGCCGTGGTCGTATCGAAGGCGACCTGGTAGTTCAATCCCGGCGGAAACGTCTTGGCCAGTTCGGCCAGTTCGGCGCGCACTCCTTTGTCCACGTCGAGCGCGTTGGCGGAGGTGAGCTGTTGCACGCCCAGGCCGATGGCGTTGTAGCCGTTGAAACTCAGGTTGTTGGCGTAGGTCTCGGCCCCCAGTTCGGCACGACCCACGTCGCGCAGCTTGATGAGCGAGCCGTCGGGAGCGCTCTTCAGGACGAGATTCTCGAACTCGGCCGGTGTGGTGAGGCGCCCGGCGGCGCGCACGCTGAGCTCAAAGCTCTGGTTGGCGGGCGCGGGGGGCTGGCCGATGGCGCCGGCGGCGATCTGCACGTTCTGCTCGCGGAGCGCGCCGACCACGTCGCTCGCCGTCAGATTGCGGGCCGCCATGCGGCCGGGATCGAGCCAGAGCCGCATGGCGTACTTGCGCTCGCCGAAGATGATGACCTCGCCCACCCCCGGCACGCGCTTCAGCGCGTTGCGCACATAGACGTCGAGGTAGTTGCTGATGAAGAGGTTGTCGTAGCGGTTGTCGGCGGAGTAGAAGCCCACCGCCATCACGAAGGAGCCGGAGTTCTTGGTGACGCTGACGCCGGTGGCCTGCACCTCGGCCGGCATGCGGCCGAGCACGGTGGAGGCGCGGTTCTGCACATCCACCGCCGCGATGTCGAGATTGCGATTGATGTCGAAGGTGGCGGTGATGGCGCTCGCGCCGTTGTTGCCACTGCTCGAGTTGATATAGCGCATGTCCTGCGCGCCGTTGACCGCCTGCTCCAGCAGCGTGGTGACGCTGGTCTCGACGGCACGCGCGTTGGCGCCGTTGTAGAAGCTGGTGAGCGTGACCGCGGGTGGCGCCAGTTGCGGGAACTGCGCAATGGGCAGGTTGGGAATGGCGATCAGGCCCGCCAGGATGATCAGCAGCGAGCAAACGGTCGCGAAGACCGGACGGCGAATAAAGAAATCAACCATGTGCGCTCAATCCGAAACACCCAAAGTCATTGTCCGGCCGGCTTCACGGCGGCGGTCCCCGTCTTCCGTCGCGACCGGCAGGATCGCGCCGGCGATCATGGGAGCGGTACGACGGGAGCGCCATCCGCCAACATCTGCGTTCCGGAGATGATGATGCGCTCGCCCGGCTGCAGTCCCTGGCGGACGGGATAGGAGTTGCCCAGTACATCGCCGACCACAATCGGCCGCATATGGGCGGTGAGGTGGCCCTGCGTCGTCTCGGCCACGTAGACGAAGGTCTTGTCGCCGACATGGAGCACGGCGGTGACCGGGACCAGCGGCAATTGCTGTTGCGACCAGATGATGCGCGCCTGCACCCGCTGCCCGTTTTTGAAATGGCCCCCTCCGGAGGGAACCGGGGCCTTGACCAGCAGCAGTTGCGTGGAGGGGTCCACGCGCGAGGCAATGAAGGAGACGCGGGTCTGGGTCCAGGCGGTGTCCTCATCGCTCTTCACCTCGACCGGCAGCCCGAGGTGGACGGCGGTAGCGCGGTCGGCGGAGACGTAGATGTACACCTCGATGTCGCTGCCGGCGTCGAGCGTGGTGAGCACGGTGGCGGTGGTGACGCGGTCGCCGACGTGCACCGGCACATCGCCGATGACGCCGGCCGCCGGAGCCTGCACGCGGTAATAGTGCAATTGCGCCTGCTGGACGTGGGTATTGGCCTGCAACGCGGCCAGGTTTGCCAGCGCCGCGTCGTAGGCCGACTGCGCCTGATCGAGATCCTGGTGGCTGGTGACGCCGGCGGCAAAGAGCGCCTTGCGACGCTGGAGTTCGCGCAGGTCGTAGGCCACGGAGGCCTCCGCCGACTGGCGGCTCGACTCGGCGCTCTGCACGGAGGCCTGTTGCCGCAGGGGATCAATCTGCAGGATGGGTGCGCCCTTCGCCACCTGTTCACCGGAGTGAACGAAGATGGCGGTGATCTCGCCTTCGACCTGGGGCTGCAGCACGGCTGCGCTCCGCGACTGCAGGGTGGCTACGTACTCGCTGAACTGCGGCACCGGCTGCAAGGTGAGGGTGCGGAGAGTCACCGGCATGCCGTGCCCGGCCGCGCCCGCGGGCGCACCGCCAGCGACGGGTGCATGACCACACCCGCCGACCCCGAGCGCGGCCAGGGCGATGGCGCCGATTGCTCGCCACCCATGGAAAACTACTGAGTCATTCATATAGAAAGAAAGCTGCCGGGCGGGATCCGACGCGAATTTTCCACGATAACACAGACGAAACGATTCCCGGCGGCCGCTGCAATCGGCCCTGTTCAGCCCGCGAATCGCGTCAAAAACGCACTGCAAAACGGCTCAGTAAGCCGAACTGCTCGCTACAATACGCTGGAGACGCGCGAAAAGTTACGCTGGACTGGTTGCGACCCCGAAAATAGCGGCAGAACACGGCGCACCATGGCGCAACCGGTGCTCGCCAGCCCTGTCCGCTCGCCGATGGCCGACCAGCACATTGTCAAGCCGTGGTCCGACGGCAAGCTCTGCTCGCCGCCGGTGGCCGCCTTGGCGTACCGCCGCAACAGGCATGTCATCAATGTGTCTGTCTGGCCGGCTCCTCAGCCGAGCCCACCGCTCACCCGCACGCTACAGGGCTACCACGAGCATGGCTGGACAGCGGCAGGGATGCAGTTTTGGGCGGCTGCCGATCTGGATGATCAGGGCTTGTCGGAGTTTCTTCTCGCGTTGCAAGCGCGGCTATGAACGCGGGTCTTATCGGCCCACCAACCCCAAGGCAGCGACGATGGCCGCGTCCGGCACGGCTTCGCCATCGGGCTGGCGGGTCACCACACGGAAGCCGCCGTCGTAGTCCCACATGGTCCAGCCAAAGCCGTCGCGTTCAAGTGCGGTGCGGACGTCGTGCAGCCAGAGGGCGCGCGCCGCCGGCGGGGCGAACTTGGCAAAGGCGCCGAACTCGTTGCAGGTGACCAGGACCTGATGCTGCTGCGCCCACGCCGCCACCGGCGCCAGCACCTCGGCGATGTGGGCCGCATCCCAGCGGTCCGCGGCGTAACGGAGCAGGGCCTGGCGCGCCGCTTCGGGTTGCACCGTGGCGGCCAGCGGGGCGGCGGTCTCGGGCGTCAACGGATACGGGACGCCGTGGAGGTGGGGAAGAAAGTCGGACGACCAGGTCGCCCCCTGATGGGTGAAGGCCAGCGGCTCGTAGAAATGGAAGTTGTAGATGACGTTGGCGTCGCCGACTGGCTCCAAAAAGATCAGGTCCTTCAAGCTCGACCACTGAAATCCGGTGGCAATCAGCGTGAGTTGCGGCGCGCCGGCGCGCATCGCAGCCAGCAACTTCGACTGCACCCCCGCCCAGCGGTATTTGTCCGCGGAGACGGGTTCGTTGAGGACCTCGAGAAAGACGCGGTCCGGGTTGCGGGCCGCGAGATGATGCGCCAAAACACGCCAGGAGGTGGCCAGCGACTCGAGCTGGCGGTCATCGCCGAGCACGCGCCGGTCGTACTCCGGCAGCCCGTGCATGTCGACCACGGCGGCCAGGCTGTGGGCCGACAACAAGTCAAGGGTGTGATCGAGTCCGGCCAGGTAGGCATCATTGAGCACGCCGGGGCGATCTATGTTGAGCAGCCGCGGCGGATCGAGATTGATGCGGACGTGGTCAAAACCCATGCGGGCAATCAGCGCGATATCGCTCGCAGCGCGCGCGGCGTTGAACACATCGTGAATCTCGCCCTGCCCGTCCTGGACCGCGTCCACCCAGGGGCCATGGTTGATGCCGTGCTGCAGGTGTGCGAAGCGGGCACGAAGCTGGGGCGAGACTTGGGCGGTTGCCGCCGCTGCGAACGCCAGCGTGACACCGAGGAGACGAAAAGCACGACACGACATGCCGCCATTGTGCGCGATCCAAAGCTGGGTGCAATGGCAATGTAGCGAAGACCGAGTCTCTGCCGTCCGCCGCGTCGTGGCGTTCGAAGCGCAATTCCTTTATCCTGAAGGTCGGCGAATGGGCGCCTGATCTTATGCCTCGAATGGTGCACTGCGTGAAAATCGGTCGCGAAATGCCCGGCTTGGACGAACCGCCGTGGCCGGGGGAGCTGGGCCAGAAAGTTTATGACCAGGTCTCCGTCGAGGCGTGGGGCCTGTGGAAAGAGCACGCCAAGATGCTGATCAACGAGTACCGCCTCGCCCCGTGGACGCCCGAGGCGCAAAAGCTGATGGCCGAACAAATGGAGCAGTTCTTCTGGGGCGAGAACGCCGCCCTGCCTCCCGGCTACGTGCCGCAGAAGACCAAGAGCTGAGCACGCCCCGGCGCGCCAACTGTGATCGTGCTGCGCCGCCGGCGACAGTGCAGCGGAAGCCGGCTGGGGCAGACCGCTCCGCATCGGCTCCCGGTTTCCGTTAGACTCAACTGCACGCGCCATGGACTGGACCTCCCGCCGCATCAATGCCCTGGTTGAAAACGCCTTGCGCGAAGATCACGCGATTTCCGATTCCACCACGCTGCTGGCCATCGAGCTGCCGCGCGAGGTGCAGGCCGAGGTGGTTGCCAAACAGGAATGCGTGCTGGCCGGCCTGGGTTTGATTCCCCGCGTCTACGACGCCTTTCGCAATCTGGCGCTGGTGCAACAACCAGCCGTGCACCTGCCGCCCGTGGTGGTCAGCAGCCGTCCCGAGATCTTTGACGGCATGCGCCTGCAACCCGGCGCCACCGTGGCGGTGATGCGCGGCGACGCCCGCCAACTGCTCTCCTGCGAGCGCGTGATCCTGAATTTCCTGCAGCATCTGAGCGGCATCGCCACGCAGGCCCGCAAGTTCGTGGACGCGGTACGGAACACCGGCGTCAAGGTGCTGGACACGCGCAAGACGGTGCCCGGCATGCGCCTGCTGGAAAAGTACGCCGTCACCTGCGGCGGTGCCCTGAACCACCGCGCCGATCTTTCCGACGGTATCCTCATCAAGAACAACCATCTCGCCATTGCCGGGAGCATCAGCGCTGCCGTGGGGCGGGCGCAGCAGGGGCGCAGCCCCGATCAGCTCATCGAGGTTGAGGTACGCAGCCTGCCGGAGCTGGAGGAAGCACTGGCCAGCGGTGCCGAACGCATCCTCCTCGACAACATGACGCCGAAACAGGTGCGCAAAGCAGTCGAGGCGGTCGGGGGAAGAGCCTCGATCGAAGTTTCCGGTGGCATGACCCTGCAGAACATCCGCGACTTCGCCGTGCCGGGCGTTCAGTACATCAGCGTGGGGGCGGTGACCCACTCCGCTCCCGCAGTGGATCTTTCGATGCGCATGCGCCCGGTGTGACGTGCGCCGGCCAGAGGCTGGAGTCGGGACGCGCAGAATAACGATGATGTCGACCGGTATGCAGGGTCTGGCATGGATCCCACCAATTATCATCTGACCCATCTGGCGGAACTGCTGGTGCGCTATCCCACCGTGGTGCTCTCCGGGGAACGCATGGCGCAGGAGTTGGGGGTGACGCGTTCGACGGTCTGGCGCAGCATGGAGCAGTTGCGCGCGCTGGGTGTCCAGCTGCGTGGGCACGCTGCCAGCGGCTACCAGTTGGAGTCCATGCCCGACCTGCTGCTGCCCTCGCTGGTCCTGCCGGCACTGCGCAGCGGTTCCTTGGGACGGCGACTGCACCACGCCTTTAAGATTGATTCGACCCAGCGCTGGGCGCTGGAGGGGGCCGTCGCCGGGGAATCGCATGGCAGCTTGTACGTAGCCGAGGAGCAGACGGCCGGGCGCGGCCGGCAGGGCCACACGTGGTATTCCCCGGCCTCGACCGGGATTTACTGCAGCTTGTTGTTGCGTCCTCCCGGACCACCCTCGGGACTTCTTCCGCTGACCTTGGGCGCGGGCGTGGCGGTAACGGAAGCCATCCGTGCCACCACTGGACTGAGGCCCGACATTCGCTGGCCCAACGACATTCTGCTGGCGGGCAAAAAATGTGGCGGCCTGCTGCTGGAGATGGCCGGCGATCCGATGCGTGTCCACCATGCCGTGCTCGGCATCGGCATCAACGTCAATCAACTCGACTTCGGGGAACTTGCCCCCATCGCCACTTCGTTGCGGCTGGCGGGAGGCAAGACGGTGTCGCGGGCGCAACTGCTGTCCGAAGTCCTGCGTCATCTGGATGCCCGCTACGAGATGTTCGCCCACGGGGGAAGCGCCGATTTACTGGCCGATTTCCGCCAGGCGTCGACCTACGCCGAGGGTTTGCCGGTGAGCGTGGGCAGCGGTGCTGAGGCCTACACGGGCGTAACCGCGGGTCTCGACGAGCTTGGATTTCTGCGGGTTCGCCGCGACGATGGAACGCTGGCGACGGTGTTCAACGGTGAGGTGAGGCCGACCTCCTGAATTGTGCGCGGGGTGGACGCCTCCCGCTCCGGCGGACCTGCCGCGAGCGGCCCCGTGAGAACATTCCCCATGCTGTTCGTTGTGGATATCGGCAACACCAACACCGTCCTCGGGGTGTTCCGTGGCGCCGAGCTGGCCGCCTCCTGGCGGATCACCACGCCGCGTGCCCAGACGGGCGATGAGTTCGGGTTGCTCTTGCGCGGTCTGTTTGCCACCCACCAACTGGACGTCACGGCGATCAGCGGCGTGATCGTATCCTCGGTGGTTCCTCCGCAAGACTCCATGGTGCGCGCCGCAATGCGCCAGGTGTTCGGGCTCGATGCCCTGTTTGTGGGACCGGGCACCAAGACCGGCATGGCGGTGCGCTACGAGCCACCCGCCGATGTCGGAGCAGACCGTATCGTCAACGCCGTTGCCGCCCAGGCGCGGTTCGGCGCCCCCGCCATCGTCGTGGACTTCGGAACCGCGACCACCTTCGACGTGATCTCCGCCAAGGGCGAATACGTGGGCGGCATCATCTGCCCGGGCGTGGGCATTGCGGCCGAGTCCCTCTTCGCCCGCACGGCGCGTTTGCCCCGGGTCGAGATCCGCGAACCCGGGCGGCTCATTGGCAATACCACCGTGGGCAGCATCCAATCCGGGCTGTACTACGGCTACCTCGGCCTGGTGGATGGGTTGTTGGAGCGCTTGTTGGCCGAGTTGGGCGGCCACACGCCGGTGGTCGCCACCGGCGGCTTGGCGCCGCTGATGACGCAAGGCTCGAAGTACATCCAACACTGCGATGAAGGCCTCACGCTGGAAGGACTGCGCCTGATCTGGGAACGGAACAACTGAGATGGCGGCCGGTTGACGAGGTGACTGCATGACCCGAAACAGGCTGTTTGTTCTGCTGGCAGCCCTGATCGCCGGGGTGGCGCCTGCCGCACCGGCGGCATCGCATCGCTCCACGGCGTTCCGGGCCACGCTGCTCGCACAGGCGCGCACCCCGGCACCCACCATGTCGGCGGAGGGCGCCGACTGGCTGGTTCGTCCAGAGCGGGAAGAGGAAGAGCGGCCTGATCAAGTGATCCGTGCGCTGAAGATCCCAGCCGGCGCCACCGTCGCTGACGTGGGGGCGGGTGTGGGCTACTTCAGTTGGCGGCTGGCACGGGCGGTGGGTCCTCGCGGCATTGTCTACGCCGAAGACATCCAGCCCGCGATGCTCGAACGGCTCGATGCCAATATCCGGGCCCGTCACTTAAACAATGTCCGTGAAGTACTGGGCACGGAGGATGACCCCAAGTTGCCCGTCGGGCGGTGCGACCTGATCCTGCTGGTGGACGTGTACCACGAGCTGGCGCATCCGCAAGAAATGCTGGCGCGCTTCAAGACGGCGCTGAAGCCCTCCGGCCGGTTGGTTTTGGTGGAGTATCGGGGCGAAGATCCCAGCGTTCCCATTCAACCGCTGCACAAAATGACCGTCGCGCAGGTGCGCCGCGAACTGGAGCCGGCTGGTTACCGCCTGCAGCAGGATCTGGAGTTTCTACCCTGGCAGCACATTCTCGTTTTTGAGATCGCAGCTGGAACCAAGCCTGCAACCCACCGCTGACGTAACGCGTTTACCGCCGCCTTCCATGTGTCAGGGGGTGCCGCGCCGGCATCAGGCCCCGGCGTCTGTCCTCGCGACGGGTCCGAGCACAGCGGCGACTTTCTTCGCCAAGCTATTGGGTGTGAAGGGTTTGGCCAGAAACTCGGTTCCCGGCGCGAGGACGCCGTGCTCGGCAATGGCTCCGTCGGTGTAGCCCGACATGTAGATCACCTTCAGGTGAGGATGAGTGGCGAGGAGTTGTGTGGCCAGGGCGGGGCCACTGAAGTGCGGCATGATGACGTCCGTGAGAAGCAGCTCCAGGCGTTCCGCGTGTTCGGCAGCGAGGCGCAGAGCGTGATGGCCATCGGCCGCTTCCAACACTTCGTAGCCATAGCTCTTCAGCGTGTCGCGGGCCAAAGCGCGCACCATGGGCTCGTCTTCGACCAGCAGAATCAGAGCCGGCCGCGTGGAGGACGCAACCAGCGGCTCGGCCGCCGCTCGCGCCGCCGCGTGGGGACTGGCTTGCGGCAAATAGATGCGGAAGCAGGTCCCCCGGCCGGGCGCCGTCTCCACCGCAATCGCGCCGTGACTCTGTTCCACGATGCCGTAGACCGTGGCCAGCCCGAGGCCCGTGCCCTTGCCTTTATCTTTGGTCGTGAAGAAGGGTTCGAAGATGTGCTGCTGTACCTCTGGGGGCATGCCGTGGCCGGTATCACGCACGGCGAGCTCGATGTAAGCACCGGGCGGCAGGCCGGAGGGCGGGTCGGGAAGGGAATCCCATTGCGTGGTCGTGATGTATAGGATCCCGCCTTGCGGCATGGCGTCGCGCGCGTTGAGCGCGAGATTGATCAGGATCTGCTGCATCTGGTTGGGGTCGGCCAGGACCGCGCCGAGCTGCGGCGCGAGCACGGTTTCAATGCGGATGGTCTCCCCGATCAGGCGACGGAAGAGCTTTTCGGCCTGTTGCACGGCATGGTTCAAATCAAGAGGTTGGAGTTCCAGAACCTGCTGCCGGCTGAAGGCCAGCAACTGGCGGATGAGGGCGGAGGCGTGCTCGCTGGCATCGCGCACCTGCCGCAGGCGTTCATGGGCGCGCGAGCCGGGCGCGGTCTCCAGAAGCGCCAACTCGTTGTAGCCGAGGATGACAGTCAGGAGGTTGTTGAAATCGTGGGCCACGCCGCCCGCCAGCACCCCCAGGGCCTCCATCTTTTGAGACTGACGTAGTTGGTCTTCCATGCGCTGCTGCGCGGTGATATCGCGTGAGCTGCTGAAGATGCGGTCCAATTCCGGTGAATATACAGCGGAGGACTGTATCAGGCGGTAGCGGCCGTCCGCCCCACGCGCCCGGCAGAGCAAGCCGACCACCGGCGTTCCCTGGAGCAGTTGTCCCATCCCGGCACGAGCGATGGGAATGTCGTCCGGATGAACCCACTCCTCGAAGGGATGGCCCAGCGCCGCATCAGGAGAAACTCCGAAGAAGTCCTGCCACGCGGGGTTGACGCGGACCAGGCGACCATCACGGTCGATCACGCACATCACGTCGGGAGACAGGGAAAAGTATCGGTCGCGTTCAATCTCCGCCTGGCGGCGCGCCGTAATGTCGATGATCACGCAACCCAGGAGGAGCGGCCCGGGTGCGTTCTCGACGGGAAACTTCAAAACCAGGAGTTCTTGTTGTTTGCCGTCGCGGCCGGTGATTGTCTCGGTGCGATGTAGCGTGGTGGCGGTCTGCAATACGGCGCGATCCTCCGCCTGGTAGCGCAACGCAAGCTCGGGTGGGTGCAGGTCGAAGTCCGTCTTGCCCAGCAGTTCATCGGCGCGCTTCCCCGTCACCTGCGTGGTGTAAGCATTGACGTAGACGTTCTCCCCAGCGGCGTTGCGCAACCCACAGATGGCAGGGATGTGATCCATGTAGGCGCGAAACCGCGCCTCTGAGGAGCGCAGCGCGCGCACGCCCTGGTCTCGCTGGTATTCGCTGAACAGCAGTCGGGCCGAAAACGTCAGGACAGAAATTAACAGCAGCCAGAAGGCTTCCCGAGGCTGGTCTGGCAGGAGACGCATGGCCCCCACCCACGCCAGCAGCGGCAGCAAGGCGGGCACCAGGTTCACGGGAAGGCACCACGCCGTGGTTTGCCCCGACGTGGTGGGAGATTTCACCTCGTAAACCACGAGCCCGGCTAGAACCAGAAAGGGCAGACTCCAGCCCAGATCAGTCCAGTTTCCGGTCGCGAGTCCCCATTTGATGCTCCCGCGGCTGGCGATTCCATCACCCAGAAAGAACAGCGTGAGAAATATAGCGCCCAGGAAAAACAACCGTCGCGTCCCGCTATCTCGGTCGTAACGTGCTCGCATCCAGCAGACGATGGCGAGCCCGCCGTTGAAGAAGTTGGGCAGTACGGCCAGATAGTCGAGCAACGCCTGGCCATGCAAAAACTCGATCTTGGCGTACGTCAGGATGATGATGACCCCGATCTGCAGGCCATCCAAAAACAACAACCAGTTCCATTCCTGAACCGTGACACCGCTTTCCAGCATCACGGCGAGCGCCAGCGGGGCGTACATCAGTAGGTAAAAAATGTCGACGGCGGAAGGGTGGGGGACGGGCACATGCACGACGTTCTCGTACCACGTCCACATCCATTGACCGACCATCCAGAGCAGGCACGCGACGCTCCAGCAACCCCAGAAGGAGCGTGCCAGCGCGCGACTCCGGCGGGCCGCCAGGAGACAAGCCAAGCCCGCTAAGCCTGCGGCCAGCGCTTGGATAATATTCGAGGCTGGAGCGTCGAACCGGCGCCCGCCCAACCCACTCAGCGCCACGAGATGCAGGGCCAGCAGCCCCAGCGCCGTATTGGTCAGCGCACGTTTCATTGTAAAGATGCCGCGATGGTAGCAGCGTTGGGGACGGGTGTCGCCAGCTTAGGAGAGGCAGGAGTCTCGGCAGGGTAGGGCTTCAGCCAAGCACCACAAAGCAGCCAGCCGGAATCCGCGTTGTCCCGGGCAGCGCGCAACAGGAATGTCGAACGACCGCGTAGGCCGACGCGCCTGCGCCCAGTCTTCATTCTGCTCAAATGGCGAGGTCGGAGCGCGTCAACTTGACGCCGTTGAGGTTGCCCAGCGCGGTGACGGCGATGTGGTCGGCGAGGAAGGCTTCCTGGGCCAGCGCGCGGATCTCTTCTGCCGTCACCGCCTCCACCCGCCGGATCATCTCATCGAGGTCCATATAGCGCCCGAAATACATCTGCTGGCGCGCCAGGTTCGACATGCGCGACCCGGTCGACTCCAAACCGAGCATGAGGCTGCCCTTGAGGTTGTCCTTGGCGCGGCGCAGTTCTTCGTCCGGAATCAGGTTCTGCTTCAGGTCACGCAGCTCATGCATGATCGAGTGCACGACCTTGCGCAGTGAACTGGCGCTGGTGCCTGCGTAGACGGCAAATAATCCGCCATCGCGGTACGGGCTCAGGTCGCTGTAGACCGAGTAAGCCAGGCCTTGGCGCTCGCGAATGTTCTGAAACAACCGCGATGACATGCCGCCGCCAAAGAGCGTGTTGAGCACCGACCAGGCGTAACGCTTCTCGTGCAGCAGGGGAAACGAGGGCATGCCGACGCAGAGCTGCGCCTGCTCCAATTGCTTCTTGTTACGCAGGACGATCTTCGCGAAAGTGGTGGGCGGCAGGTCCACGTGTCCGTTGGGGACGGCCTGCTGGGCGCCGAACCATCGATTCACCAGCTCCAGCAATTGCGCATGTTCCAAGTTGCCGGCAGCCGCGATGATCAAATTGTCGGGCGAGAAGCAGGCGCGGTAGTAGGGAAACAACTTCTCCTGCTCCATCGCCTTAATAGTGTCTTTGGTCCCCAGGATGGGCCGACCCAGCGGATGACCCTTCCAGAAGTTCTGCGTAAAGATCTCGTGTACGAGGTAATCGGGGTTGTCCTCGTCCATCTTGATCTCCTGCAGGATCACGCCCTGTTCACGGACGATGTCCTCGCTGCGAAAGAGCGGGTTCAGGACCAGATCGGCGACGACTTCAAAGGCGAGAGGCAGGTGCTCGTCGAGGACCTTGGCGCTGAAGCAGACCGTCTCCTTGGCGGTAAAGGCGTCGAGGTTGCCGCCGATCGAGTCCACCGAGCGGGCAATCTCCTCCGCCGTGCGGTGCGTGGTGCCCTTGAACAGCATGTGCTCAATGAAATGCGTCATGCCGTTCTGCTCGAGTGATTCCCGCCGCGAGCCGCTCTTGACCCAGACGCCCAGCGAGACGGAGCGCACATGCGGCATGCGCTCGGTGATCACGCACAAGCCGTTGGGCAAGAAGGTACGCTCGACTGCCGGGGGCAGAACGGCCACGGTGGGTTCGGGAAGGGACACTGCGTAGGACACCGGGGCCTCCTGACGCGATCCGGGGCAGGACGTTGGAACTGACACGCGCTAACTTGGGCAGCACTGGCTTGCCCGCTCAACGCGCATTGCTTCCCTTAATTCTGACACAGGTCCGACGCCACACTCGATGTCCCGTTAAAAACTTGATTTATAAAGAGTTACTGCCGTTCCGGGGCGGACTTCTGGTCCCGCTGCCGTCCGCCCGGTGTTACCATCAGGATGTCCCTTTCTGGAACGGCTGTGCCCCCCCTTCCCAACCCTTTAGGCCTGAGTTTTGAAGAGCTTACGAGCCGTGTGCGGGAGCTCGGCCTGCCGGCGTTTCGGGCGCAGCAGGTTTTTCGCGCCATCCATCGGGAGCGCGCCGCCACTTGGGATGCCATCCAGGTGCTGTCCCCGCAGGTGCGTCAAACCTTGACAACCGCGTTCGATCTGCGCTGGCCCGAAGTGGCCGAACGCGTTCAAGCGGCCGACGGCACGGTTCGCTACCTGCTGCGCCTTGCTGACGGCGAAATGATCGAGAGCGTTTTTATTCCGGTTGAGGACTTTGAGGGTGGCGGCGAGACGGTCCGCAATCGTTACACATTCTGCATCTCCACCCAGGTCGGCTGCCCGGTGAACTGTCAGTTTTGCCTGACGGCGCTCCTGGGCTTGAAACGTAACCTCGAGGCCGCTGAAATCGTCGGCCAAGTCCTGACCTTGCTCCGGGAACACGGTCTCCAAGCCGGCGTGTCGGGCGGCGATCGCGTCAACGTGGTCTACATGGGCATGGGGGAGCCGTTCCTAAACTACGAGAACGTGATGCGCTCGGTTACGGTTTTGACCACTCCGAAGGGGGCGGCACTCTCGCCGCGCCGTATCACGATCTCCACCTCGGGCGTTGTGGACAAAATCCGGCGCTATGCCGGGGAGCCGATTCGTCCGAACCTGGCCATCTCACTCAACGCCACCACCGACGAGAGTCGCACCGCACTGATGCCGCTCAACCGCGGCCAGGGTGGGCTGGCAGCGCTGTTTCAAGCGGCGCGCGACTACCCGCTCGGAGGGCGCGAGTACCTGACCTTCGAGTACGTCCTGCTGGCCGGCGTGAACGACTCCCCGGAGGACGCGCAACGCATCCTCGAGCTGACGCGCGGCATTGCCTGCAAGGTCAACCTGATTGCCTGGAACATGGGTCCGAATCTGCCGTTCGCTTCGCCCTCGGAAGAGCAAGTGCAGGCGTTTCAACAGGTACTGATCCGCGGCGGGCTGGGCGCCTGGGTGCGGCGACCGCGAGGCCGCGAGATCTACGCTGCCTGCGGACAGCTTAAAAAGACGGTGACGGAAGGAGCGCTGCCCGTTCTCGCATCATTGTGAGCGCAGCCCCGGCTCGTCACGCATCCTTCCCCGACTCCCTGGCCGTGAACTACTTCAACTACTTCACCGAGATCGAACAGCACTTCCAGCGCAAGCGCGGGGCGCTGGTTTACCTGTCCCCGGTGGACTGGGCGCTCATCGAATCCTGGCGCGCGGCGGAGATCCCGCTGGAAGCGGTGCTGGCTGGCATGGATCAGGCCTTTGAGAAGTTCGCGTCCGGGCGTCGCAAGGATGCCAGGCCGCGGGCCTTGATCTACTGTGCCCCGGCGGTGGCGGCCGCCGCGGAGGCCATGCAGGCGGCCGCGGTCGGTGGTCATGACGGGGTGGAGGCGGCGACGCCGGCCGGCTTCGAGAGCGAACGGGTGCAGAAGTTTCTCCGCGACGGTCAGGCGCGCGTCCTGGAAGCGGAACTGCCCGCAGTTCTGCAGCCCTTGCGCGAGGAAATCTCCGGCGCGCTGGCCCAACTGGCCGGCGAAACCTGGGGGGCGGAACGGAGCCTGGAAGAACTCGAGCGCGTCCTGACCGTATTGGACGATAGACTGTCAGGGGCCCTGCTCATGGCCACCCCCACCGACATTCAAGTCGGGGTACGCGCCAGCCTTGATCGCGAGCTGGCCGCTTATCGGCGCAAACTGCGCCCCGAACAACTGGCTCTCATCGAACGGCGGTTTCTGCAGCAGCGTTTGCTCGAGCATTACCGGCTGCCACGCCTCAGTCTGTTTTACATGGGATGAAGACACCGCTTGCCAATCCGGTTGCGCTCGAAATCGAAAAGCTGGTCTACGGCGGGGACGGCCTTGCGCGCCTGCCGGCGCCCGAACCTGCGGCGGTGAGTGCGGCGGATGATGCGGGGGACCCGGCAACGGACCCGTCCCCGACGAAGGCACCCCGCCGCAAGGCGGTCTTCGTCCCATTCACCTTGCCCGGTGAACGCGTGCGCGCCGTGCTCGAGAGCAACGCCAAAGGCTTTGCCCGCGCTCGCGTGCTGCACCTGGAGCAACCCTCGCCGCATCGGGTTGCGCCCGGCTGCGAGTACTTCGAGCGCTGCGGCGGCTGTCACCTGCAGCATGCCGATGCGGCGTACCAGCTCGAGATCAAGGAAGCCGTGCTGCGTGAGACGTTGCTGCGCACTGGCGGCGTGAACTGGGACCGTGAAATCGTCCATCACGCCTCGCCGCCTTGGGGCTACCGCAATCGCAGCAGGCTGCGATTGCTTTCCGGCGGCCCGGGACAGCCCGCCAAGCTGGGCTACTTTGCCCACGCCAGCCACCAGTTGGTGGAGATCAGCCACTGCCCGATCAGCTCGCCCCGCATCAACCAGGCCATTGCTTTGCTGCGCGGCCTCGCCGACGTGCCACCCACCTGCCGCGAGGTGGAGATCTTCACCGATGCCGCCGATGACCAGCTGCTGCTCGAGTTCGGCTTCGAGCGCGTGCAGGAAGCGGAAGCGCGTTTTGCCGTCGCCGCGGCCCGCGCCGTGCCGGGCTGCGTCTCGGTGGCGGTGGTGTCGCCGAGCGAGCGCGAGGTGGTCTGGGGCGATGGATTTCTCGAATACGCCGTCGCCGGCGAGCGCTGGCGGGTCAGCCACGGCTCATTCTTCCAAGCCAATCGTCACCTCATTGCCGAGCTGATCGAGGTCGTCACGGCGGGGCAGACGGGCACGGCGGCGGTGGACCTCTACAGCGGTGTCGGCCTGTTCACGCTGCCGCTTGCCACGCCGTTTACCGAGCTGGACGCCGTCGAGGGCAACCCGGAAGCGGCGGCCGACCTGAGCAGTAATGCCGTGGCCCATGCCGGGGTGCGCGTCCACAACATGTCGGCGCTGAGCTACATGCAGCAGCGGACCGGCGGCATTAATCTCCTCGTTTGTGATCCGCCTCGCAACGGCCTCGGCGCGCCCTTGGTCGAGGCCATCCGCGCCGCCCGCCCCGAACGCATTCACCTCGTCGCCTGTGACCCGGCCACGCTCGGCCGCGACCTCAAGCTGCTGCTGCCCGGGCTGTACACCGTGGAGGAAGTCCACCTCTTCGATCTGTTCCCGCAGACGTACCACCTGGAGACGGTGGTGAAGTTGCGACGGGAATAACGTTGTTGGATGGTGGTTGTTGGATTTTTGAAACGTGCAGCGGCGCAGTTGTTGGAAGCTGGTGACTGGACTCTTGTAGCGTGCAGTCGGACGGAAGGTCTGCTGACAACTAACAACCAACCACTAAAATCGTGGTCTTGGGTTGTTGGATTTTTGAAGCTTGTAGTTGGCAAAGTTTGCGAGCGTCGCGGACCAACAACTAACAACCAACAACGGAAAGCCAACATCCATTCGCTCCCTGCTCCACCGCCCCCCTCCCTCCGGGTGTCTTGTCTTCGCATCCCGGCTGCTTGTAGCGTGAGTTCGGTCTCATGCAGCCGCTGTTCTACGCCGCGCTGGCGGGTGCGCTGGGAATTGCGCTGCCGGCTGTGCCGCAGGCAGCCGGCTTGGCGCTCGCCTGCACATTGCTCGCAGTGCTGAGCAGGCGGGTGCGCACCGTGCTGCTTCTCGCCGCCGTGTTTTGCCTGGGAAGCGTGCGCGGTCACCGGCCGCAACCGGCGATGGACACGGCGGGTTGGCTGGGCGAGGAGCGCGTCACTCTAACCGGTACCGTGCGCGACGACCCGACATGGCATAACGAGGCGCCCCGCTTTGTTCTTGATACGCAGGCGGTCGAGGCGGGGGGGCACATTTGGCAGCGTCATCTGGGCGTCCGAGTGACGGTCCGGCCCGACGCGCGCCGGGACGGGTCGCCTTGGGGCGGTCCGCTGCATGCCATCATGGCCGGAACCCAACTGCGCCTGAGCGGCGAGCTGCATCGGCCGCACCGTTTCCTCGACCCCGGGGTTCCCGACGCCCGTCGTCGCGACGCCAGAAATGCCATCGAGCTGGCCGCCAGCGTGCATTCTGCACAGGTCGTCGTGCTTCCCGGCAATGGCCTCAACGGGCCGCAACGCCTGCGTACCGGCTTACGCACCCGGCTGATCGCGGCGCTGGACGCCATGTTCGCTCAGCGTGCGGCGCGGCGGCCGACGACTCGCCCACCGTCACAAGCCGTTCTCTCCGCCATGCTGCTGGGCGATACCGGGCAGCTGGATCCCGCCACGCGCGAGGACTTCGAAACGGACGGGATCTACCACGTCTTGGTGGTGGCCGGATTGCACGTCGGCATTCTGATGTTGTGGCTGACACGACTGGGACGGTGGCTGCGACTCTCGCCGCTGCACGCCGCGGGCTGTGCGTTGCTGCTGCTGGCCGGCTACACCTGGCTGATCGCCGGCCGCACGCCGACGTTGCGAGCGGTGTTGATGCTGGCGATCTATCTCGGAGCGAGCGCCTGGTACCGCCAGCGCCAGCCTCTGAACGCGGTTGGGGCGGCGGCGCTGCTGCTGTTGCTCGCGCGCCCGGGCGATCTGTTCGACGTGGGCTGGCAGATGTCGTTTACCGCGGCCGTGTTGCTGGCCGGCGTGGCCGCGCCCTGGCTGGCGCACACGGCGCGACCGCGGCTGCGAGCCACGGAACGCCTCGCGGACACGGGCTACGACGAGGCGTTTTCACCCCTGCTGGCACAGCACCGTCTCGAGCTGCGCATGGTGGCGACGCGCCTCGCTTGGTTCTGGCCGCCCCTCGGATGGCGTTTGTTCCCCGCGCTGCTGCGTGCTGCCTGGCGCCTTTATGAAGTGGTCGCCGTCGCGCTCGTGCTGCAACTTGGGTTTATCCCACTCATGGCGGTCTACTTCCACCGCGCCAACCCGTGGAGCGTGGTCGTCAACACGCTGGTTGTCCCCTGGGTGGCGTTGCTGTTGCCGCTCGCCTGGGTGCTGCTGCTGCTCGTGATCCTTGCTCCGCCCATGGCGCACGCGGCGGGGCTGCTGCTGACTTGGGCGATGCGTCCGGTGCTGCTGGTGGCGCACGGGGCGGCACACTGGCCGGGGGCCGACTGGCGCGTGGCCACGCCTCCGCTGTGGGCTGTGGCGGTATTCGCGGGCGTCGCCGCACTCTGGCTCTGGGTGTCCGCCGAACGGAAGGGACTTGTACCGCAACTGCGGGTCTGGGATGGACGGCGCTTCGCTGCTGCCACCCTGCTGGTGGCCATCGGTGGAGGAGTCCTGGTGGCGGCCCCCTTCCCGCCGCGCCTGCCGCGCGGCCGCCTGACGCTGTGGTTTCTCGACGTCGGACAGGGGGACGCGATTCTCGTGGGCCTTCCCGATCAGCGCACGCTGCTGGTGGATGCGGGGCCCGCCGGCCAGAGCTTCGATGCCGGGGCCAGCATCGTGGCGCCGGCGCTCTGGAGCCTCGGCATCCGGCATCTCGACGCCGTGGTGCTGAGCCATGCGCACAACGATCATCTGGGCGGTATGGCGACGGTGATGCACCTGTTTCACCCCGATGAGATCTGGGTGTCGCGCACCCTCCCCGCCGATCCTCCCACGCGGGCTTTTCTGCGCGACGCTCTGGCCGACGGGGGGCGGCTGCGCGCGCTGGAGGCCGGGGAACGTCTGCAGGTGGGCAGCGTCATCGCCGAGGTCCTGCTGCCGATGCCGGACTACCGCGCCGGCCCCAGCGCCTCCAACGACGATTCGCTGGCGTTGCGCGTGCGTTACGGAGGCCAGAGCATGATGCTGACCGGCGATACGGAGGCAGCAGGGGAGGAGGCGGAACTGGCGTCCGGGTTGAGCCTGCGGAGTCAGCTCCTCAAAATCGGCCATCACGGCAGCCGCACCTCGACCACCCCGGCGTTCCTCGCGGCGGTGGCGCCGCAGGCGGCGGTGATCTCGGTCGGCGCCGATAACCGCTACGGCCACCCCAGCCCGCAGGTGCTGGCGACGCTGCAGGCTGCCGGCGCGCGCGTCTTCCGCACCGATCGCGACGGGGCGGTTGAAGTTCAACTCGATGGCAACAAGCTGCGCGTCCGCCTGCTCGACCCCGCCAGCGGCAGCCGTGACTGAGAACGGCGCGCCTGCCTCCGTCTATAATTTTCTCTTCATGGCATCTGCTTCCCCTGCTCACATCTGTGTTCTCCCCGGCGACGGCGTTGGCCCCGAGGTCACCGCGGCGGCACTCGATGTTCTCCGGTCGGCCGCGACGCGCTTCGGCTTCCAGTTCACGACCGATACGCATCTGATCGGCGGCGCCGCCATCCACCAGACCGGGTCGCCGCTGCCCGAGGCGACGCGCGCGGCCGCGCTCCGCTCCAGCGCGGTACTGCTGGGGGCGGTGGGCGCCCCGGAGTTCGATCGCGAACCGCCGGCACGCAAGCCGGAGACCGGGCTGCTGGCCATCCGCAAGGCGCTCAACTGTTTCGCCAACCTGCGCCCCGTCTTCCGCATTGCCGGCGCCGGCACGACACCGGTGAAAGACGAGATCGTCGCAGGCACCGACTTTGTGGTGGTGCGCGAGCTGACCGGCAGCCTTTACTTTGCCGAGCCACGCGGCTTCGATCCCGGCCGCACCGCCGCCTTCAATACCATGCGGTACTCGGTGGAAGAGATCGAGAGATTGGCGCACGTCGCCTTCCGGTTGGCGCAGGGACGGCGCAAGCAACTCACCAGCGTCGACAAGGCCAACGTGCTGGAGACCAGCCAGCTCTGGCGCGAGGTCTTCATCCGGGTCGGGGCCCAGTATCCCGATGTACAGCTCAGCCATCTTTACGTCGACAACTGCGCCATGCAGATCATCCTGCGGCCCCGCGACTTCGATGTGATCGCCACCGAGAACCTGTTTGGCGACATCCTGTCGGACGAAGCCGGGGTGCTGGCCGGCTCGCTCGGCATGTTGCCCTCGGCTTCCCTGGGCGGCACGGTCGGTCTCTACGAGCCGGTGCATGGCTCGGCCCCCGACATTGCCGGTCAGGGCATCGCCAACCCGGTTGGCGCGATTCTCTCGGGTGCGCTGTTGCTGCGTCACTCGCTCGGTCAGGAGCCGGCGGCGGCGGCCATCGAGACCGCTGTGCGTGCCGCGCTCGCTGCAGGCGTCCGCACCCGTGACATCGCGGGCGGTGGTACGGCCGCTTCGACCGCGACGATGACGCAGGCCGTGATCGAGCGAATGTAGAAGGTTGTTGGATTTTGGTTGTTGGTTGTTTGAAGCGTGCAGCGTGGCCACGATCGGGCACACTGCACGTTTCAAACAATTAAAAACTTCGAGCTGTTGTTGGTTGTACGATTTTGGTTTCTTGAAACGCGCAGCATGCCACGATCGGGCACACTGCACGTTTCAAACAACTAAAAACCAACAACCGACAACTAGCCGACAATCGACAACTACCCATGTCTGCCGCCGTGTTCGTTCACAACCTGGGCTGCCGCGCCAACCAGAGCGATGGAGCGGCCATCGAGCAGGAGCTGGCGCGTTGTGGGATGCCGCGGGCGGCCTCCTGGCAGGATGCCGGGGTGCTCGTGCTTAACACCTGCACCGTCACCGCCGAGGCCGATGCCGAGGCGCAGCGCCTGATCCGGCGCTGGCATCGCGAGCGTCCCGCGAGCCGCATTCTGGTGACTGGCTGTTATGCCCAGCGTGCGCCGAAGGAGATTGCGGCCCTGCCCGGCGTGGGTTGGGTGGTGGGCAACGGCCGCAAGGCGGAGATCGCCGCCCTGCTCAGTCAAGGTCGAGAGCATCCAACCAGGGAGCGTCGGCCAGACTTCCTGCCGCTGGCGAGCCTGCTGCCGCAGCGCGCGCCCGAGCCGCCACAGGTCATCACCGGAGAAATTGGAGCCGACACCCCGATCTTTACCACCCCCATACCCACAGGTGCCGACCGTACGCGCCCGGTGGTGAAGGTACAGGACGGCTGCAACAACCGCTGTTCGTTCTGCGTGATCCCCCGCGTGCGCGGCGTCAGCCGCTCGCTGCCGCTCGGGACCGTGCTGGGCGAGATCCGCGCGCTGTGCGCGCAGGGCATTCACGAGGTGGTGCTGTCGGGGATCAATCTCGGGACGTGGGGGCGCGACCTCGATACCCGGCTCCGCTTGCCGGACCTGCTTCGCGCCATTCTGGAACAGACAGACTTGCGGCGCCTGCGTCTCAGCTCGGTCGAGCCCATGGACTGGACACCGGCGCTGATCGCGCTGCTCGGCGAGCCACGCCTGGCGCGCCATGCCCATCTACCGCTGCAGTCGGGCAGTGACGCGGTGCTGCGGCGCATGCACCGCCGCTATCGCCCCTGGCATTACGCGGAGGTGGTGCAGCGGCTGCGCGCGGCCAGCCCGGATGCGGCGCTCGGTGCCGACGTCATGGTCGGCTTCCCGGGGGAGACCGAGGCGGAGTTCGCCGCCTCGCACGATTTCATCGCCGGCCTGCCGCTCACCTACCTGCACGTCTTCACCTACTCCCCCCGCCCGGGAACCCGGTCGGCGCAGAAAACAGCGGACGGCGCCTGGTCGGAAGTGCCGGCCGGCGCAACGCGAGCGCGCCATCGGGCCCTCGCCGCACTCAGCCGGGCCAAGCACCAGGCCTTCGCCCGCTCGCAACTCGGCCGCCGACTGGAAGTCCTCACCTTGCAGGGCGCCGACGCCGACGCGACGCCGGCGCTGAGCGACAACTACCTGCGGGTCCAGATCGCCGGCGCGTGGCCGCCCAACCGCCTGCTGCAGGTCGAGGCGAGAAGCGAGCGCGAGGGCGTGCTGCAGGGAACGGTGGTGAAGGCGGGTTGTTAGTTGTTGGATTTTGGTTGTTGGATGTTGCAGCGTGCCGCGCCACTGCAGGGCTGAATCGCCCAGACCAAAATCCAAAATCCAACAACCAACAACCGACAACCTTCAGTGTCCCGCGCTCCCCACTCGTCCGGCGGCGAAGGTGCGCCGGTCGACACGGGTGAAAAGCTTGGCGCCCGACTTGGGAAGCAGGTCGCGGTGGGGGATGGTCAGCAGGTAGGTGGGGATCTCCCAGACGTGACGCTCCATGGTCAGCCAGCCAAGCTTGTCGAAGCGGTGCAGGTTGACGGGACGTGAGTAGCGCCGCAGGGTGCGCTCGCCGCGCAGGTTGAAATAGTGCTCGTAGTAGGAGAGGGCCAGCTCGCGCAGCGTGGCGTACACCGGGGCGCGGAACCGCAGACCGGAAAAGTTACTTTTCGCCACGGCGCCCCAGCAGCCCTGGCGGCGGTAGAGGACGACCACGTGATCCGAGTCGCGCTCCGCCTCGAGATCGAGCACCAGCGGCGGCTCGCCCTGTACCAGCAATGCCGCCGCCCCGAGCAGCGCCCCCTCCATGCAATGCGCCGTGCTGTCGCGCAGCACCCGGCGTGGCGAACGACAGGTCACACCCCCCGGCTCAGTGTTGTAAGCGAGGTCATCGAGAAAGCGCTGCAGCTTCTCAGGTGTTGAGAGCCGGCGCAGACAGGCGCGCTCCGCCGGCGTCAGGGAATCGGCGATGGAGAGGCGAGCCGGCACGGGCGGGATCGTACCCCGGACCGGGACAAGTGGAAAGTGCAAAGTGGAGGGTGGAAAGCCTCGCACGGCGGCTGCGGCTTGCGCTCATACCCCCAGGGGGTATAATCAGCCCTGGAGGTTCTTCCATGCATTCCATACAACTGAAGATTGAGGGCATGAGCTGTGGGCATTGCGTTGCCGCGGTCGAGAAGGCGCTGGATCGCACGCCGGGCGTGTTGCAGCGCAGTGTGAACGTCGGGTCGGCCACGGTCGAGATTGACCCGGCGCGGGTCACGCCCGAGGCCTTGGTGGCTGCCATCTCCACGCAAGGCTTTACCGCTCAAGTGGCTTGATCACGGAGGCAGCCATGTCGGTTTGGATCACGCTCGGCGGGCTTGGGTCGATCCTCTGGGTCAACTGGTATTTCTTTGTCGCGGCCGCCAGCGGGCGTTCGCGGCCCGCAGCGACACCGGCTGCGGGCTCCGGAAAGCTGGGTCGCACGGTCCTTCTGCCCATCTCCGGCATGACCTGCGCGTCTTGCGCCACGCGCATCCAACGCACGCTCGGCGACACCCCCGGGGTGCGGAGTGCGGCGGTGAACCTGGCGACCGAGCGTGCGCGCGTGGAGTTCGACCCCCAAGCCACCTCGGTTCCAGCGCTGATCTCCAGAATCCGTGACGTCGGGTACGACGCCGCGCTCGTCACCGTGCACTTCATGGTCCAAGGGCTGGAGATGGTCCATGAACCGGGCCCGCTCGAGGCCGCCGTTACGGCCCTGCCCGGAGTGACCACCGCGGCGCTGAACCTCGCCACCGGGCAGCTCGAAGTCAGCTTCATCCCCGGCGAGGTCACGCCTGCCGAGATCGAACGCGCGGTCCAGGCGCGCGGGTTCGCCGTTTCCGCAGTCGGGGGTCCGCCGGAAGACGAGGCGGCCACGGCGCGGCGCGAGTACCGCGTGCTGCGCCTGAAGGTCGGCTTTGCGCTGGCCGTGGCCGCGGTGGCGATGGTGGCTTCCATGCCGCTGATGCACGCGCACGCCGGGTCCGACCCGCTGATGCGTCTGCTGATGCCGCTCGATCAGTGGCTCTCCGGTGTCCTGCCCGCGCTTTATCGCGTGGATCCCGGGGTGTTGCGCTACGCATTGCTGCTCCTGACGCTTCCGGTGGTGGGTTGGTCGGGCGCCCACTTCTATGTGCGTGCCTGGAAGGCGTTGCGCCACCACTCCGCCGACATGAACACGCTGGTGGCGACGGGGACGGGCGCGGCCCTGCTGTTCTCCGCCGTGGCGACCATGGCGCCGCAGTTGTTCACCGTGCGCGGACTCGCGCCCGACGTCTACTTTGAAGCGGTAGCGTGGATTATCGCCCTGGTCTCGCTCGGCAACTTGATGGAGGCGCGCGCCAAGCGCGAGACCTCGGCCGCCATCCGTGGCCTGCTGGCACTCGAACCGCGCACCGCGCATGTGGTGCGCGACGGGGTGGAGATGGAGGTCGCGGTCGGCGACTTGGTGGCCGGCGATCGGGTCCGGATCCGGCCCGGCGAGCGCGTCCCGGCGGATGGAATGGTCGAGGAGGGACAGAGTGCGGTGGACGAGAGCCTGCTGACCGGCGAGTCCCTGCCTGTCGCCAAGCAGGTGGGTGACCGTGTGGTCGGGGGCAGCGTCAACCAGACCGGCGGTCTGATGGTGCGGCTGAACCGGGTCGGCCGCGACACGATGTTGGCGCAGATCGTCCGCCTGGTGCAGGAAGCGCAGAGCACGAAGGCTCCCGTGCAGCGGCTGGCGGACCGCGTGGCGGGCATCTTCGTGCCGGTGGTGCTCTCCATCGCCGTGCTGGCGTTTCTAGGCTGGTTTGACTTTGGCCCGGCGCCGCGCTTTCTGCTCGGTTTCGTGGCGGCGGTGACGGTGCTGGTCATTGCCTGCCCCTGCGCCATGGGACTGGCGGTGCCGACCGCGGTCATGGTGGCCACCGGACGCGCCGCCCAGCTCGGGGTCCTCGTCCGTAGCGGTGCGACGTGGGAGCGTGCCCATGCCGTGCAAGTCGTGATCTTCGACAAGACCGGCACCCTGACCCGGGGCCGACCGGAGGTCACCGAGGTCGTGGCGCTGCCGCCGTTCGATGAGGACACTCTGCTGCAGACCGCCTCCACCGTGGAACGGTTCTCGGAACATCCACTGGCCGCCGCGGTCGTGCAGGCTGCCGCTGCCCGTGTGCTGGTGGCGACGCACGGCGGCAGCACCGGTTCGAATGCCACCGACTTCAACAGTCTGACCGGCCTCGGAGTGCGCGCCACGGTGGAAGGGCAAGTGGTGCTGCTCGGCAATGCCGCGTTGCTGGATGCTCATGGCGTCGCCGTTCAGGAATTGTCCGCACGCGCCCAAGCGCTCGCGGCGCAGGCCCGGACATTGTTATACGTCGCCATCGGCGGGCGTCTCGCCGGCCTGATCGCCGTCGCCGACCCGGTGAAAGCGGAAGCGGGAGAAGCCGTGCGACGGCTGCGCGAGATGGGCGTCGCGTCCATGTTATTGACCGGCGACACCGAAGCGACCGCGCGCGCCATTGCCGCCGCGGTGGGTATCAGCGAGTTCCGCGCCGGGGTGCTGCCCGCCGACAAGGCGGCGGTCGTGGCGGCGCTGCAGGCGGAAGGGAAGGTGGTCGCCATGGTGGGCGATGGCGTCAACGACGCTCCGGCATTGGCTCAAGCCGATGTCGGGATTGCCATGGGCACCGGCACCGACATCGCCATGGAGGCGGGCGATATCACGCTGATGCAGGGCGATCCGCGCGGCGTGGTCACCGCCCTGCTCATCGCGCACCAGACGTTGCGGGTGATTCACCAGAATCTTTTCTGGGCATTCGGGTACAACGTCATCGGCATTCCGCTGGCTGCCGGCGTCTTTTATCCGTGGCTGGGCGTTCTACTCTCGCCCGTCTTCGCCAGCGCCGCGATGGCTTTCAGCTCGGTCAGCGTCGTGGCCAACAGCCTGCGTCTCAGGAGTCTCCGCCCGGTCTAATCTTGGCAACACAGGTGCGCCATTTCCCCATGCCAGGTCACATCACCTCATCCCATCCCCAGCACGCCGACGCGGTCACGCCGCTGGCCAAGCGCCGCATGTTGGCCCGCTTGAAACGGATTGAAGGCCAGGTGCGCGGCCTGCAGCGCATGGTCGAGGAGGAGCGCTATTGCGCCGACGTGCTGGTGCAGATCTCGGCCGTGCAGGAGTCATTGCGCGGCGTGGCCAAGCTGCTGCTGCGCAACCACCTTGAACACTGCGCCACTAACGCCTTGCGCTCCGCCAACCCGGGGCGTGCGGAGGCGATGTACGAGGAGTTGACCGAGCTGTTTTGCCGGCATGCCCGGTAAGGGGTTTTCGGTTGTCGGTTATCGGTTGTCGGTAACACGAACGCAAGACCGCTGGATGAAAGCGTGATGCGCCCAGCGCCACGATCGCCCGCTGCGCAGGCCGTTGGGGACGGCAGGGTGCCTGTCGTTTTCGGCACACTGCTCATGCGATCCGCGCGCAGCACGATGCCTTGAATGGCCGAAGATCAAACCCGTGGCCGCGTCAACACCAACATACTTTGGGCGTGAAGCACAGGCCCCTCCCAGAAACGAAGGCCCCCGTCGAGGAATCTGGTCCAGCCTCCCTTTCTGCGATGTGGCGGCACATCGTGCTTGCTTCAAAGCAATCCGCACAAGTGAACATTCCGCTCCACGAAATTCTCTTCGGATTGACAGCCCATGGGCCCTCTGCCAGTATCAAAGAGCAGCGCCCGTAGTCGTTCCTGCCAGTCGGGGCCTGCTTCCTTGTGCCGCAGTGGCGGAATTGGCAGACGCGCATGGTTCAGGTCCATGTTCTCGAAAGGGAGTGGGGGTTCGAGTCCCTTCTGCGGCACCATTTGTTTTGCGAAAGTTCTGGCATCACCAGCCAGCACAGTTGTCGCGCGCCGTTTAAACGGGGTCCGCAGGGCTCGCGGCTTCAAGATATTTCCGGCGTACGCCACTTGTGCAAAACTCAAACATGGCCAATATCTATCAGATGGACAATGAGCGTTTCGAAGAAGAAAGCCATGCAACTACTACATGTAAACACCTGATGATGTTCCCGAATGACGAAACCAGCAGATCTCTTTCCGGAGATGGCGGTAGAACTCAGTTTTGTCGCGGTGGCTGTCAACTCTGCGGCGAGGTGCTTGTCGAGAAAACGGTAGATGGCAAGCACGTGTCGTTTTGGCGCAAGGTGGCCTCATAGCCCACTAGGTCAATTTCTTTAATCGTACTGACAATCAAAGTTTTTGTAATGAGTGAGCGATTAAATTCTTTGGCCTCAACGGGTTAAGCAGAAGTGTGCAGTCGCTAGTTGTACTTGAGAGGCACACGTCAGTCCTCCGCGGGAATTTCGGACTTTCGTTCGACGGATCGACACGAAGCTTGAGCACGGTGTCCTTGAGCGGGCGCCTCGCCGATGTGTTTGCTAAATTCCCGTTTACTCTCTCCCTTGGGGCGTTGGACCGGAACCACATGGCGGTTCAAGCGAAGGATGGTCCTGCGGTCTTTTCCGACAGCAGAATCGTGGCCACTTCCGACGGCGGCAGCACCTGGACAACCACCGAAATTCCCCACACGAACCTGTCTACCTTCCTGGCCCGTCGGGGACTGTACTGGACGGTGGGGAATGAAGTCGTGGAGCGCGAAAAGCGGGGCGGGCACGCGGTGGCCCGTGCATTTTTTTCTCGCGATGGAGTGAGTTGGAAACCGCTTCTGAGCGACATCTCCGGATGTCAGTTCCATGGATGCCATGCCTGCACGGCGCAGGGCTGTTTGAGCTCGGATAGCAACCTGGCGCGAATCTTCGGAGGAAAAACTTCCTACGCCGCATTCGCCCCGAACAAGGAGTTGACGACGAAGTGGGCGTCCACAGACTCAACCCTTTGTTTCGTCGGCCGGCAACTCCAGTGCAGCCCGCTGCATTCTGTCGATAAGTCGCAAGGAGAAGGTGGACCTCCCACGCCTGTTGCCTCTCGTCCCCTGGGCGCGCCCGCGGGAAACCCGCCCTATTGCATCTCCTGCGGAGTGGATCCAATCTTCGTTGACCCCAAAGTTCAGGGATCTTTCAACGTGAAATTGACGGTGGAAATCGCGGGCGATGGAACGGTGCGCGGCGTGGAGGTCTCGGACGCTCCCTCCTCATTGATCGCGGACAAGATCCGCCTTCGCGCAAGCGAATGGCTCTTCGAGCCCTACCTCAAGGACAGAAACCCGGTTGCGGTGAAACTCAACACAAGAGTCAGAATCAACGTCATCCGGAATAACTGATTCTGCGGCGATCAACGTCGGTCGCGAAGTCTGCGTCTACGCTCCACAGGCGCGCCGTTCGACGACTTGAGCGGCCTGGTCGTGGGCGTGGTACGAGCTGCGCACCAGCGGCCCGGATTCTACGTGGCGGAAGCCCATGGCCAAGCCCACCTCTTTTAATCGCGCGAACTCATCGGGGTGGACGAAGCGCTTCACCGGCAAGTGCTGGCGCGAGGGGCGCAGGTACTGGCCGAGCGTCAGGATGTCGCAGCCGGTCGAGGCCAGCACCTCGAGCGTGCTGCGCAACTCGTCCTCGGTCTCGCCCAGCCCCAGCATCAGCCCGGTCTTGCTGACCATGCCGGGCGCCAGGCGTTTGACGTTGCGCAACAGCTGGACCGAGCGCAGAAACCGTGACCCGGGCCGGACGAAGGCGTAGAGGCTGGGCACCGTCTCGGTATTGTGGTTGAGGATCTGCGGCACGGCCTCGAGCACGATGCCGAGGGCCTCCTCGCTGCCCTTGAAGTCGGGGATCAGTACCTCGACGCCGCAGGCCGGCAGGCGACGGTGGACGGCGCGGATCGTCTCGGCAAACACGCGCGCGCCGCCCAGCGTATCGTCGTCGCGGTTCACCGAGGTGATGACGGCGTGCGCCAAGCCGAGTGTGGCCACCGCCTCGGCAACGCGCTCCGGTTCGCCGTAGTCAATCGCCGCCGGACGGCCCTTGGGGACGGCGCAGAAGCCGCAGCGCCGCGTGCAAGTGTTGCCCAGCAACATGAAGGTGGCGGTGTGGTGGTCCCAGCACTCGCCGATGTTGGGGCACTGCGCCGACTCGCAGACGGTGTGCAGGTCCAGCCGCCGCGCCAACTGCTTCAGCCGGTGGTAGTTTTCCCCGAACGGGGTGCGGACGCGCAACCACTCGGGCCGCGGCTGCGGCCGCTCCGGGCGCGGCGCGATCTGCACCAGTGTTTCCATGCGCTGTTTTCATTGTAGCCGCTCGTCGTGGGAGGGGAACGCAGGGAGGGCTGTCTCTTATACACATCTGACGCTGCCGACGATCTTACGCGTGTAG
>CALEJU010000014.1 GCA_937898755.1 uncultured Acidobacteriota bacterium | reverse complement strand
TTGCGGAACTTTCTACTTTGCTCAAATGAGGAACTTTCTACTTTGCGTTGACAGACGTAAACTAATCGCGCATGACGCTTCCCGCCGTTCTGATCGCCGGCACCCATAGTGGCGTCGGCAAGACTACGGTTTCCCTTGCCATCACCGCGGCCCTGGTGGAACGCGGCCTGCGAGTGCAGACGTTCAAAGCCGGGCCTGACTTCATTGATGCCGGGCACCTGGCGGCCATGTCGGGCCGGCCCTGCCGCACCCTCGACGGCTGGATGCTCACCCGCCAACAGAACCAGGACGTCTGGGACCGGGCGGTGCAGGATGCCGACGTGGCCGTGGTCGAGGGAATGATGGGTCTTTTCGATGGCGCCAGCGGCCGCGACGACGCCGGCAGCACGGCCCAGCTCGCAAAATGGCTCGACCTCCCGGTGCTGCTCGTCATTGACGCCAGCGCCCTCGTGCGCAGCGCCGCGGCGGTGGCGCTCGGGTTCCAGTGTTTCGACTCGGCCCTGCGGCTGACCGGGGTGATCTGCAATCGGGTCGGCGGCGCCGGCCATGCCACCATGTTGCGGGACGCCTTCGCCAGTGTTCCCGAACTGCCGTTGGTCGGCGCCTTCAGCCAGGCCAAGGATCTGCATCTGACGGAACGTCACCTGGGCTTGACCACCGTCGCGGAGCAGGACACATCCCTTCGCCGCCGCGACTTCGCCGCCTCCGCCGAAACGAACCTTGACCTTGACAGCCTGCTGCAACGCGCCCAAATTCCGGTGAAGCCGCCGCGGTCGGCCGTGCCCTCTCGCAACAAGCGCGTCCGCATCGGCGTCGCCCAAGATGCCGCCTTCTGCTTCTACTACCCCGACAACTTCGAATGGCTGCAACACTACGGGGCTGAGGTGGTTTCCTTCTCCCCGCTGCATGACACCTCGCTGCCGGGCAATCTCGACGGGTTATACCTGGGCGGAGGCTACCCCGAAGTTCACGCGCCAGCTCTTGCCGACAACGTTGCCATGCGGACGGCCATCCGTGACTTTGCCGAGCGTGACGGCATGATTTACGCCGAGTGCGGCGGCATGATGTTTCTTGGCCGCGAACTGCGCGACGGCTCTGGAAAGGCCTTCCCCATGGCCGGCTGCTTCGACTTCAGCACGCAGCTCATGCCTCAACTGCAGGCGATCGGCTACCGCGAGGTCAGCCCCCAAGGCCTGGGGGATGACTCCTTGCGGGTCAAGGGGCACGAGTTTCATTATTCGCGCCTGGATACCACTCCGACTCCGGCCGCCGCGGCTCACCTGGTCGTCACCGGCAGCGTCCCGCGGCCCGAGGGATTTCGCCACCGTCGCGTCTTCGCCAGCTACATTCACCTGCACTTCGGATCCAACCCCGCCATCGCCGCCGCCTTGGTCGCGGCCTGCGCTTCCATGCGCGAGGGCGCAGCGACGCCTACGGCTTGAGCGACGACCACCCCCTGAATCGGCGGACCGCCCCGTGGAACCTGCGCTTCGATGTTCTGAGCTTTGCGGGAGATGAGGGCGCGTGCACATCCGCCACCGGGTTAGACAACGTCACCTCGACGGGACCGCCTGCCCGATAGGAGCGCGGCTGTCGGGAGAACGATTGCAATCAGCAGCCATGATGCTGGGGGAACAACAACGAATACGAAAGCGGTCTGCGCCCTCGGAGGCCCCAAGGCAACATCTCCGTAGATGGCCAAAGAGCCCAGCGTGAGAACCAGCATCACGCTATAAAGCGTCGCTCGGGTAAGAACCGACCAACGCTTCGAAACCATGTTGGCCAATACCAGGACCACGAACGGTGAGAGCACCCAGAGCGCGAAAAGTACCAGCAGGATTCGGGAACTATTATGACGACCTGCACGGAGCATCAAACCGACCGAGCCCCCGGCCCCAGCCAGCACCGCGACCAGGGCCGCTCCGCGCAGGCGGCAAAGGAACCCACTCTCGGACCTTCCCCAGCTTGCTTTAGAGGTGATCTCACCGCGCTCATGGATGCTCATTGATCTCTCGTGGTGCCGAACCAGTATGGTTGGCCGACCTTCATTGTGTGCACCCAGCGGGCAACCTAAACTGCCGCAGCCGGCCGCTAGCCTAAGTTGAAAAAAAAGACGGCGGCCATTGATGCGAGCGCAGCTCCGAATTGCTGTGCAAGTACATATAGCGTCTGTCTTGGAGCCCGTGGCAGCCACTTGATCGCGAAGAACGCCACTATCGGCATCTGTCCAGCCATGAGTAGCTGCCAGAGATGGGCAACGGCCCCCTCATCGGTCTCGTGGACAGCGCCGTATTTTGCAATGTAACCGAGCACCATCGCCAAGGCGGTGAGCGACATTGCCACCGGAAGATAGGCGCTCGGCTGCTTCATGATGGTGCCAAAAGAACAGGGAAGTTGATCCATTTTGCGTCCCGGCGTTGGGACGATGTGTTCGCGGAGTGCCGCCCCAACCACGTTGATCGATGTGCGAAGGTCGCCACGGCCGGTTTCAAGCAGTGCCTCAAACTCCGCGCCGTAGCGCTCTCTCCACCGGCGCGGATACAGGGACATGAGCAGGCGGGCGAGTCTGCGATTCATAAGGCTTCCAACCTCTCCAGTCCGGCTCTGCTGAACTGTTGCAGGGTGGTCAGCTTTGCGCGCAATACGCGCAAGCCCGCAACCGTGATGCGATAGGGCTGGCGGCGCTCCTCGGGTGGGAGCGGCTCGATCCAACCCTGTTGCTCCAGGCGGGCAATCGCCCCATACAGCGTTCCGGGTCCCAGCCGGGTTCCGCAAAGGAGCGCGATGTCTTCGATCATCGCGTGTCCGTGCTTCGGTCCATCGGCGAGGCTGGCAAGCACAAGCAGCGGCGGGTCAGAATAGTGCCCCATTCCCGCGCCCGCTCCGGCGCCTACTACGTTACGCGTACTACGCATTGCGTAGTTATCCCACAGTTGATCTCCTGCTGCAAGGAAATATTGGCACGTACGACTGAACATCTGGACGTGGTGCGATCGCGGAGGCCTTGGTTGCCGCCTGCGCTACAGCAACGCCTGAGGTGTGAACTGTGACCGCTCCCTGAATCACCCCACCGTCCTCGATCACCCACGCTACAATCATAGGCGACTCATTAAGTCGCCATTCTGATTGTCGGGGAGAAAACGTGCGCTGGGTGTATCGCTCCGTTCTGTGCCTCGTGGGCCTGTCACCGCTGTTCTACCCTGTGGAAAGAGCCGCTGCGCAGGAGTCGCCGTTTTTCGTCACCTACGACCACCACTTGGAGGAGCCGGGCAACTTGGAGGTGGCGTTATCGCAAACCTTCGGGCCGGCTTACGCCGGACAGCCGCGCTTCGTCGCCCCATATCTCGAGTTGGAGTACGGCCTGCGCTCCTGGTGGACGACCGAGCTGTACCTGGAAGGGCAGTCCACACGGCATGACAGCACCGTGTTCACCGGTTGGCGCTGGGAGAACCGCTGGCGTCCGCTGGCGCAGGAGCACGTCATCAACCCGGTGTTGTATCTCGAGTTTGAGGACATCAATGAAGCCAGCCGCATTAAAAAAGAGTTCATCGGGCACCTCGGCGACGGCGGGCAGAGTAACGCGTCGCTGCGCCGGCAGCGCGACCGGGAGCTGGAGGGAAAACTCATTCTCTCCAGCGTGCGCGGCAACTGGGAGTTCGCCGAAAACTTGATTTTAGAAAAGAACCTGAGCGCCGCGGAGGGCGTCGAGTTCGGCTACAGTCTGGGCATCATGCGGCCACTGGGTGGGCTGGCTGGGGCCGACGCTTGCCATGTCTGTCGCGAAAACTTCGTGGCGGGCGTGGAGTTGTCGGGCGGGTTGGGAAGCACGCGGGGATTCGGGCTGCGAGAGACACCGCAGTATGTGTCGCCGCTGCTCTCTTGGCGCACCAGCCAGGACGGCACGCTGCGTCTGGCGCCATCCTTCGGTCTGAGCCACGGCAGCGCGCCCTTTCTGCTCCGCATGAGCTATAGCCACGAGTTGCGGGGCTTCGGAGCCGCCGTGCGGAGGTGGTGGCATGGCCGCTAACAGACTCCTGGCAACCACCCTGTTCGTGGCTGCCGGAATAGTGCTGGGACAAAACCTGACCTACCGTCCCGACCCGAAGTGGCAGGCACCCCCGCGTGCTGCCGCGCGCCGCAACCCGCTGGCTGGCCGCAATGACGTCGTGGCGGGTGGGCGGCGGCTGTATGTACGCGAGTGTCTGGCCTGCCACGGGGGTGATGGGAGAGGCCTTGGCCACGCCGCCAACCTGCGCGCGACTCTGGTGCAACGGCAGAGTGACGGCGTCCTCTTCTGGAAGCTGACCACCGGCAACTTGCGCCGCGGCATGCCCTCGTTCAGCCAGCTGCCGGAGATCCAGCGTTGGCAGTTGGTCAATTACTTGCGCACCCTGCGTGAGTAGTGGGGAGTCGGGGGTCGGGCGTGAGCGCCCATGGCGGAGGCGCACCGCTCGCCGCAGGGGCATCGAGCGGTGCGGCGTGGCGTATGATGCTGCCTCAGACGCCATGTCCAACCACTTCGTTGCGCCGACCCGCCGCGAGTTCATCCGCACCTCGACCGCCACGCTGGGCGTGCTTGCCAGCCGCACGGCCTGGGCGCAAACGTCGGCCGTGCCACCCCTCACGGCCCGGGTCCGACTCGACCCGGAACATCGCCTGGGGAAGATTGATTCACGTCTTTACGGCAACTTCATCGAGCACCTCGGTCGCTGCATCTACGGCGGCCTCTACGACGAAGGGTCGCCGTTGGCGGACGCCGACGGCATCCGCACCGACGTGCTGGCCGCGACCCGCGCCTTGGGGGTGACGCTGCTGCGCTGGCCGGGCGGCAACTTCGTCTCCGGCTATCACTGGCAGGACGGCATCGGCCCCAAGGATGCGCGCCCGGCGCGCTACGACCGCGCCTGGTTCCAACGGGAGTCCAACCGCTTTGGCACGGACGAGTTTTTCAGCGCCGTAGGGAAGATGGGGGCGCGACCGTATTTGTGCGTCAACCTCGGCACCGGCACCCCCGAAGAGGCGGCGAACTGGCTGGAATACTGCAATTACCCCGGTGGCACGTACTTCTCCGACCTGCGCAAGAAAAACGGCCATGCCGCACCCTACGGCGTCAAACTCTGGGGCCTGGGCAATGAGATGTTTGGCAGTTGGCAGATCGGCCACCGGGACGCCGGCGGCTACGGTCAACTCGCTCTTGAGACCGCCAAGCTGATGAAGTGGCAGGATCCGACGATTGAGCTGGTGGCCTCCGGTGCCTCCAACCCCGACTGGGACCGGCCCATGCTCGAGCTGCTCGGTCCGCAGGTTGACTACCTCTCGTCGCATTACTACACCGTGACCGACGACCTCAAGGACGACTACGAAATCCTGGGCTCCGTCGCCGCCATGGAACACAGCCTGCGCAGCGCCGAGGAGAGCGCCGCGCTGGCCTCGGCGCGCGCCCGGCGCAAGACGCCCATCTACATTGCCTGCGACGAATGGAACCTGCTCAACAACTGGTCCGACGGCGGCAAGCGGGACGATCCGCACAAGTTCGAGGTGCCGTACAACTTGCGCGACGCCCTCTGGGTGGCCAGTGCGTTGAATCTGCTCCAGCGCCACTGTGCCACGGTGCGGGTGGCCAATTTCGCGCAACTGGTCAACGACCTTGCGCCCATGTTCACCACGCCCACCGGGCTGCTGCTGCGCACCACGTATCACCCGCTGGCGCTTTTCGCCCGCCGATCCGGACCCATTGCGCTTGCCGTCGCACAGGATTCGCCGGGATTCGCCACAAAGCGCTTTGAGCAGCAGCCCTACCTTGACGCCAGCGCGACTTACGATGAGGACAAACGCAAGGTGACGGTGGCGCTGGTGAACCGCCGCCTGGACGGCCCGGTGAACGCCCAAATCCACCTCAACGGCTACCGGGCCATCGCCGGCGGCAAACATGTCCTGCTGACCGGGGCCACGCCCGCAACGCAGAACACGTTCGAGAATCCGAATGCAGTCGCTCCCCGGGAGACCACACTCAGTGCGGCGGGAACCGCGTGGGAGCAGACGTTACCGCCCCACTCCCTCACCTGGCTGGAATTCGAGGTCGCTAAAGTCTGAATGGTTTTCGGTTTTCTGTTGTCGTCGTCGGTTTGCTGAAAACGCATCCGCGCGCATCTTTGCGCTCAGCCGCCCGGTACGCGGGCGGTTGTCTCCATGGCCGGCCCGAGCGCTTATCCGACTGCGCGCAGCATCTGCGCGACCCCGTGCTGGAAGCGCTCCGGCTGCGGCAGCAGGCTGAGTACCAGGTGCCCTTCGTCCGGGAAGTCGTAGAAGTGGCCGGGATGCACCAGCACGCCGGCCGCGGCAACCAGGTGCTCTGCCCAGGCGTCGTCGCTGCGCCACCGCGGCACTCGCAACACCACGCTCCAGCCGCCTTCAACCACCAGGCGCGTCACGCCGCCGGAGTGAGACGCGATCTGTTCATCGAGCGCCTGAAGGTTCGCTTTCAATCGCGAGAGAAGTTGCGGCTGCATGGTGCGGCGCGTCGCGAGCAACGTCGGCGCGGCCCACTGGATCGCGGTGCACACCGAGAGGTAGGTATCGGCGATGATCTCCAGCCGCTGCCCGGCCTCCTCCACCAAAGGCGGCGGGCCGGCGATGGCCATCCAGCCCAGCTTCATCTGCGGTAGCGCGGCCAGCTTGGAGAGCCCGTTCAAAACGAACGTCAGCGCCGGCGGCTGGTTGCAGGGGTTGACCATGCGCTCAGGGTCGGCCGCGAGAGCGTAGTCGAAGAACACCTCGTCGACGATCACCGCCAGCTCATGCGCCGCGGCCAGCGCCTGCACCTGCTCCCATTCCTCCTGCTTCAGGTACGACCCGCTGGGGTTGTTGGGGTGCACGCAAACGATGGCTCGCGTGTGCGGCTGTATGGCGGCTTCCAAGGCGACTGCGTCGAGGTGCCAGCCGTGGTCGTAGAACAGCGGATACGGGCGTAGTCGCACATCATTCAGGCCGGCCAGCAATTCAAAAAGGGGATAACTCGGAGTGGGAACGAGCACCGTATCCCCGGGCGCGCAGAGCAGCCGGAAAAGATACGCGTAGGCCTCGCTGCTGCTGGCGGTCAGCAGCAGGTCGGCAATGTTCACCTCCACGCCCCGCTCCGCGTAGTACGCCGCCACCGCGGCGCGGGCCACGGGAAGGCCGCGCGCCTCGGGACCATAGGTCAGGGCTTCGGGCCGTGCCAGCGCCCGCAAAATTGCCTCGCGGTCGTACGCCAAGCCCCACTGCGTCGGGTTCGACACCGTGAGGTCGATGAGGTCGGCGGTGCGGCGGCCGGCGGCCGCGGCGAGGCGGTTCGGGGTGCGGTCCCATCCCGTGCGGGCGGCAAACATGCCCCACATGGTACCGGAGGCCGTTGCGCCGTCCCCGCGCAGGCGTCCCACTGCGCCATCCCGGGTGGACGCGGCAAGCGCTTTCTCCACTATAATCATCGCGTTTTTAACTTCCTGGCTGGAGGGGGCGGCAGTGCTTTCAGGACGATTAGTGGCAATGCGTGTTGTTCTCGGATGGAGCGTGGTTGCGGTGGCCGGCGGCCTGGCCGCGCAACGCGACAATCCCGTGCGCGGGGCGGACGCGCCGGCCCCCTTCACCCTGCACCGCATCGGGACCGATCACGCCGAAGGCGTCACCGTCTTTGATGTCAACGGCGACGGCCGCCCGGACATCACCAGCGGCGCTTACTGGTACGAGAACCCCGGCCTCGGCGGCGGAGCGTGGACGCGCCACAAGTTCCGCGAGGTCGAGGTCACCGGCGAGTTCGTCTCCGATTGCGGCGAGTTCGCCGTGGACGTGAACCACGACGGCGCCCTCGACATCGTCACCGCCGGCTGGCAGAGCGACGGCTTGTGGTGGTTCGAGAACCCCAACAAGCCGGGACAGCCCTTCAGCAACGCCCTCTGGAAGAAGCACCTCATCACCCACACCATCACCACCGAAGGCATGGTCATGGCCGACATCAACGGCGACGGCAAGCCCGACCTGGTGGCCGCGCACTATGGCCGCCAGGGAATCTTCTGGGTGGACTTCGCCGGACCCGAACCCGTGGTGCATCACGTCGGCGGTCATGAAGCCGATGGTCACGGCGTCGGCATCGTGGATGTGGACGGCGACGGGAAGGCCGACATCGTCACCATTCACGGCTGGTTCAAAAACATCGACGCCGATCACGACAAGTGGCAGTGGATGCCGGAGTGGGAGCTGGGCGATTCCGGGTTCCCCATCCTCGGCTACGACGTCAACAACGACGGCAAGATGGACCTCATCTACGGCCACGGGCACGACTACGGCGTCTTCTGGCTGGAACAGACCACGGAGAACGGCAAGCGCGCCTGGAAGCGCCATGTCATCGATGACTCCTTCTCGCAGGCGCACGCGCTGAAACTGGCCGACATTGACGGCGACGGGCAGCCGGAGCTGATCACCGGCAAGCGCTACCGCGGACACAACGGCACCGACCCCGGTGGCCATGAGCCGCTGGTCATCTACTACTACAAGATCAATCGCAAGACCGGGACCTTCACGCGCTACCCCTTGAGCTACAACGGCACGGCCGGCGTCGGTACCCAGATCATCGTCGCCGACATGGATGGCGACGGCGATCAGGACATCGTGGTGGCCGGCAAGACCGGGGTGCATTGGCTCGAAAACTTGAAGATTGATAACGTCCCGTTCGCTGTGCGCGAGCAGCAGTTGCTGTTGAACCATCAGTGGCCGTTCCCGGACGAGAAATGACGGCTGCGACCGCCAGCTCCATCTTGGACAACAGGCACAGCGGCCGCTATGCTGCAAGCATGGCTTCCGCCCCCCATGGTCTCGCGCAATTGCGTTGGCTGGTGGCCGAGGTGCCGGCGCGCTTGGCACGCATTGACGACCTGCAGGCCGCCAACAAGCCCGAACCCACCCGCTGGTCAAGAAAAGAAGAGCTTGGGCACCTGGTGGATTCCGCGGCGAACAATCACGTCCGACTGGTACGCGTCCAACAAGAGACCAAACCCCATTTGCCGGGCTACGCCCAGGACCACTGGGTGGCGGCACATGCCTACCAGGACATGTCGTGGGCGGCGATTTGTGATGCCTGGCTGGTCCTGAACCGGCTGCTCTTGCGGGTGGCGGAACTGGCCCCGGCCGCGGCGTGGGAACGGACCTGTCGCATCGTCGGCGTGCCGCACACACTCGCCGACGACCAAGCACCCCCCGTCACCTTGGGATATGTGCTCGACGACTACGTCGACCACCTGCGCCACCACCTCTACCACCTCGGCGTGGCCACCGACGAGCTGTAACGGAGCTGGCGACCGTCCTGCTGTCCGTCTCCCCGCTCATCGGCCCCTTCCAGATCTCCTGCTCTGGTAGGGCATAGAGTTGCCCGCCGCGAACCTGAGTTGCTCGCCCGGTACTCGCCTGTACCGGCTTTCTCTTTAGTCGCGCCTTTTCAATAGGGAACTGCCCAGTGCCGCTCCGGCACCGCGCAGTACCCAACCAGGGGTGTCGTGTCACCCCAAAATAAATCTGCCGGAGTTCCTTGGATTTCAGTACTCGCCAACCGTGATCGGACGGCAGCCCTTGATACTGAATTCCTCCTTGGCGAAGGCACGCTGATCCTCCGGCGACATCGACCTAACTGCCTTTATAAAATCCGCCGTGGCAAAGCGACAGACATATTCCATCTCCCGGGCATACTGACTATGCGGATCCCAACTAATTCGAAGCGACGCTTGAACGTACTCCCGCATGAATGCTCGATCTATGACGACGGCCTTCGCCCACTGTTGTGGCAATGCGTCCTGAACGCCTTCGAGAATACCCCTCTCCTTCCCCCGTCTCCTCCCAAACAATTGGGGAACCGCGGCCCTCGATATCCAAACCCTGGCGGCTTACGGCTGAGAGTGGTCTAAACCGGGCCGCCAGAACCTTCTGCTGACTTACGAAAGAGTCAATGGGCACGGACTCTTTAACTTCTTCCGCAAAATAGGAGTATGCGGTTTGGTACTCCCCCTTGGATACCGCCGTCGCATAGCGCTGAAATGCCACAATTGCGAGGGCGCGCTCGTGCCACATTTTGAGCCCGATCGGGCTTGTCTAGACCAAGGCCACGGCCACCAGAATTAAATAACCGATCCCAATTTGTTTCCAAGGAATTCTCATTGCAGTCAGTCCTTTGGCCGTAGAAAGGACGGCAGGTGAAGGTCCGACGTCGGACCTGGGCCGAGTGAAGTGGTGGCGTTCACCAAGGCGTTAATGCCGTCGTTCGCACTCTGCAGTGTGCTGCTGAACGCGCTGCCGGCTTGGCTGAGATCTATGTTGACTCCAACACCGACTCCAGCATTCAGTTCTACTCCAATTTTCACATCCGACTTGTGTCTATCCTCCACCCCCATGCCGAAGGCATGGCTCTCACGGCGCTCCAGAGCGCTCTCCATATTGACAGCTACCGGTGGAGAAAATGCGCTATAAGAACGAGCGCTGCAAACAGCGCGACAACGCCTCCGTCCCACTTCAGGAAGGCGAGCCACCCTACCGAAATCGCTGGCATCTCGCGAGGCCGCCAAGAGGCCCAGCTCCCCAGTCGGAAGAGGAGGCGAAGCATGCCCTTCGTGTCGAGGAAGACCCAAGCACCCACCAACAAGGCCACAACGAACATCACCAAATCAGCGCGTCCAGATATTACGTCCAGCGTCATGGGCAGCCTCCGGTTAGCACCCGCCCGGCGTCGAGCAAGTTTCAGTTGTGATAGAGGACACCGATCCACCTATCGAGGCACCGCCGCACGGCGGACTGACTGAGAGTTCCCAGATGCCTTTGCCGGTTGATAGCTGAATGGTGGCTTTCACCGGGCCGAAGCCAATGTTAAGGGTCCTGGTTTGAAAATGCCCCGACAACTGGCTCGCAGACGTGGCGTTCGTCACGAACACGAACGCGCCTGCTCCTGCGGAAGCACCGAGATTTCGTGCGGGCCGGTCCTGCTTATTGAGGTTCGCATAATGTTCGTAATGCTAAAAGAGTTCGGCTTGACGCCAGAAGGCGGAGACGAGCGCGAGGCGACGGCGCATGCGACGCAGGGAACGGAGGCCATCGTGCCCAAGTCGGAGAGATTGCGAGCGCAGAAGTTGGGCAGTTCATGGTGCTTGAGATGGCCCCAGATGTATTCCACCGGGTTGAGCTCGGGCGCGTAGGCGGGCAGAAACTCCAGCTCCAAGCGGCCCTCCTGGGCGGCGACGAACTCGCGCACCAGCCGACTATGATGCTGACGCAGGCCGTCCAACAGTCCGCCCAACTTCACCGCACACGCTGCGGTGATTCGCCACCGATTCCGAGTAGGCGACGAGCCAGCAGCACCCCGCAAATTACAACCAAGGAAGACAACAATCGTCGACGCCGAGAACAGCCACTTCTTTATGCTCATATCCGTTTTCGGTGCGAGGTTTTGATGTGCCATCCGGGCTAGAACCCATCTCATAAACAGGCCGGGGGCCGATTGTGCTGGAACGGAGGGC
>CALEJU010000013.1 GCA_937898755.1 uncultured Acidobacteriota bacterium | reverse complement strand
GTCGGCAGCGTCAGATGTGTATAAGAGACAGGGAGGGGAGGATGGGGGGAATTGCTGGAACATGGGGCCTTGGACCGGCGTACCCTTCCTCTGAGGAGTTCGACGCCATGTCCAGCGCCCCGCCTTTGCCCCCGATTCCGCCCCGGCCACCGGCCATTCGGGTTTTGCCGGTGCTGGCCCTCGTCCTCGTCGGCCTGATCGCCGGACTCCTCTTTTTAGCAGGTGATTTCGCGTTTCATGTGGCGCGCCACGTGCATGTGTCGCAGCACACGACGGCCACGGGTGACGAGAACGTGGCGATCCACTCGCCCTTCGGCGATTTGAAGGTCGAGACGGAGCAGAATGGCGCGCAGTTCGGTATTGATGTCTATCCCGGCGCGGTGCAAGTGGCCAAGGACGCCCCGTCGGCTTTCGGCTCGGGCGTCGAAGTGAGCGGGCAGCGCTACCACACCGCCCACGTCCATTTGCAGTTCGGCGACCACTCGCTCTTCGTTGATGCCGGGGAATTCGGAAGTCCGGCACCCGCCAAGGCAGTCCTCGATTTCTACCGTGCCCGCATGGCCGGCTTGGGTCAGGTGAAGGAAGGGCGCCATTGGGAGAACGGCGCGCCGCTCACCGAGTTGCGGGTCACGGTGGGCGACAACGCGCATGTGGTCGCGGTCCGCGACTGGCAGGGTGGCAGCCGCTTCGTGCTGGTGCGCGTCAACCACGGGAGCGGCAGCATCTGATCGGTAGCCTACCGGGCGCGATTTAAATTCCAATTCGCCGCGCCTTGCGGGGGTTGTTGGATTTTAGTTGTTGGTTTTTTGAGACGCGCGGTGTCTTGGGCCGCGGCTCACTCGAATGCGGCGATGCCGGTAATGCTTTCACCAATGATCAGGGTGTGGATATCGTGCGTGCCTTCGTAAGTCTTCACCGACTCGAGGTTGGCCATGTGACGGAAGACCGGGTAGTCGTCGGCGATGCCGTTGGCGCCCAGGATGTCGCGGGCCATCCGCGCAATGTCGAGGGCGATGGCGACGTTATTGCGTTTCAGCATCGAGATCTGGGCGTGACCAACCTTGCCGGCGTCCTTTAATCGCCCCACCTGCAATGCCAGCAACTGCGCCTTGGTGATCTCGCTGATCATCCAGACCAACTTCTCCTGCACCAACTGATGCCCGGCGATGGGGCGGTCGCCGAACTGTTTGCGGAACTGCGCGTACTGCAAGGCGGTGTCGTAGCACTGCATGGCGGCGCCGAGCACGCCCCAGCCGATGCCAAAGCGCGCCTGATTCAGGCACATCAGCGCGCCCTTGAGACCGCTGACGTTCGGCAACAGGTTGTCTGCCGGAACGCGCACGTCATGAAAGGAGAGGCTGGAAGTCACGGACGCGCGCAGCGAGTACTTGCCGTGGATCTCCTCGGCCCGAAAGCCCGGCCGATCGCTCTCGACCAGGAATCCACGCACGGTGTCACTGTCATCCTTGGCCCAGACCACGGCGACATCCGCGATGGAACCGGAAGTGATCCACATCTTCTCGCCGTTGAGAACGTACTCGTTGCCCTGGCGGTGGGCGCGCGTGCGCAGGGCCGAGGGGTTGGAGCCGGCGTCCGGCTCGGTGAGCCCGAAACACCCGATCGCCTCGCCGGTTTGCAGGCGCGGCAGCCAGGTGCGTTTCTGCTCCTCGCTTCCGAAGGTGTGGATGGGGTACATCACCAGCGCGCTCTGCACGCTCATGAAGCTGCGCAGGCCGCTATCGCCGCGTTCCAGCTCCTGGGTGACCAGGCCGTACTCGACGTTGCTCATGCCGGCGCAGCCGTAGTCGTGCAGCGTGGCGCCGAAAAACCCCATCTGGCCCATGCTGGGCACCAACTCGCGCGGGAACCGTCCCACGCGGGCGCACTCTTCAATAATCGGGATGACGTTGTCCTCAACCCAGTGCCGGGTGCTATCGCGGACGAGCCGCTCGTTGTCGCTCAGCAAGGAGGCGAATTCAATGAAATCAACGTCGCGGAATTTAGCCATGGCGGGGGCCGCGTGGGCGGAAGTCCACTGTAGCATTCGGGGAACGTCTGGCAACTGACGCTGCGAGCCGGAGCTGCGCGTCGTTGTTGGATTTGTTTGAGCACCAACAGTCAGGAACGTGGGCAGTGCACGGTGGTTGGCGAGTGGTGAAGCTCGTTTTCACCGCCAACCGTCGACAGCCCACCGCCTGCGCTCTTCTTAGTTGGTCCAGCGGTCGTCATCGCCGCGGGGGCGGTCGCGCTTCGACATGTAGACCTCGAAACGGCGCTGCAGGCGGCGGCGCTTCCAGAGCGCATAGTGCTGGCTCACCCCGGCAAAGGGGAATTTGGCTCGTAAGTACAGAAACGCGAATAGCATCCCGCCAAGGTGGGCGAAATGGCTGACCTGGTCCATGCCCGCTGGACCCAGACTGGAAAGAAATTCAATGATCCCGAAAGCCAGAACCAGCCACTTTGCTTTAACCGTGATGGGCGGTAACAAGAGAAAGATGGGCTGATTGGGAAACATGAGCGCGAACGCCAGCAGGACACCAAAAACCGCGCCCGAGGCGCCTATGGTGACGCTGTCCAATCCCGGGCGTAGAACCCAATGCATGCCCACGTCCACCAGGCCTGCGCCGACGCCGCTCAAGAAGTAGAGGGTGTAAAAGCGACGAAACCCGAGCGCCTCCTCCACCGGACCGCCGAACATCCACAGCCCGAGCATGTTGAACCCCAGATGCAGCAGGCCGGCGTGAAAAAACAGGTAGGTGAAAGGCTGCCAGAACGCACCATGCCGCACGTCCTGGGAGTGGAGGTATAGCCATCCAAACTGGATGCCACTGAACAGCGGGATGCTCTGCGCCAGTCCTTGCAGGACGTAGACGCTGCAGGTGACGATGATCAGCAGCTTCACCGCGCGGGTGAAACCGGGAAGGCTGAAGGTGTAGCTGGGCGTGGTGCGGTAAGCCATGACGTTTGCTGCGGTCCCGGCGTCGTGCGCTTTCAGTATATGAGGACGGCAGGAAACGCGGGGCGCTGCGGGAACTCTCTCAGCGCACGCGGTGCCGGAAGTGGAGGTCCATGCTGTAGATGTTGAATTGGTCGCGGGTCAGGGTCAGGCCGAGGCGGCGGTTGATGGTCCACTCCACCTGCACCACGTCCTGCGAGCTGCGCGACAGGTCCTGTGTGTAGGTGAGTTTGACGTCGTGCGAGACCTGCTGCTGGATGGTGACACTACCGCTGCTTCCGGTCGGGCCGTTGAGGTTGGGGTTGACCTGAATCTGGGTGACGCCAAAGAGGCGTTGCAGGCGACTGGCGGCGACGTTTTCCAGTGCCTGCCCCAGCAATTGTTCCGATTGTCCGACGAAGGTGGACGAGGCCTGCTGATTGACCAGCGCTTGCCGGTCGTGTGTCTGTCCCGTGGCCAGCAGCGAGATGATGTCGGTGCTGGAGAGCGGCGGATCGCTGCGATAGCTGACGTTCAGCTTGTCGGCCGTGCCGCTCATATTGAGCGTGACATCGTACTGTTGCACCGTGGTGGACAGGCCGAAATCCACCAGGGGCTCGATGCGGAAGGGGTTGGCGAAGGTGAGTTCCGCCTTGGTGACGGTGTAGCGATTGCCGGCAAACAGGACCTCGCCCTGCGAGGCGCTGACACGTCCGAGCAGCACTGGAGCGGCGGCCGTCCCGCGCAGGCGGAGATCCGCCTGCATCTCGAGATGCGCCAGGTTGGTGGCGAACTGCACCGCCGGGCCGGTCACCAGATGCACATCGAGACGAAGTTGGTTGAGGAGGGAATTGCTGGTGGGCAGGCTGGGCGCCGACTTGCGGTTGGCAATGAAAAAAGCGAGATCGAAATTCGAGAGCAGGGCGATGCGGGTGAGTTCGACCTCACCGCTCAATCGGGCGCCGCTGCCTGCCCCGGCGAGATGCAAGTTGAGGTCGGCGGTGGCGCTCACCCCCTGGTAGCGCACCCGCATGCTGGTGCCGGCGGCGGTGAGATCGACGGTGACGCCGGTGTCGCGGGCATATGCCGCCGAGCCCGTCAGGCTCAGACGCCCCCCACCAGTCTCGGCGGTCAGTTGCTCGATCTGCAACTGATTGCCGCTGAAGCGCAACGATCCGTTGATGCGGTCAAACGCAATCGGGAAGTCCTCCTCGGCCACGCTGGCATCCTGCAGCGTCAAGCGCCCGTCAAGCTGCGGTTGGCTCAGGGTGCCGCTCACGGTGCCGTTCATCACGACCACTCCCGAGGTATGTGTCTGGGGGCTGACGGTGTGGATCAGCAGAAGGTTGATGCGCCCCTGCAGGCTCATGGCCAGGGCGCCGCCTTTTTCCAGATGCACCTGGCCCTGGGCGCTCAGGTCGGTGTCTTCGCCCACGATGTGCGCGCTGGTGAGATCGAGCGTGCGATGGTTCAGGGTGGCTTGGATGGGGCCGGAATTATGCAGGCTGAGCCCCTCGACCGCCAGCTCCAAGCGCGAGATGTTGGCCTGCGCGACGAGCGCATCCGGCTGTGCCAGTGGGCCGCGGATCTGCAGGACACCGTAGACGTGGCTATGGCCGGTGATGCGCAGGCCGGTAAAGCGCCGCAGCAGGGCGTCGGTGTCGTAATCCGCCAGCGTGAGCTGGGCCTGCAAGGGAAAGGGGGAGGTCAGGCCCAGTGTCCCGTTGCCGACGACACGTCCATCGGGCAGGTCGTCGGTGGCTTGGAGCTGGGCGACTCCGTGGGCGGCCGTCGCGGTCACCAAAAGATGTCCCAGGGTCTCGCCGCCGGCGCGCATGCCGGACCCTTCCAGGCGGAGCGTGCCCTGCGGGTCCGTGAGCGTGCCGAACCCGTGCAATTGCAATCTCACCGAGCCCGCGGGAGTCAACTTGGGGGATTGCAGCAGTGCGATATCTTGCAGCTGGATGCCGGGCGTGGAGAGGTCGACCGTGAATGCCTGCTGCGGGACGGCGTAACTGGCTTGGCCGCTCAAGTGCGAGGCGCCGATCACCACCGCCAGGTGCTGCAACTGGAATTGGCGGTCGGCGCCCTGAATGTGCGCGCTGACTGCGTTGATGGACTGACCGGCGACCCGGATGCCGTGCACGTCAAAGTCGCCCGAGCCGGTCGGAGCTTCCAAGCGTCCATGGAGCGCCACGCGCGCGTTCAAGACACCCTGGTTGAGATTGAGATAGGCCTGCGTACGCGACAGTGCCTGTCGCCCGGCGGGGAATTGAGTGAGGGCGTTCTGGACGGTGGCCAGAGTGAGGTTTTGAACCTGGAGGTCCGCAGCAAACGGACCCGTATTGGAGAGGGCGTAGGCGGCAAGACTGACTTGTCCGCTGGCCGTGACCCGCTGCGTGCCAAGCTGCCAGACACCATGCTGGACGTCGAGGAGGTTCGGCGCGAGTGAGGCGGTCACATCCACGCGATCGGTGCTGAACTGGCCAATTCGCAGCGGGCCGCCCTGCAGGCGTCCCGACAAAACAGGCTGTTGCAGCGTGCCGGCCACCGTGCCGACGAAATTGATCATGCCTTGAGCGGGGACGGACGCAGCGAAAAGATGCAGGCGGACGAGCAGCGGGCTGAACTGGGCGAGATCGGCGTTGGCTTGCACCGCCAATTGCATGACGTACGGGCTGAGGTGTCCATGGGTCTGTAACGACAACCCGGAGAACTGCAGTGCTGAGCGCGCGACGTCCATCCGACTCTCTGCCGGGTAGGCCGTGCCTTCGATCGTCCCGGCAACCGGAATCAGTGCGGGGTTGCCATCGACCCGCCGCGGCGTGAGTTGCAGATTCAGCTGGACGCCCAGTCGCGCGAGGTTCGCCACGGGACCGTCCAAGTGGAGCATGCCTTCCATGCCGGCGCGGGTATCGCGCAGGATCGCCTGATACTGCCGCACCGTTCGCGGCGCAAGAACGAGCGGCCAGAGATGGTTGAGCTCGATGCCGTGGACTTGTGCGGCCATGTGCAGCAGCTTCCACTGCGCCACCTCGCCTTGGATGTCGGCGGCTCCCCCCAGTCCAAACAAATGAAGCTGGGGAACGACCAATCCCCTGGGGTCGGCACGGAAGCGGCCATCACCGCGCAGGCCGGAAAGCGTGGGTGCGGGCGCACGCAGGGCGAGGTTCTGAACATGGAGTGCTCCGTCGGCAGCCCATCCCCCCGTCTGCCAATGGGCGCCTCCCTCGAGGCGCGCCTCGCCCGCCGCAGCGAAAGGTTCGCGCGCCATGACGGCCAGCGCAGGAAGATGCAGGTGCAGGATGTAATGCGCGTTCAGGGCTGGCGCCGACAAGCTGGCGAGCATGGCCTCCGCCTCCAAGTCGGCGGCTGGGCCGTGCAGGCTCACCGCATCAAGCTGCAGGGCATTGGGCCAGAGCTTGAAGCGCATCTCGGCGCGCTCGAAGGCGGGCAGGAAGTCGGCGTACTGGATGGGACTGGTGGCAAAACTGAACTCGCCGTCGTAGCGTCCGCTGATCTCGTAGACGAAATGCAGACGGAAGTTGTGCAGCGACATTTGCAGAGGGACCCGGCGGTCGGCGAGCTGCAGTTCTCCCTGCCAGAGATCGAGCGTTCGCACGCCGAGATCGAAAGGAGCGCCGGCGGGCGGCGCGCCGGCGCGGGGTGCGGTGGGGGGCGAGGGAAGATTGCTTTTGCCGTCAGCCAATTGATAGACGTGAAAATCAGGCTCTTCAGCCCGCACGTGGCTCAGATCCACGCTGTGGTGCAACCACGAGGTGAGCTTGAGACCGAGCAGGAGGTGCGCGATATGGCCCAAAGGCGGCTGGTCGGCGGCTTCGCGGCCCTGCAACGTGACGTCGGTCAGGTCAATGCTGAGCGGCCGAAACGCGAAATGGAACCGACCAATCCGCGGTCGCGCGCCGGTGCTGAGATAGATCTGGTCCGAGACATAGCGCTCCACCGCCTGCTGGAAGGCTGCACTGCGGAGGTAAAGCACGACGGCAATCGTGACCAGCAATAGCAGCAGCAGGAACACCGCCAAAAGACGGCGACCGCGGTGCTGCGCGGCTGGAGCGGGGCTGGTCGGCAGGGAGGTCATGGCTCCTTGACCTCGATGTGGGCACTGGCCCGCAGGTCTCGCAGCAGTTGCCGTTCCAGTTCGTCCAGGCGCTGCTCGCTGAGAATGGCGAGGATGCGGTCGCGCACCTCGGGCAACGGGGGCACTGGCTCGTGCCCGGCCTGCAACGACGGGACAAGCGTCGCCTGATAGTAATGGGCGATGGCTTGGTCACGAATCTGGACTTGGTTGCGGAAACTCTGGTCCAGGCCGGCGACGAGCGTTACTTGGTGCCGGACGAGGCGCTCGATGGCGGCTTCGGTGAGCCCGGCGGCTTGCAAATGGCGCTGCCAGGCCGCATCACCCCCGACGCGTGCATGCAACGCCACGAGTTGGCGCGCCACCTCCGATTGCACGGCTGCTTCAGCGGAGATGGGCACATTGTTGTCGAGCAAGGTCTGGTCAATCAGATGCTGCAGGCTGGCGTGCAGCTCATCCGGAGTCAACGTGACGATCGGTGGCGGGTTCTGTGCGGAGAGCGCCGCGAAAAACTGGCTGCCGCGGGCGGCCTCAGCCACCTCGCTCCGCGTAATGACGGCGTCATTGACCACCGCGGCGACGCCGTCAATCATCGTCTCCGGGGCGGCAGGAGAGCCCACCGTGAGCGCTGGTGCCGCGACTTGAGCGGCGGCGGCATTGCTGAGAAGGCATACCGTCAGGATCTGGGCCGCGAATTGGAGGAGGTGTCTCATGGACCGTGGGGTTCAGAAGGTCTGGCCGATGCTGAAAAAAAAGTGCAGGCGCGGTAACTGCGTGATCTGCAGATGCACCGGGGTGCCAACCTCACTTTGAACCTTGGGTGGATTCAAGTTGAAGCCCAGATCAAACCGTACCGGGCCGATCGGAGTTCGGTAACGCAACCCCGCTCCCACGCTGTGGGAGGTGTAATTGGGGTCGGTGGCGCCCGCCGCATGAAAACGCGTCAGGCTTTTCAGAACTTCGGGGAGCGTCGTATACACGTTGCCCACATCGTAAAACCCCACGCCGCCGATATTGGCGCCGATGAGGGGGAAGCGCAGCTCGAGATTGTTGGTGAACAGGGCGTTGCCGCCGACGGGAAAGCCGGTGATGGGGTCGCGCGGTCCCGCCTGGTTGACGCTGAACCCGCGTAGGCTGTCGGCGCCGCCGCTAAAAAAGCGTTCCGGCAGCGGGATGATGTGTTCGTGCACCACCACGTTCCGTTGCAGGAGGGGGTCAATCTCCGTCACCGTTTGCAGGCGCCCAAAGGGGGACTCGAAACCAAAGTGGGTGGAGCGCGCGAACACCAGACGGCGCTTGACGCCAAACGGGTGGTACCAGTTGTTCTCGTAAAAAACGCGCGCGAAATTGGCGGCACCGAAGCTCTTGGCGAGGCTGAATTCCAGCGTGTTGTACTGCCCGTGGTGGGTTTCCAGCGGATCGTCGCGGTGATCCTGAATCACGCTGGCGGCGAGACTGGCGATCTGCACGGGAGCGCTCAGGAGGGGGATTTGCTCGGGCCGCACCAGCGGATTCAGAACGCGGATGCGGCGGTAATCAGCCCGGTAAAGAAGGCGCATTCGGGAGCTGTGCTCCTGCTCGAATTGCACCCCGGCCTGTTCGCGTATGGCGCGAAAGGTGCGGATGTCGAGCGTGTCGTCGTAAAGCGCGGTGAAATCGGTCTTGAGGTGGGGATGGGAGGCGAACTCCGGAATGTCGTAGGAGAGCAGAGCGCGTCGCTGCAGGCTGCCGTAACGGGATTTGAACGCCAGCGTCTGGTTCCGTCCCCCCACTGCGAGGCGTGTGACATCGAACTCCAGCAGCGGGCTGAAGCCCGTTTTACCCAGCAGGTTCGGCAGGCTCCGGGTTCCGCCGGTGCCGCTCTGAATCTGAAAACCGACGCCTTCATTGAAGGTGTAGCGCTTGGCTTCCTGCACGTTGATCAGCACGTTCTTCGCGCTCTCTTCACCAGCGGGGTTTTGAACCGTCACCTCGGCATCAGTGAACAAGCCCAGGTCGTAGAGACGCCGTTGCGTATCGAGCATGGCTCCCTGGCTGAGAGGTGCGCCCGGACGCACTTCCACCTGGCCTGCAATCACGCTGCGCCGCACGTGATGCTCGCCGCCGATGAAGACCTGGTTGACAAAGCGCTCCGGGCCCTCGGAGATGCTGAATGCGACGTCCACCTTCGCGCTACCGGGAACCGCGGTCACCTGGCTGTCAATGCGCGCCTGTTCAAACCCTGAATCGTAATAGCGCGAGAGGATGCTGTCACGGTCGGTGGCGACATTGGCGGCCGAGTAGGGCTGGCCCGAAACCGTGTCCAGCAGGCCGGTCAGATCGGCGGAAGCGAGGGCGTTGGTTCCGCTGATGCCCACCTTGCCGACCAGCAACTGCACGCCTTCGTTGATGTGGTAGACGACCTGAACGTCATAGGGTCGTTTGGGGTCGTCGTGTTCCAGGACCGGGGTGACCTTCACATTGGCAAAGCCGTTGGCCTGATAGAGGTCCCCGATCGCGGCGGCATCCTGCCGCAAAAGGTTCTGCGAAAACTGGCCCGACACTCCGGGAACAAAGCTGGGAAGGGCGAGGAGTTGTGGCCGGACGGCGACGTGATCGTGCAGGTCGTCATTGTCGAAATAGTGATTGCCCACGAAGCGCACCGCGCTCAAGTGTTCCTTGCGGCCCGGGTTGATGAGGTACTGGATCACCAATTGGCCGGGATGCGGCTGGCTGCGGCGGTAGTCCACGGCGGCTTGGAAATAGCCCTCTCCCTGCAAATAATCCTGCAAGTTGCGGCGACCTTCCTCGATCAACTCGGCATCGGCGGCGTGTTCCTGGTAAATGGGCAGTTGTTTCTTCAGCACGCTGCGCGAGAACTTGAGCCCCACGGTCTGAACCGTCACGATCGGGCCGGGGTCCACGCGGAAATCGAGGTCGAGCGTGTCGCTCGCCGGACGATAGGTTTCCGCAACGGTGGTGACATTGGAGGTGAGCAGCCCGCGGCGCCCATAGTAGTTCTGCCAGCGCTGCACGGCGTCCTGGATGCCCATGCGATGTAGCGGGGTACCGGGGTGCAATTTAGCCAAGCGGAGCAGCTCGGCGGGCGGGATGAGCGTGTTTCCCGTGAAACGCACCTTTCCCAGCCGTACCAACCGTTCGGGCGTGACTTGGAAAACGACATTGACTTGCCCGTTGGCGGCATCGGGCGTTTCCTGGGCCACCACCTTGGAGCGGTAAAAGCCGTATCGCGTCAGTCGTTGGCGAATGCGGTCCGCGGCTTCGCTGATGTGAGCCGCCACGTACATCTGTCCCAATTCCAAGCGGCTGGCGTCCTGCAATTCGCTGTCGCTGGGGGGATCAGGTGCTCCCGTCACCCGCACAGATCCCAAAAAGCGATTGGGCCGGGAGCGAAACTCCAGCGACACGCCCCCCGGGACCGGCGTTGTCACCGCTTCAATGTCACTGAATTCCCCGGTGGCGAACAGGCGGCGGATGGTCTCTCGCACCGCTTCAGGATCCAGGGGCTTGTTGATGGGCTGGGCGACCAGCGGCAGGTAGGCCGTGGCCTGTCTCTTATACACATCTGACGCTGCCGACGATCTTACGCGTGT
>CALEJU010000012.1 GCA_937898755.1 uncultured Acidobacteriota bacterium | reverse complement strand
GTTCAACTCGGCTGCCTCAAGATCCTTCTGCGGCATTTATGAGATGGCTTCTAGCATTGCACCGCCTGCTGGTCCCCCGCCGACTCGGCTGGTTGGAGCCGAGAACGGTACCGTCGCGTATCGGTCACAGCCCGGGTGCGAGGAAGGCTAGTGCCCGTTTTTGGACGCTGGACGCTGCGCCTGGCCGACGGGTCGATGGCGGCTTGCAGGTGACGTCATCGAAACTTATAATAAGACATCGGTCTTTCGCCCCCCTCCGACCGAAGGCGCGAGGTAACTCCAGCACCGCGCGCTCAAGTAGGTATTTGTGGCCGTCAGCATTCTGCGCCGAGCGTGGGGCCTCCCCACCTTCGTGTGGGGACCTGGAATCACTCTTGTCCTTATCTTGTTCGCTTCCCTGGCTCCCGCGTCATGGTTGCCGGGTATCAGCGTGGAGCTTTTGTTGCTGGCCGTCGTGTGCGCCGCGGCGTATGGCTCGGGTCGGGCGGGTGCGGTGATCAGTGCCTTGCTGGGGCTGGGATTTCTCTGGGTGCAACGGCTGCCCGCGGGGTATGACAGGACCTACTCAATTTCCGATTTGGATTTCATTTCTGCCTACGGTGCCACCGCCTTGGGCTCGGCGGTGTTGCTCGATTACCTGCGTCGGCGTCGGCATTCGGCTCCCGGCAGCCCCGCGGAGTGGACCGCGGATGGTGAAGGCCGTCGCCTCGATCTGGTGACCGGGTTACCGCAACGTGGTTTGGTGCAGGAGTTGGCCGAGGTGGAGATGCGCCGATGGCAGCGGGAGGGCGCGCCGTTTACGGTTCTGCTCATTGACTTTGGCGGAGCCAGTACTCCCCATTTGGACCCCGTTCTGCAGCGGCGCGTGGCGATCACCATGACGGGCGCGCTGCGGCCTGCCGACATTCCGGGCTGTTACGGCGAGCGCAATTTCATCGTGATTCTGCCCCGGACTCCAGCGGCAGGTGGGGCGGTGGCTGCAGAGCGACTCTTGCGACACCTGCAAGTGATCGCCACGAACGAGACGGGACAGCGGATCAGCCTCGGGGTGGCAACGGTGATTTCTGGTGATCGCCGCGTCCAGAGCGTCTTCGGCCGCGCCTTTACCGCGTTGCAGGCGGCCAAGACCGCCGGCGGCAGCCGCGTGGTAACCAGCCGGATGGCACGTAATCTGCTCGGTCCCGACGTCATCAGTTTACAGTGACCGGCTACGGGACAGCGCCATCTCCAGCGTTTACACTGGGCGGATGTTGCGCTCCGCTACTCAGTCCACCCTTCCTGAACTGGCGCCGGAGGAATTCCGCACGCTCGGTCATCGGCTGGTGAATCAAGTCGCCGACTGGCTACAGGCCATGCCGCGTGGCCCCGTAACGCCGGGAGAAACACCAGCCGTTGTGCAGGAATGTCTGGGCGGGGCGGCACTGCCGACGCAAGGAATGGCCGCGGAACAAGTACTTCGGGAAGCCTGGCACCTGCTCGAGAAACACTCGCTCTTTAACGGCCATCCCCGTTTCATGGGCTACATCACCTCCTCGCCCACGCCCATCGGCATGCTGGGCGATCTGATGGCGGCAGCGCTGAACCCCAACGTGGGCGCGTGGCCCCTGTCTCCGATGGCGACCGAGATGGAACGGCAGACGGTACGCTGGATCGCGGAACTGATCGGCTTTCCCGCTGCGGGCGGCGGCATCCTGGTAAGCGGCGGGAATATGGCGAACATCGTCGCGTTGGCGGCGGCACGCCGTGCACGCGCACCGTGGGACGTGCGCCGTATGGGAGTGCACTCCGCCGAGCATGGACGGCTGCTTCTCTACGCCGGCGACCAGACGCACGCCTGGTTGGAAAAAGGAGCGGAGCTGTTGGGGTTCGGGACGGATGCGGTGCGCCGGATTCCGAGCGACGTGGAGTTGCGCATGGATGTCGCGCAATTGGAGGGGCAGCTGGCGCGCGACCGTGCGGCGGGCGACCTGCCCTTCTTCGTGGTGGGGACGGCTGGATCGGTGAGCACCGGAGCGGTGGACCCATTAGCGGCGCTGGCCGAACTGTGCCGTCGCGAACAGCTCTGGTTTCACGTGGACGGCGCCTATGGCGCACCCGCGGCGGCGCTACCAGAAGCCTCGCCCGATCTGCAAGCCCTCGCACTCGCCGATTCGGTGGCGGTGGATCCGCACAAGTGGCTCTACGCTCCGCTGGAGGTGGGCTGCGTGCTGGTGCGCCGCCCCGATGATCTGACGGCGGCGTTCAGCTCCCATCCGGATTACTACCGCTTCGATGCCGCAGGGGCATTGCCACCGCTGAACTTCTATGAATGGGGACCGCAGAACTCACGCGGCTTTCGCGCCCTAAAAGTCTGGTTGGCGTTGCGCCAGATCGGGAAGTCGGGGTATCAGTGCCTCATCCGCGAGGACATCGCACTGGCCAACCTTCTCCACGACCTGGTGGATGCCGAGAACGACCTGGAGGCGGGACCGGGAGGTCTCAGCATCGCGACGCTTCGCTATATCGGGGAGCCGGGCATGGCGGTGGGCGACGAGGCCGCGCTCAACTCCCTCAACGAACGCCTGCTGGCGGCGCTGCAGCAGAGCGGTGAAGCCTATCTCTCGAACGCCGTGGTCGGCGGCCGCTTCTGGTTGCGGGCCTGCGTCGTGAATTTCCGCACCCGCGCGGATGACATGCGGATCGTGGTCAAGCTGGTGCAGCGCCTGGGCCGGCAGTTGCAGTCCGAAGCGCGCACGTCAGCCGGCTAGGCCGCGGTCAGCGAGTGGGCCGGGTTGCGCAGGCAGCCGATGGCCGGTGACGCAATCTCGATCATGTCGTCGGTGGCCAGCGTGAAGCCGTCTGGCGGCACGATGCCGGTGCCGGTGAGCAGCAGGGTCAAGGCAGGCAGCCGGTTATCGCGTCCCAAGTAGCCCACGAGTTCCTGAAAGGTCCGGCGCATCTGCGCCGTGCTGGTCTCGCCTTGAAAGACCGGCGCCCCGCCGCGTGTGATGCGGCAGGTGATGGGGAAGGGCTCGGGTGCACCGTCACTGAAATACACCGAGGGCCCGATGCTGCAGCACGCGGTATAAACCTTGGCCTGCGGCAGGTAGAGCGGATTCTCGCCCTCGATGTCGCGGGCGCTCATGTCGTTGCCCAGGGTATAGCCGATGATGTTGAGTTCGGCGTCCACCAGCAGCGCCAGTTCGGGCTCGGGGACGCACCAGCGCGTGTCGCTGCGGATGCCGACCGGCTGGTTCGGACCCACGCAGCGCGAGGCGGTAGCCTTGAAAAACAGCTCGGGGCGAACCGCCTCATAAACGCGCTGGTAGACATCGCTGACCACCGACTCTTCCATGCGCGCCTGCCGGCTGCGCAGGTAGGTCACCCCCGCGCCCCATACCTCGCTGGTCACGACCGGCTGCAACAGATGAGGCCGGGCGGGGTCGGGGACGATATCGAGCGCGGCATAGCGCCATTGGGTGCCGGAACGTGCTGCCGTCAGCAAAGCCGCCGCGGTGGTCCGCTGCACGCGCGCCTGCTGCACGACCTCTTCCAGGCTCGCTGCGCTCTCCAGCGCCTCGACGGTCTCGCCGTTCCGGCGTGCGAGGCAGGGGCTTTGACGTTCGGGGTTCCACACTCGCACGATCTGCATGCGCTCTCCTGCTTGACGGTCGACCGCGAACTGTAGCAGCGGGATAGCTGCGTGGCAAGGGGTAAAGGCCGAGGATCAGGAGGGGCAGGTAACGGCGATTCTGGTCGCTGCTTCCGCCTTCGCCCCTCAGGGCGCGACCTTCCGCCGTCTCCCCTACTGCGTGTACTTCAGATACACGGTGCGCGATTCGGTATAGAAATCGAGCGCCGCCGACCCCTGTTCGCGCATCCCGAAACTCGATTCCTTGGTGCCGCCGAAGGGAAGTTGGTATTCCACGCCGGCAGTGGGGAGGTTGACGGTGATCAATCCGGCCTCGATGCGCTGAATAAACTGGTGCACCCGCGTCAGGTCGCGTGTGACCACCGCGGCGGAGAGGCCGAAGCGGACGGCATTGGCCAGCCGCATGGCATCGTCGAAGTCCTCGGCGACCATGAGCGCCAACACGGGGCCGAAGACCTCCTCTTGCGCGATGCGCATGTCGGGTGTGACCTGGTCGAGCAGCGCTGGTTCCATGAAGTACCCCTCGTCGTAATCGGCGCCCTGGAGGCGCTGACCGCCGCAGAGCAGGCGCGCGCCTTCCTGCCGGGCGATCTCCACGTAACGTAGATTGGTCTGCAACTGCGCCTCATCGACCGCAGGTCCCATCTCGATGCCGGGGTCGAGGCCATTGCCGATCTTGAGGCGGCGGGTGCGCGCCACCAGCTTGGCGACCAGCGCCTCGAAGATGGGGCGCTCGATGATGGCGCGACTGCAGGCGGTGCATTTCTGGCCGGTCGAGAAGAACGCCCCGTTGACCAGCACTTCGGTGGCGTAATCGAGGTCGGCGTCGCGCAACACGACGGTGGGATTCTTGCCTCCCATCTCGAGCTGCACGCGGATGCGGCGCCGCGTCGCCTTCTCGTAGAGTCCGTCGCCGACCTGGCAGGAGCCGGTGAAGGAGAGGGCGCGGAGGGCGGGATGGTTGACCAGCCCATCGCCGATCTTGCCGCCGCTGCCGGTGACGAAGTTCAAGACGCCCTTGGGCAGGCCCACCTCATGCAGGGCTTCCACCAGTCGGAACGCCGAGAGCGGCGCCAGCGAGGCCGGCTTGAGCACCACGGTGTTGCCGGTCACCAGCGCCGGCGCCAGCTTCCAGGCGGGGATGGCGCTGGGGAAATTCCACGGCGTGATCAGGCCGACCACGCCGAGCGGCTTGCGTAGCGTGTAGCAAATGACGTTGTCGCGTTCCGAGGGTATTTGCTGCGTGGCTTGACGGGCACCTTCGCCGCCGAAATAACGAAAGATATTGATCGCGCGCTTGACCTCACCGAGCGCCTCCGGAAGCGTCTTGCCCTCCTCGCGGGTCATCTCCTCGCCGAGCTGCGGCAACCGGGCCTCAAGCCGCTCCGCGGCCTTGAAGAGATACTCGCCGCGTCGCGGTGCCGGCAGCGCCGCCCAGGCAGCGTGCGCGTCTGCGGCGCTGCCGCAGGCGCGTTCCACGTCGGTAACGGTCGAGCTGGGAAAGTGAGCCACGACATCCGAGGTTCGAGCCGGGTTGGTGACGGCAAACGTCTTGCCGTCAGAAGCGGACGCAGGGACGCCCGCGATGAAGTTGGTGAACGTTTCGGGCATGGTGATGTCCAGATCAGCAGTGTATCGGATCGACGCGCCAGCATTACCCGCGCAGTACGTATAAGTCAGGCGTGCCGACCGCGACACCCAGCAACTTCAGGTAAAAGAAGAGCTGAAATTTGTGGTTGACCAAGTGTTCGAAGTTGCCGAGCAGCAGGCTCAACACTGCTTCCCCCTGCGGGACAAAGACCGTAGGAATGGCGCGCTCAAGGTCGTCGTTGGTCAGCGAGGCGAAGCCCGTCGCAATGTGGGCGGCGCTCGTCTGTAGCCGCGCCTGGAAGTCGGTCACGCTCGCCGGAGGTGAAGCCAGCTGTGCTTGCAGGTCCGCCATAGGCCGCCGGTTCTCGGGATGTACCGCCTGCAGAACGGCGCCGAACCCCGCTAGGCAGTCGAGCAGATGGTGCAGGAGCTCGCCGAGGCTCATGGCCGGCAGCTCATGCGGGAGAGTCGGTCGCCAATCGAGGAGGGGTGCCCCACCGGATGGAAGCTGCCGTGCCAGGTGGACGAGCCGCTCGATTTGCTCTTCGATCTTGATCAGGATCAGCGGCGGAAGCCCCGCGGTGTCGCTCATAAGCCTTCTTGCTTGGCCCGCTGGTTTTTCCCCGCGAGTTGGGGCGTGGCTCCGAATGGAATGCCCGCAGCCGAAGACCAGCTCACGTTATACTCGCCCCGATTGTCAGTTTCCAGGAGCTCCCCGTGAACCGTCGCCGCTTTCTTGAACAGACGGCTGCCGCCGCTGCCGCCGGTCTTGCTCTTCCCGCCGTTCTGCCGGCCGCGCGTCTGGCTTGGGCCGGACCCATCGGACTGCAACTCTACACCGTGCGCGACGACTACGCTCGCGATCCGCTGGGCACGCTGAAAAAGCTGTACGCCATCGGCTACCGCGAGGTCGAGCTGCTGTTCATCCCCAGCGTGACTACGTTGCAGCTCAAGCAGAATCTGCACGAGTCCGGCCTGGCCGCCCACAGCGGTCATTACGTTCCCGGCCCCAACCACTTCCTGCCCGACCAGACTGACAAACTGCACCACGCCATCGCCGACTGGCACACCTTGGGCCTGCATTACATGGTCTGCATGATGGCCTTCGGCAAGACCGAGGACGACTGGAAGAAGATCGCCGATATTCTCAACCACGCCGGCCATGCCTGTGCCGCCGCCGGCCTGCAGTTCGCCTACCACAACCACATGGAGGAGTTCCGCCCGGTGGCCGCCGACGATGGCAAGACGACGAACGGCTACCAGATCATGCTGCACCACTGCGACCCCAAGCTGGTGAAGATGGAACTCGACATCTTCTGGGCCACGTATGCGCGCCAGGACACCTTGGCGCTCTTCCGCCAAAATCCGGGGCGCTTCCCGCTGTTGCATGTCAAGGACATCAAGAAGAACTTGGAGTCAATGGACCGGGCGGAGTTCCCCCCGGCCAGCAGCATGCCCTTCGTCGAGGTTGGGCAGGGGGCGATTGACTGGAAAGCGATCTTTGCCCACACCGCACAGGCCGGCGTGCGCCACGTCTACGTCGAACAAGACCGCTGCGACGTCCCGCCGCTACAAGCCGCGCAGGCCAGTTTCGAGTACCTGAAGCACCTCACGCTGGGATGAGGTTCCACTAGCGCCTGCGCGTGAGGCAGTGGGGGTCGGATGCTGGCGCGTCGGCGGCCAGGGGGGCATTGCCGGTCGCTGCCTGTCCGCTGCCTAGACGAGGTCTGTCGAACACGCGACACCCCACACATGGGGGGTGGTTGGCCTCTTTTGGCTGGGCTGCCGACCGTGCTATGCTGTAGTTGCGTTTGAGTGTCCGATGTCCGCTACTCCCGCTTTAGACCGCCGGTTAACCGACCGCCCTGCCTAAGTCGCTCGAGTTCGGCTCAACTTCAAATAGCTTTGTTTGTGAAGGAATTGCATTGAAGAATATTTTTGTTGGCAATTTGTCGTTTCAGACGACCGAGAGCGATCTGCGGACCGCGTTCGAGGCGTACGGCACGGTAGACCGCGTGAGCATCATGACCGATCGTGACACGGGCCGCTCGCGCGGTTTCGCGTTCGTCGAGATGTCGGATGACAATCAGGGCGAGGCCGCGATCAACGCCCTCAACGGCAGCAGCTTGGACGGCCGCAATCTGAACGTGAACGTGGCCAAGCCGAAGACCGAGCGCAGCGGCGGCGGCGGCGGGTTCGGCGGCGGACGCGGCGCGGGCGGTGGCGGGGGCGGCAGCCGGCGCGAACGCTGGTAGTTTTCGGAGCAATCGCAGCAAGCAAAGCCCCCGGTGCGGAATGGCACCGGGGGCTTTGTGCGTTTCAAGACATTGCAGGCGGGCCGCCGCGAGAGCCGCGCCGACTCCGATTACACTAGGCGATGGGAACTTCCTGTCTCTATGAAATCCTTTCTTGCTGGTGTGATCCTGGTGCTGGTGCTGGTGCCCTTGGTGGGATGGCTGTACTTGAGTTCGGGGCGCGTGCCGGTGGCCACGGCTTCGGCTCCTTTCCCGTTTGAGAAGCGGATCACGGGAATGGCTTTGCGCGCCGTCATCCAGCTGGAAGCGCCCAAGACGGTCCCGCTCACCGCAACACCGGAAAACCTCATGGGAGGCGCCGAGGTCTACAAACAGAACTGTGCCGTTTGCCACGGCTTGCCGCTGCAGGCGAAGACTGCGATTGCCGCCGGCATGTTCCCGCCACCCCCGCAGCTGTGGCAAGCGAATGACATGGTGACGGACGATCCCGCGGGCGTGACGTACTGGAAGGTTGCCAATGGCATCCGGCTCACCGGGATGCCGGGATTCAAGAAGACGCTCTCCGAGACGCAAATGTGGCAGGTGAGCCTGCTGCTGGCCAACGCCGACAAGCTGCCGCCGGCGACGCAACAGGCGTTGGTAGCGCATGGATAGGCGCCCGTCCGCGTGCGACGCCCGCGTGGTCTTGACGTGATGGGGCAAAGACCCACACTTTCACCTCCCGCGATGTTCCAATTTGCTAGACCCGGGTCGGCTGCCAGTTCACAATCAGGCCGTCCTAGGAAAGCCATGAAGCCTCTTGGCGCGCCCCATTTCACCCTTCGTCGGCTCGGTCTGACGCTGGGTATCGCGGCGGCGTATGCCGGCTTGGGACGTCTGGAGCTGGCTTCGATCAGTCTGCGGACGATCAACTCCTGGGTGGATCCAGTATGGCTGCCGGCAGGCGTAGCCCTGGCCGCGTTATTGCTGTGGCGCCGTGATGCCTATTGGGGCGTTCTGCTGGGTTGTCTGGCGACCGGTTTTTTCAGCGCCACGCCGCTTCCCGCCGCGGTCCTGATTGCAATGGGCAATCTCGCGGGGGCTTGGCTGGCCGCCGCTCTGCTGCGCCACCTGCGATTCGGTTGTGAGTTGCAGCGCATCCGGGACCTGCTGCTGCTGCTGCTGGTCGCTCCGGTTGCCCCCGTGATTGATGCCCTGGTTGGTGTGAGCAGCTTGCGGCTTGACGGCCTGATTCCGCGCTCTACGTTCTGGTTCCAAATGCTGGTGTGGGGACAGGGCGACCTGTTCGGCATCCTGTTGCTGACGCCGCTGCTACTCACTCTGGCGTCCAAGCATTTGGAGTGGCAACAGTTGAAGCGATGGCCGGAGTCGCTGGCACTGTTGGGCGGGACGGTCCTGGCCGGCTGGTGGGACGCGACGGTGCGTAATGCAGGCGCCAGTACCCATTTCGCGCTCCCGCTGCCCGTCATGCCTTTTGTCATCTGGGCGGCGCTGCGCTTTGCTCAGCCGGGGGTGATGATGGTCAGTGTGCTGGCGGCGGAGATGGCGCTTTGGGATGTCTCGCGCTTCACGCCCCCGACGCCGGCCGTGCTGCATTCGCTGATCTATCTGCAACTGAATCTGGTGGTAGCCACGTTTTCCGGGCTGTTTCTTGCCGCAGCCATCTCGGAGCGGCGCCAGGTGGAGTTGGAGGTACGGCGCGGCGAACGGCGCTATCGGGAGATCGTCGAGATGGCGGGTGAGGGCATCTGCCGTCTCGATGCGATGGGCAAAACGGTGTTTGTCAACCGGCGGATGGCCGGGATGCTCGGCTATGATGCCGCCGAAATGGTCGGCAAACCAGTCATCGAGTTCATCCATCCTGCTGACCACGGTGCGTACCAACTTCGTCAGCAGCAGCGCCGCCAGGGTTTGGATGGCCGACATGAGACACGCATGCTGCACCGCGACGGCCACGCTGTCTGGGTGCGCAATGTGGCCAACCCGATCATGGAGGCCGACGGGAGCTATGCGGGTTCAATGGGCATGCTCACCGACATTAGCGATCAGCGGGTGGCGGAGCAGGCCCTGCGCGACTCGGAACAGCAGTACCGCCATTTGTTCGAACACAACGCGCAACCGATGTGGATCTACGACCCGACGACGCTCGGTTTTCTGGCCGTCAACCAGGCGGCGATCGCGTTGTATGGCTTCAGCCGCGAAGAATTTTCCGGCATGACGCTTAAGGACGTCCGGCCGCAAGAGGAGCTGCCGCAGCTACTGGAGAGCCAAGCGGGGCTGGCGACGGGTCCCGCTCATCGTCACGGCATTTTCCGGCATCGCACCCGGGACGGGCGGCAACTGGATGTCGAGATTCAGACGCATGCCCTGGATTTCAACGGACGGGCGGCGCGCCACGTCATGATCCAGGACATCACCGAGCGCACGCGTCTCGAGCGCCAGCTCCGCTAGGCGCACAAAATGGAGGCCGTGGGACGGCTGGCAGGAGGCATCGCGCATGACTTCAACAACCTGCTGACCGTCATCAGCGGCTACATCGAACTGCTGCTGCGGCGGCAGCTCGGAAGTTCTGTCGAGCAGGAATGGATGCGCGGCGTGCAGAGCGCGGCGCAGCGAGCCGCGGCGCTGACCCGGCAGTTGCTGGCCTTCGGCCGCCAGCAGGTGCTGACCCCAGAGCCGCTGGTCATCAATCGCGCCATAGAAAACTCGATGAGCATGCTCCAGCGCGTCATCAGCGAAGACATTCGTCTGCGCGCCGAACTGGATCCCGAGGCCGGATGGATTTGTGCCGACGCCGGGCGGCTGGAGCAGGTGCTGATCAATCTGGTGATTAATGCACGCGACGCCATGCCTCATGGCGGCGAGGTGTGTATTGCCAGTGGGGTCCGCCATCTGGCCGACGATGACGAGAATGACAGCTTGCCGGCCGGCTCCTACGGGAGTATCCGCATCAGCGATACCGGTGTCGGGATGACGCCGGAGATGCTGGCCCGCATCTTCGAGCCCTTCTACACCACCAAGGAGGTGGGCAAAGGAACGGGACTCGGCTTGGCGCTGGTCTATAGCTTCATTCAACAGAGTGGCGGCGACCTGCGCGCCACCAGTGCCCCTGGAGCTGGCTCGACGTTTGAAATTCTGTTGCCACAAATCGCCGCGCCGCCGCTCGTTACTCCCGAGGCAGCGCCGGCATTTCCCGCGGCCAAAGGCGGCAGGGAAACCATCCTGATTGTGGAGGATGAGCCCCCCCTGCGCGCGCTCGTCCAACATGCGTTGGCGGCGCTCGGATATACGGTTCTGGAGGCGCGAAGCGGTCCCGAAGCGCTACAACGCCAAGCCGCGTACCGCGGACGCATTGATCTGCTGTTGACCGATGTCGTGATGCCGGGGATGAGCGGAGCGGAACTGGCACTCCAGATCCGTGCCCTGCAGCCCGCCATCGCCGTGCTCCTGATGTCCGGTTATCCGGATCGCGTCGCCGCGGCGACCTTGGCGGGCTTCGAACTTCTGCCCAAGCCGTTCACCCCGGATCAATTGGCGGACCGGGTGCGCGCGCTGCTGGACGGCGAGGCGGCGCAAGGTCGCTTGCAGTAACACGAATTCTTCGCTCAAATAGCCCTGGTCAAACATGTCTACGCGCGTCTTGCAACTTGGTTTCCGGAGTCGAGGCTATGGCAGGTTGCTGTTGTTGCCAACGCTGCTGTCCTGCTTCCCGTTGCTCGCCCAGTCGCCCGCGTTGCTGGACAACGCCAAACCAGCAGTGGTGCTGTTCGAGATCCTCGATCGGCACGGGGAGCTGTTGCGCGAAGCCAATGGCTGTATTGTCACGCCAGAGGGACTGGTGCTCACGACTTACGATGCCATCCGTGGCGGCTACAGCGCCGCTGTTCATGTTAGTGGCCACCAGTCACCCTCCCTGCTGGGCGTGGTCGGACTCGATGAAAGCCATAACCTGGCCGTGCTGAAACTGAGCGATCCCAGTCTCCTGCCGTCCGCCCTGATGGGGAACGCCGCCACGGTGCGAGCCGGGCAGGAGGTCTATGCCATTCATACCCGCTCGACCCTCGACGACGCGGTGGTACCGTCGCGCGTGGTCGAGCCGAGCGGCACTCCATCCGGGGAAGAGTTCGAAGTGCAGCCGCTGCAAGGCACGCTCGCGAGCGGCGATCCGCTTTTTGACGGCAGTGGTCACATCGTGGCCGTCATCGGCAGTGCGGCAAGTGGGCGCGTGTGGCACGCGGTGCCCGCCAGTCTCGCCAAGCCCTGGTTCGAGCGGGGTGTGCAGCGCTCATTGCGGGAGGTGACCGACGCCCAGACTCAGGAGAGCCGTCTGGTCACGACGACGGTGATGGTCCCCGCTCACCAGGTGCGCACTCTCACCATTCCCATCTCCCCGTCACTGACGGGCGGAGATCTGGAGTTGGACTTTGCAGCCGCCGGCGGCCTGACCAGTTTCATTCGCATGCGGTTGCGTGTCGGCAGCCATCTCGTCTACGACTCGCATCGTGCCGCGCATGGCAGCTTCCACATGGTTGTAACCGAGGCCGTCCCACTCACCTTGGAATGGAACAACCGTGGCTCCCTGCTGTTGTCGCGCCGCGTGACGACGTCTCTGGTGGTGCGGCAAGTGCACTGAGACGGCTGCCGCAGGCTGTCTTCATTGGAGCCGCCACGGCGAGCATCCGGCTTTCAAAATTGTTTGCGTTTCAGCCGGGCGATGTTGAATGTCGCGGTGTCGGCGATGGCCATGACGGCCATGACACCCGCCTGCACCGGATCGGTGACCACCAGATCGCAGGCACGAGGCACGCTGCCGGCCATGTTGAGGCTGATCACCCAGATCCCATGGGCGCGCACCGCCTTGACGGCCGGAACGATCTCGCCACCCATCAGCGCACCCGCCAGTACCAAGGCGCGCACCCGCGGCAGCCGGGTGACGGCGCGCACCGCGGCCGCCAGAGGCTGCTCGCCCACCAGCGGGATGGTGTCAATCGAGATGTGTTCGCCGCGGATGTTGTGACGGTCGGCCTCGGTGATGGCCCCCAGCGCCACCTGCCCGACTTGGGCCCCACCGCCCATAATGATGATTCGCTTGCCGTAGACCTGCTGCAGGGAGACGACAATCTCGGCGCTCTGGACGACCTTCAGGCGGGCGCACTCCCTGGCCAGCGCCGCCGCGCGGCCGGGAAGCTCGAGCTCGAAATAAATCTGCGTGGCCTCGCCGCGCGGTTCGAGGATGTCCACGGAGTGGATGTTGCCGCCATGCGCGGCGATCACGCCCGTGAGTTGGTGGAGCACGCCGAGTCCGTTCGTGACCAGGGTCAGCAGCCCTAGACGGGGGCTTCGGCCCGAAGGCGCCGCCCCGGCATCCTTCGTTATATCCTCCGTCAGCACTGGGGAGACTGCGCTTGAACGCTGTCGTACGGAGCTGCGAGGTGGCGGGGGAGCGGGCGTGCGGCGCATGACGGAATGATTGTAACTGGTTGGCACAGCGCCGGCAGGCAGGAGTGGCCGGGATTTCCCTCCGAGCCGTATCAGGCGCTTCCTGCCGTCCAAACCATCTCGCGCCCACGCGTCGGCATCTTACGAATGTCTTGCGAGTTCATGAGCCGTCGACGACCGCAGCGCAGTGACGTGTGCGGAACACGGTCGTGTGACCGGACGGAATCGTCGGCCTTGACCACGTACCACGCCTGCTGAATACCACACCAGAAGGGATCTCCACCATGTCCAACACCGCCGTGTTCGGAATCTATTCCAGTCAGGATCAAGTCTCGGATGCCGTCATGCAATTGAAGGCCGCCGGCTTCCGCAACACCGACATCTCCGTGCTCTTCCCCGAGAACCAGGGCACCAAGGATTTTGCCGTCGAAAAGAACACGAAGGCGCCGGAAGGCGCCACGACCGGCGCCGCTTCGGGTGCGGTGGTGGGCGGGGCACTGGGCTGGCTGGCCGGCATTGGCTTGCTGGCCATCCCCGGGATTGGGCCGTTCATCGCCGCCGGGCCCATCGTTGCATTGCTGAGCGGGGTCGGCGTGGGCGCCACCGTCGGCGGTCTGACCGGCGCGTTGATCGGCATGGGCATCCCCGAGTACGAAGCCAAGCGCTATGAGGGCCGTATCAAGAGCGGCGGTATCCTGCTCTCCATCCACAGTGACAACTCGGAGTGGACGAAGAAGGGCAAGGACATCCTGGAGCGGACTGGTGGGAACGACATCGCCTCGACGGGCGAGGCGAAGGGCGATTACGGCAACAGTGACCGTCCCAACATTCGTACCGTCGCCTAGTCAGAGCGACATCGCACGCGAAGGGCGGACGACAGCCGGCGGGGAGCCCGTTGGTTGTCGTCCGCCCTTTTGGTGCGCGACTGCAAGAAACTTGGACTCATTCCGTGAAATCGCTGCGGATGGCCAGTCGCCGCCCCGGCTGGATTCGACCACAGTTCGGGTGTCGGGCGAGTCCTGGCGCTGCGGGCTACCGCCCGAGGCGCCGCCGCCGCCACGTCCGGCGCGCCAACGTCTCCGTGATCCAGCGGTGTGATACGTTGAAACCTCTCAAGAACGGTTTGCAACATTGGCACCGCCATGCGGTCGGACTCACTTCCCTCACTAATCCAAGTTGTGTGTGACTCGGGGAAGTCGGAGGCAGGACGAGAGGCGGCGTGGCGGGAGTTGGTGCGGCGCCTTCAACCCGCCATCGCGGCCGTGGTGTTGCGCGGCATCTGGCGCTGGGGCGGCGATCCGGCAAGTGTGGCGGACGACCTGGTGCAGGAGACGCTGCTCAAACTCTGCGTCAATGATGGACGCATCCTGCTGAGTTTGGTGCAACGCCCCGAACCCGCCATCGTCGGTTACGTCAAAGCCATTGCCTCCAACCTCACGAACGACCACTTCCGGGCTTCCCATGCCATCAAGCGCGGCCGCGACGCGGTGGCGGTAGCCGACCTCGAGCTCCCGGCCGAATTGGACTCCACCCGGCACTTGGATCGGAGCGTCCTGTTGGCAGAGATCGAGGACTGCCTGCAACGCTCGCGGCTCGGGCCAACCGAGGTGCGTGACCGGCGGATCTTCCATCTTTACTATCGGCAAGGTCTGAGCGCGCGGGCGATCGCCGCGCAGCCGGAGATCGGGCTGAGCGTGGATGGGGTTGAAAGCAGCCTCAAGCGCGTAACCCGGCTCCTGCGCGCACAGTTGGTGGAAGCCCAGACGGGGATGACCGCCGCGGTCACGCGGGGGGGAAACGGGAAATGACACCTGATTCCGTTGGGAGAGGTGAGGTGAGGTGGTGAATCACGTCGGCCCCCATCTGACCTTGGACGAGTTTGACCGACTTCTGGTGGCCACGAGCCCGGTGGACCCGCGCGTGCAGGCTCACTTGGAGGACTGCGCCGAGTGCCGACGTCGTTATGCGCTGCATCGAGAGATCGACCAGATGCTGAGAATGACGATGGACGAGGCGCGCGCCGGCACGGGTGCATGTCCGCCAGCCGAGCACTGGTCGTTTTTGGCGGCCGGGGTGTTGCCGAGCGCGGAGGCCGAGACGCTGCATCGGCACGCGGCAGCCTGCCCGGCTTGTAGCCGGAGGCTACGCGAAGGGCAAGAGGATCTGCAGGCGGACCTTACCGCGGCAGAACGTCTGACGGTGGCAGGTTTGGCGAGCAGCAGGGAGGAGTGGCAGGCGGTACTGTCCCGCCGTTTGCTGGAGCAAGCCAGGAGCTTGCAGTCTCCGTCGCAAGCACGGGCTGCGGTCCAATCTCATGCGTTCGCGTGGGCAGGGGCCGGCCGGCCATGGCTGCGCGCGGCGGTTCTGCTCGTGGCCTGTGCTGCCGGCTGGTTCTGGTGGACGCAGCACCGTGAGGTGTCGACCCCGACGTTGCTCGCGCGGGCGTATGCACAGCAACGAACGCTGCAACTACGTTTTTCGGGCGGCCTCTACGGGCCCTTGCGCCAGCAACGGGGTGCGGTGGACGGCTCCGCCGTGGAGCGCTCGCCGGATCTCTTGGAAGCGGAAGCGCGTCTGGCGCGCGCGCTGGGCGCCGCTCCGGACGACGCGGCGCTGCTCGATGCCAAGGCCCGCGCCGACCTGCTGGAGTGGCACGCCGAGGCTGCCCTCGCCAGCCTGCAACGCGCCCTGGCTGTTGCCCCCGAGAGTCCTGACATTAAAACCGATCTCGCTGCCGCTTATTTCGAGCGCGCCGAAATGGGTGCCGCCCAGGACTACGGCGCCGCCGCGCAAACGCTGGGCGAAGTGCTGGCCGTTCATCCCGATGACGCCGTCGCGCGCTTTAATCGGGCGATCGTCTACGAGCAGCTGACGCTTTACGGCGAGGCGGTCGCGGACTGGCAGCGGTATCTCCGCGGCGACGCGCACAGCCCGTGGGCTGATGAGGCGCGCGCCCATTTGCAGCAGGACGAACAGCACCTGGCGCAGCACTCCGGCCACGCGGCCGTCGTACGGCCCAGGGATGCGGGACGGGCAGGTTTTGCGGACCCGGAGGCGGCGCTACATACGGCCGTGCCCGAGTGGCTGCCCGCGGTTGCGTCGCCACCCTCAATCGGCGGTGCATCCGAATCGCAAGCGCTGCAAACGCTGGCGGCCGAATTGGTAGTCACCCGCCACGACCGTTGGCTGCAGGACTTCATGGCCGGACCCGCTGCGCGACGTCCGGCGGCTGATGTCGCGCTGCTTACGGAGGCGATCCGCCGTAACCAGACGGGGGATCCGTCCGGGGCCTTGTCGCAGGGACAGCGCGCCGAAGCGCGTCTTGCCATGGCCGGCAATGTCGCCGGCGCTCTGCGCGCCCGATTTGAGACGGTTTATGCCCTGCACCGCCTCCAGTCGGCCGCGCGTTGTCGCCGCGCGGCCGAGGGCCTACGGCGGCAGGCGATGCAGCGGGACTATTCCTGGCTGCAGATCCAAGCCACGCTTGAAGACGCGGGCTGCACGTATCTGGACGGGGGCATGGAAGAGGCGCGCCGCCTGGCGGCGCGTGCCCGCGTGGAGTCCCAGGCCGCCGGTTACGGCAGCTTGGAATTGCGCAGTCTGGGGGCGGTAGTCGAGATCTCCGACGACCTGGGAGACACCGCCGAGGGGTGGCGACGGGGGCTGCAAGGATTGCAGCGCTACTGGAACGGACAATTTGCCCCGCTGCGTGGGTATGAGTTTTACGCCAGTCTGGGGAGTGCGGCGGAACGCGCCGCCGACTGGTTCTTGGCGGATGCCTTGGTACATGCCTCGGTACGACTGGCTGCCGACAGCCAGAATATCGGGTTCGAGGCCATGTCACGCCAGCGTCTGGGGCGGTTGGACGCCATGATCGGCAATGCGCGCGAGGCAACGGATGAGTTTGCCCGTGCTGACGTTCTATTCGCCGCCCTGCCGGCCACACAAGGCACAAGAAACTTCCGCCTTTACGGCGACATTGCGCAGTCCGTACTGGAGATGCAGCAAGGACGGACGCAAGCGGCGTTGACGCGTCTGCGCAGGGTCAAACCCGCCTTGCAGGGCCTCGAAGGTGTCGGCCTTTCGTTGCCGTTCTACACCACGTTAGGGAATGCGTATTGGCAGACGGGTGATATTCCGGCGGCGGAACAGAGTTTTGCAAAGGCGGTCACGATGATCGCCACCGGAGCGTCGGCGCTGGGCGACGACGGCGATCGTATGTTCTGGCAACGCGACAATCTCGATGCCTATCGCGCCTTGACCGAGTTGAGACTGACTCGGGAACATGACCCAGCGGGCGCCTTGGCGCTCTGGGAGCAGGCCCGCGCGGAGGCGGGTGGTGCAACCTCCAACCCGGCTTCGCCCGGGCCGTTGGTTGTGCGCGCGATCAGCCCGTCGCCGGACGTCAGCGTGCTCACCTATGCCCTGTTGCCGCATGGCCTCGCCATCTGGAAGAGGGACGCCGACGGGCTACATTTCCAATGGCAAAGCGGATCGCCCCAGCAACTCCTCAAAGTGGCCGGCCAATTCGTTGCGCACTGCGCCAGTCCCAACAGCCCACCGGCTGCCCTGCGAAGCGAAGGCCGCGCCCTCTACGATTGGCTGCTCGGTCCGCTTTCGGCCCGCCTCACTCCCGGCCAGACGCTCGTGATCGAACCGGATGGACCCTTGGGTGAGGTGCCGTTCTCCGCCTTGGTGAGCGCCGACGGAGAATACCTTGCGGCGCGCTTCCCGCTGGAGTACTCGCCCCTGCTCGAGACCAGAACCACCGGAACCATCGCACCGGCTATTTTCACCTCTCGCACGCCAGCGCTTGTGGTTGCGACCCCCGTGGCGGCCGGCCTCAGCGCGTTGCCGGACGCAGGGGAAGAAGCGCAAGCGGTGGCGGCACGGCTTCCCGGCGCTGTCCTGCTGGAAGGGGAAGCGGCCACGCTGGCGGCAGTGCGCCGGGCACTGCCGGGCGCCGCGCTGGTCCATTTTGCCGGGCATGCCGACGCAAACCATGATCGTGGGGCGCTCCTGCTGGCACCCGCACGCCACGGAGATGGGCCGGTTCCATTCACCGCCGGCTCTTTGACGGGTATCCACTTGCGTCGCTGTCGGTTGGTGGTGTTGTCCGCCTGTGCGACGGCGCCGGGGCAAACGGGCGGCCTGTTTGAGCCGCACAGTTTGGTACGCGCTTTTCTGTTGGCTGGAGCGACCTACGTAGTGGCTAACCGCTGGAATGTGGATTCCTCCAGCAGTCGAAGGCTGATGGACACCTTTTACGATCATCTCCAGCAGGGGTCCACCGTGGCCGAGGCCCTGCGAGCGGCGCAACAGCAGCAATGGAAAGACCCTGCCAGCCGCCTTCCCTACTATTGGGCGGCAAGTGCGGTGCTGGCCCATGCCTTGATCCCAATGGATAGAAAGGAACGTTGACGGAATGGAACGGCGCGAATTTCTGAATCATGCACTGGGAGCCGGAACGACAGCTTTAGGCGCAGGCTTGATACCCGCCGCGGCGGCTGCAGCGCGCAGCGCCCTGAAGTGCCATCCACCGCGCATCAACATCATCTTTCACGGACTGTTTGGCTTTGCCGTCCCGCCCCGGGGGCCGATCCGCGCCATGGTTCCGTCGGTCCCCAATCATGACCTCAAGATGGGGCCGTGGGGCCTGGAGACAGATCTCGTTCAACTGCCCGGTCCTTTCACTGTTGGTTCGGACACGGATGTAGCGGCCACGGACCCAAGGACGACGGTTTATGTCACCAAGGTGCATGGGCTGAGCCCGCACACGCAGGCGCGCATGACGCTGGAGTTTCCGCGCGCGCGGTTTGTGGGGCTCCGCCTGGCGCCGCGCGGCCATGCATTTTGTGGCGCCGCCGCGCAGACGCTGGCGACAAAGGAGATCCCGCTGATTCTTGTGCTCTCCTACCCCCTGCTTACCGGTCAAACAGTGACCTTCGGCGGATTGACGCTACCGTTCACACAGTCTCTACCGCCGGGTGTCAGTCCATACAACCTGCACATCTGGTCGGATCCAGGTTCGGCTGTGCCGATGGGATCCAAGCCGCATTTTAATGACGCGGTGAAGCTATTTGACAGGCTCGATCTGTCTCTTTGCCATAGCCCCTCCAGCCCTTGCATCCCTCCCAGCGGACATGTCTGCGGCGTGGCGAAATTCGAACAGGGCCCCGCGTGTCCTCCGCACCGCGGGGGTATGTACCCGTATACGACCCAGCTCATTTCATGTGCCTCGCTGATTGTGAACACGCCATGATGAGGGACAGGGCAGTCACTCCAGCCGACTTCACTTAACCGTAAGTCGTTGCGACGCGGCCTCGGCCCTGTGCTGCCGTCCGCTCGTGCGCCCACCTCGATCCGTCTCGCCCTTCGCCGTGGCGACGGGTTCGCCCAGCCGCTCGGCCTTGCCCGCTGCCCGGGGTGCCAAGATTGGAACCCAGCGGGCAACCGACGCCATCAGCGTTTTCGTATACCATGGCGCCGAGCAACGTTTCTGTTAGGATGTCTCCCCATGTCCCAGCCTGCTGTTACCCTGCCCTCGCCGTCCGAAATCGTGTTGCAGATGGCGACCGGTTACTGGATTGGCCGCGCGCTTTATGTGACGACCGAGCTGGGCATTCCCGACCTGTTAGCCGACGGCCCGAAGAACTGCACGGGTTTGGCGGCCTCGACCAAGACCCACCCGCTCGCGCTGTACCGCGTTCTGCGCGCCTTGGCCATGGTGGGCGTGTTTGTCGAAACCGGGCCGCGGCAGTTCGGCCTGACGCCGCTTTCCGAGGTGCTCCGGTCTGACGTGCCGGGGTCGATGCGGCCCATGGTGCTGTTCCAGGGCGACCACTTGCATGCGGCCAGCTATGGCGAAATGCGGTATTCGCTGGAGACCTCGCGACCGGCGGTGGAGAAGGCGTTTGGCCTCTCGGTCTTCGAGTTCATGCGGCAGAACCCCGAGGCCGGCACCCTCTTCAACCAGGCGATGACCACGCACAGTCAGATGGAGGCTGGCGCCGTCCTCGCCGGCTATGACTTCGGCGGCATCGGGACCCTGGTGGATGTGGCCGGAGGCATGGGGGGATTGTTGGCGGCGATCCTGGAGGCCAATCCGTCCATGCGCGGCGTGTTGTTTGATCTGCCGCACGTGATCGCCGAATCCCGCTTGCATGGGGAGATCAAGGGCGCCTTGCTGCCGCGCGTCGACTTCGCGGCGGGCGATTTCTTCGAGACGGTGCCAGGCGGTGGCGACGCATACCTGCTCAAGCACATCGTTCACGATTGGTACGACGACAAGGCGGGACTGATCCTGCAGAACTGCCGCAAGGTGATGGGTCCGCAGGCGCGGCTGCTGCTGGTCGAGATGGTGATTCCGGACGGTCCGCAACCGCACTTCGGAAAGATGCTCGACCTGGAAATGCTGGTGGTGGCGGGCGGCATGGAGCGCACCGAGTCGGAGTACCGCACGCTGCTCACGGCGGCCGGGTTAAAGCTGCAGCGGATCGTCCCCACGCCGGGCCCGATCAGCATCGTGGAAGGCGTCCCGGCCTGAAGCGACGCCGAACGCGGCAACGTGGTTGGGGCCTTGGGCCCGGTCTCGGTTAAGATGGCGGCTTTATGAGGTTCCCGATAACGCCGCCTGCCGTCGCTTCTCCCGCGGAGAAGATGATTCAGATTCTGTCCGGCTTCTGGATCAACCGCGCCCTCTACGTCACCACCGAACTCGGCATTCCCGACCTGCTGGCCGACGGACCCAAGCACTGCACCGGCTTGGCGGCTTCGACCAAGACTCATCCGTCGGCGCTCTACCGCGTCCTGCGCGCCCTGGCCATGGCCGGCGTCTACGTCGAAACCGGGCCACGGCAGTTTGGTCTGACGCCGCTCTCCGAGTTGCTGCGTTGCGACGTGCCGGGTTCGATGCGGCCGTTGGTGTTGTTCCAGGGCGACGCCATGCAATGGGACAGCTACCGCGAGATGCGCTTCTCTATAGAGACCTCGCGGCCGGCGACGGAGAAAGCGTTGGGTCGCACCATTTTCGAGTACATGCGGGAGAATCCTGCAGCGGGCACGCTTTTTAACCAAGCCATGACAACCCGCACCAGCATGGAGGCCGGTGCGGTCGTGGAAGCGTATGACTTCGGTGGCGCGGGAACCCTGGTGGATGTGGCCGGCGGGCTGGGTGGCCTGTTGGCGACAATCCTGGCAGCCAACCCCTCGATGCGCGGCGTGCTGTTTGATCTGCCGCAGGTGATTGCCGACTCCCGCCTGCACGGGGAGATCAAGGGTGCCATGCTGCCGCGCGTGGACTTCGCGGCGGGTAATTTCTTCGAAACCGTACCGGGAGGCGGCGACGCTTACCTGTTGAAACACATCATCCACGACTGGTATGACGACAAGGCCGGCGTGATCTTGCAGAACTGCCGCAAGGTGATGGGACCGCAGTCGCGGCTGCTGCTGGTCGAGACGGTGATTCCAGAGGGCCCGGAACCGCACTTCGGGAAACTGCTCGACCTGCAGATGCTGATCATCGCCGGCGGGATGGAGCGCACCGAGGCGGAGTTTCGCACCCTGCTGTCGAGCGCCGGTTTCCGGCTGCAGCGCGTGGTCCCGACGAAGAGCCCGGTGAGCGTGGTGGAAGCCGTGCCGGCCTGAGCCAGGTTCAGGGAAGAGGGAGGGGCTGGGTGGACAGGCTGTCGTTGCCCGATGTCCTTTCCATCGCCTTGATCAGGCCAATCATCGTCTCCTGCTGTGGCGGAGCGGTCACCGTGGGGACCAGGCCAAACTGTTCCAGCGAGGCGCTGGTGACGCTGCCGACCGCGGCGAGGCGCACCGGGCCGCGCAGGACTTGCAATAGCGCGGCACGGCACTCGGCCTGCTCCGCCAAATGCAGCAAAATCTGCACCTGGGGCGTGGTGGTGAATACCAGCCAGTCCACATGCGGCGGTTGGAGAATGGCCTGCAGGAACTCGCGCAGCGGCGTCGTGAGTTCCGGGACGTGGTAATGGTACGGCGCGAACTGGAAGACCCGGGCGCCCCGTTCGGCGATGGCCGCGGCCACCGCGGCATTGGGCTGGTCGCCGGCCAGCACCACGGCCACCTCCTGGCCCTGAATCTGGAGCTGGCCCACGCGTGCGACGAAGCCGTCGCTGGTCGGCGGCTCAGCAAGGAAGGTGGGCGTGAGCCCGTTACGTTTGAGGGCGGCACGCGACTTCGGGCCGCGGGCGACGAGTGTCATGCCGGCCAGCGCCGCCAGCACCGCTTCGTATTGCTCCACGCTGCGGGCCGCGTCGAGAACCGCCTCGATGCCGATGCCGGTATAAAAAAGCACCGTACGGAAGCGCCCCGCCACAACCCCTTGCAGGAACTCGCGAACCGCGGGCTCGGGCGTCTCCGTGGCGGTGGATTCAGGAATGATGAGCGGGCAGGCCAACACCCGGACGCCGCGCTGTTCGAGCATGGCGCTCATCTCGCGTTGTCGCCGCGTTTCAAATAAACCGACCGAGAGGCCGTTTAAAGCGGAGTTCGATGGCATGAGGAGTGGTGCGCCCCGTTGCGTCGTCTTGCCCGTCAGGCTAAGGATGCGGCCATTGCGCTACGCAGGCAACCTGCGGAGCGCTACCCGGCCACACCGCGAGACATGGAAAGCCCGACGCCAGTGAGTCTGTCATTCAACTTTCAAATGAGCGGCATCATGCCCCCGCCGCGCCGGCCTCACGTGCGCGGGCGATGGAGCGAGCGTCTCCGGTTTGGCCGCCGCGCCGGCGGCATTTGGCTGTTGGGTTGCGGGTGGGCTTGAGCCGGACCAAAAAGGGGCGTGCGGCTGGGCATTAGCCGGGGCGCCAGCATGGGTATATCCTGCCCCTGATCGCAGCTACGAGGAGGATACGAATATGTGGCGCAAACTGTTGGCAACCCCCGACGACTGGGTTTCATTGGTGGCGCGGCTTGGGTTGGGTCTGGTCATGTTTCCGCACGGGGCGCAAAAGATGCTGGGCTGGTTCGGCGGCTACGGGTTTCACGGCACGCTGCAATTCTTTACCGGCCCGATGCACCTGCCTGCGCTTCTCGGCGTGCTGGCGATTCTCGCCGAGTTTCTCGGCTCACTGGGACTGATAGCCGGGTTGTTAGGCCGTATCGCCGCTTTTGGCATCGGCTGCAATATGGTCGCGGCCGTTCTGATGGTGCATGGCCAGAACGGGTTCTTTATGGATTGGGGGGGCAATCAGAAGGGGGAGGGTTTCGAGTACCACATCCTGGCGTTGACTCTGGTCATCATCGTACTGGTGCGGGGCAGTGGCAAGGCGTCGCTGGACCGCGTCCTAAGTGCCTAGTGCGGCGTGCTCCGCCGGCCGGCCCCCTTTTGAAGCAGCCAGTCCTCGATCTTCCGGCCATCGCGGCCGGGCAGGGGAGGTTGGCTCGCTACGGACTCAGGGGAAAACGCCTGATTACAATGACGCAGGTTGACTCATGCCCGTGATGCTGAATCCAAGTGCCTTTTTGAGCCGGCGTGCGGGGCAAGTCGCCTTGCGACGTGCGGCGGGTGTGGGCATCGGCAGCCTCGTGTTGGGGGCGCTCCTGGTGGCGGCGCCACTGCCGTTGGTGACCAGCGTTGATCAGGTTCACCACATGCCGAGCGCCAGCGCGGCGCGCCTGTTGCCGGTGCGCGTGATGACCACCGTCCTGTTCTACGACCCCCGTACCGACAACGGGCAGTGGCCTTGGATGTTTGTCGGTGACGAAAACGCCTCGGTTTTTGTGGACGCGCGCAAGTTCAAGGCCTGCTGCTCCGCCAAACTGCACTCCGGACAGCGGATTCTGCTGGAAGGAGTCACCGGCGCCGGTCTGACATCGCCGCTCATTACCGGCGAGCGGATCACGATTCTGGGAAATAACGCGCTGCCGCCCGCGCACCCGGTCGCCTACTCGGCGCTCGCCACCGGCCGCTACGATGCGCAGTGGGTGCAAGCCGAGGGAGTCGTGCACTCCGATGCGTTCGAAGGCGGCAACCATCTCCTGACCTTGGCGATGGATGACGGCACGGTCACACTTTCATTACCGGACATGCCGCAGGCGCCGGGCAGTGCCGTCCCACCGCCCTGGGTGGATGCCGTGGTGCGGGCGCGTGGCATCGCCACGCCGCTGGTGCGGCGGCTGTGGCGCGGGGTGCGACTATTTGTCCCCACGGCCGACCAGATACAGGTGGTGCGGGCCGCACCGGCAGATTTATTCGCGGCGCCGCTGAGCACCATCCTGGCCTTGTCCCAGGTTGTACCGCGTGAGGAGTTCCCCGGCCGGGTCCGCATCCGCGGTACGGTGACCTTGGCCGGCCGGTCCCTTTACGTGCAGGACGCCACCGGAGGCATCGCGGTGACCCATGCCACGGGGGAGGCGTTGGCGGCCGGCGATCAGGTGGAGGCGGTCGGTTACTTGGCCATCGGAGACTACTCCCACTACCTCGACGACGCTTTTGTACGGCGCTTGGGCGCCGGGCCGGCCGTCGTTCCGATCACCATTCCGGCCGATTTGGCAACCGCCGCCCTGCATGATGCGGAGCTGATTCAGACCCAAGGTCGGTTGCTGCGGCGCGTCACGGCGACCGCGACCGGCGTCACCGCCGACCTGCAATCACCCGAAGGCGTCTTCCAGGCGGTCAGCCACGACCCCGCCGTGGTCCGCCTTTTGCTGGCCCTGCCGACCGGCACCGTATTGCGGCTGAGCGGCATCTGCACCGTGCAGACCGACGCCAACCACAACCCGCGTGCCTTCACGCTGGAACTCCGGGTGCCGGCCGACGTGGTGGTGCTGAACCGCCCGTCGTGGTGGACGACTCTGCGTATCGCCGTGGCGGCCGCCCTCTTGCTTGCGGCGACGGTGCTTTTCCTGGGGTGGATCGCGCTGTTGCGCCGCCGGGTGCGGCAACAGACACGCGAGATCCTCACCCAGCAACGCCAGAACCGCCTGATTCTCAACTCGGCAGCGGACGGCCTGTGCGGCTTGGACCGGAAAGGCAGCGTTCGTTTCCTTAATCCCGCCGGCGCCCGGTTGCTGGGTTGCCCGGACGAGGATGTAACTGGCCGGCGCTGGGAAGACTTGGCCCGGCCCTGTTCTCCCGAAGGGGAGCGCCATGCCCCGGGCACCTCGCCGGCCGCCGCCACGCTGAGTGACGGCGTGGCACGCCGCGTGCGCCAGGAGCAATTCCAGCGCATCGACGGCGAACTTTTTCCGGTGGAGTACGACTGCACGCCGATGTGCGACGCGGCGGGCGTGATGCAGGGGGCGGTCATCAGCTTCCGCGATATTACGGAGCGCCACCGCATCGAGCAGATGAAATCGGAGTTCATCTCCATCGTCAGCCACGAATTGCGCACCCCGCTGACGTCGATCAAGGGGGCACTCGGGCTGCTGGTCAGCGGCAAGCTGGGTGCGCTACCGCCGAAAGGGCAGCGCATGCTGGAGGTGGCGGCGTCCAACACCGACCGCCTGGTGCGGCTGATCTCCGACATCCTCGACATCGAGCGCATCGAGTCGGGCAAGATCACGCTGACCCTGGCCCCCTGCGACACTGCGCTGCTGATGCAGCAGGCCGCCGAACTCATGCAGGTGATGGCGGACAAGGCGGAGGTGCGACTCCAAGTCGAGCCGCTCGCTGTGCCACTGGTTGCCGATGCCGATCGGCTCCTGCAGGTGCTCAGTAATTTGTTGAGCAATGCCATCAAGTTCTCGCCTCCGCACGGTACGGTGTGGTTGAGAGTGGCGCAGGTGGGATGGGAACTCATCTTCGAGGTCCGCGATGAGGGGCGTGGCATCCCCGCCGACAAGTTCGAGTTAATTTTCGAACGTTTCCAGCAGGTCGATGGGTCGGACGCCCGTGAGAAGGGCGGCAGCGGTCTCGGTCTGCCCATCTGCCGTAGCCTCGTACGGCAACACGGCGGCCGCATCTGGGTGGAAAGCGAGGTGGGCGCCGGCAGCAGCTTCTTCGTCGCGCTGCCCTGCGACGTGGCGGCCACACCGCCCGAAGCGGCCGACAGGATCCGCCTGGGAACGGTGCTGCTCTGCGACGATGATGCGTCCATTCGCACCGTACTGCACGCTACGCTCGAGCATGCAGGCTATCGCGCCCTGACCGCCGCCTCCGGGGAAGATGCCCTGCGGCTGGCGCGTGAGCATCTTCCCGACGTCATCGTGCTGGATCTCACGCTGCCTGGGATGAGCGGTTGGCAGACCCTGCAAGCACTTAAAGACGACACGACAACGCAGCGCATTCCGGTGTTGATTCTCAGCGCGTTAGCCCCGCAAGAGGGCGTGCCGCCCTTGCGAGAGATCGTCGGCTGGCTCACCAAGCCCGCCGAGGAGCGGGACCTGCTGCAACACTTGGATGCGGCGTTGGGCGTCAGCCGCCCGCCAATGCTTGGCGGCCAAGTGTTGCTGGTCGAGGACGACGACGACCTGGCCGGCGTGGTGGCGACGCAGTTCGAGCAGGCGGGGGTCCGCATTCTGCGGGCCCGCACCGCCGCCGAGGCCATTGAACTGAGCCGGCGGTTCCTGCCCGCCCTGCTGGTGTTGGACGTCACCTTGGCGGAAGGCGACGCCTACGAAGTGATCTCCAGCCTCCGACTGCACAACCAGTTGCGGACGATTCCAGTGGTGGTCTACACGGCCAGCAATTTAAGCCCCGAAGAAAGCAGTCATTTGAAGCTCGGACCAACGGTCTTTTTGACCAAGGGTGGCGTCTCCCCGGAAGAGCTCCAAGTCCGCGTGCTGGGTCTGCTGCAGAAACTCATGAGTCAAGCCAACACCGCGGTCGGCTGACCCGCACCCTCAGGGAAAGCGTCCCATGTCTTCCCCTCACGGGCTCTGCCCGCGATCGGATCTCAAAAATCGCGACGCGTCAGGCCGATGACGCCGCCCCCACGTGACCGACGCGCCAGCGTCAGAAACGATCGACCTTCTCTTCGTTGCCGGCGTTCATCTCTTCGCGGGCGGCTTCCGCGGCGCTGGAGATTCCTTCGCTGCGCAGTTTGAACTCGTCGGCGTTGGTGGCGTTGTGCAGCGCCTCTTCAAAGGTGATGAGGCCCCGCTTCCATGAGCTGTAGAGGGATTGATCGAACGTCTGCATGCCGTACTGGGAACCGCCGGCGGCGATCGCCTCGCGCACCTCGGAGGTCTTCTCCGGGTTAATGATGCAATCGCGAATGAAGCCGGTCGTCACAAGGACTTCGATGGCGGGCACGCGGCCGATGCCGTCCGCCTTGCGCACCAGGCGTTGCGAGATCACCGCCTTGAGCACCGAGGCGAGCTGTAGCCGGACCTGCTTCTGCTCTTCGTTGGGGAACACGGAGATGATGCGCTGGATGGTCTCCGTGGCGTCGAGCGTATGCAGGGTAGACATCACCAGGTGACCGGTCTCGGCCGCGGTCATGGCGGTGTGGATGGTCTCGAGGTCGCGCATTTCCCCCACCAGGATGACGTCCGGGTCCTGCCGCAGGGCGGCGCGCAAAGCGGCACCAAAGCCCGCCGTATCCACGTCCACTTCGCGCTGATTGACGATCCCGGTCTTGTCCCGGTGGAGGAACTCGATCGGGTCTTCGATCGTCATGATGTGATCGTTACGCGTGGAGTTGATGTGATCCACCATGGCGGCGAGCGTCGTGGACTTGCCCGACCCGGTGGTGCCGGTGACCAGGATCATGCCGCGCCGCTCCTCGCAGATCTTGGGGATCACCGGCGGCAGAAAGAGCTCATCCAAACTGCGGATCTTGGTGGGGACGCAACGCAGAACCATGCCGACATTGCCGCGCTGCTGGAAGACGTTGACGCGAAAGCGGCCGACGCCCGGAATCCCATGGGCGAAGTCGGCCTCGTTGGTGTCCTTGAACTTCTGCTTGCTCTTGTTGCTCATCATGCCGAAGGCGATGGTGAGCAGGCCCTCCGGGGTGAGCTTTTCAAACTGCGTCACCTGGGTGAGCACTCCGTCAATGCGGAACACTGGAACTCCGCCCACCTTCAGGTGCAGATCGGAAGCCTTGCGCTCCAGTGCCAGGCGCAATAAATCGTCAATATTCATGAGTGCGGACCCCGCAAATGGATCGGGGTGACTGCCGCGAAACTAGCACACGGGAGGGCAGGGGACAAGTAGCGTAAGCGGTGAGCGGTGGGCGGTCAACGGTGGGCAGTGGTCCTCGAACCGAGATCGCTGGCGACGAAGCTCACTGTTCAGGACGTCGGTTACAGGGAAGCCCCCGCATGGCCGACACGCCAGCGTCGCACGTATAATGCGCCGGTGGCCGAACACCTTCTGATCATTGGTGGCGTGGCGGCCGGTTTGAGCGCCGCCAGCCGGGCGCGCAAGTGCGCGTCGGGCCTGCGGATCACGGTGCTGGAGAAGGGACCGGTGGCGGCATACGGGGCCTGCGGCCTGCCGTTCTTTCTGGCCGGACAGGTTGCGAAACCGGAAGACCTGATCGTCCACAGCCCCGATTACTTTCAAACGCAGCGTGGCATCACGGTTCTCACGCAGCATGAGGCGCTCGCGATTGTGCCCGGACGGCGGCAGGTCATCACCCAGACGCCTGCGGGCGAGGCGACCCTCTCCTATGACCGATTGGTCGTGGCCACCGGCGCCCAGGCCCGCCTTCATCTCCCGGGCGATGACCTGAAAGGCGTCTTCGAATCCAATACTTGGGGCGGCGCGCTACGGCTGGACGCGGCCCTGCGCGAGGGGAAACCAGGGCGTGTGGCGGTGATCGGGGCGGGGTACATCGGGCTGGAGGTGGCCGCCGCCCTGCGGCAGCGCGGTCTCGAAGTCCTGCTTCTCGATCGCGGCACGATGCTCCTCAACGGCTTGGATGGCGATGTCTCGGCGTCCATCGCGCCGCTGCTGGCGCGCCACGACGTTCTCGTGTTTCCCTCCTCCGAAGCGGTCGAGCTCCTGCCCGGGACGCGCAACGAGGTGGTCGCAGTGCGCATGCGGCAGGGAACAACGCGCGCGGACCTTGTGGTGAATTGCGGTGGTCTGCGCCCCAACGTCGCACTCGCCAAGGAAGCGGGCATCGCTCTCGGAGTCACCGGCGCGATCGCGGTGGATGAGCGGCAGCAGACCAACCTGCCGGGTGTTTACGCGGCCGGCGACTGTGCCGAGACCACCGAACTCGTCTCCGGGCGGCCCACCTGGGTGCCCTTGGGAACGGCCGCCAACAAGCAGGGCCGGGTTGCGGGACAGAATGCCGGGGGCGGCATGGTGGCGCGCTTTCCCGGCGTCCTGGGCACACTCGCCGTGCGGCTCTTCGACTTCGAGGTCGGCCGCACCGGACTGAGCACCGAACAGGCGCAGCGCGCGGGATTCAACCCCGTCAGCGAACGCATCGAGGCACCGATCCAGGCCGGCTATCTCACGTCGGGCGAGAGCCCAAGACTCACAGTGAAGATCATCTATGACCGGCAGACCGAGCGCCTGCTGGGCTGCCAGATGCTCGGCCCGGCCGGAAGCGTTGCCGGACGCTTGGATGCCGCTGCGGTGGCGCTCACCGCCCGCCTCACGCTCGAACAAATCGAAATGCTTGACCTCGCCTACTCGCCGCCACTGGCCCCGCTCTACGAGCCCTTGCTCATCGCCGCCCACCGCGCGCGCGGGCGAGCCTGAAGGCGCCAATGCCGCTGCGGAGCGCGGGAGCGGGGGAACACCCGTGTGGCCGACGCGCCAGCGTCTGCGGTATTCTTTAAAACGTGACCAGCGACGTGCAGTGCAGCGTGCGGCCCAGTGGGGCGGCCGATATTTCCACGATTCAGGCCATTGCCCGGCAATCCTGGGACGCCACCTACCGTGATCTGTTGCCGGAGGCCGCCCGCCAGGAATACCTCGCCAAGGCGTACGACACGGCGTGGCTCACCAAACTGCACGCGCGTCCCGATCTGCGCGGCTTCCTCGCCCTCGAAGACGGCCGGCCTGCGGGTTTCGCCATGATGTCGCTCGGAGCGCCCGATCAGGACCCTCCCGGCGCCGTCCTGCGGAGCTTGTATCTGGCTCCGGCGACGCAAGGGAAAGGGCACGGTACCAGGCTGTTGGCGGCGGTCAAGCAGGCGGCTCGCGACGCCGGCAACCCGCTGCTCTGGGTGGCGGTGCACGTGGATCTCGCCGCAGCGCGCGCCTGGTATGAGAAGCAAGGGTTCGTCTACGATGGCCCTGCCTCGGCCATGATCGGCCAGGAACGGATCCGCCAAGCCGTCTACAAATTGCCGCTACGCTGACGCTGGCGCGAAGGCCATGCGTGGGCTACGCCCCCGGCGCTCCCGTTGGTCGCTGCCCCCCGTGCCGAAGTTCTAACCGCCTGTAGATTTGGCATACCATCGTCTCCGATGGCGCCCGCGACGTCGACTCTACGGGGGCCGACTTGGCGGTGCCTCGGGAGGTCAGTCTTGGCGATCCATCTCATGAAGCTTCTACGGCGTGAGGAGATCGCCGTCGGGACGATGGCGTTTCACTTCGAGAAGCCGACGGGCTTGCAGTCCAAGCCGGGTCAGTACCTCGACTGCACGCTGCTCGATCCGCCGGAGACGGACGCGGAGGGCAATATCCGCTCCTTCTCGATCGCCAGTGCCCCGGCGGAAGATGGCCTGACCGTGGCCACGCGGATGCGGGACACGGCGTTCAAGCGCGTCCTGCAACAGATGCCGCTCGGCAGCCCGCTGCAGACGGAGGGCCCGATGGGGTCGTTCACGCTGCATGGCGCCGCGCGGCCCGCGGTTTTCCTCGCCGGCGGCATCGGCATTACGCCCTTCCGCAGCATGATCCGCGCCGGGCTGAAGCCGCGCACCGTCCTCTTCTACTTCAACCGTCGTCCGGAAGACGCCGCGTTTTTGCAGGAGTTCCGGGACTTGGAGCAGACGGATAAGAACTTGCACTGCGTCGGCGTCATGACTGGGATGGAGAAATCCAGCCGTCCTTGGAGCGGCGAGACGGGCTATTTCGACGAGGCGATGTTGACGCGCCACGTTGCTGACCTGGCGGCGCCGATCTACTACGTCGCCGGGCCGCCGACGATGGTCAACGCCCTGAAGGAAACGCTGGCCGGTGCGGGCATCAACGAGGACGATATTCGGGCGGAGGATTTCGCCGGGTATTGAGCATGTCCCGGGACCGGCAGCCGACTCCGCATCTTCCGGTAGCGGGAAGCACTATTCGCACCGGGGCAGCGCGACCGGCGGGAGCGCCGGGGGTGAATCGAGGTCCACAGCGCCTGCTTTGGGGCGCGGGGGTGGGAAGCCCCCGGTGGCCGACGCGACGGTGTCCAACCCGCCTGTTACTCTGGGTGCATGAAGCCGGAAGTCTGGTTGCGGTGGGGCGCGCCGTGGTTGGCGCTGGTGGCGGTGTTTCTGCCCGCCCTGACCGCGACGGCGCCCTTTCTACCGCAGCAGCAGTGGTCGAGCTATGACGTGGCGGCGTTGGGCGTGCGCGCCGCCTGGTCGCACCGGCACCCTGCGGCGACGCCGCCGCCCGCGCCGGGCGAGCCCACGACCAGGATCTCGCCCGGCGATCTCCTGCGCGAGATTGAGAAGGCGCGCGCCCGGCTGGGGCAGGCTGGGGGAGGCACCGCAGTTCCATTGGCGTTTCAGTTCGGAGTCTTCATCCCGGTGGCGATCGTACTGAGCGGTGTGGTAGCCATCCTGTTGGTGATCCTGACGGCGTTGCGTTGGTGGTGGCCGCTGAACGTTGCGGCCGGTCTGGGAATGGTGACCACGGTTTACGCAATCGCGGTCAGCTACTGGCTGACGCAGACGGTCCGGGACGAAATGACCAGCGCGATGGGAGTCGCGCGTCGCCACTTCGACCTGCATGGTCTGGCGGCGTTGGCCGGCAGCCTGGTGGCACAGGTCGGCCTGCGCCCGGAAGCGGCGCTCTACCTGATCCTGATCGCCTGCGCGATGGTGCTGCTGCTGCCCCGACCGGAGCGCGGTCTGGGCACCCCTGTGGTCGCGTGATCGAGTCTTGCCGGCACAGAGATGCGTTTCGAGGTCGCGTGTCGGCCAGAGCTCGGGCACGGGGGGCTGCGACCAACGGGAGCGCCGGGGGCGGCGCCCCGCCGGGCCGACGTGTCAGCGTCTATCTATGGGCGTGCCGAGCCGCATTCTAACAGCTCGACGGTGCAGTCCCCCACAGACAGTGGCCGCTGGTGTAAATTGAGAGCGACTCGGAATTATCCCGGTTATTACCGATCAACAATGATTGGAACTCAACCATGCAGGAAACAATCGAGACGGCTACCATCCTTATCATCAACGATGATTCGGAGATAACAGAATCGATGCAAGCGTTCCTTCGGAACGCCGGGCTGCGGCAAGTACACGCGACTTCGCGTCCCAGCGAGGCGATGGACCTGTATGCAACCGTGGCGCCCGACCTCATCGTCCTCGACCTCCACATGGTGGATCATGACGGGCTCGAGATCATGCGGCGCATTCGCGCCCACGGCGACCTGGCCGACTACCTTCCGATTCTCGTCGTGAGCGCTGACATTACCGATGAAACGCGCCACGCGGCGCTTTCAACCGGCGCGCGTGACTTTCTAACGAAGCCGGTAAGCGAGAACGAACTTGTCCTGCGGGTGCGGACCCTGCTTGAGATCCGGTTGCTGTATCTCAAGTTGCAGCGCCATAACGAACGATTGCAGCGCATGGTCGATGAACGCAGCCGTGCGCTCCAGGTGGACTTGGCGAAGAGCCTCGCTTCCGAAAAAGCAGGCCTCCGGTCGGAGGAGCGCTACCGATGGCTCTTCGACGGCAATCTTGCGGGTGTATTCAGAAGCAGGGCTGACGGTCAGTTCCTGGACATCAATGATGCCGCGGCGCACATGTTCGGTTGCGCCTCCGCGAGCGAAGCGCAAGATCATCGCTTGGCCGATTTCTTTGCCGATCCGCTGAGCTACGCGTCGCTTCTAAGTACCCTGCGCGCGGAAGATGGGGTCGTCAACCGTGAGCTGCTCATGCGCCGGTGTGGCTCTCGCTTACGGCCCGGATGGCCGGGGGCTCTACCGGGGACGTTATCGAGGCGACGATCGTGGACGTCACGGAGCGAAAAACGATCGAAGAGCACCTCCGACGGTCTCAGAAGCTCGAGCTCGACGGCCAGGTGGCGGCGAACGTAGCCCATGATTTCAACAATATGCTGACCGTCATCAGCGCGTATTGCGACCTTCTCCTCGATGAGCGCAGCGAAGGCCAGTCGATCCGGCATCGGGTGACGGAGATCAAACGCGCGGCAGCGCGGGCGGCGGCACTGACGCGCCAGCTGCTCGCCTTTAGCCGGCACCAAACATTCGAGCCGCTGCTCGTGGACCTCGGCGCGGTCGTCGCGGAGGCAAAGGAGATGATCGAGCGCGTGATGGGCGACGGCGTCCAGGTGACCGTCGAGCGCGCGAGTGACACCGGGATGGTGTACGCCGACCGTGGCCAGATCGAGCAGGTATTGCTGAATCTCGCGACGAACGCCCGTGATGCCATGCCGGGCGGAGGACGCCTCGCAATCCGGGTCGCGAACACGGTCTTGGACAGGACGTTTGTTCAAAGCCACTTGGGAGCTGTCGAGGGGGAGTACGTCGTGCTCTCAGTGGAGGACACCGGCCAGGGAATGGCGCCGGAAGTGGCAGCCCGGATTTTCGAGCCGTTCTTCACGACCAAGGAGCGGGGCCGCGGTACCGGACTTGGCTTAGCGACGGTGTTCGGCATCGTGAAGCAAAGCGGGGGATATACCGATCTCACCAGCGCAGTCGGCGTCGGGAGCACGTTCAGAATTTTCCTTCCCCGGCCCTTGACGAAGGAGCCCGCCCCAGCCAGGCCCCTCTCTTGAGCGCCGGAAGTGCCCGTGGCGTCGATTTCCGCGGCGCGATCATCGCTGGGGCGCTTCCCGGCGTCGGCCTCGCGCTGCACCTCCACGATCTAATGGCGGGCAGGTTCCTATATCAAGAATTCGCTGTTCGCGGTCCTCGCCCTCATTTCTCCTGCGGTCGCCCCTGGTTCCCGAATCACCTTCGTCGACACGTTCCCCAACGGGTGAGCAACCGGCCGGTCCCGGCTGCGGCGAGTTAGTCCCCCGAGACGGCCGCGGGCCGCGACATGGGCGCCGCCGGATGGTCCCAGTCGGTGTGCGGCTGATAGTTCAAGATCAGATACTTCCACAGCAGTTCGCCGAAGGTGTGGGTCTGCATGCCACGGGCGGCATAAAACGGCGCGAGGGCACGCGCCAGGCGTGGCAGGTTGTAGAACGGCACGCGCGGGAAGTAATGGTGCTCGAGGTGGTAGTTCGAGTTGAGAAAGGCGAAGTCCCAGACCCAACTGGGCTTCATCAGCGTCGACCACTCGGCCACCTCGTTCGGGTCAATGTCGTAGTGCTGTCCCAGGCGGTTGATGGCGAAGGCGACAGGGAAGACGAAAAAGACCGGGACGATGTAGGCGCGCAGCAGGGCATGGCTCCCGGCGAGCAGGCCGATGGCCGCCATGACGGAGAGGTGAAACAGGATCGCGATGGAACGCTCGCGCGCGATCGTCTTTTGCAGTGCGGCCGGATAGCCGGCGGTTTCCTGCCGCGCGGCTCGAAAATAGAGGAAAAACAGTGCCGGGCTGAAGTAGAGCAGCTTGTACCAGCGGCGGTTGACCTTCGGCGACAGGCGATGGCGTTTCGGGTCGAGCTCATCCGAACCCAGCTCCTCATGATGATCGAGGTGCCACTTGGTGAACTGCGCCGCTGAGATACCGCTTGGGATCGAGTAGAGGTACCCCAGCCAGCGATGGCCGTCGGGACGGTCGTCGTGGAAGACGGCATTGTGCACCACCTCGTGCAGCAGCACGGTGCCGTCAAAAATACAGAACCCGGCGACCAGAGCAGCCGGCAGCCAGAGCCAGAGCGGGGCGCCGTGGATCAAAACGACCATGGCGATGGCCAGTAGTCCAAAGACGCGCAAGGTAAGCAGGGCATGCCGCAGCGGCCGTTTGCGGTGCAGGTCGCGCAGGACGTCCGGCGGAATGGTGGCGGCCACCTCTCGCTTCAAAGCGGCGGCGTGTTGCGCGTAAAACCTCATACCGGGGACAACTCCAACATAGCAGGCCGGGGACGCGCCCACAAATCAGACGCTGGCACATCGGCCAATCGGGGCTGCGCCTCCGGTGCTCCCGATGGTCGCGGCCCACACACCGGACGTCCCGCAATAAGGAAAGGAAGGGCGGACGGGAGGGAGGAAGAAAGGAGAACGGGGGCAATACATTCCTGTTTCTCTCCCCCCTCCCGTGCCTTGGTTTCGGCGCCTGCGATCTCAGCTCCACAGGAGCCGACTGGGTGAGTGCCTCGATCCGCACGCCTAGCATTCGTCCTGGCGTGTGGGCACTACACTTGAAGCATGGCCAATCAGCTTGCCGACGCCGAAAGCGCCTACTTGCGGACTGCTGCTCATCAGCCGGTGGCGTGGCGGCAATGGGACGACGCCGCATTCCGCGATGCGCAACAGCAGAATAAGCCGGTCCTGCTCGACATTGGCGCCGTCTGGTGTCACTGGTGCCATGTCATGGATCGCGAGAGTTACGAAGATCCGGCGACGGCGGCGTTGATCAACCAGCACTTCGTCGCCATCAAGGTGGATCGTGACGCACGACCCGACATTGACAGCCGTTACCAGGCCGCGGTGGGAGCCCTGACTGGTCAGGGCGGCTGGCCGCTGACCGCCTTCCTGACGCCGGAAGGAAAGCCGTTCTACGGAGGCACCTATTTCCCGCCGGTCGAGCAATATGGACGCCCCAGCTTCCGGCGCGTCCTGGAATCGGTCGCGCGCGCCTACGTGGAACAGCACGAGCAGGTGCTGGAATCTGGGGAGCGCTTATTGGAGGTTCTGCAGCGGGCAGATGGCGAGGAGGTGGCCGCGGCGCCGGTCACCGACACTCTGGTGACCAGCATTTTGGAGTCCGCGGTGCAGATGTTTGACCCGAGGAACGGGGGGTTCGGCAGCTCCCCGAAGTTCCCGCATCCGGGCATCATCGAGCTCATCCTCGACCGGGTCAGCCGCCATCCCGATGCCGCGCTCCTTACGGTGGCCACCGAGACGCTCAACAAGATGGCCCGCGGCGGCGTCTATGACCAGCTCGCCGGCGGCTTTCATCGCTACAGCGTGGACGAGCGTTGGTGCGTCCCGCATTTCGAGAAGATGGCGTACGACAACTCGGAGCTGCTGCGCAATTATGTGCACGCGTATCAGGTGACCGGCGACCCGACCTACCGCAGTGTGGCGCTGGACATCATGCGCTGGGTGGACGCGTGGTTGACCGATCGCGAGCTGGGCGGTTTCTACAGCAGTCAGGACGCCGACATCTCGCTCGATGATGACGGCGATTACTTTACCTGGACGGTGGAGGAGGCGCGCGCCGTCCTCGACGTCGAGGAGTTCGAGCTGGCAGCGGTGCAATACGACATCGAGCCGCACGGCGAGATGCACCACAACCAGGCCAAGAACGTTCTCTGGGTGAAGGCCACCGACGCCGAGGTGGCACGCGAACTGGGCAAGGATGTTGCCACCGTGCAAGCCTGTCTGGCGGCCGCCCGCGCCAAGCTGTACGCGGCGCGCCGCCTGCGGCCCACGCCGTTCATTGATCGGACGCTCTATGCGGGCTGGAACGGCATGTTCGTGAGCGCCTATCTGGCGGCGGCGCGCGGCCTGGGGGCGGCGGACACCCCCGCAACGGAGGCTTGCCGACAATTCGCGCTACGCACCCTGGACCGCATGCTGCAGGAAATGCGGCCGGGGTTGGGCCTGCCGCACGTTCTGGGCAGCGGCGCGCCCGGCGTCGGCTTCCTCGATGACCAGGTCTTCACTGGGCTGGCATGCCTCGATGCCTTTGAAGCGACCAGCGACACCCGCTACTTTAACGCCGCCCGCCAACTGGCGGAGCTTTGTCTGGCGGCGTACTGGGACGAGGCCGGAGACGCGTTCTTTGACACGCGGCGCGACAGCCAGGTTGGCGCGGTCGGGGCGCTCTGCGTGCCTCGCAAACACTGGCAGGACAGCCCCACGCCCTGCGGCAACGCCGCTGCGGTAATCCTGCTTGAACGTCTTTATGGCCTGACGCACGAGGCCGCCTTTCATGAGCACGCGGGCGCGGCACTGGCCAGCTTTGCCGGCAACGTGGGGAAATACGGGATTTTCGCCGCCACCTACGGGTTGGCGACGGAACTCCACTTGAACGGCCCCGAGCAGGTGTTGATTGTCCAGGGGAAGGTCCCCGCTGCGGCCGATGCCCTCGAGGCAGCGGCCCGGCAGTTTTACCGTGCCGGAAGGATCGTCCTGCGTGTTGGGCACGCTGCCGGCGCCATGCCGGCGGCCATCGCCGAGACCGTTGGTGCCCTGCCCCCGCAAGACCTTGCCGTGGCGCTGGTCTGTTCCGGATTTACGTGCCAGGCGCCGATCTCCGACGCGGCGCAACTGACCGCCGTGCTGCGCGCACGCTGAACGAGGCCCCGCCGAGTCGGCTCCTGCAAAGAAGCAAGGGAGGGAGGAAGGAAGGGAAGCCCCTGCTTCCTCCCGTCCAGACTCCCTGCATGCGAATGGTCCGGCGCCGCCCGAATGAATTGAGCAAAGTGTAGGGTGTCGGCCAAAGCCCGGGTGCGGGCCAGCGGCCAACGGGAGCGGCGGGGACAAGCAGGGGTGGGAAGCCTCCGCACGGCCGACGCGCCAGCGTCTAGAATCGAGTATGCGAAGTGACATCACGCTGTTGCGGAAGGCGCCACGCTGGGTTTGCTTCTTGCTGTGGGCCGTGCTGTCCTCGCTGGCTTGGGCCGAGCCGCCCGCCGCTGCTTCGCCCGCCGTGCTGCTGTTCACCAACGGCGATCGCCTCAGCGGTACGGTGGTGCGCGCCGACAACGCGCACGTGGTCTTCAAGAGCGCCATTGCCGGCGAGATCACCGTTCCGTGGGCCAGTGTGCAGAAGCTCATGGCGGGCCCCGCGCTGGTGGTGGTGACCCGGCAGTACGTGGTGCGGGGCGGGAGCCTGGAAGGCGACGGCAAGAATCTGACCATGTTGCGTCCCGGCTTTCTGCCAACCGTCGTTCCTTTGCAAAAGGTGGAGATGGTTGTGAGTGACGCCACCTACGATGACGTGATCGCCGCTGTGCCGGGACCGTGGCAGGACTGGAAGGGCGCCGCTACGGCGGGAGTGAACTTCGTGGCGGCCACGCAATCAGCCCGCGGATTTAACGGCAGCCTGGCGCTGGTCCGTGCCCTGCCGAGCTTGGACTGGCTGCCGCCCGTTTCCAGCACCCAGATTCATCTGCAGGGGAACTACGGCAAGCTGTCGCAGCATGGACTGCCCGTGGTGAAGACCGAGATTTACGGCGCCAGCATGGAGCAGGACCAGTACCTGACGGCGCGTCGCCTTTTCGCCTTCGGCGATCTGCACTTGGACCACAACCTCGCCCAAGGACTTTCACTCCAGCAGTCCTATGGCGGCGGCGTGGGTTGGAAGTTCAACCAGCGGCACAACACCGCCCTGGAACTAAAGGGCAACCTGCACTTCACCCGCCAGGCATTCTTTTCGCCGGTGCGGAACAGTTTCGTGGCGGTCGGCTTCAGCGAAAGTTTGCAGCATCTGTTGCACGGCCACCTGCAATGGGATGAGAGTGTCACCATCTCCCCGGCGCTGACCCAGCGGCGGGCGTATCAGTTGTCCGGTTCCACTGGACTGATCATTCCCATTGCCAGGCGATTCAGCTTCAATACCCGCCTGGCCGACAGCCTGATCGGCAACCCGCAACCCGGATTCCAGCGCAACTCGCTGCAATTTACTTCAGGGCTGCAGTACACGCTGCATTAGACGTGGGGTGGGGGGCATGCGGCGGATGCGGGTGGCAGCCCCGCAGAGCTGATCACGAAGTCAACACGGGTGGGAGTTCGTCGCCGTCCCCGCCTGGCCGTCGCGCCGACGTGCTATCGCACCAACAGTTCGCGCGTTTCTCCCAGCCGGAGTTCAGCCTGCGGCGCCAATCTATTCTCTAAATCGCGCGGTCGATAGGCGGCATCCACCCGGAACAGTTTGTCGATGGCGAAGGGGCCACAGGTCGCTTTTTTCACGCGCGCCGCATCGCGGGGCAGGTTGGGGTTGAAGCCGGCATCGCAGGTCACCAGCAGGGACTGCAAGTTGTTCCAGCGCGTTTCCGGCGGTACCTGAATGGCGCTTCGGAAATAGCCGCCGCGGTCAATCCGGAAGTAACCGATCCCGAAGTCCGAGCTATACCAGTGGGGATCGCCGCGGAACTTTGCCAGGAAGCCCATGGCGGCGTCCGTGGGCTGGGCGCTGGCTTCCAGATAGAGATAGTTTCGCGGATCGGCGATCTTGCCCTGCCCAATCCCGGGATGGGCGCTCACCTTGCCTTGCCGCGTGACCTCCTCGGCCATGATGCGGTAGCTCCAGGGATGGGCGTCCATCACCGCCTCCCGGGATGTATGGCTGAGGTCGAAGGGAAAGGGAGCCATTCCGAAACGCAACGTGGGGCGCTCTCCCACCAGCTCGCTGACCCGATCAGAGACGTTGTTGTTGTCGGTCGCATCAACCAGCAGTGGGTGCGCATCGACATGCGTCCCGATAAACGGGTGGGTGTGATGTTGCGGGCCCTGATAGATCTCGGCCACGACCTGGTGGTGCGGATCGAGCGTCACCTGGTAGATCCACTCGATATCGGCGGCCCGGCCCCAGCGGGCCACGCGGGCGCTGGCCTCTGTCCCGCCATCCTCGTCGGTGAAGATGACGCTGTACTGGATGACCGTGTTTGCGCCCTCCTGCCGCGTCTCGTACCACAGCAGCAACGGGATGTCGCTGTACTGTCCGATGGTGTTGGGCCGGGCGTAAAGAAAGGGTGCATGCTGCACCGCTTCGGCTTCCGGCTGTCCCGGGTTGACGACCGTGGTGGCAAGCTGGGCGAGGTGAGTCGCCCCCGCCGACCGGGATGACTGCATACTGTCCCGTTCCAAGCTGATGCGGTGCGCTCCCGCCGGGAGGCGGCCCAACAGAACGTCGTAGCGAAACGGTGTCGAGCCGGCGAAGAGTACCAAGTTCTGGTGGAACATTCCATCCACCAGCACGCGGAGGACGGCCGCCTCGTGTCCCGCGTCGCCCCAGTTGGTGCCCTCGGCGGCGGCAGTGACATGAAGCAACACTTCAGCGGGGGCCGCGAGATTGATGGCATGCGTGGCCGACGTTTGCGCCACCAGCGTGAGCGCCAGCACGACATTGCAAAGCAGGAGTTTCACGCCGGCTAGTTTACGCGCAGCTGACGGGTAGCGGGTGACATGTGACCTAAGCAAGTCTCAACCCACAGGTCACTAACCCGTCCGCAATGACGTTCCGCCATTCCTGCGGCGATCACACGCGGCGATGAACTGTGTTCAGGCCACCAGCCAACCTCAGCGCAGCGGCAGGTCGAAGCGATACTCGCCCAGCGTCACGGAGACGACGGTCAGGCTTTGTCCGGCAGGCGGCAACGGCAACAGCACGTAGCCGGCCCGGGTTTCGCCCCCCTTAACCATGGTGTCGCCCAGTTGTTCGGCGAGCGCTTGCTTCAATTCGTTCTGGTGCTTTCCCAGATTGCGGCGTTCCTCTTCCATGGCCTGGGCGTGGGCGACGGGATCGTTTGCCAGCACACGTCCGATGGTGGAATTCACCGGCGGGTAGGGGCCGGAGCCTGCGCCCGGGAGGGTACCCAGCATGCCGCCGGGCATGCCGCTGCCGAAGAGAAAGCCGGTGTGGCTGCGCTCTGCCTCGAGCTGAATGACGTCGGTGGCGACTTTGACCGAGGCGCCATCGCTGCGGGTGGCGACCACCTCGGCGGGACGGAAGCGCATGGCGCTGGACTCGCGCACCGGGTCGAGATGGTTGGTGAGGATGAGATGTACCTTGACGTAATCGCCCCAGATCTCGGGCGCGGCCGCCACGCTCGAGACCGGTCCGACCAGCAGGGAGTACTTCAGTCCTCCGATTTTCGGTCCAAGGCAGTGAGCGCGCTCCGTGCAGGGCGGAGGCGGGGGAGGATCGGACGCGGGGGCCTGCGCCGCCAGCCAGACGGGCCCGATGCCGATCGCCAACGCCAAATAGACGAGGGGCTTCATCGCCTCTATTGTGCGCCCATCGGGGCGGCCGGCAGCCTGGCGGACGAACACGCCATAAAGCGGTTCCAACGGGCTCGGCCCAGTCGCTGGTAACCTGCGTCCCTGCACCGGCGTAAGGACGCTTGCCGACGTCGCAGGCGGATTCTAGAATCACGCCTCCCGCTCGCCGAAAGGTGATTGACTCATGACCTTCTCACGCCGTCTCTTGTCTTCTGTCAGCGCTCTGGTCATCCTGGGCGCGTTTGGGCTCCCGGCCGCTGTTGCACAGTCCAACACGCCTGCCGGTTACCATCTCGTTAAGACCGTGCCGGTTGGGGGGGAGGGTTTCTGGGATTACCTCGCAGCCGATAGCGCGGCTCGCCGACTCTATGTCACGCGCGGCACGCACGTCATGGTCTTCGACCTCGACACGTTGACCCAGGTCGGGGACATCCCGAATCTGCACGGCATCCACGGCGTGGCGATCGCCAGCCCGGAAGGGCGCGGCTACATCAGCGATGGTGGCAGCGCCGAGGCGGTGGCCTTCGACCTGAAGACGTTGCGCGTGCTGGGCAAGGTCAAGACCGGCGCGGGGGCGGATGCCATCCTCTACGACCCGGCCACGCATCGCGTTTTCACCTGGAACGGTCGGGCGGGCTCCGCCACCGCGATTGACGCCACTGCGAAGGACATCGACGCCTCGGCCGTCGGTACCATCGTGCTGGGTGGCAAGCCGGAGTTTGCGACCAGCGACGGTGCGGGCTCGGTCTACGTCAATCTGGAAAATGAAAGCGAGGTGCTCAAGATCGATGCGAAGACTCTGAAGATCACGGCCACTTGGCCGCTGGCACCCTGCGAAGAGCCCTCCGGCATGGCGATTGATGCGGCGCACCATCGGCTGGTGATTGGCTGCGGCAACAAGATGATGGCCATCGTGAATGCCGATTCCGGCGCGGTGATTGCCACGCCCCCCATTGGTGCCGGCGTGGATGCGAACGGTTTCGATCCGGGCACGCAACTTGCCTTCAGCTCGAACGGGCGTGACGCCAACCTGACCGTGGTGCAGGAGAAGGACCCCAACACCTTCGTCGAGTTGGGGAGTGTGCCGACCGCGATGGGCGCGCGCACTATGGCGGTGGATCTGAAGACCCACAATGTCATTCTGGTGACAGCTAAGTTCGGGCCGCCGCCTGCCGCAACCACCGAGCGTCCGCATCCGCGGCCGTCCATGGTGCCCGGGTCATTCGAGCTTTTGGTCGTCGCCCAGTAGAAACGCAAGGCCGCGGAATTTGGACGTGGCGGCGGAAAGCCGAAGCTAGACGGGCGTGCTGACAGCTATTCGGTGGCCGCCACTTTGAGGGGCACCAGACGCGAAGATCGCCAGCCGACGACCCGGCCATGATCGAAATAAACCGCCGATGAGCTGTATATCCAGACGTCGTCGTCGTAGGCAGACGGCGTCCCCTCCAAAGCGATGACATCGTCGCGGTCCGACCCGACGCTGAAATGACCTATCGCGGGCGCCGCATGGCTGGATTTGAGCGTGATCGTCAGGGGGGAGAGCGGCGAAATATCCCAGCGCACCAGCTTGTCCGCCTTGAACTCCACCCAGGAATAGCCGTAGTACCACTTATTACCCACCTGGGCGGTGGGCTCGCCCTGCATGGAGCGGAATTCCGCCCGGCTGGAACCGAGCGAGAGGGGCGCCACCGGTTTACGGGGCAGCACAAGTTTTTCTACCGCCGGGAAGTTGGACGGCAGGGCGTTGCCCGCCAGCCAGCCACCTTCAAAGCCCTTCTGCGCGAGAGTGCCAAGACCCGCTGCAATGCCATAGACCGCCCCCATCATCAAGGCCGGTTTCCAAGCGTAGCGCAGCCATGCCCATGCGGAGGGAGCCTGCGGCGCAGCAGCGGGCATCCGCACCAGAATCGGTCGACTGGGGCTTTCGCCGGGGCGCGTTTTGCCGCGCAACTGGGCGTAGGCCTCGTTGATCTGCCGGATGCGGCGCTGCGCTTCGGCATGCGAATGAGGGTTGCGGAACTGGTCGGGATGCCAGAGACGGGCCAGACGACGGTAGGCCCGTTTGATCTCATCCGGCGAAGCGCCGGGCGAGACACCGAGGATGTAGTGCGATTCCGACATGACTCGCGTTGTCTGCAGAGAGTCTATGCCGAATTCTTGTTTTAGGACATGGCCAGTATTGAGTTAGACAACCTTGGATGCTGTGCTGGGGCGGGGGTGGGGGGACGCTGCTCAGGCTCTTTTGCCCCTGTTTCCAGGGATGCCCCGCCCTGCCTGACGGACGCACGGGCGTCTGGTTTCACAGCGCCACAGGGCGGTCCTGCTGGACGAGATAGTTCTGGACATAGTCGCGCACGCCGTCTTCCAAGGGCCGGCTTTGCACGGGGCACCCTGCGGCAGCGAGGCGGTGCATGACGGCACAGGTGGAATATTGGTAGGCATCGCGCAGCGCCTCGGGCATGTCCACGAAGCGGATCTGGGGCGGCTGGCCGAGTGCCGCGCAGACGGCCTGGGCGAGGTCGAGCCAGGTGCGCGCCCGCCCCGAACCAACGTTGAAGATGCCGTTGGCATCGGCATGCTCCAGCAGCCACGCCGTCATGGCCACGGCGTCCTTGACGTAGATGAAATCGCGCTCCTGATGTCCATCGCCGTACTCCGGCCGGTACGACTTGAACAGGCTGACGGCACCGCCGGCCTGCACCTGCTGGAAGGCTTTGAGGACCACGCTGCGCATCTCCTGCTTGTGGTACTCGTTGGGTCCAAAAACATTGAAATATTTCAGGCCGGCGATCTGTTCAAACAGGTGGTGCCGCAGCGCCCAGAGATCGAAGCAGTGTTTCGAGAAACCGTACTTGTTGAGCGGCCGCAGCGTGTCCAAGGCGTCGAGCGATTCACCGTAGCCGTGGCTGCCGTCGCCGTAAGTGGCGGCACTCGAGGCGTAAACGAAACGCACGTCGTGTGCCACGCTCCACAGGGCGAGGCTGCGGGTGTAGCCGAAGTTGTTACGCATCAGGTAGTCGGTGTCCTGCTCGAGCGTGGAGCTGCAGGCGCCGAGATGCGCCATCGCCTCGATCTCGGGGAGGGACCCGCCGCGGTCCTCGATGCGGGCGAGGAAGTCGTCCTTGTGCAGGTAGTCGGCGTAGCGCAGCCCGAGCAGGTTGCGGTACTTGTCGTCCTGTCCCAGCGCATCCACCAGCAACAGATCGTCGTGTCCCTGCTGGTTGAGGTGGGCGACGAGAACGCTGCCGATAAAGCCGGCGGCGCCGGTGACGACGATCATGCTTCCCCCGGGAGTGCCTGCAGAATCTCCTGCGGCGTGGCGGTGGCGGTGCCGGGTTTGGTGACGACCACGCCGGCGGCAAGATTGGCCAAGATGGCGGCCTCGCGCAGCGCGATGCCCGCCGCCATGGCGAGGCCGAGCGTGGCGATGGCGGTGTCGCCGGCCCCGGTGACGTCGGAGACCGACTGGCTGCCGGCAAACAGGCGTGTGCGGCCGCCCGTGGCCTCGCAGAGCAGCATTCCCTGGCTGCCGCGCGTGATCAACAGGTGTTGAGGCCGGTGCTGCCGGAAGATGCGAGCCACGGCGCGCTCGAGCTGCGCCTCCGACTCGACCGCAAACCCGGCCAGATGGGACAGCTCGCGCAGGTTGGGCTTCAGAACGCTGGCTCCCGGATAGGGAAAGCCATGCACTTTGGGGTCAATACACAGCGGCACGTGGTGCTCCGCACAGAGGCGCGCCAGACCGCGCGCCAGCGCGGCAGTCACGCCGCCCTTTCCGTAGTCCGAGAGTACGACCGCGCCGAACTCATCCAGCCGCGCCGCCAGCCGACGCAGCACCCGCCGCGCCGCCGCTTCGGGCAGTGCAGCGGTGATCTCGCGATCAATGCGCAGCACGTGTTTGTTCTGCGCCAACACGCGCTGCTTGACCGTTGTGGGTCGTTCGGGGAGCGCCACGACATCCGCGGCGTCAATGCCGACCGCCGCCACCAGCTGCTGGAGACGGCGTCCAGCGGCATCCTCGCCCAGCGTGCCGAACAGTGCGGCTCTACCGCCCAGGGCATGGACGTTCGCGGCAACGTTGCCCGCACCACCCAGCGACCAGGACTCGCGCGTCAGCAGGACCACTGGAACCGGAGCTTCCGGGGAAATGCGGGTGGCGTCGCCCCAGAGAAATTCGTCGAGGATCAGGTCGCCTACCACCGCCACACGGCGCCCGCGCAACGTGTGCAGCAAGCGACGGACCCGCGCCGGGCGCAGCGCACCCGTCCGGATGTGGCCGTCCGCCGCGTATTCAAAGCGCAGCGCCTCGTGTAGGTCAATCATTCGCTAGGTATGGTGCCATGAAGCGCAGGGGAACGTGGAAAGCGGACCGTGAAAAGCGGCGAGGGAAGGTCGGCGTGCTGGTGCGTGACTGCATCGAGAACCGGATGCCAGCATCCCACGAACCATCAACTACGAACCTGCCGCAAAGAATTCCCTGACCTCCTCGAGGTCCGAGGTGCGGCGATAGGGCGGCAGGCTTTCCAGAAACATCTTGCCGTAGCGCTGCCGCAGAATGCGGGTGTCAAGCAGAGCCAGCACGCCGCGGTCGGAGGCGGAGCGAATCAGGCGGCCGAAGCCCTGCTTGAGGGCCAGGACGGCTTCCGGAACTTGGAACTCGAAGAAAGCGTTGCGGCCGGCCTCGTTGAGGGCGTGGATGCGGGCTGCGACCACCGGGTCCCCGGGCGAGGCAAAGGGGAGCTTGTCAATAATCACGCAACTGAGCTGTTCGCCCTGCACGTCCACCCCCTGCCAGAAGCTGCTGGTGGCAAAGAGCACGGCGTTGGGGGTGGCGCGGAAGCGTTCGAGCAAGACGTGGCGCGGCGCGCTGCCCTGGAGCAGGCTGGGAAAGGGCCAGCGCGATTCTAGGCGGCGGTGCAGGTTCCGCATCTGTTCATAACTGGTGCAGAGCACGAAGGCGCGTCCCTGGGAGAGACGTACCAGTTGCTCGATCTCATCGGCCGCGGCGGCGCCGAACTCCGGGGCGCGCGGGTCGGGCAGACCGGGGGGCAGGTAGAGCAGGGCCTGACGTTCGTACTCGAAGGGTGAAGGGACAACTTCCTCGCGGGCATGCTCCACGCCGAGGCGCTGGCGCAGGTAGGAGAAGTCGCCGTCCACGGCGAGCGTGGCGGAGGTCAGCACAACCGTGTCAACCGTCTCAAAGAGATGGGCACGCAACAATGCATCCACCGCGATCGGGGTGGCCTGCAGGAAGACGCCGCGGCCGCGCCGCTCGCACCAATAGACCACACCCCGGTCATGGCTTTCGAGCAGATAGGCGAGGCGGATGCGGAGGTCGTCAATCCGTCGCCCCAGCGCATGGACCGGTTCAGGCCGATCGGGGATGCTCTCGAGAGCCGCGCGCAGTCCAACCACACTGCCGAGCGCGTGGTCATAGAGCTCGAGGTTGTCTTCCAGGAACTGATCGCGTTCCAGCAACGCGTGACGGCCATCGCGGGGTCCGACGGCGGAAGCCACCGCGGCCAAGAGGGCCACGGTGAACTCCCGGGCCGCGGTGGCACGGGCTCCCAGTTCCGGGGTCCAGAGCGAGTGCAGCCGCAAAACCGCGTCCACGTCGCGTGCCAGGTCCTCGACCTGGTAGGAACTGGCCGCCACGCCGAAATACTGCCCGGCGATCGCTTCCAGCTCATGTGCTTCGTCGAAGATCACCGCCTCGTAGGGCGGCAGCACTCCGGGCAGATCGCGCTGTTTCAAGGTGAGGTCGGCAAAGAATAAATGGTGGTTGACCACCACGAGATCGGCCGCCAGGGCACGCTGGTGGAGCGTGGTGAGAAAGCAGGAATCAAAGCGGGCGCACTTCTGTCCGGTGCAGGTCTCGCGCCGGGCATTGAGGTGCTCCCAGAGCGGCGCGTGCTCATCGAGAAACTCGAGTTCCGCGCGGTCGCCCTGCGTGCTGGTCTCCGCCCAGCTCCGGATTCGGCGGTACTGCCCCAACTCCTCGGTATCGAGCAGCGTGGGCTGCAACTCCAAATCGGCGATCTTCTGGCGACAGGCGTAGTTGTTGCGGCCCTTCATGCAGACGACGTTGAGGGCATGGCCCAACGTGCGCTCGAGCAGCGGGACGTCCTTGAAGACGAGTTGCTCCTGCAGATTCTTGGTCCCGGTCGAGATCAGCACTCGACGACCGCTGCGCAGAGCTGGTACCAGGTAGGCCAGCGTCTTTCCGGTGCCGGTCCCCGCCTCTAAAAGCAGGTGGCGCCGATCGTCGAGTGCTGCCGTCACCGCCTTGGCCATGGCGAGCTGCCCGGAGCGGAACTCAAAAGCGGGGTGCGCGCGCGCCAGCAGGCCGTTGCGACCGAGGACGCGGTAGGCGTCCGGCAGGGCGTCAGGACGCGGCGGGGAGGCCGGTTCGGCAGGGATGGGCATGCGGCGCTTCTTTTGCGTGGCAGCAGGAAACAGGCCACAATAAGGAGTGTCGTGCCGCCGCTCCGATTGTACTGGCAGCGGCCCGGACGGCGTGGTGCGCGGCAGAGCGATCGAAGGCCCGCTGCGGCCCTTCAACCCAGGAATACAGGCGAGGAATCTGCAACATGAGCAAAGTTGAAACCGTCAAGCCGGCCAAGCCGATGGATGCGCAACTGGCGGCCAGCCTCGTCAACCTGATCGGCGAGAGCATGGCGATCGAGGAGGCCGAACTCACTCCCAGCGCTTCCTTCCGCGACGATCTCAACGTTGACGAGATTGATATCGCCGAGCTGTTCATGCGAGCCGAGGAACAGTACAAGCTCAAGGAGTTTTCGGACGAGGAGTGGGAAGCCTGCCAGACGGTCGGCGATTTCATGCGCCTGGTGGCGGAACGCGTTCCCAAGAAGAAAAAGTAAGGAGTGGAACGCGGGCGCGTCGGCCGAGCCGGGGCTCCCCAAGCTCTGGCCGACACGCGACTTCGCAGTTCTCCGCTTAGGGCCCCGCATTCACCGCACCTTCAACCGCCCACCTGCGTATGCAGGGGCGTGAACTCGATGGCGAAACGGGGACGGCGGGTGCTGACGACCGTCAGCGCGGCGCCTAACCAAGCCACGCCAATCAGGGCGAGACCCAGGCCGGGGTTCTCCAGACGCGCCAAGTTCCCCGCCACGGAGAGCACCAGGCGCGGCGTGAGCGCGATTGCGTGGCCGCGCGCGAGACTCAGGGCGAGATAGAAACTGTCGCCCAGCAGACCGCCCGCCAGCGTCAACAAAGCGATCAGGAGGTAAACCGTCGGATGGAGCTTGCCGGTTCCGCGGATCACCGCTTCGGCAATGAGCAGGCCAAGCACGAACGCACCCGGCCAGAAGAGCGGCGGATACAGGTAGGCCGCCAGTCCCCACGCCAGACCCGCCGCCACCATGACGATCAATCCGGCCAGCAAGCCGCGTAACGGCTCGGGGGCGAACTGCGCGTATTCCGCGGCGCCGAGGTCGAGTTTTTGCCGGAGCTGTTGCTGACAGCGGGCGCAGTGATACCCGGGAATTCCGTTCAGCAAGCTGATCTCCGGGGTGGGTGTGAGGCAGAGTTCGCAGGCGGCCTCAAAACTCGGTGCCAAGGGTCGCAGAGCGGACACCAAGGCCGTAACCAACGCCGTTACGCGTTCCGGGTCGGGGCGCTGCAGGACGTAGCCCCAGTCCCAGCGCACGAAATCACTGCCGACGTGCAATTGGCGGTAATGGCGGCGCGAGACCCGGGCCAAGGCGGCGGGAATTTCGCCCTCTGATTTGGCCTCGGGCGTTCCGCCCGGCGTGGCCATGGGAACCGCGCCGGGTCCCGGTTTGTCCCCATCGAGCACCTGGCGGAGGCCCGGATCGGTTTCGAGTGCCTCCTGCACGATGCTCGGATCAGGTCCGGTGCGGAAGCGGACAAGGACCGTGAGGGCGCGTCGGCCTTGTATGCTGCGCGAGCGGCCGAGGACGAGCAGATACCCTTGGCGCAGCCCAACCGCCGCCCCGGCCGGGTCCCGGAAAGGTCCGCCGCGGGGCAGCCGACGCAGGCCGTTCAGGTCGGCAAGACGTGTGAGGTAGATGTCCGCCATAGCGGCGATCCTTTTACCGCGTGGGGCCCTAGGGGGTGGGGGGAGCCGGCGCGGCGGGCGCGGTGAGGGCGGAACCAATGGCCTCGCCCGAGATGATCAATTCCACGCGACGATTGAGTTGTCGCCCCGCGGCGGTGTCGTTGCTGGCCACCGGATTGGCTTTGCCAAAGCCCTGCGACGTGATCCCATCGGGCGCGATCCCCTGCGCGATGAGATAGGCGCGCACGGTGTCAGCGCGTTTCTGCGAGAGTTCCTGGTTCAAGAGGTCGGTGCCGACGCTGTCGGTGTGTCCCTCGACGGCCAGCTTGAGGCCCGGGTAGGTGAGCAGTACGCCGGAGATCTTGGCCAGCTTCTCGCGCGCTGCCGGTCGCAGCGTGTACTTGCCGGAGTCAAACAACACGTCGGACATGTTGACGATGAGACCGCGGGCGGTGTCACGCGTTTCCAGGATGAGGTTGAGTTGCTGCAGGAGTCGGGCGCGCAAGGCAGTCTTCTCCGCCTCCGCCTGCTGACGTGCTTTCTCGGCGGCGGCCGCCTGTTCGCGGGCCTGTGCCGTTTCCGCCTGGGCCTGCTGTTGCGCCGCTTGCGCGGCCGCTTGGGCGGCCTCCGCCTGGCGGCGTTGTTCCGCCTCGGCGGCCGCCTGCTGTTGCGCAGATGCCGCCTGTTGCTGGGCTTCGGCGGTCTCGGCGGCGGCCTGCTGCTGCTTGTCGGCCACGTTCTGTGCGGTGCGCCGTTTTATGGTCAAGACGCGCGCGTCTTCGGCCGTCTGGGCAGCTTCCCGGGCGATCATGGCCACCGGCTTCACGCCCGCGTTGCGGGCCTGATAGTCGTTCGCCTGTTGCAACAGTCGCTGCGCTTTCTGGTAGGTGTCGGAAGCGGTCTGGTCCGCCCCCGCCCACTGCGCGATGCGCAGCGCATTGCGTGCTTCATAGAGTTCGAGCGGCGCCTTGGGCGTCACCACGAGCGGCGTGATCTTGCTCGGGTCCACCCCCACCGTGTACTGCCCGCGCTCCAGCAACTCGTACTTGGCGTTCACCGTCTCGACCTTGCCGGCGGTGTCTTCGCGGGCGATGTTTTCCATCACCACCACGTTGCTCGGTTGCGTGACCGCGAAGTAGGGCTCGGCGGTGACGATCATGGCGAAGGCCTGCAGGTCGGTGGTGACATGTAAGCTGCTGGACTTACCATCCAGCAACACCTCGCCCAGATTTGCGGCGCGGCCTTCCGGCGTGATCGCCCAAAGCACGTAGGTGAGGTATTCCGGACCAAATTGCCCGGCGTTGGTCAAGTTGTCGAAGTCAGCCTTGATATAGGTTCGGCCGTTCTGGCTCTGCACGCTGGCCGAGCCGCGGGCCTCGGGCAGCAGCGGCGTGCCGTGAAAATCGACCTTGGTAAAACCGTGCCTGACCCGGTAATTAATTGCCGCCGTGGTGCGCGCCACCACGGTGACGCGGTAGATGGGGGTCGTCCCCGGCGCCTGCGTCCCCGCTTGTGCGACCGCCATGCCTCCCAGCAACACTGGAACGATCAGGCAGCTTGAAAGGAAATTCGGGCGGCGCGCCAACACCATTGCAACAATCATCGGAGCCTCCGTAAGACTTCGGCAGCTAGCCAGCCGGCTTGAGCGCACTTGATGTTGCACGCTTCCTACGGACGCCGAGGCTAAGCCGGACTTTCGGGTTAGATGGGCCGGAACTGTTCAGGGTTGTTGGCGTGGTGGCGAAAAGAGGTCTATTTCGAGCGCTGAACGCTGCTTCGAAAGGGAGGAAGAGAAGAAGGGGAAGGGAAGGAAGCTAGGAGGAGAAGAATACCCTTCCTCCGTCTCCCCTTACGCCCTCTCCGTGCTGGGCGGGAGCTGGCGCACGATCTCCTGAACGACTTCTTCGACCATCAGAGGTGACAGGTAACTCCCAAGCACTTTCCGGACCACCGCCATGACCGCTTCCGCGTCCCCGGCCGCGGGGAGGACGGCAGCGGGTGTGGATGCCGTCGGCTCTATGGCGCGCAAGGCGTCAAGTACGAGTGTGTCGGCGGGCTCAGAGGACGACGCGACGGGCGATTCCGGCTCGGGGCCGAGATCCTGTACGGGATCGGGCACTGCAGCCTCATATGTCCACGGGGCGGCTTCGGGCGGCGGTTCGGGAGTCATCGCAGCGGCCGGTTCGGGGGCGGCAAACTCCCAAGCAGGAGGTGTGGCGGAATCGCTCGTCGCAGTGGCGCCCTCCCAGATCGCTTGCCGCTCCGCTTCACTCAGCGGGATCTCCTCCATGTGCCAACTGGCGACGGCGGGCGCAGCGGTCCGGGTGTCAGGTACTTCCGCACGCTCATCATCCGCTTCATGGCGATCGAGAGGTGCAACCGGCGCTGGGGTGGGGTCCGGTTCCGTTACTGGGGCGGACACAGCGGAGGGAACGGGCTCATCTTGGCTTGGCCCCGCCGCCGATGGAGCAGGGGTGACGTCCGTGGCGGTCACGGGAGTTGCTTCGGCTTCTGCGGCGGATGCAGCGGGTCCCGATGCGGGGCGTGGGACGAAGTCCCCGACCACCTTTTCCAGCTTGGATGACTCAAAAGGTTTCTCAATCAGCCCTTGCGCCCCCACCTTCTTGCCTTCCTCGGCGTCATAGGCCTCAAAGGGACCGAGCGCCAGCAGGATGGGAATCTGTGCCCACGCCGGCCGCCGCTTGACCTGTTCGCAGAGTTCGAAGCCGGAGATTCCAGGCATGGAGAGCGCGGCGATGATCAGCGCCGGAGGCTGATCTTCAATGGATTTGAGGGCGGCAGGGCCATTGCTGACTCCCTCCACGTCGTAGCCCAACTCGGTTAGGAAACGCACGCCCATACGCTGCGCATGGGGGCTGGCATCGGCGATGAGGATTTTAGCGGGCACATGCGGCTCCTGCGCTGGGCTGTGGCTGAAAGTACCCATTTCCATGGAGGGGGTCAAGCTACCTGTGCATCTCGGGTGCCAAACACCTCAGGGAGTGGGTGATGGGCGGTGGGCGGGAGGCGGTAGAAAGCCGCGACGATGGAGCACAGCGGGGTCGGAGCGAGCAACATCGACGTGGCCGACGCGGTTGCGTCTCTATCTTAAGTCCTCCGCCGTCCACAGCCCACCGCCTTCTGGCCGCGATCCAGCGTCCACGCTTTCGCCGCGTCTATAATCACAATCGAAAAGCCGTCGCGAGCGTTCCTTGAGCCTTCCCTCCGCATCCTTCCCGCCCGCTGTGCGCTCGGGTCCGGCGAGCGCCGAAGATACGATCGTCGCGGTGGCGACCCCGCTGGGACGCGGCGGTTTGGGCGTCGTCCGACTTTCCGGTCCGCAGGCGCGGACCATCGCGGACCAAGTTCTCAGGCCGGTGCCTTGGGAGGCACGCCGGGTGCGGCGAGTCCTCTGGTGCGATCCGGAAGACGGTGCGGTGCTCGACGACGTGCTGGTCACCTTTTTCCCTGCGCCACATTCCTACACTGCCGAGGACGTGGTCGAGATCAGCGGCCACGGGGCGCCGGTGCTGCTGCGTGCGCTGGTCGCGGACCTCTGCCGAGCGGGCGCGCGCATGGCCGAACCGGGCGAGTTTACCCGTCGTGCGTTTCTGAATGGCCGGCTCGATCTGACCCAGGCCGAGGCGATTCGCGACCTGATTGACAGCCAAACGCTGCTGCAGGCCCGCACCGCCGCGCAACAGATGCACGGCGGAGTGGCGCGCCAGGTGGGCCCCCTCCAACAGGCGCTCCGAGAACTGATTGCACGCATGGAGGCGGGCATTGATTTCGCTGATGACGATGTGGCGGTGCCGGCGACAGCGGGGCTGGCGGCGGCGCTGCACGCGCTGGTGCAGCGCCTCGACCCGCTGCGAACCAGCTTTCGCCACGGTCGGGTGCTGCATCAGGGGCTGTCGCTGGCCTTGGTGGGGCGCCCCAACGTCGGCAAATCAAGCCTCTTCAACCGCCTGCTGGCCAGCGAGCGCGCCATTGTGACAGCGACGGCGGGCACGACACGCGACGTGTTGGCCGAGACGGTGAGCTTGGATGGGGTCCCGATCCGCTTGCTCGACACCGCCGGGATCCGGGAGAGCAGCGAGGCGATCGAGCGCGAGGGCATCGCACGCGCCTGGCAGGCGCTGGGCGAGGCCGACCTGGTGTTGGGCGTCTTCGATGCCAGCCTCCCGCTCGCGCCCGAGGATCACCGCTTGCTGGAGCACCTGCGCGCCATGCCGCAGGCGATGCTGGTGCTCAACAAGACTGATCTGCCGCGCCAGATCGAGGATGGCGCGCTGCCCGAGGCGTTGGCCGTCTCGGCGGTGAGCGGCGAGGGCGTGACCGAGCTGCGCACGCTCGTCCGCCAGCGCGCTCTGCCCGAGCTGAGCGCGGCGGGTAGCTGGATCACCAACGCCCGCCAAGCCGCCTGCCTGGATGCCGCCAGTCAACATCTGGAGCAGGGCGGCGGCGCGCTGGCCGCGGGACTGCCGCACGAGATGGTGCTGCTGGACCTTTATGCCGCGTTGCGCGAGCTCGATGCCCTGAGCGGGCAGACGACGGTGGACGATATACTGGAAGTGATCTTCGCCACGTTTTGCGTGGGAAAGTGAAGGGAAAGCGAGGGGTTCTCTCCCGGGACGGTGTGTTCTGTGAAACGCCGCGTCCCGTCCCGCCGTCCTCCTTTCAGGTGGTTGTGCCGATGCGTTCCTCTGTCTCGCCACGCTGGATGTCATTGCTCTGTTGCGGCCTGCTGGCCGGGCCCGCCGCCGCGCAGTCCACGGCCTCGTCAACCCCCCAGCACAAACTGAAACCCGAGGACGATGTCAGTCTGATCGGCAACCGAAAGGTGGGCGGCGGGGTGAACTTCTACTCCCTGCAGAAAGAGATCGCCCTCGGCCGGGGCTTGGCGGACGAGGTGGAGCACAACTCCAAGATCGTCCAGGATCCGGTGGTCAACGAGTACATCAACCGCCTGGCACAGAATCTTGTGCGCAACTCGGACGCCAAGGTGCCGTTCACGGTCAAGGTGGTGGACGATGACTCGATCAACGCCTTCGCGCTGCCCGGGGGGTTTTTCTTTGTGAATACCGGCCTGATTCTCGCCTCCCAGGAGGAGGATCAACTGGCGGGAGCGATGGCGCATGAGATCGCGCACGTCTGCGCACGTCATGCCACTCACAACGCCAGTAAGGGCGAATTACTCCAACTCGCGACCCTCCCGATCGAGATTGCGGCGGGCGGCGGCTTGGCGGGGTTGGCGACCCAGAACGTGCTGGGCCTGCTGATTCCGCTGAAGTACACCCAGTTCACGCGCGCCGCCGAGGCGGAGGCGGACTGGCTGGGGGTGCAGTACATGTACAAGGCGGGCTACGACCCGCAGGGCTTGGTGGAGTCCTTCCGGCTGATCGAGGACCTGGAGAAGAAGAAGCCCGGCCTGATCTCGCGGGCGTTCGCCAGCCATCCGCAGACGCCCGACCGAGTGGCGGCGACGCAGCGCGAGATCGCCACGATATTGCCGCCGCGGCCGGATTATCTGGTCAACACCTCGGACTTTCTGACCGTCAAGGCACGCCTGGCCAAGTTGCTCAAGAAAGGCGAACTGGGGCGAGCGGGCAGCGGCCCGGCGCCGGCCGCCAGCGCACCGCCGGCGGCGCAACCGCCGGTGCTGGCGCGGCCGCCAGTGCTGGCGCGGCCGCCGGCACCCCCCCGTTGAGGGGAGCGGGAGCGCGGCGGGAGTCAGTGATTAAATTTTTCCCGAGTCGCGTCATCCTTTTTGCGACTCACTCCATCTAAGCCTGCGGAATGGAGCACAGGACAGACTCGGCATGAACACATCGCAATTGCAAAAGTCACTCGAGGAACTGCGCCGCGAACAGACCCGGCTGCAGGAGGCCATCCGCACGCTGGAGCAACTGCTGACGGGGAGCAAGCCCAACCGCCTGAGCGTGGAGGGGCGGGCGCGGATCTCGGAGGCCGCCAAACGGCGCTGGGAAGAGCACCGGCGCCAGCACGGGGCGCGCAGCCCGCGCATGGTGCACCCGCGCCGGGCAGCCTAAGCACGGCGGGCCGGGCACCACACGCGCCGGCGCTGGCGGCGGGCGTCTCAAGCCGGGACGGTGGCCGGTTCCGGCAGGGCGGCCCATTTCTCCAGCAACTGCAGCGTGGCACTGTAGTCTAGGTCGCCCAAGCCTTCCTCGGCGGCGACCGCGTAGACCTCCGCCACCGTCTCCAGTGCCGGCAGTTTCACGCGCAGCTCGCGGGCGTGCTCCAGCATCAGGTGAAGGTCCTTCAGCATCAGGTGCAGCGGGAAGTTGGGGGAGAAGTCGCGTCGCTCGACAAAGGCGCCCTTGTACTCGACCACGCCGGACTTCAGCATGGTGGCGCCGATGATCTCCAGCATCTGGTGCACATCCAGACCGGACTTGCGTGCCAGCACCAGGCCCTCGCAAAAGCCCTCGAAAATGAGCGCGATGTTGAGATTCATGGCGAGCTTGGTGGAGAGTCCCATGCCGTTCCCGCCGAGGTGAAAGACGCGCTTACCCATGGCCGCAAAGAGCGGTTGTAAGGCGGCAACCGGCTCCGCCGCGCCCCCCACGATGAAAATCAGTTCGCCGGCTTCGGCGCCCTTCTTTGACCCGGTTACCGGGCAATCAACGAACTCGACCCCCAAGGCACGGAACTGTGCGGCGAACTCACGGCTGGCTTTGGGAGCAATGGTGCTCGAGTCGGCGATGACCATGCCGGGCCGTGCCACCGAGAGCACGCCGTCGGGGCCGGCAAGGACGTGAGCGACGGCTTCCGTATTGCTGACGCAAACCCAGACCACGTCGGCTGCGCGCGCCGCCGCAGCGGGCGTGTCGGCGCGCGCGGCGCCAGCCACATCGGCCTTGGATGGGGTGCGGTTCCAGACCGTCACGTCATGACCCGCACGCACAAGGTTGGCGGCCATGGGCTTGCCCATGATCCCGGTTCCCAGAAAGGCGATTTTCATAAAGCCCAGAGTAGCAACGAACCCCGGTTCCCGCCGCATCGGATGCCGACCATTTCTCCGATGCCATCGCTCGAAGGGGGGGTGCACGGGGTCGCAGGAAGGGCCAACTCAGATGAGCTCACCCCCCCCGAGGCTGCGGCCGGCCCCGTCGATTCAATCGGGCATGGTCCCTGTCGGCGAGCCCGGCCCGGAGCGAAGGCGTCGCTCCTTGGACCGGCCAGCCTGCAACCGGTACTCTAGGAAGATGGCGACGGTTGCTCCAGGTCAGATTTGGCGCGAAGAGACCACGGGGACGCACTATCTCGTGGTGCGCGTCTACAGCGAATTGTTCGACAACTACGCGGTGCTGCGGCAAACCGAAGGCGAGGCAACGCGGCGCGTGAAGCTCGCGAAGAACCCCGTTCAGCCGTTACCCGGCTTCGTTCAGGAATCGGGCGCTTTCCATGCGCCCGGCACGGAGACAAAGTAAGTGCATCCCTTGGCGCTGCTCAGTCAGTTCATCACCACCACCATCTCCAGTCTCGGATATGGCGGCGTGGTGCTGCTGATGGCGATCGAATCCGCCTGCGTTCCGCTTCCCTCGGAAATCATTCTTCCCTTCGCGGGCTACCTGGTTTTTACGGGGCGCTTTGAGCTCTCAATGGTGGCGTTGGCCGGGGCCGTTGGCTGCAATCTCGGTTCAGCGGTAGCCTACGCGGTGGGGTACTACGGCGGCCGCCCGTGGGCGGAGCGCTACGGACGACATCTTCTGCTCTCGCCGCGAGAGCTTGACCGTGCGGTTCACTGGTTTGCGCGTTACGGGAACGCCACTGTATTTTTCGCCCGTCTGCTTCCCGTGATCCGCACGTTCATCGCCTTGCCGGCGGGAATCGCCCGCATGCCCTTCGGGCGGTTCAATCTGTACACGTTTCTCGGCTCGCTGCTTTGGTGCTACGCGCTAGCCTATGCGGGCGTCAAACTCGGCGAACACTGGGAGAGCTTGCACGGACTGTTCCACCGCTTCGATCTGGTGATTGGAGCAGCGCTGCTGGTCGCGGGCGCCTGGTATGTCCGCCGCCATGTGCGCGAGTCGCGCACAAGTGAATTGACCTGAGCCAGGCCATCCGCCACGGGACGCTTGGTGAACCCGCCGCGCCACGGCCTTATGCGCCCGCAGTTGGCCCTCAATCTTTAGTGCGCAACAGCAAAAAAGAAAGCCGGCCTTTTCCCCCCGGATAGGCCGGCCTTCATTTTTCCGGTACAGCGTCCGCCGGAAAACTGTGTAGCGATTTCTAATGTGCCCTCGCGGGCGCCTCATAATCGCCGGACGCTTACAGATAAGCACCTGACGCGCCAAAGTCCGTCACCCCCGGCTAACATCATGAAAACAAAAAGAACACCTATTTTGAGGGCGAGTCCACCCAGTCATGTTTGGGGTACGTGATGGGTGAATTCGATCCAAAATTGCCGGCCAGTGGGCGACTCAGGAGCGGGTAGCCAAGATGAATTTTGCAAGGCTGAGGTGGTCGGCCTTCGCCGACCGACGCGCTGGCGTCCCACGCCACGCTAAGCTTGACGCATGCGGATTGGCGTGACCTGTTATCCCACCTACGGCGGCAGCGGCATTGTGGCAACGGAATTGGGACAGGAGCTGGCGGAGCGCGGCCACGAAGTGCACTTCATCAGCTACGCCCTGCCCATCCGGCTCAACTCCGATCTCCCCGGCATCTTTTACCACGAGGTATCGGTCTCCAATTACCCGCTCTTCGAGTTTCCGCCTTACGATCTAGCGCTCGCCACCCGCATGGCGGAGGTGGCCGAGACTCAGCAGCTTGACGTTCTGCATGTGCACTACGCCATTCCGCACTCGGTGAGCGCCTACCTGGCGCGCAATATCGCCTCGCGCCGCCTGCCGTTCATCACGACACTGCACGGCACCGATATCACGCTGGTGGGTATGGATCGCAGTTACCTGCCGATTACACGGTTTTCAATCGAGGTCAGCGATGGCGTGACCGCCATCTCGCAGTATCTGCACGATCTCACGGTGCAGGAGTTCGACGTCAAGCGTCCGATTCAGGTGATTCCCAACTTCGTCAACTGCGACCGCTACGAACGCCGCTCTCTGCCGGAATTACGTCAGCGGTACGCTCGCGAGGACGAACCGATCCTGATCCACCTCTCGAACTTTCGACCGGTGAAGCGGGTGAGCGATGTCGTCGAGATCTTCGCCGCGGTGACCCGGCATGTTCCGGCGCGTCTTCTAATGGTGGGTGACGGTCCCGACCGCGCGCGCGCCGAGCATCTCGCCCGCTGTCGCGGCATCGCCGATCGGGTGCATTTCCTGGGCAAGCAGGACCGAATCCACGAACTGTTCAGCATCAGCGACCTGCTGCTCATGCCCAGCGAGATGGAGTCGTTCGGTTTGGCGGCCCTGGAAGGGATGGCCCACGAAGTGCCCACCATCGGCACGCGGGTGGGCGGGGTCCCGGAAGTGGTCGTTGATGGCCTGACCGGTGTTCTGTGCGAGGTCGGCGATGTGAGCGGGATGGCGGCCGCGGCGCGCGACCTGCTCGAGGACGCCACTCGGCGGCAGCAGATGGGACGGGCTGCCCGCGCCCGCGCCCGCGCTCATTTTTGCGCCTCCGAAGTGATTCCGAAGTACGAGGCGTTGTATCGCAGCGTCATCAACGGTCAGGCGTAAGGCGAAGCAGGAGGGACGCGTGACGGGCGTGGCGGAGCACCAAGGCTCGCCGCTGTTGCCACGCGACGCGTTACGGCGGAGTCGGCATCTCAGATTAAGGGGTGATGTATGACGGTCAGGCGCATCGCGGGAGGGGCTCTGCTGTTGTTTGGGTCCGTTTGGGGACAGGGCGTCGCGGCTCCCGCTCCCGCGCTGGTGGATCGGGTGCAGATTACCTTGGACCGCTTAGTGGCGGCGCTGCAGGGAGCGGACGTCTCGCGCTGGCATGGAGACCGCCAAGCCAGGGAATCCTTTCAAAGCGAGGCGGCGTCAATCCAGCGCAACCTGCAGGAGGCGGTGCCGAACTTGCTGAGCGCCTACCGCCAAGCTCCGGATCATCTCGCGGACGGTATCCGCCTGTTTCGTGATCTGGACGCCGTCGAACAAGCGGCCACCCAGGCGACGCAACTGGCGGCGGCCTACGGTCCGCGCGATCAGGCTGATGCGCTGGCGTCCGCACTCGATCCCTTGTCGCAGTCGGTCTCGGATCTCGCCTCGGCCCTCGAACAGCAAGCTACCCAGACTCAAGCCCGCCTGCAGGCGTTGGAGAAGCGTCTCCAAGTCGCCACGGCAGCCGCCGTTCCAGCGCCGCCACCCAAAGCCGTGGTCATTGACGCCAATAGCCCTGCGTCCAAGTCGAGCCGCAAACGCAAGAAGATGAAGACCGTCCGCAACGTCGTACCGCCGGCCTAGGCGTCGGAGCGGGGAGCCGCCGAGTGGCCGACGTGCCCCCGTCCGCCGATTGACAAACCGTAGAGGCTCGCCTAACCTTAACAACTGCCCTGTCCTCCATCTCTTCCCTTGTGGTCTGAGGTGAGGAGATCCCTCCGCCCCATAGGTTCGGAGTTGGGTTTGTGCCCTGCCGGCGGGAGATTCCCACTTGTGGTTGGCGTCATGGCGGACCATCGCCTGACATCAGGGTGGGGGCCTTCTCGGGCGTCAGAGTAATCGCGACGCCGCGCATGGACGAGGGGTCGGGGACGACGGAATTTTTTTGAGGCTGCCGGCACTTGCGGCTGCGGGAGACGATCTGCGATGGGTACGTATGTTCCGAAGGTGAAAGACCGCGAGCCGAAGTGGTTCCTGGTGGACGCGGAAGGGCAGGTGCTGGGCCGTCTGGCGGCGCGCGTTGCCGCCATCCTGCGCGGCAAGGACAACCCGCGTTTCACCCCTTACCTCGATACCGGCGAACACGTTGTGGTGATCAACTGCGCCAAGATCAAGGTGACCGGTGACAAGCTGGCACAGAAGGAGTACCACCGCGTGACCGGCTATCCCGGCGGGTTGCGGACCAAGAGCCTCAAGGACCGAATCGTCAGCGAGCCGGACGGCGTGGTGCGTGACGCCATTGAGGGCATGCTGCCGAATTCCAAGCTGGGCAAACAGTTTTGCGGCAAATTGCGCACCTATCCGGGGGCAACCCACCCGCACACGGCGCAGACGCCCACCGTGGTGGCGCCTGTCAAGCATCGTGCGCCTCGCGCGTTGAGCACGAAGACTGCGCCGACGGGCGGCAACAAGCCCGCGGCGGCCCAGAAGAAGTAGGGATCTGCGCGGGTGCCGGCGGATGTCGGCCGCGCGACAAAGGACGACCAGAGCTATGGCGGAGTTAATTCAGTATCAGGCGACGGGACGGCGCAAGACCTCGGTGGCGCGAGTGATTCTGCGTCCCGGCAACGGCGGCTTCAAGGTCAATGCCAAAACCGACGAGGCCTATTTCCCCACCGAGGCGCTGCGCCGACACGCGCGCCAACCGCTCCATGACCTCGAAATGACCGGCCAGTTCGACGTGCTGGTCCGGGTGGATGGCGGCGGCCCGGCGGGGCAGAGTGGAGCGGTTCGCATGGGCATCGCCCGCGCGCTGCTGATCTTCAATCCCGAGCTGCGCAGCAAGCTGCGTGCCAGCGGGTTCCTGACGCGCGATTCGCGCATGAAGGAACGGAAGAAGTACGGGCAGAAGGGCGCCCGGAAGCGGTTCCAGTTCTCGAAACGCTAAACAGCGGAGAACGACAGCGGTCGCGGGGAGCATCCTCGCGACCCACCTTATCTCGGATGGCTGGTGACGGCACCGTCCGAACCCACCGCGGGACACTGGTCTCGCGGAATTTTCCGTCAGGAAAGAAAACCATCCCGCACATGCCGGGGGGTTGCAAACTTTGAAGGAGGTTTTTTGGCCAGTATTACGATGAAGGAATTGCTCGAAGCTGGTGTGCATTTCGGACACCAGACGAAACGCTGGAACCCGAAGATGAAGGAATATATCTTTGGGGAACGGAACGGTATCTACATCATTGACCTGCAGAAGACGCTGAAAATGTTCAAGGACGCCTCGCGTTTCATGCAGGAGCAGGCGGCTCTCGGTAAGACGGTGCTCTTCGTGGGTACCAAGCGCCAGGCGCAGGACGCCATTGCGGAAGAAGCGACGCGCTGCCAGATGTTTTACGTCAATAGCCGCTGGTTGGGCGGCCTACTGACCAACTGGGTCACGATCCAGAAGTCCATCAAGCGCTATAAAGAACTCGAAGAAATGGCCACCGACGGCCGCTACGAGCTGCTCCCCAAAAAAGAGACCATCAAGCTTGAGCGTGAGCGCAAGCACCTGCACACGCATCTTGCCGGCATCAAGGACATGCCTGGTCTTCCGGACGTGCTGTTCGTGGTGGATTCCAACAACGAGCAGATTGCCGTCAAGGAGGCCCGCAAGCTGGGCATTCCCGTGGTCGGCGTGGTGGACACCAATTGCGACCCGACCGAGGTGGATTTCGTCATTCCCGGCAACGATGATGCCTTGCGTGCCATCCGCCTGTTCACCTCCCGCATTGCCGATGCGTGTCAGGAAGGACGGCAGTTGATGGAAGCCGCCGGACAGCCGGTGACAGTGGGCGAAGCCGCTCCCGAGCCCGACGACATCGGTTACGCCGAATACGCCGCCCAGTACGCAGCCGAACAAAGATTTGCAGAGTACGACCTGAAGCAACGCGAAGCCGAAGCGGGCCTGGTGCTGGAAGAGGTTCCGGAACCGGCGGCGATCCCGGAAACTGCCGAGACGCCGGCCCCGGAGCGCAAGGGACCCGAACCGGCCGGCGAGGAAGTTGTCAGCCACGTGGAAGCCGGCAAAGTCACCAAGTCCTAGTTGACGACGGCGGTGTCCAGTTCGGATGCCGCCGCTTCGTCCCGCAGCGCTGAACCGCGGCGCCGTTGGAGGTTCCGGCCCTCCCAAATCCAAGTTGAAGGGCCGAGTTTCAACATCCCCTGCCCGCAGAAGTGCCACTTTATTGATCACCATGGAAATTTCCGCCACGCTGGTAAAGGAACTGCGCGAGCGCACCGGCGCTCCGATGATGAATTGCAAGAGTGCGCTCACGGAAGCGGGCGGCGACCTCGCCGCCGCCGAGGTGCTGCTGCGCAAAAAGGGCATCGCTTCAGCCGCCAAGAAGTCCACCCGCAGCACCACCGAGGGCTCGGTGGGCGCTTATATTCATGCCGGCGGAAAAATCGGCGTCCTGCTGGAGATCGCCTGCGAAAGTGACTTTGTGGCGCGCACGGAGGAGTTTCAGCAACTCGTGCACGATGTGGCCATGCATGTGGCGGCGGCCGACCCGCGCTTCCTCTGCCGCGAGCAAGTCACCCCGGCAATCCTCGAGCAGGAGAAGGACATCTACCGCGCCCAGGTCAAGGCCATGGGCAAGCCGGAGGCGGTGGTCGAGAAAATCGTGGAAGGCAAGCTCTCCAAGTTCTACGAGGAGGCCTGCCTGCTTGATCAGCACTTCGTCAAGGACGACAAGATGACCATCGCCGAACTCGTGGCCAGCAAGATTGCCAAGTTCGGTGAGAATATCGCGGTGCGCCGTTTTGCGCGCTTCAAGGTCGGCGACGAGGTCTAAACTGACGCGAACACGTGTTCGCGCGTGGCCGGCCAGGTGACCACATGACCGTCTTCAAACGCGTTCTGCTCAAGATCTCGGGCGAGGCACTGGCCGGCGATGCCGAGTTCGGCATTGATCCAGTACGCATGGGCAGTCTGGCCGACGAGATCGCCGCCGTCCACGCCCTCAATGTCGAGATCGCCATGGTCATCGGGGGAGGGAACTTCTTTCGTGGCGTGGCGCTGCAGGCCAAGCAGATGGACCGCGTGGCGGGCGACCATATGGGCATGCTGGCCACCGTCATCAACGCGCTCGCCATGCAGGATGCCCTCGAGAGTCGCGGCGTGCAGACGCGCGTCATGACCGCGCTGCAGATGCAGCAGGTGGCGGAGCCCTTCATCCGCCGCCGCGCCATTCGTCATCTCGAAAAAGCCCGGGTCGTGATCTTCGCCGGCGGCACCGGCAACCCTTTTTTCTCGACCGATACGGCGGCGGCGTTACGCGCCATGGAAGTCAAGGCCGAGGTGATTCTCAAGGGCACCAAGGTGGACGGTGTCTACGATGCCGATCCCACGCTGATCAAGACCGCGCAACGCTTCGAGAGCATCGGTTACCAGGAATTCATCGAGCGCAACCTGCGCGTCATGGACCTCTCCGCCGTCTCGCTCTGCAAGGACAATGACCTGCCGGTGATCGTCTTTAATCTGCGCCAGCAGGGCAACATCCGCCGCGTCATTCAGGGCGAGCCCATCGGCTCACGCATCGGATCCAGTCGCGTTCCGGCGTAGGCAAACTTCCAGGAGCGTCGCCCGTGCGTGGTTGACGACAACGCCCGCCGGACCATGCCCTGGCCTGTTGCCGCCCATCGTCACTGCGACCAGCGCCGCAGACCAGCCGTCAGACCTGCAGGACTTCCTTTTCCTTGGCGGCGGCGAGGTCGTCGAGCTTTTTCAACTCGAGGTCGGTGAGTTTTTGGATGTCGTCGTGGGCGCGGCGTTCCTCGTCCTCGCTGGCTTTCTTGTCGTTCTTGAGCTTCTTGATGAGGTCGTTGCCATCGCGGCGGATGTTGCGCACGGCGGTGCGGTGATCCTCGAGCACCTTGTGCAGGTGCTTGACCATCTCTTTGCGGCGTTCCTCGGTCAGCGGCGGCACGGGAATACGGATGAGCTTGCCGTCATTGGCGGGGTTCAGCCCGAGGTCGGCGGTACGAATGGCCTTCTCGATGGCCGGGAGCGCGCCCGCGTCGTAGGGCTGCACGGTGATGAGCTGCCCGTCCGGGGCGTGCACGGTGCCGAGCTGGTTCAGTGGCATCTCGGTGCCGTAATACTCAACCCGCACGGGGTCGAGCAGGTGGATGGAGGCGCGTCCGGTGCGCATGGCGCCCAAGGCGCCGCGGAAGTCGGAGACGGCCTTGTCCATGCGGGTCTGCAGCTGTTGAAAGATGTCCTTGAAGACTGGAAGGGCCGCGGAGGCGACGCTCATGGGAATCCCTTTCCTCGGGGGGCGGGCAATCGCGCCCCGCCTCCTATTATGCCCAGAAGCGGGGGAGGAGGCCCGCGTTAATAGCCGGCATTGGCGGGGTTGAGTTTGGGATGGGGTTGGGCATGAACATAGGCGGCCACATCAAAGGCCTGCTGGGGAGTCAGGCTGCCGGGGTGATTCTGCGGCATGTTGGCCGCCACAAACGCCGCCATCTTGGCAATCTGATGCATACCCGCACCGTCGTTATACGCTCCTGTTCCCCACAGCGGCGGGAGGACGGGTGGGTGTCCGGCCCCATCCTGTCCGTGGCAGGCGGCACACTCCGTTGCATAGATCGTCGCTCCGGCGCCGGCGTCGGGGTGAAGATCGGCCGGCAAGTTGGGGAAGCCGCGTCCCGTGACCGGGCCCCCCGTCGGGATGCCGCGGGCGAGCCAGTGAAGGTAAGCCAAGACGGCAATCATCGTGGGGCTGCTGTAGGGTAGTGGTTGCCCGTTCTCACTGCGCACGAAGCACTCCTCCACCCGATCAGCCAAGGTAATCACCCGTCGACTACGCTCGTTGTACATGGGGAAGATCGCGCTGACGCCGGTGAGAGCAGCTGAGCCCTGCCGGGTGCCGGCATCGAGATGGCAGTCGGAACAGCTGAGCTGATTGCCGACATAGGCGGCCGCCCTCTGCGGCGTATGTTCCACGATCTGCTGTCCCAGCCGAATGCTGTCGCCTAGCGGTCCGCCGGGGATGACGTCCGAAACTGACGGCTTCGCTGCCGAGGGGGCGGGCGGGACTGCCGCCGTTCCAACCGGCGATGCGCAGCCGGAGCCGATGACAACGGCCAAGGCCATCAGGGCGGCGGGCACCCGCGTACGGAAAGAGATCGTTTGTCTCATCTTGAGTCAATAGATGCGTATGAACGCGCGCATGGTCGAGACGTGAGACCACGCCAGGCTTAGCGGTGAGTGACAGCTCCTCCCCCTGTTTTGTCAGGAATGCCGAACCCATGTGCCTGGTAGATCGCCTGAGCTGCCGGCGACTGCAGGAAATGCACCCACGCCTCGGCTGCCGCCGCATGCGGCGCCTGAGACAGCACTTCTGCTGCATAGGTCCCGGTCGTGTTCTGACGGGCCGGAATAGCGACCCCCATGATGGGATTGCCGATGTGCTGCTGGAAGCGAACCTCTGATTGCCAGGTGACACCAGCGTCGGAACGACCCTGCAGGATGCGCATGGCGGTTTCGCGGTGATGGATGTGGGTGAGCAGCGTTGCACCGCTCCGGACTTTCGTGGTCATCACCATTGTGACCAGTTCCTCGCCGCCGGCTTGTCGCAGCGCGGTCTCGATCTGGTGGGCGACGCCCTCCCACGCAGGATTGGGCATGGAAAGCCGCACATCGGCTCGGCCCAGATCAGCGAGACCCTGAATGTGTTTGGGGTTGCCGGCCGCGACCATGATGGCCAGATCATTGGTGGCGTAAGCCGTGACGTCGCGCACGCTGTGAGTGCTGGCCATCGCCTGAAGCTTGTTGAGTCCGGCCTCATAGACGTCGGGGTGCAGGTGCAAGGTGAGGTTGCCCAGGGTCAGGGTGCCATGCGCGGCGATCTGCCGGGCCAGAATGCCGGGGGGCAGCGTCTCATAGAAAATGCGATCGCGGAGGTCAGGATGTTCGCGCACGAAGGCCTGCACCAGTTCCGGCAACACCATGAACTGGTTGCCTCCGATCAGCAGCACCAGTCCGGCATCGCTCGGATCGCCGTGCAGGTCGGGGACGTTGTCAATGTCGTCCACCTGAAACACAACACCACGATCCGCGACTGGATCGTTGCGTCCCCCACTCCAGGGCGGGACGGCCTGCGCCGGCAATACCGCCGGTAGCACCGCCAGAAGGCCGGACAACACCACGAGTTGTTTCCTCATACGCCACCTTCGTTCGCCGGGCACAACGGGCAAGCGATCGCAAGCAGTAGAAGCGGTTCCACGCGCCCTGCCTTGCGGCCGCCGCGCACTAGCCCACCGTGATATAGGAAAAGCGTCCATCGGTTTGCAAGACCGCGACCGCCGTGACCATCGCTGCGACGACCAAGGTTCCGGGAATGGTGTGGGCGAGCAGATCATCGGCGATCTGTTCCGCGGGAGTGTCAAGCTTCAGGCGTTGAGCGACCGCACGGGCCTGCTCTTCTGTTGCGGTGTGTCAGGTGAAAAAGTGTACCCCGCGACGCTGCAGGCCCTGCATGCTCCGGTCCTGGTAGATCGAGCGTTCGTCGTTTGGATCATGGTTCTTGGGATCCGCCGCACTGGGATAAAAAACGTTGCGCATCGCCGGTTGATGCGTCCGCGGGTCCAGCACCTGTTGCCATTCCCCGAGGCGGTATTTCGCCCACATGCTGTCGTCGAAATTCAACAGATTCGCCGGCCCATGCAACGCCGCCACGATGTGGGCGTCCGTCGTGGCCAGACCGAACCCGAACTGAAAGCCATTGAGCGAATTTTTGATGTTGTTGAGAAAACCTCCGTCGTTGATGTGAATGACGTCGAAGACCTGGCGATAGCGCGCGGTCTGCGTCATGACTGCATGGAAGTGTCGGCGCGACCAATCATGCGAGGTGTCCACCAGTTGGGCGGCCATCCCGGTGGGGCGCAGCACGGCGGCGCCGGTGAGGCCGGCAAGACTGCTGCTGAGAAACTGCTTGCGGGAGAATTTCATAATCAGGCTCAGTTCACTTCTTTGGAGGGAGCGTCCGCGGGGATCGGCGTCGGGGTAGGCGCCAGCAGGCGCTCCAGCCGTGCCTGTTGGCGCGTGGTCAAGACCTGTCGCGCCAAGACATGGGCGGCAAAATGCCGGCGCGTGAGCCGGGCTTCCGCATTCGCGATCTGCGACACGGCGGTCCGGATGGCCGGAAGATTCGCGGGGTGCGCGCTCAGCAGGTGCCGATAGTGGACTTTCTGTTCGTCAATGGCGCCGCCCCGCGTCAGAGTGTCCTGCCACAACTGCTGGCGAATGTGACGGATCTGATGCACTTCGTCAGCCGACAGTCCGAGGGCATCGGCATGTGTTTCGTAGAACCACGGACCAGGGTATCCGCCGGGGCGAAACCATGCAAAGCCGAATGCATCCCGCCGCATGATCGCATGTACTGCGGCCATGGTGGCTTTCTGGGAGGCAGCGGGTACCTGAAATGCAGCGGCAGTTGTCACCAGCACGGCCAACAGTACGACCAACCGCCCGCACCATGCCCGGTTGCGGTCGCTCCGGTTGATGCCTTTCATAACACGACTCCCTTAAATCCCTCTCAGGCTACAAGGTGGCATCACCGCTGTCCAATGAGATCGTCGCATCTCCCATCAGCGAAACTTATCCTCCCGCTTACGCGGTTGCCCATCCCGTCTTCTCGCGGGTGACGTGCCACCGTCGCGGCACTCGGCTTACGGGCGCGGAAATGGCTGTCCATGCGGGTTTTGGACCGCGATCCACCCTCGTTCCGACAACAGCGGCAGCCTGGGCCCGGCGAAGACGCGGAGGGCCAGGGTCGTGCCTTTCGCCCAATTCGTGCGCCGCGGGAATATTTCGTCCGGCAAGGGACACTTCATTCTGTGGACCTCGCCTTGCGAGTTTCGCAGGAGCTTCCGACATCTATGAAACCTCTTCTTTGTACAACCGGCTTATTGCGCTCTCCTCGTTATTCCCTCATCGTCGCCATCACGCTGGTCGGGCTTGGCACCGCCGCTTGCGGTGGTTATGGCGGAAACGTCCCAACCTATTCCAAAACCCCAGCCGTGCCGGGATCGATCGGTACCCTGAACACAATTAAGCCGGTTGCGAGCACGGTTGATTCCGTCAACGGTGATCAGAACCCCTATGGTTTAGTGGTGGTTCCCTCGAGTGCGGCGACCTCGGGCCGGTTGTTGCCCGGCGACTTATTGGTCTCCAACTTCAACAACCGCGCCAACGTTCAGGGCCAGGGAACCACGCTGGAGCGCGTTCGGCCATCTGATTCCAATCCAATGCCGGTCACGTTTTTTTCCGGTGCGGCGGCTCCGGTTGCGCTGGTCCTCAATGCCAACGCCACCTCCATCTGGATCGCCAACTACGGTCTTGCCAATGACGGTTCACATGGCAATGTCCAGGTCACCAACAATCAGGGCAACCTGTTCACCTTCGGGAACATCAATGACACGCGGCTTTGGGGCTCCTGGGGTCAGGGATTCAATGGACAGACGGTTGGAGCGACACCGCCGCCCGTGTTTTTCGACGCCAACGTCCTGACCGGGGCGGTGTATCGCTTGCAGGGGTTTCCGTCCACCACGTCCGGCCCGAACTTTGCCGCCGCAACGATCACCCAGATCGCTACGCTCGGCCACATGGGTACGGGTGCCGCGGGCGTCGTCGGTCCGCAGGGGATGGCTTACGTGGCAAGCAATGACACCCTCTACGTCGCCGACCCGGCGAACAACCGCATTGTCGCCATTCCCGGTGCATCCACGGCCAGTGGCACCGGCGCGGGCGTCACCCTCTACGCTGGGTCCCCGCTCAAGCAGCCGGCGGGATTGGCCATCAATCCCATTACGGGCAATCTGCTGGTGGTTGACCAAGGTGACAACTACCTCTACGAGATCAGTCTGGTGACACAGCAGGTGGTGGCAAGCAAGCTGCTCGACACAACACCAGTTGCCAATGGTGTCGGCGGTGCCCTGTTCGGCTTGGCCACTGCACTGGACGCCAGCAATCACCTGGTGGTCTATTTTGTCAACGACAACACCAACACCGTCAACGAGCTCGTTCAGTAGCGTGCAACGCGATCCCGCCACGGTCGCTTGACGGTCACCACCGCCAGCGAGCGTTCGTCTCCCCACCGTAGTCCGCCGCGTCAACGCGGCAGTTCCGCTCTCGCGAAAACGAACGTTCGAAGGCGGCGATCTGTTCCCGGAGACTCGCGCCCGCTCTCGGGCAGAGCCAGTTGAGGATCCGCAGCCGTCGCACAGCGATGCTGCCGATGCGGTCGGGGACACGGCGGAGGGGCGCGGCCGAACGCCCGGCGACATTCCTCGCTGCACGTGTCCTGCTGTCAATCAAGCCCGACACCGTCCACTTCCTATCCGCGCCGGTTCAAGCTAGGATGACGCTAGGACTCCCTCTATGAGCCGCGCCGCCTTGGAATTGCTCCTGGACCGCTGGATGAACGATCCGGCGTTTCGTGCTGCATTTCAGGCCGATGCCGAGGGGGCGGTGCGGAGCTCCGGGGTTGAGCTGGACGCAGAGGAGTGGGGTGCCCTGCGACGACTGGAGCAGACGTGGAAGGATGACCAGCTCCAGCCCCGGGTCTTTAAATCGGTGTTGCTGTGAACGGCGAGGGCAGTGCCGCCTCGCCCGCCCGTCTCCCCACCACTACCGCCGGGTTTTCGCGGGGAGGGTTGCGACGCAAGACTCCCGAGCCGCTTACTTTGTTGCGACGGGTTGCGGTGTTGCGCCAGGTTCCCGCCTTTTCCGAGCTGCCGGAAGCGGTCCTACGGCACTTGGCGGCGGGCCTGAGTGAGAGCCGCCACGCCGCCGGACAGGTGGTGGTCCGGGAGGGGGAGCGCGGCGACCGCGCCTTTGTCATCGTGGAGGGTCGGGCCGAGGTCACCGCCGCCGCCTCTCCCGGCGCCGGCGCGATCACGCTGGCGACCTTGTTCACAGGCGAGTTGTTCGGGGAATTAGCGCTGCTGCAGGCGGAAGGGCGGCGGCAGGCCACCGTCACGGCCCTGACCTCGCTCACTCTGTTGGTGATCAGCGAGACGCGTTTTACCGCCCTGCTGTCGGAGTTCCCCGAGGCGAAGACGCGGTTTCAGAACGCTGCCGCGCGCATGGAGCAGGTGCGGTTTTTAAAGCGTGCCAGCCCGTTTGCGGCGCTGGCGCCCGCAGCGCTGCTGAAGTTGCTGGACCGCCTCACCACGTTGGCAGTTGAGGGGGGAGAGCTGTTGCTCCGCCAGGGCGAGACGGGACAGGCCTGCTATCTCGTGCAGCGCGGCGAGATGGAGGTGTTCCGCGAAGAGGGAGGGGCGGAGCGCCATCTCGCGACGCTCGGACCCGGAAGCCTGTTTGGCGAAGGCGCCCTGCTGACCGACACGCCGCGCAACGCCAGCGTGCGGGCGCTGCGGGCAGGCAAGCTGCTGGTGCTGCAGCGCGATGATCTGCTGGCGGCCAGCCGCGCTGCCGCCGCGGTGGGATGGCAGATGCTCGAGTTGCTGCGCCTGCGGGATCGTCCGGTCCGGGTGGACGGCGTCCTGGTCAGCAAGCGCGTTGCCGACGATGGGGAAGTATTGACGATCCTCAAGAACCCTTACAGCGGCACGTATTTCAGTCTCTCCCGCGCCGGTTGGTTCGTCTGGCAACATCTTGATGGCCGTCACACGCTGAAGGATCTAACGCTGGCCTGGTTTGACGAGTCCCGCACCTTTGCGCCCGAGGCGATCGCGCAGGTGCTCAGTGCGCTTGGACAAGCCGGTTTTTTGCAGGACGCATCGCGGTCCATGGTGTTGCAGGAGACCATGCGACCCACCGGGCCTCCCTCGTGGCTGCAGCGGCTGGGGGCCGCCGCGCGTGGTCTATTGCAATGGCAGGTGAATTTCCGGCGCGTTGATGCGTGGCTGGAACGCCTCTACTGGGGCGGCGTGCGGTTCCTCTATCACCCAGTCGCGCAACTCGTATTCGCCGTTCTGGCAGGCATGGGCCTGGGAGCGGGGCTGCTGCTGCATTCCCGCTTGCATGCCGTGCTGCACACGCACTTCCACGCCACTGATTGGTGGCTGTTTCTGTTGCCCGCCTATGCCGTTGCGCTCCTGTTGCATGAAGCCGGACATGCCTTCACCGCCAAGGCTTTCGGCCGCCACATTCCCCGCATTGGGATTGGCTGGTACTGGTTTGGTCCCATCGCGTTCGTGGACACCTCCGACATGTGGCTGGCCGGTAAGTGGCCGCGCATCGCGGTCAGCCTCGCCGGTCCCTATGTCAACCTGGTCATGGCGGGCGTGGCTACCGCCATCGCCCTCAGCACCACGCGGCTGCGGCTCATCGCGTTGCTTTGCCAATTCATCCTGATCTGTTACGTGCTCATCGTCGCCAACCTGAACCCGCTGATGGAGTACGACGGCTACTTCATCCTGATGGATCTGCTGGAACGGCCCAATCTGCGTTCCCGCTGCCTGCGCTGGTTGGGGGAGGAGATGCCGCGCGCCTGGCGGCGGCGCGGCGAACTGCGCCGGCACTGGTTGGAGATTACCTATGGCTTTGCAGCGCTCGTCTATCTCGCCAGCGCCACGGTGCTGACCGTTGTCTCGGCCCGCAATCTGCTGCCGCGCGTATTTGGCACCCTGTTGCCGGCCCCCGCCATTGGTGTCCTGATCTGGCTGGTCGCACTGGTGGTGCTCGGGGTCAGTGGCGCCGGCATCATGCAGGAGCTGCGGCCGCGCAAGAACGCGGGGGTTAGGGGATAACGTCGAAGACCGGGGGCAGGCGTGGGCGGTGGACGGTAAACGATCGAAGTCGGCAGTTTGCCGGAATCGGTACCGGCGGCGTTCACCTGTCAGGCTGATAAGCGCACCGTTCTGGTTCACCGCCCACTTCGTTCCACCGGCTCACGTTGACCTTCGGCGGGCAACGGTGCACACTCGCCTTTCCGTTCTCCCGAACCTCCATGCGACCTCCACTTCGCCTCTTGCTGGCCGGCTCTTTGCTGGCCATGACCCTCCCCGCTCAAAACGTTGCGGAGCTGAAAAACCTCAAGTTTCGCAGCCTCGGACCCATGGCCGGCGGCCGGGTGGATGCCGTGGCGGGGATTCCAGGCCGTCCCAACGTGTATCTGTTTGGCGCGGCCGCGGGGGGCGTCTTCCGCACGGAGGACGGCGGCCTCACGTGGAAAGCGACCTTCGAGCATGAGGCAGTGGCCTCGATTGGGGCGCTGGCCGTGGCGCCCTCCGATCCCAACGTGGTCTGGGTCGGAACCGGCGAAGCCAATGCGCGCGGCGATGTCTCCTACGGCAACGGCGTTTATCGCTCGACCGACGGGGGAAAGACGTGGACGTACCTCGGGCTCGACGACACGCAGACCATCAGTCAGATCGCGGTCGATCCGCGCAACCCGGACGTGGCGCTGGTCGCCGCCGTGGGCCATATCTTCGGGCCCAACGCGGAGCGCGGCGTATTCCGCACCACTGATGGCGGCAAGACGTGGCAGAAGGTGCTCTACAAGGACGACAACACCGGCGCTTCCAGCGTGGCGCTTGACCCGCAGAACCCGCGCATCGTCTATGCCGGCCTCTGGTCCGTGCGGCGCTCGCCCTGGAACCTCACCGATGGCGGCTCGACAGGGGGCCTGTACCGCTCGACCGACGGCGGCAGTACGTGGAAGGAATTGGAGGGGCACGGCCTGCCCAGCGGATTGCTGGGCAAGATCGGCGTGACGGTGGCGCCCAGCGACTCCAACCGCGTTTACGCCATGATCGAGACCGAAAAGGGTTTGCTCTGGCGCAGCGACGACGCCGGTGAAACCTGGAAGATGATCAATGCCAGCCACGCCATCGATCAGCGGCCGTGGTACTACACCTACGTCATCGTGGATCCGAGGAATCCCGACGTTCTCTACTGCCCCTCCGTCCCGCTCATGAAATCCATAGACGGCGGGCTGCATTTCACCGCCATGGATCAGCGCCACGGCGATAATCACGCCCTCTGGATTGATCCGCTGAACCCGCAGCGCATGATCCTGGGAGACGACGGCGGCATCAGCATCAGCACCAACGGCGGCGCGTCATGGCAGGTTCCCGCGTTGCCGATCACCCAGTTCTACCATGTCAACCTTGATCGCCAGCTCCCGTACACGGTCTGCGGGGAGGAACAGGACCTGGGCAGCGCCTGCGGTCCCAGCCGAACGTTGGGGCGAGGCGGCGTGGCTACCTCAGCCTGGGAATCGGTGGGCGGCGGCGAGAGCGGCTTCGCTGTTCCCGACCCGGCCGACCCCGATGTCGTCTACGCCGGCGGTTATGAAGGCTCGATCACGCGCTTCGACCGGCGCACGAAACAGGTGCGTCCGATCAACCCGTGGCCCGAGGAGGGCATCGGTTCGGCGGCCAAGGACCTCAAGTATCGCTTTCAATGGACGACCCCAATCACGGTTTCGCCGCACGATCATCACGTGGTCTATGTGGGCGCCAACGTCCTGTTCAAGACGACTGATGGGGGAGAGACGTGGACCATCATCAGCCCCGATTTGACACGTGACGATCAGAGCAAGCAGCAGCCCTCGGGAGGCCCGATCAGTGGCGACAATACGGCCGTCGAGTACTACGACACCATCTTTGCCGTGGCGGAGTCTCCCATGGTGGCGGGCCAGATCTGGGTGGGGACGGATGACGGTCTGGTGCAGTTGACGCGCGACGGCGGCGCGCACTGGGCCAACGTCACCCCCAAGGCCATGCCGACGTGGTGCACGGTGGACACCCTGGAGGCTTCGTCCCACGCCGCGGGAACCGCCTACGCGGTGGTGGATTGCCACAAGCTCGGTGACAATCGCCCATACGTCTTCGCCACCGACGACTTCGGGGCCAACTGGCGCGCGCTGGGGGCGGGGCTTCCCAGCTTCGTTCACGTCGTGCGCGAGGACCGGCGCAATCCCAACCTCCTCTTCCTCGGCACTGAGACCGGGCTTTTTGCTTCCTTCGATCGCGGCACGCACTGGCAGAGCCTGCAGAACAATCTGCCCACCGCGCCGGTTTACGACCTCGCCCTGGGGACGACGAGTGACGATCTCGTCATCGCCACCCACGGGCGTTCCTTCTGGGTTTTGGACGATCTCGCCCCTCTGCGCCAGTTGGCGCCTGGGGGCGAGCCCGCCGTCCACCTTTTCCAGCCCGAATCGGCTTATCGTTTCCGCGGTTTCGACCGCCATTCCAGCGACAGTCCCTTTACGCAGAACGCGCCGGCGGGTGCCGTGCTGGATTACTGGCTCAAGGAGAAGCCGAAGGAGCCGATCAAGCTCACGATTCTGGATGCCCAGGGGCGGCTGGTTCGCGAGTTCACCAGCGCCAAGAAGGACGACAAGGAAAATAAAGATGAGGCCAAGCGCGAGGAGGACGCGAAGGACGAACCGCACGGCCCAGAACTTCCGGTCGAGCCCGGGCTGAACCGTTTCGTCTGGGACCTGCGTTATGCGCCACCCAGTGCGCTGCTCAAGGGCGTCGTGCTCTGGAGCGGCGGTGGCCGCGAAGGCCCGGTGGCAGTCCCTGGCGCGTACTCAGTCCGCTTGGAAGCAGCCGGGGAGCGGCAGGAAGAGCCGCTCGAAGTGCGCCCGGACCCCAAGTCGCCCACCGCCCAGGCCACGCTGGAGATGCAACAGGCGTTTCTCCTGCGTCTACGCGACGACATCACGTGGCTCGCCACGACCGGCAACAGAATCCTGGCCCTGCGCACGCAACTGGATGGACTACAGGCCCGCATCAAGGACGATGCGACTGCCGGCAAGCTTCGTGCCTCCGATCAGGACCTGCTCGATAAACTGAACGCCATTGACCAGCAACTCGAAGATCGCCGCTTCAAGGAGGGCGAGGATGTCCTGCGGTATCCCGTGCGACTTTACAACCGGCTCAGCACGTTGGCCGGGTTCGTGGGGGAGTCCGACGGCGCGCCTTCAGCCGCCGCGCAGGAAGTGGCGGGAGAACTTGAGAAGCGACTCAATCAGCAGGTTTCGGCATTCGACCAACTCGCCAAAACGGCGGTGCCGGCCATCAATCAGCTCGCTGCCCAGGCGCATCTCGGCGTGCTGCGTTAAAGCTTGAGAGGGCGGCGGCCCGGAAACCCTGGGCGCGGTTGACGCCCGCCGCTTCGCATCTGAATCGCGAATCAGGAAGAACGATCCACCATGGACTACGCTCTCATCACCGGCGCCAGTTACGGCATCGGCAGCGCCTTTGCTCACGCCTTGGCGGCTCAGGGTCGCAACCTGATCCTCACGGCACGGTCGGACGACCGGCTGCAGCAACTGGCTGGCGAACTGCAACGTTACGGCGTGGGCATTCAGATTTTCGCGGTGGACCTCGCGGCGCCGGACGGCGTCGCGAGGCTCTGTGATTTTGTGGCTCGCCGCGAGTTGACGGTTGACCTGCTGATCAACAATGCCGGCTTCGGCAGCGGCGGCGAGTTTGCCAAGCTTGAGCTGCGGGATGAGGTGCGCATGCTCGACCTCAACGTGCGCGCCGTGGTGGCCTTGACGCATTATTTCCTGCAGCCGATGCGCGACCGGCGCCAGGGGGCGATTCTCAACGTGGCGTCAACAGCCTCCTTCCAGCCAGTGCCCTTCATGACGACCTACGCCGCCACCAAGGCCTTTGTCCTTAATTTTTCGCTGGGTCTGTGGCGGGAAAATCGGCGGTACGGGGTGCATGTCATGGCTCTTTGTCCGGGCACCACGGCGACACACTTCTTCGAGGCAGCGGGCATTCGACCGCGGCGGGCCGTCATGCAGACGGCGGAGGATGTGGTGGCCGCGGGCCTGCGCGGGCTACGGCGGCGCCGTCCATGGGTGGTGAGCGGCTGGCAGAACAAGCTGATGGTGTTCATGGAGCGCGTTATGCCGCGCACGCTGGTCATTAACCTGGCCGCACGTTTCATGGAGACCAGTATCTAAGCCGAGGGGCGAGGCCGCGGGGCGCCCGCGGCGGGACGTTTCGCCCGCGCTTCCCCCTGGTGCCGCGGTTGCCTGTCGGAGGCGCGGCGCGCTTCGCCTTTCCGGCCTTCCGGGGCTAAACTGAAGCATCCCTCATGCGCTTACGCACCGCCGTATTTTTCGATCGCGATGGCGTCTTGAACGAGGACTCCGGCTACATCGGCCATCCCTCGCGTCTGGAGATCTACCCGTTCGCGGCGGCGGCGGTGCGGCAGGTGAATGAGGCAGGGCTGCCCGCCGTTCTGATCACCAACCAAGCCGGGGTGGCGCGGGGATACTTCGACGAAGCCATGGTGCAGGAGATCAATGCGTTGCTGCAGACAGCCCTGGCGCGGGAAGGCGCCCAGCTGGATGCCATTTACTACTGCCCGCACCATCCCGAGGGAACCGAAGCGCGCTATCGCGTGGAGTGTGAGTGCCGCAAACCCAAGCCGGGCATGCTGCTGGCGGCGGCGCGCGACCACGGCCTCGACCTGCGGCGTTCCAGTCTGATCAGCGACCGCGTTGCCGAAGTCGGCATGATGCAGGCGCTGGGCGGCTATGGGGTGCTGGTTCTCACCGGGTATGGCGCCCGCGAGTGCGCCGCTCGCGAGGCCTGGACGCAGGCGCCCGACAGCATTGTTCCCAACGTCCTCGATGCCGTGACACAAATCCTCGCCCGCCAATCCGTCGAGGTCACCTCCTGAACGTGCTCACCGACCTGCAAGCCGTGCTGGAGGTCTTTCCGTCATTGCACATTGTGGCGTGGGGGGATTTCGTGGGCGACGAGTTTCTCGAGGGAGAGATTGCCCGCGTGTCGCGCGAGGCTCCGGTGCTCATTCTGAAGCAGCGGTCCAGCCGCATCGTGCCCGGCGGCGGAGGCAATGCAGCAATGAACCTGGCGACGCTCGGCGTGCGCGTCAGCCTGGTCGGCCTCATCGGAGCGGATGAGGTGGGTGATGGGCTGCAGCGCTGCTTTCAGGCCGCTGGAATTCAGACCTCCGGTCTGATCCGGGTGCCCGGCCGTCCCACGCCGCGCAAGACGCGCATTCTCGCAGGTCACGCCCACACCAGCAGGCAGCAGGTCTTGCGTATCGATCATGAGCCGGAGTCAGCCCCGTCCACGGCCCTTCAAACTCGCCTGGCGCGGCATGCCCGCCGTCTGGCCGGACAGGCGCAAGGTGTGCTGCTCTCCGATTACGGCTATGGAAGCGTGACCCCGGAACTCAGCCGGCAGGTGACGCGCACCTTGGGGGCCGGGCAGATCGTCACGCTTGATTCCCGCTACCGGTTGGCCGCCTATCGCGGCGTGACCGCGGCCACCCCCAACGAACCCGAGGTTGAAGAAGCGTTCCACATTCGTATCGGCGCCGACCGCGGGCGGCTGGAGGAAGCCGGGCGGCGATTGCGACGTGAGCTCAAATGCCGTTGGCTGCTGATCACGCGCGGGCGCGATGGCATGGCGCTCTTCAGCAGTCGCCACGCCCCGCTGCATCTCCCCGTGCATGGCAGCGATCAGGCGGTGGACGTTACCGGCGCAGGCGATACCGTGATTGCCGTCCTGACCGCGGCATTGGCCGCGGGCGCTGACGGCCCCGCCGCCGCTCGCCTGGCCAATATCGCCGGCGGTCTGGTGGTCATGAAACGAGGGACCGCCACGATCAGTCGCGCGGAACTGCTCGCCGCGGTCCGCACATTGCCGGTTGCCGGGCATTCTGCCGGGCCGGTTAAGAAGCGGGACGGCCACCGGTGAGCTACCGGGCTAAGATTGTCACCGCCGACGCTCTGGTCGAGCAAGTGGCGGGCTGGCGCGCTTCGGGGCAGCGGGTCGTGCTGGCCAATGGCTGCTTCGATATTCTCCATGTCGGTCACGTGCGTTACCTGCAGGCGGCACGCGGCTGCGGCGATCGCCTTGTCGTCGCTGTGAATTCCGACAGCAGCACGCGGACGTTGAAGGGCCCGGGCCGTCCGGTGCTCCCCGAACAGGCACGCTCCGAGCTGGTGGCGGCGTTGGCAGTGGTGGATGCCGTGATCGTCTTTGCTGAGTTGACGGTCGAGCCGTTGCTGCGCCGGCTGCGGCCCGACGTACATGCCAAGGGTACAGACTATAGCGTGGCCACGGTGCCCGAGCGCGCTGTGGCGGCGGCGTGCGGCATCGAGATCGCCATCGTGGGTGACCTGAAAGAGCACTCCACGCGCGATCTGCTGGCCGCCATTCAGAATCGGCACCCTGGTCCGGATTCCCACTAGCCCAACCACCGCAATCATACCGTTCGCGCCACTCGTTGCCCCCCATGGATCCCCGCATTCTTATCGTGAAGCTCAGCAGCATGGGTGACATCATTCACGCATTACCCGTGCCAACGTCGCTGCGGGCCACGTTTCCAAAGGCCCGTTTGGCCTGGGTGGTGGAGAAGCGCTGGGAATCGTTGATCGCGAACCATCCGGACCTGGATGAGGTATTGACGGTGGACAGTTTTCGCACCCGGAAGCGCTGGCACACGCTGCCCGAGCTGTATCGTGAATTGCGACAGGTTCGGCGTTTCCGCGCTGACTGGGCCTTGGATGTGCAGGGCACGTTGAAGTCTGCCGCGGTCACGTTGGTCAGCGGAGCGCCGCACCGCGTCGGTTTCTCGGCACGCGTGATCCGAGAGTCGGGCGGCAGCCTGGCCTACCACCACCGCATCGATCCGCGGTCGTTCCACATCGTGGATCAGATGCTGGATGTCGCGGAGGCCATTGCCCCGTTGCAACGCCGGCACGAGTTTGCCTTTCCGATCTCCGACGCCGTACACGCGGAGATTGCTGCGTGGCTGGACAGCCTGCAGATCAAGAACTTCGTGTTTCTCTCACCAGGCGGGGGTTGGGCCGCCAAACGCTGGCCCAGCCATCGTTATGCGCAGCTGGCGCAAAGGCTCGAGCAGGAACTGGGCTTCGTTGCCATCCTCAACCGCGGTCCTGGAGAGACAGCGCTGGAGACCGCCTTCCAGCAAGCCAACGCCATCCGGGCCCGCCTCTTCTCGGGGGACGTGCCGCATCTGGCTGCCTTGTTGTCCCGTGCCCGGCTGGTCGTGGGCGGCGATACCGGTCCGTTACACTTGGCGGCGGTCATGGGACGTCCGGTGGTGGCGCTTTATGGACCGACTGACCCCATCCGCAACGGTCCGTATTCAGCAATCAGCAAGGTCCTTCGCAGGCATGGTGAGACGACCTACCGGCGGTCCAATCGCCACTCCTCCAGCATGCTGGCCTTGACGGTAGACGAGGTTCTGCAGGCCTGTCGCGACCTGTTACGTTCCCTGCCGCTCGATCTCAAGCAAGGAGCCGGTCCAGCATGAACGACGAGCACCTGATGGCGCGCCGCGGCGGCAACGCTGTCGGGCGCCGGTTTGAGCTGGGTCGCTGGCGGATTCCGCTGGGGTTTCTGCTGACGTTCATCTGGGTTCTGCGTGCTCATCCCAGCGTGCGCTCGCTCGCCTTGGGCCTCCCGATTGCAGCGGTCGGACTCGCGCTGCGCGCCTGGGCGGCGGGATACATTCGGAAAAACGACGCGCTCGCGACCTCCGGGCCCTACAGCTACACGCGTAATCCGCTTTACCTGGGAAGCACATTGCTGGGCATCGGCTTCGTGCTGGCCGGGGCCGACTGGTGGATGAGCCTGGGCGTGGCGCTGCTCTTCGTGCTGGTTTATCTTCCGGTAATCCGCCGCGAGGAAGCGTTTCTGCGCAGCCGCTTTGGGGCAGAATTCAATGCTTATGCGGGCCGGGTCCCGCGCTTGTTGCCCCGCTGGGGGGACGGCACGACCGCAGGGACATTTTCGGCATCGCTGTACCTTCGCCATCGCGAGTACAACGCGCTGCTCGGGTACCTGGGCTTGACAGCGGTACTGTTGCTGCGACTCTGGGGCGTCCTACCCCAAGGAGGCGGATGGTTGCGTTCACTTCAGTAGCGACCAGTGCATCGCCTCAGGGCAAGTTCCAAACCGCGGCGCCCCGCATCCTGGTGGGGCGTCGGCTGGGGTGGCTGGCTGCCGTGCTTGTCGTGCTGGCTCCGGGATTACACGGCCAGAGTGCGCCGCCAGCCACCCCGCCACTCGGGGCGCAACCGGGCGAATTGCTGACGTTCAGCGCCACCTGGCGCCTCTGGCACGCCGGCGATGCCACGGTTCGTTTCGAGGATGTCGGACCCAACCGGCGCGTGATCTTCCACGCCGAGTCGGCGGGCATCGCCTCCGTGCTCTTCCCGGTCCACGACCATAGCGAATCGCTCTACGCGCCGCAGGCATTCTGTACGCTGCAGGTCATCAAGGACACCAGCGAGGGCCGCCGCAAGCGCCATACCGCGATCCTGTATCACCCGGAACAGCAGCAGCTGGTGCTCGACGAGCAAAATTTAAGTGCGAAGCCAGTTGTCTCCAAGCACGAAGTCAAGCCGATCCCTGGGTGCGTCCTTGATCTGTTCAGTTCGCTGGCTTACGTGCGGAGCCTGCCGCTAGCGGTGGGCGAAGTCTACAACTTCCCTGTGAACGATGGTGGTCAGACCGCGGAGGTGCGTGTGGTAGCGGATCTGAAGGAGCGCATCGTCACGCCCGCCGGCGCCTTTGCCACGATTCGAACCGAGCCCACGGTATTTAATAATCAGGTGTTCCAGCGCTCCGGCAAGATGTGGGTCTGGTTCTCGGATGATGCGCGCCATCTGCCGGTGAAGATTCAAGCCAAGGTCAGTTGGGGCACCATCACCGCGCTCCTCACCAAGGTGCAGGAGAGGTGAGGCGGGTGGGAGGTGAGGCATGGGCGATGCGAAGCGAGTGTCGCGGGCGGAAGGGCGAAGGGTGGGACATGCAGGCGTGTCTGACACTGAGGTGCCGCTTGTTACACTCATGGAAGAATGACGTCGTCCCTGTCGGGTCTGAATCCACAACAGCGTGAGGCGGTCGAGCACGGGGAGGGCCCGCTGCTCATCCTGGCCGGCGCCGGAAGCGGCAAGACGCGGGTCATCACCCAACGCATCGCCCATCTAGTCAACGTTCATCGCGTGCCCACCAGCGCCATCCTGGCGATGACGTTTACCAACAAGGCCGCGCAGGAGATGCAGCAGCGCGTGGCCGGCTTGCTGGCCGACAGCTATAGCGGGGCGCCGCTCATCTCGACGTTTCACTCGTTTTGCGTGCGGCTGCTGCGGCGCGACTACCCCCTGATCGGGGGCAGCAAGGATTTCGTCATCTACGCCGACGATGAGCAGATGGCGCTGGTCAAGGGACTGTGCCGCCAGCTTGGCCTGGACGACAAACAGTTCACCCCGCGCACCGTGCTCTCGCGTATCTCCAGCGCCAAGAACAAGGGCTGGACCCCGCGCGATCTGTTTCAGAACGCCGGCGACCCGCGCAGCGAGCGCGTGGCCGGCATCTGGGAGCGATACCAGGCGGCTCTGCGCCAGGCCAACGCCCTCGACTTTGACGATCTGCTGCTCGAAAGCGAGCGGCTGCTGCGCGAGAGCCCGGAAGCCGGAACGCGCTACGGCGAGCGCTTCCGCTTTCTGCTGATTGACGAGTACCAGGACACCAACCGTCCTCAGTACGAGTTGATGCGGCTGCTGACCCGTGTGCACCAGAACGTCTGCGTGGTGGGCGACGAGGACCAGAGCATTTACTCCTGGCGTGGGGCAGACATTCGCAACATCCTCGATTTCGAAAAGGACTACCCCACCGTCACATTGATTCGTTTGGAACAGAACTACCGTTCCACGCGCAACATTCTCGACGCCGCGTCGGCGGTGGTGGCGAATAACACCGAGCGCAAAGGCAAAACGCTGTGGACCGAGTCCGGAGCCGGCGAGCCGGTGGGGTACTGCGAAGCGCCGGACGGTGAGAGCGAGGCCCTGTTTGTCGCCGACAGCATCCAACGCTATCTGCGCCGCGAGCCCAAGGGCCACGCCGCCATCCTCTACCGTACGAACAGCCAGTCGCGCATGTTCGAGGAAGCGTTGCGGCGCTATTCGCTGAAATACAAAGTCATTGGCGGCCTGAGCTTTTATGAGCGGGCCGAGGTCAAGGATCTGCTGGCCTACCTCAAACTGGCGCTCAACCCGCTCGACTCGATGGCTTTGCTGCGCGTGATCAACACGCCGACCCGCGGCATTGGAAAGACCACGGTCGAGGCGCTGGAGCAGGTGGCACTGCAGCAAAACCAGACCATGCTGGGGGCCATTGACCTGGCCCTGCAAGGTCAGGAGGATGCAACCCTCACCACGCGCGCGCATGGTCCTCTGCGCGAGTTTCGCCGCCTGGTCACCGATCTGACCGAGCTGGTCGGCGCCGGCGGCCATGCCCGCGACCTGTTGCGCTATGTCGTGGACCGAACCGCCTATGTACGCCTGCTGGAGCAGGCCGACACACCCGAGGCGCAGGCGCGTATTGAAAATATCGAAGAGCTCTTGAATGCCGCCGCGGATTCCGCGGAGCGTGGCGAGACCATCGCCGAGTTCCTGGATCACGCTGCATTGGTCAGCGATCAGGACGAGTTTGATGAGACCGCACCGGTGACCTTGATGACGCTGCACGCCGCCAAGGGACTGGAGTTTCCGTACGTCTTCCTGGTCGGCTTGGAGGACGGTCTGTTTCCGCACAGTCGCGCCTTGAACAGCCTGCGCGAGATGGAGGAGGAGCGCCGTCTCTGCTACGTCGGCATGACCCGCGCCTGCCAGCGCCTCTATGTCACGCACGCCAGTTTCCGACGTCGCTACGGGGCCGGAAGCTTGGAGCCGTCCATTCCCTCGCGCTTTTTGCGCGAGGTGCCGATGCAGCTCTTCGAGGACCTCTCCATTCGTGGTGGAGGCGGCAGCTTGGGTGCCATGACCGGCGTGCGCTTGCCCGCCCCGGGAGAAACCCATTACGTCAGCGAAGGGTACAGCCAGGTGGAATCGCGCCCTGGACGGTCCAAGCCGAGCTACAACTCGGTGGACAATATCTCGGCTTTCTTCCGGCGGAAGGACGCCGCGCCCTCGCCTGCCACAGCCTCCCGCCCCGCGCCCGAGTTTCCCTCGCGTTCGGCACAGGCCTCGGGTAATTTTCGCGCCGCGCCGCCCAGCACCGCTCGTGGCCTCAAACCCGGCTCCCGGGTCAAACATCAACGTTACGGCACGGGGACAGTTCTACGTATCGAAGGCCAGGGCGAGGACGTCAAAGTCACAGTGTCGTTCCCTGGCTATGGCCTGAAAAAGATGGTGGAAAAGTTTGCCAGCTTGGAACTCGCTTAGCCCGAGCTTACGTGACCAAAGTTGCCCGCAACGGTGAAAACGACTCCTATGCCGCAATCGCGATGTGCCCGTTTCTGGCTGCCGGCAGTTTGCCTGGTCATGCTTCCGCTGCTCCCTCTTGCGGCGCAAACCGCCGCGGCTCCGCCGGCCACACCGCTGTTCAATGCCCCCGCCAACCAGAAGGCGCGCGCCGTGGCGGAGCAGGCAGTTGTGGCGCTGGGCGGTCAAGCCTATCTGCAGGCCCGCGATCACAGCGGCCACGGGCGCATTTATTCCTTTGATCGCGAAGGGGACCTCGACAGTGCCGGGACGGTGTTCTGGAGCTTCAGCCGTTTTCCTGATGCCGATCGCATCGAGCTCACCAAGCAGCGCGATGTGGTCTACATCTACAACGGCGAACAGGGCTGGCAGGTGACCTATCGCGGGGTGGAGCCCTTGAAAGCCCGACAGATTCGCGAGCACGACGATCTGGTGCAACATTCGGTCGAACACGTGCTGCGCAACTGGCTCCGCGATCCGCAGACCCTGATGCTCGACAAGGGCATCAGCCTCATCGAACAGCGCCAAGTTGAGTTGGTGAACTTCTTCAACAAACGGGACATGGAAGTCACCATCGCCTTTGATCTCAATACGCATCTCCCGGTCAATGAGACCTGGAAGCGGCGCGACCCGGATGGCGACGAGCCCATCTCGGTGTCACTCAGCTTCGGAAATTATCAGATGGTCGAAGGGATCAACACCCCCTTCGAGGTGCAGCGCTACGAGGACGGGAAGCGAACGCAGCAGCGCTATTACCAGTCAGCCAGCTACGTGCCCTTGGCGGACAGCCTGTTTGCGCCGCCGGTGAAACATCGGTAGGGGCAGGCAGTGGACGCGAGCGGCGCGTGCCAGAGGATCCGTACCACCTACTTCCGACCGTCTACCGCTTCCCGCGTGACCGCCAGCCCGATGACCGCCACGGCCGCCGCGGCCGGCAGCAAGAAGAAGCGCAGCGGATGCCCGGCTGCCAAAAGCGCGGCGATCTTTGGACCGGCGGCGGAGCCCACCAGGCCAATCGTCATCATGGTTCCAAAGACGGCGCCAATGGCGTGAGGGAAAGCATCCGCTGCCTGGCCGAGCGTGGTTGGGAAGATGGCTGCCATTCCGAGTCCGAGAAGGAGGGTTCCCATCCAGAGGCTGAGCGGCCCGGTACTGAAGCCCGCTACCACCGCGCCCAGAATGATGCAGCAAGCCGAGCCCACCACAGTACGGCGACTTCCCCAACGGGCAATCCACAGCCCGGCGCTCCAGCGCCCCAGCCCGAAGGCGGCGCTCAGGGTGAACAGCAGCAACCCGGCTTGGCGGGCATCGAGATGGAAATTGTCCGCCCCGATCTTGCCCGACCATACGAAGCCGGCATTCTCGGCCATAGATTCAACCAGCAGCAGCAAGCCGATCTGCCAGACGAGAGGATGCCAGATGAGCGGATGGAAGATCGCCGCCGACCGGGCGTGCGTGGATACCGCGGGAACAGGGAATGTCGTCTTCCAAGCTGCGGCCCCGAGCAAGAGCGCAAACGTCCCCAACGAGAACAACATCGTTCGGGTGGCAGCGCCGGGCAGCGTGGCAACCAGCAGCGGGACGCTGATTGCGCCCAGACTGAAGAACACTCCCAGGCGATTGAGGGCTTGACTGCGACGATCCGGATAAAGGTGGGCAACCATGGCGTTGCTGGCGGTGTTCAAGATTCCTCCTCCCAGACCGTAGGCCAGTGCCGCCGCCGCAAGAGCGGAAAAGTGATGCGCGTATGCCATGCTGATGGTCGCGGTGGCCGTCACGGCGAGCCCCAGCAACAGAGGCGCACGAGCGCCATGCGTATCGAGAAAGCCGCCCACCAGCAGGGTGGAGAGCAGAACCCCCAAAGCGGGACAGGCGCCCAGCGTCCCTGCTTGCTGATAGGTGACGCGCAGCCCCGGCAACAGCGCGCCCATGAGAACCGCCAAGCCGCCAAATAAAAACATGCAGGCGTGCGCAATGCGGGAAAGTTGCAAGTTGGAGGACTGGCGCGGCAAGACCCCCATGATAACCGGGCAGTGCCGGGCAACACCGCCAAGCGCGACAATGGCCTACGGTTTATGCGTGTGGGGCTCCGGCGCGTCGAGGTAGGCGTAGTAGCCCAAGTCTTCTCCACGCAAGAGTTTGGTAATGAAGATGACCTGTCCGACATGCGTGCTGAAGTGCTCGACCACGTGGAAGACCGCCTCCAGCACGCTGACGTCATGACCTTGAATCTGTCGCTCATTCAGCAACACCTCCGGCGACAGGTGCTGCAGGACGACATCGGCCTCCCGCAGTGTCGCCGTCAGACGGCGCAACACGACGTCGCCGGACTCTTGCTGACGCGCGGTGAACTCCTCCGCTCGGCGTCGGGGCTCCACGGTCAGGCCGCCGACGCCCTCCAAGATCCATTGCCGAACGTTGCCATTCAAATGCAGCAACAGGTGGCCGACGCTATTGCAGGTGCTGCCGCCCCGCCACCACAGTTGTTCCGGCGTGAGGCGCACCACACAGTCTTCCAGGCGCGGCAGGTACTGCGCCGACAGCTTTTCGCGCGAAAAAGCGAGGAAAGCGGCGGCAAGTTTGGCGGAGACGGTGGCATCCATAGCGAGAACCGGCAGCACAAGCGATGCCGAGAGCGTACCAGCAACCTTGCCGACTGAAGCGATCTGGTTCAAGATCGGCCGGGGAGGGTCGCATGCCGGCCAAGGTCAAAGTGGGAATCATCGGTTCGCAGTTCGAGGCGGATATCCATGCCGCTGCCTTCGCGTTGGCAGCAGAGGATGCCGAGGTCGTGGCGGTGGCCTCGCCCTCGCCCGGCCATGCCGCCGCGCTGGCGGAGCGTTATGGCATCCCCCGGGTCTTTACCGACTACAAGAGTATGCTGCGCGAGTCCGACATCGAGATGGTGACTATTGCCGCTCCCAACCGCCTGCATGCACAGATGACGCTGGATTGCGCCCGCGCCGGCAAACACGTGGTCTGCGAAAAACCGCTGGCCATGACGTTGGAGGAGGGCGAAGAAATGGTGGAGGTGACGCGACGCGCCGGGCTGCTGCTGCTTTACGCCGAGGAACTGCTCTTCACTCCCAAGTACGTCAAGGCGAAGGAGATGGCCGATGCCGGTGCATTCGGCAAAGTGTACCTGGTCAAGCAGAGCGAGAAGCACTTTGGTCCGCATAGCCCCTGGTTTTGGGACATGGAGCGCTCCGGCGGCGGCGCCTTCATGGATCTGGGCTGCCACGGCATCGCCTTCTGCCACTGGTTTCTGGGCCGTCCCGCCATCCGCAGCGTCTACTGCCAGATGGGAACCTATGTGCATCAGGACAAGACGCGCGGCGAAGATGACGTGCTCTGCATTCTCGAATTTGCAAATGGAGCCCGCGCCCTGATCGAGAACAGCTGGGCCAAGCGCGGCGGTATGGACGACCGGATCGAGGTCTATGGCGAAGGTGGCGTGACCTACGCCAACCTGCACATGGGCAACGCGCTGCCCACCTACAGCGAGTACGGCTACGGCTATGCGGTGGAGAAAGCCCCTTCGACACGGGGCTGGAGCTATCCGGTCTTTGATGAACTCTGGAATTACGGGTTCCCGCAGGAGATGACCCATTTCGCACGTTGTGTGCGCGGTAAAGAAACTCCGCAGGTCACCGGCGAAGATGGGCTGGTGGTCATGGAAGCGCTCTATGCCGGTTACGCCGCGGCCGGAACGGGAAGCAAGATCGCGCTGCCCTTCCAGCCACGCGGTGTCGCCAAGCCGATTGATCTTTGGTGGCGCGAGGGGGAGATGGGGGCCGCTCGTCGAAAATAGTGAGGCGCGCCCAGGAGCGCGAAGGCCGAAGGGCGAGAGCCGAAGCCGGACTTCACGCGCCCCGGCGCGCTGCAGCATCGCTAGCGTAGCTTGCCGCACCTCAGTCTTTCCTCATCACTCATCCCTTTTCACTTTCCACTTTCCACTTTCCACATTCCACTTGCCACTCTTCTACCCGCCGACAGGGCACAATGAAAGGTGGCTGCCTCTTCCCCATGACGTCTTCCCGCACCGTCACCTGCATTCTGAATGGCGCGGCAGGGTCCTGCGAGGCAGAGGAGGCGAGCAAGGCACTCGGTCGCGTGTTCGCGGAACGTGGGACATCGGTGCGCATCGTGCTCCCCGCCGCGGGCGAAGACCTGGCGGCCCACGCGCGTCGGGCAGTGGACGAGCGGCAGCCACTGGTGGTGGCGGGAGGCGGCGACGGCACCATTGGAGCCGTGGCGGGAGCGCTGGTCGGGAGCGATACGGTGTTGGGGATTTTGCCGCTGGGCACGCTGAACCATTTCGCCAAGGATCTCAACATTCCGCTTCATTTGGACGGTGCCCTGAACACCCTATTGGCCGGACGGGAGATGTGCGTTGATGTCGGCGAGGTGAACGGGCGCGTCTTCCTCAACAACTCCGGACTGGGCCTCTATCCCCGTTTGGTGCGCGAACGCGAAGCACAGCAAAGCCGGGGATGGTCCAAGTGGCCGGCCTTTCTGCACGCCCTCTGGGTTGTGTTCTGGCGCCACAAGCGACTGCGCCTCCGCCTGCGATTGGATGGCGGCGACGAGGTTGTCTACCGCACGCCCTTCGTGTTTGTCGGCAACAATGCGTACATCATCGAGGGGCTGGACATGGGTACGCGGCTCCGTTTGGACGCCGGCCGACTTTGCGTGTACACCGCCCATCGGGCAGGGCGGGCGGCGTTGGTGCGGCTCGTCTTCCAGGCCCTTCTCGGACACTTACCACCCGGCGCATTGGACGCGATGGAGGCGGTTGAATTTTGCGTGCAGACGAGGAAACGACACTTGAGCGTATCCACGGACGGCGAGGTCCACCTCATGCCAACGCCACTGCAGTACCGCATCCTCCCTAAAGCGTTACGGGTGATGGTCCCGGCTGAGCGAAGTTCGGAGGGTGTGGCCTAAGCCCGCCATGCGCACCCTCGCCCATCTCTCGGACCCGCATTTCGGTCGCTTGGATCAGGCCGTCCTCGAAGCCTTGCAGGCATCCGTCATCGGCGCGCGGCCGGACCTCGTGGTCGTCTCTGGCGATCTCACGCAACGCGCGCGGGCGAGCGAGTTCGAAGACGCGCGGCGCTTTCTTGATGCCCTGCCTTTTCCAAAGTTGGTGGTGCCGGGCAATCATGACGTGCCGTTCTTCAATGTTCTGCGCCGCGGGCTGCGGCCCTTTGCGAAATACCGGCAGTTCATCAGCGCCGACACCGAGCCCTTTTATGCCGACGAGGAAGTTGCGGTGTTGGGGATCAACACCGTACGGACTTCAAGGCTGAAGAGCGGCCGCATCAACCGCCAACAGGTGGCCCGGGGTTGTGAACAGCTCGCGACGTGCGGTCCGACAGTCACGCGCGTGGTGGTGACACACCATCCCTTCGACTTGCCCACCACTCAGGGTCGCGGCGCATTGGTGGGCCGTGCCCGCATGGCGATGACCGACTTTGCCCGCTGCCAGGTGGACCTGTTTCTAGCCGGACATTTCCACGTTAGCCACGCCGGTTCCAGCGCCCTGCGCTACAGCATTCCCGGCCACGCCGCGGTGGTAGTGCAGGCGGGCACCGCCGCCTCGACGCGGGGACGCGGGGAGTTGAACTCCTTCAACCTGATTCGGGTTGACCGTCCCATGCTGGACGTCGAGCGCTGGACATGGGACCCGGAACGCGGGGTCTTCGCCCCGGTGCGCAACGAACTCTTCCGCCGCATGTCGCACGGCTGGTCACGCATCCCCGGCACGGTGGGGTAGGAACAGCGGCGCCATGTGGCCACATGCCGGCATTAAAGCGCGCGCGCAGTCTGAAAGCGGTCTGCCGATCAGAAGTGATACTGCCCGATGTTTGCCTGCGTGAAGTCGAGCGGGGGGCCGATGATGATGGTGTGGCTGGCGGCGATGACCTGCACCGGACCCACGCCGGGAATATTCATGCCATCGGTTGGAGTCTCGCCGCGCATGACCTGCGCCGCCACCTGCACCGTCAGCGCCCCGAGCTTGCCGGGATCCCAGAGCGTGACCGTCTTCACGGTTCCGTCCATCACGTAACGCCGCATGAGGTCGGGGGTGGAGAGCCCGGTGACCGCCACCTGCCCCGCTTTGCCCGCTTGTTCCACCGCCTGGGCCGCGGCGGGCACGGCCGCCGAGCTGTTGCCGATGATGCCGCCGAGGTCGGGGTAGGCCTGCAGGAGTTGTTGGGCTTGAACGAAGGCGAGTTGCTGGTCGTCGTTGGCCGCCACCACGGTGACCAGGTCCATTTGCGGGAAGCGCTCGGCGCGTTCACGCTTCATCCAGCCCAACCACTCGTTGAGATTGGAGGCGGTGAGTGCGCCGGTAATGATGGCGAACTTGCCTTTGCCTCCCATCTCGGCGGCCAGGACGTCCATGACATGGCGTCCGAGCCGTTCCGGATCCACTTGGTTGACGAACCACTCCGCCGTACCCGGTTGGGCGTTGGAGTCCCAGGTGAGCACGTGAATACCGTAGCGCCGCGCGCGGCGCAACACCGGCGTGACGGCATTGGGGTCGTCGCACGAGACGGCCAGCACGCCGGGGTGGCGGGCAAGAAGACCGTCCAGCACCTCGACCTGCAGACCCGCGTCGGCCGAGGTGGGGCCGGTATAGAGGAGCTGCAAGCCGAGTTGCTGCGCCGCCTGTTGCGCGCCGTCGCGGGCCGCGTTGAAGTAGGGAATCCCGACCAGCTTGGGTACCAGCACCACGAGATGGGCCGAGTTGCGTGGCAGACGGTGGCAGGCGCAGACCAGAAGACAGGCGACGAGGACGAGCACAACGGCGACCGAAGAAGCACCAGGGCAAACGGCGGAGGTCTCGGTGCCCCGTCCTCGCGAGTTCCCCATCCCCCATCTTTGACATCTCATGCTGCCGTCCTTCCGCTGCGCAGTTGGTTTGCCAGCCCGACGGCAAACAACAGCAGACCCGCCACCAGTGCCGTCTGCACGAAGGTGGGGACACCGAGTAACGTCAGGCCGTTTCCCACCACATAGAACGTGGCAATGCCGATGACCGTGCCGGGCACAGTAGCGGCGCCGCCCATCACGGGCGTTCCCCCGAGGACGACGCCGGCGATGGCGGTGAGCAGCAGCGCCTGCCCCATGTCGGCACGCGCACTCGCCAGGCGAGCCACCATGAGCAGGCTGGCCAGCCCGCAGAAGAGACCCTGCACGGTGTAGACGCCAAACAGGCTGGAGCGGATCGGCATCGCCGAAAATCGCGCTGCCACCGGGCTTTGACCTTGGTGTAGCAGGTAACGTCCCCACAACGAGTAACGCGCCGCCAGGTAGACGCCAACCGCCACCAGGATGAAGATCAGGAAGACGACGGGCACGCCCACCCAATCCGCGTCACTGAGGTGGAGCAACGTATCCGGAAATCCGGCAAAACTGGCGCCCGCACTCACCGTCACCGCGAGCCCGCCGAAGAAGATCATGGTCCCCAGCGTGACCAAGATGGGCGACAGCCCCAGGACTCCGATCAGCAGGCCGTTGCAAGCGCCGCACCCGCCGCCGATCAACAGCGCGGTCAGGGCGATCCCGGTGGCGCCGGCGTGATGTTGCGCCGCCCATGCCGCCGCAACCGCGGACAACCCGATGATCGAGCCCACCGAAAGATCAATTCCGCCGGTGGCAATGACGAGCGTCATGCCGAGGGCAACCAGCCCCGCCTCCGCCATCGGCTGGACCAAAAGCTGCCAGTTCGCCGCGGTCCAGAAGTCGCCGCTGCGCCAGCCGACATAGGCGCAGAACAACGCCAGCAGTGCGCCCACGACCAGCGGTTGCGGAAGCTCGGGGCGATGGCGGGTGCCCGTCATCAAGCGCCTCCTTGCTGGAGCGAGGCGGCGGGCAAGGGCGCCACACTGCTGCGGCGTTCGCCGCTGCGGCGCAGGCCGGCAGCCGCCACGCCCAGCAACACCATCAGGCCGGTGGCGACCCCCTGCCAGAAGGTCGGGACATGCAGCAGGATCAATGCGGACTGGATCGTTCCCAGCAGCATGACGCCGAGGGCTGTGCCCAAAAGTGTTCCGCGACCGCCGGCCAGGTTCGCGCCACCGAGCACGACGGCCGAGATCACCGTCAGCTCGTAGCCCACCGCCGCATTGCCCTGCACCGAACCGAGCTGCGCGGCATAGAAAAGTCCGGCCACGGCGGTGAGCAAGCCCATGCCTCCGTAGACGGTGTACAGGACGCGGCGCGGCGAGATTCCCAGGCGCTGAGCGGCAAGCGGCGCCCCCCCGAAGCGAAACACGTCGCGTCCCGCTTGGGTGCGGTTCAGGAATAGGGCAAGCAATAGCGCCACGCCGAGCGCCGCGTAAACGGCGCCGTCCAGCCCCAGCGGGCCGCGATGTCCGAAAGCCGAGAGCCAGGCCGGCAGGGTCGTTACCCAGTCGCCCCCGGTCCACTGCAGCAACAGGCCGCGGTAAACGCCCAGAGTTCCCAGCGTCGCAACGATGGGCGGAATCGCCAGCTCGGCGATCAGGGCGGCATTGATCAGTCCCAGCCCCAGCCCGAGGGAGAGCGTCAGCAACAGCGTCAACGCGGGCGGCGTGCCATGGTTGGCAATGCGAGCCACGCTCACGCTCACGACGGCCAGCATCGAGCCCACCGAAACGTCAATGCCGGCGGTGAGAATCACCAGCAGCATGCCCAGGGCAAGGATGAAAAGTACGGCGTTGCCCCGCAACAGAGCGCTCAGGCTGTCGGCATGGAAAAACCTTGGGGCAAAGGCCGCCAGGGCCGCCAGCAGCACCAACAGGCCGCAGGCCAGCCCCGCCTCATATGTTGCCAGGAAGCGACGGGATGGACGCGAGTGTGCAACGGGCAACGCTGGCGCGCGGGTCGTGGGCTCGAGTGCCGTTCCGTCCAATCCGGTCATGGCGGCAATAATCGGCTCGCGCCCCGTTTCCACCGCAGCCGCGTCCAGCACGAGCCGCCCCTGACGGAAAACGAGGACACGGGTCGCGAGTTCCAGGATCTCGTCAATGTCGGAACTGATCACCAGCACCGCCAACCCCTCCCCGGCCAGAGTGCGGATGCGTTGATGAATCTCTTGGCGGGCCGCGACGTCCACGCCGGTGGTGGGCTCGTCCAGCAGCAGGACTTTCGGAGTCGTGGCCAGCCATTTGGCGAGCAACACTTTCTGTTGGTTACCGCCGCTCAAGGTCCAGAGCGGGGCGGTCACGTCCGCGGGGCGGACGTGATGCGCGGCGACTTGGGCGGCCGCCCAGGGGCGCATGTCGGGAACCCAACCGTGCGCGGCCAGGCGGGGAAGAACGGCGCTGGCGAGATTGCTCTGCACGCTCTGCTGCGGGAACAGGCCTTCCTGCAGCCGATGTTCGGGAACATACGCGAGGCCGGCGGCCAGGGCGGCGCGCGGTCTGCCGGGAGCGACCACGCGGCCACCCACCTCGACCGTGCCGCTTTCCAGCGTGCGCAGGCCGAAGATGGCTTGCGCGCATTCGCTGCGTCCCGCGCCGACCAGCCCGGCGCAGACAACCACCTCGCCGGCATTCACGGTGAAGCTGACCTCGGTGAACTCGCCCGGCCGGCTGGCCCGGCACACTCGAAGCAAGGCTGGGGCGTCAGTTGTGACTGCCGATGCGCGGTCTGGCGAAGCTACGGCAGTTGTCGTGCCGAACATGGCCGCGCCGAGCTGGGCATCGTTCGTAGCGGCAGCCGGGGCATCCAAGGACACCTGCCCGTCGCGCAGCACCAGGAAGCGATCAGCCACGCTTCGCACCTCAGCCATGCGGTGGCTGACGAAAATCACCGCGCTCCCTTGCGCTGCGAGGGCGCGCACCAATTGCAGCAGGCGCTCCGCCTCGTGCTGGGCCAGCGACGCGGTGGGCTCGTCGAGGATCAGGATACGGGCGTCGCAGGTCAGGGAGCGGGCAATGGCGGTGAGCTGCTGCATCGCCACCGAAAGTTCCCCCACCGGCTGATCCAGCGGCAGCATCGTCCCCATCCGTTGCAGGACGGCTTGGGCGCGGTGCCTTGCGGCCCTCGGGTCGAAGCCAAACCCACCGCCCGCCGCGTCAAGCCCCGCGATGTTCTCGGCTACGGAGAGATTGGGGAACAGGCTGAGGTCCTGGTAAATGACGGCGATCCCAGCGGCGCGCGCCGCCGCCACGGAGGGCTCCAGCGGCGTGCCGGCAATGCGAATGCTTCCCGCATCCGGGGGCAGCACCCCCGCCAGAATCTTGATCAACGTGGATTTGCCCGCGCCGTTCTGCCCCAGCAGCGCCAGCACTTCGCCCGCCGGCTGTCGGAAGGAGATCTCGCGCAGCACCGGCGCGGCGCCGTAACTCTTGCGGATCTGTTGGATCTCAAGGAGAGGGGTCATGCGGCCGCCCTAATGTACCCGAAGTTGCAGCGCCGGGTGCCGCATTTAGACTCCGATCGGCGTTTCAACTGAGCTGCGACTGTTGACAGGTTGTGTTCAGGACATCCGTTACTCGGAAGCCCCCGCTTGGCCGACCCGTCAGCGTCCCCGGTTACCGGGGCGGCCTGTAGGTTCTACGATCGCGCTCCCCGGGCACGAGAGGCGGCGATCAACGGGCGCGTCGGGGGCGATACCGCGGGTCCCCAGCGTCCGTCAGCGCAGGAACGCTTCCGCCAGGCCGCCGTCCACAGGAATGAGGTGGCCGGTGGTGCGGCGCGCGCGCTCCCCGGCCAGAAATAAGATGGCTTCGGCGCAATCAATGGGCTCGATCGGCTGGTGCGTCAGGGTACGGGCGGCGTAGAACTGCGCCAGCTTATTGCGCAGCGTCTCTGTACTCTCCTCCTCGGTGAAGGCGATCTGGTACTTGCTGAGCGAACTCTTGACCCGCTCGCGCGGAAACATGGAGGAGCCCTTGACCACGGTGGCGGGGCTGATGCCGTTCACGCGCACATGCGGCCGCAACGCAATAGCCAGCTCGCGGACGAGGTGACTGACGGCCGCTTTGCTGACGTCATAAGCCTCGCTGCCCGACTTGGGAACCACCGCATTCGCCGAGCTGGTCAGGATGAGCGCCGCCGGCAACGCTTGGTCGATCAGGATGACGCGGGCCTCGTCTGCAAGGAGATGGTTGCCGGTGACATTGATGTCGAGCGTCTGGCGCCACTGTTGATCGGTGATTGTGCCGTCGGGGGAGGAGGCGAACAGGGCGGCGGTGTTGATCACCACATCCACACCGCCAAAGTGGGCCACGGCCTCGCGCAGGGCTTGTCGCACCGAGGCGCGGTCGCAGATGTCAATGCCCACGGCGCGGACATTCTCGGCGGCCGTCAGGGTGGCGGCCTCGGCCGCCACCGCCTCGCAGGCGGCGCGGTCGCGATCGGCGAGCACGAGATTGGCGCCCAGACGCGCGGCCAGCAGGGCGGTCTCGCGGCCGATGCCGCTGCCTGCTCCCACCACGAACAGCACCTTGCGGCTGAACTCCTTTTCGGGCGGCTGGCGACGCAGCTTGGCCTCTTCGAGGAGCCAATACTCAATATTGAAGGCTTCCGAGAGCGGCAGTGCAACGTAGTTGCGGTGGACTTTGAACGCCGCGGTGGGTGCGGCCCCGGCTTGCGGCAGGGTGGCGGGCGGCGCGCCCTTTTCAAGCGCGGTGGCGCCTTCCATCACATGGATTGCGTTGACGTAGAACTCGCCCGCGATGCGCGACTCGGCCTTGGTCTTGCCGAAGCTGAACATGCCAACCCCGGGAATCAGCACCACGGTCGGATTGGGGTCGCGCAGCGCGGGCGAGTCCGGCTTCTTCTGGGCTTCGTAATAGGCGGTGTACTCGGCGCGATAGGCGGCAAGGGAGGTCTCAATCGCCTGCCGTAGTTCGGCCACCGTCCCGTGTTGCGGGTCCCACGCCACGCGCATAGGGCGGATCTTGGTACGCACGAAGTGATCGGGACAACTGGTGCCGAGGGCGGCCAAGGGCTCCGCCTCGACGGCGTTCACGAAACGCAGGACCTCCGGCAGGTCGCAGTAGGTGCCCAGCATGCGGCGCTCCCCGGAACAGCGCCCGCGCAGGAAGGGGAAGAGATCGTGGGCGAGCTCGCGGCGGTCCTCTCGTGCCTCCAGGCGTGGGCCGCCGAAGAGCTTTTTCCCGGCTTTCTCGGTGTGTTCCTGAATCACCTGGCCGAGTTGGTCAATGACAGTGAGCGTATTGCGGTAGCACTCCTGTGGCGTCATGCCCCAGGTGAAGAGGCCGTGGCCGCCGAGCACGATGCCGTCGCACTGTGGATCGCGCTCGACCGCCTGGCGCAGCATCAGGCCCAGTTCGAAGCCGGGCCGTTGCCACGGAACCCAGGCCAAGTGATGGTCGAAGCGCTGATTGAACTCCTGCATGCGTTCCAGTCCGTTGGCGGAGGCGGCCAGGGCAATACCCCAGTCGGGGTGCAGGTGGTCCACGTGCGGAAAGGGCAGCAAGCCGTGGAGCGGAGTGTCAATCGAGGCGGCCACGGGGTTGAGGCCGAAGGTGCAGAGCGGGTAGTAACCCACCATCTCATCCTCATGGGCGAGGCCGCGGTAGCGCTTCTCGAGGGTGTGCAGCTTGTCGAGGTAAAGCGTCGCAAACCCCTCGCGCTTAATGCTGCCCAGATCGCCACCACTCCCCTTCACCCACAGCACCGTGGTCGGGGCACCCGTAAGCGGGTCCGGCAGGGTCAGTTTGGAACTGGTGTTGCCGCCGCCGAAGTTGGTCAGCCGGAGGTCGCGTCCCAGTAGATTGGAGCGGTAACGCAGCTGTTCCGGCTCGTCAAGTCGGGCGGCGGCGGACTCGTCCCACATGTCTTGGAGGTAGCGCAGGGTCGGGCGTTCGGACATAGTCTTCCAGTAAAGCTGCAAAGTGGGTGCAGATGCAAGTGCAGGGGCAGCGACCAGTGGTCTCCACGCGTAGTCCGGCGCGCCAGCGCTGTTGCGCAAGTTTTACTTCCGGGTCCCCCATGTCTACGATCAGCCTTGAGAGGACGTACAAGAGGATGTACGCATGTCGATGACAAGTAAGGTGGGCGGCTGGATGGCGGTGGGTGTGATGGTCTGCGGCGGTCTTCTTGCGGCGCAGACGTCGGTACCCATAACGCCGATTGTCCAGAACCGGGCGCCGCTGCCGGGCAACGCCTTCTACATTCTGCCCTTGACCTCGATCGAGCCCGAGGGCTGGCTGCGGCGGCAGCTCGAGATTCAAGCCAATGGCTTGACCGGACACCTCGACGAGTTCTGGCCGGACCTCGAGGCCAACAGTGGATGGCTCGGGGGCAATGGCGAAAGCTGGGAACGCGGTCCTTATTATCTCGACGGCTTGCTGCCGCTGGCTTACGAACTGCATGACCCGCGCCTGCTGGCCAAGGCGCATCGTTGGGTGGAATGGACCCTCACGCATCAGCGTCCGGACGGGGCGATCGGCCCGGTGCGCAACACCGACTGGTGGCCCAACATGGTCATGCTCAAGGTGCTGACTCAATACCAGGAGGCCTCGGGCGACCCGCGCGTGATTCCGCTGATGACGCGCTATTTCCGCTACCAGGCGCAACGCATGGCGGCGCAGCCCCTGCACGAGTGGGCGGCGTACCGGTGGGGCGACGAGGTGCTCAGCGTTCTATGGCTCTATAACCGCACCGGCGAGTCGTGGCTGCTGGACTTGGCGCGCCAGTTGCATGACGAGGGGTACGACTGGAAAGCGCAGTTCGCGGACTTCAAGTATCCCGGCAAGATCACGAAGGCGCAGGCCGGACTGCCGACCCACGGTGTGAACAATGCCATGGCTCTGAAGACTTTTGCGCTCTGGGGCTTGGTTTCCGGCGACGTCAGCGACCGTAAGGCGATCTATCCCATGCTGGCGGCGCTCGACAAGAACGACCTGCAGCCAAACGGCATGGACAGCGCCGATGAGCACTATGCCGGTTCCGATCCTTCGCAAGGGGTGGAGCTTTGCGCCGTGGTTGAGGCCATGTTTTCCCTGGAACAATTGGAGGCCAACCTGGGAGACCCCATGCTGGCCGATCGCTTGGAACGCATCACCTACAACGCCCTGCCCGCGACGCTGAGCGGCGACATGTGGACGCATCAGTACGATCAACAGCCCAACCAGGTGATGTGTTCGGTGGCGCCGCGTTCGTGGGTGAGCAACGGTCCCGACTCCAACTTGTTTGGCTTGGAGCCCAACTTTGGCTGCTGCACGGCCAACATGCACCAGGGCTGGCCGAAGTTCGTGGCGAGTCTCTGGATGGCGACGCCGGGCGGCGGTTTGGCTGCCATCGCGTATGGTCCCAATACCGTCCACAGCCTGGTGTCCGGTCATGTTCCGATAAGCATCACGGAAGCCACCGAGTACCCATTCCGCGATACCGTCGAACTGACCTTGGCGCCGTCACGCCCCGCGGCTTTCCCCTTGCAACTGCGCATTCCCGGATGGGCGCAGAACGCACAGGTCCTGGTGAACGGCAGGCGCGTTTCCGGGATTGCGGCCGGCTCCTATCTTCGGATCGCGCGCACGTGGCGCAAGGGCGATCGCGTCACGCTGCGTTTTCCCATGGAAATCCGCACGACCCGCTGGTATCGCCATTCCGCCGTGGTCGAGCGCGGCCCGCTGGTTTACGCGCTGAAGATCGGCGAGGAGTGGCGCAAGCTGCATGCGCACGGCCCGACGGCAGACTGGGAAGTCGTGCCCACCAGTGACTGGAACTACGGACTGCAACTGAGTGCGGCCGGCAAAGTCCTCGATGCCCGCATCGAGGAGAAAAAGCTGAGCGACTGTCCCTTCAGCCGCGCCGGGGCGCCGATCGAGCTGCAACTGTCGGGCCGCCTGGTGCCGGAGTGGGGACTGGTGGGCGGTTCCGCCGGGCCCCTGCCGCAAAGCCCGGTCATGAGTCATCAGCCGGAACGCACGGTCACGCTCATCCCTTACGGTGCAGCCAAACTCCGCATCACGGCGTTTCCCGTCATTGCGGCGCAATAGGCCATGGCGCGCAGTGCGCGGTGTTGCGACAAGTTCCCCGCCACACGCTCCCAGTTCCCGCCCCGGCGTAGCCGCTTCGCTGCCGGCGGCGCTGGAGCTGCGCGCCACGCCGATGGCGTAATTGCAGCCCGGGTTGCAGTAGTACCGGCCGGCGGGCGTGGTCATGAACGGCCCCTCGATGAACGAGAAGCGCACGCACAACTGTTTCTTCAGGGGAGGGCTTTCCCGCGAGGGAGCAGGGTCAGCACCGTCAGGGAGTGTGCGGGAAACTCATAAGGAAAGTGGCTGCCGCTGATGGTGAGTCGGCCGGTTACCGGCACGACGGCATGCGGATGTACTTCGTCGTTGCGGTCGAGGATGGAGGCTGAGTTCAGGGTCCGCACCGTCGCCCGCGTCGCCGGCTGAAAGTCGTCGAGATCAATGGTGGTCGGCATGGCAGCCCGCCAATCGCGGTTCACGACAAACAGCGTCAGGACGCCGCTGTGCGAGTCGGAGGTGGCCAGCACGTCGAGGTAGGGCACGCGCGGAATCTCCGGCACCCGCCGGTTGCCGTTGTGCACGTCGTACATCGGGACGGTGGTCTCCGTCACCAGCGGCGTGTCGCCGGCGTGGTTGGAGTAGAGCGAGAAGGCCTCGAAGCCGGGAGTGAGGAACGTCCGGCCGCGGCGCTTGAAGATCCCGGAAAATTCCAGCAGCCCGGTCATGTCGGCCACCGGCACGAAGTCGGCGTGGTTGTTGAGCATGTTCATCCACGCGGCGGTGTTGAGCGCGCCGCCGAGGTTGTCAAAGCGCGGCACCGGCGCGGATGGCGGGGCGTGAAAAAGCCACTCGGTAAAGGCCAGCTTGACGCGGCCGCGGGTGGCGGGGTTGGCGTCAATCTGGTCCTCGACCGGTCCGAGCGCGCGGCCGACCCCCACCGGTACGGCAAAGTCCGCCGCCAGCAGCGCGTCGTGATCCTGCGTCTTCACCTTGAGGTCGTCCATCCCCACCACGAAATGGGTGGTCAGGTATTGCAGGCGATTGCCATCCGCGGCCAGAATGGCGCCGTTCCAGTCACGGAAGCCGTCCACGTCCGCGCCGTTGCCGAAGAGCCGGGTTTGCGGCGGCACCAGGGAACGAATCGCGGCGTCATACTCGCCGTAGCGGCGGGCGTTGCCGGCCGGTGTCTGCCAGCCGATCTGGAAATGACCCCAGAGTTCATTGCCCAGCTCCCAAGCCAGCACGGGATAGGGATCCGGGTGCCCATTGGCAGCTCGGCGGCGTCCCTCGGAGGTTTGTGGGCCGCCTTGGCAGTACTCCACCCAGGCGCGCGCTTCCTCCGCCGTGCCGCTGCCCAGGTTGAGACAAATCTGTGGTTGGCTGCCAATCCGACGGCAGAACTCCATCAGCTCGTCGGTGCCGAAGTCGTTGTAGACCGGGGATCCCCAGGACTGGTTGAGTTGCGTGCGGCGGGCATCGAGCGGACCTACGCCATCGCGCCAGTGATAGCCGCTGGTGTAGTTGCCGCCATAGCGCATGACGGGCGAGTGCAGTGATTTGGCGGCGGCAATGACCTCGGGGTCGAGTCCGTCGGTGGCATCGGCAGGGTAGAGCCGCAGGTCATCGAGCGCCACGCGAACGTCGCCCGTGACCGAGACGACGAGATCCACGGCCTCCAGCGGCGCGACGGCGCCGGAGGGCAGCCGCAGCGTGAAACCGAGCTTTTGCCAGCCCGTCGTGTCCGTGACCTGGAGCGAGGTGGCAGCGAGCGTCACATCGGGGGCAACCGGCTTGCGAAAACTCAGGGAGAGCGAGAGCGGACGGTGCTCGGCGCGGGCAAACAGCACGCCTTGGTAGACGCGCGTGCGTTCGATCGGCAGGTACAGGGACTGGCGGACGCCGACCTCATGCTCCGGGCGGCCCATCAGGTAGAGATAACGGCTGGAGTTGGCTGCCCCGCCCCAGCGCGGCTCGTAGCGCCAGCCGTCCTCGAAGTGGAGCGGCAGCCAGGGGAGGGGAAGCCCCATGGCGGAGGCGCGCTGGAACTGTTCGGTCGCAAACTCGCGGTTCAAGTCACCCAGACTGGCGTCGTAATTCTCAAAACTCGGGTTGGCGAGAAGCTGCGAAGAGACGCCACCGAAGATGGAGTGGCCGATGTCCTCGAGAAACGTTCCATAGATGGTGCGCGGCACCTGGAAGCCGGCCGGCTGGCCGGCATGCACCGTGATGACAGCTGCATGGGTGGCGGCGGCATGGTAGCGCGATGGCGGGGCCGAGCGCTGGGCGGCCAGCAAGCCGGCAGCCAGGCCGGCGGCCATGGCGAGGCGGCCAAGGTGAGGCAGGGAAGAAGTCAGGGGAGACATGGGTCGAGGTGCAAGCGCTTGAAAAACTCTTGACATGGGCAGCTCGCTCGCTGGCTATCATACGCGCGCAAACGGTTGCGCAGAAGCTTGCGCAAGCTTTTGCGCAAGCGCTGCGCGCCCCTCTGGCGGAGGGCCCGCGCCGGGCGGGGACTGCTTATGGCGAGCATGAAAGACGTGGCGGCGCGCGCGGGGGTCTCGATCTCCACCGTCTCGCACGTCCTCAACAACACGCGGTTCGTCGCCCCCGCCACGTTGGCGGTGGTGCAGAAGGCCATCGGGGAGCTGGGCTTCCATCCCAACGCCGCCGCCCGGCACCAACTACGATCCGCAATGGCTCCGCACACTATAAACTGGCGCCGGTCTGGTACCGCGAGCACCGCGAGGCGGAGGCCGACCGGGCTGGGTAAATACCATCGCAGTCACAGAATGAAGCGAGTTTGTCATTCCTTTGCTCGCCGCGAGGCTCCCGCCGAGTTGGCTTCCGCGCAGTCGAGATCACCGGCGGCCAACCGAGACACAATCAGCGCAATTCCTCCGGGTGGCCCGGTGCCACCCGCTTGGACGAGGCAAAGGGCCGTACTTGGGCACCGAAGGATGGGTTTGATTGGGAGCGCGGCGAGCCCAGCCTCGATTTGGCCGACGCGTCCGTATTGCACCGCAGTCGGCCGCATGGCGGCGGTTGCGCTCTCGCTGCTGCTGGCAGGCGCTGCCCAACATGTCGCCGTCCCAATCCCCGCTGCGGCGGTTCTCAACCCGTATCACGTGCAGTTTGTAGATGTGACTGCGGCGGCCGGCATCCACTTCAAGCATGAACGGGCGGCGTCCTCCGAGAAGCTGTACCCGGAGACGATGGGCGCCGGGGTGGGCTGGTTGGACTACAACCAGGACGGCTTCATGGACGCCTTCTTTGTCAATAGCGGTTTTACCCCCGCCTTTCATCCCGCCACGCCGCCGCAGCCGGCGCTCTACCGCAACAACGGCGACGGCACCTTCACCGACGTCACGGCGCAGGCCGGGATTCACACTGACGGCACCTTCTTTTTCGGCATCGCGGTTGGCGACTTCGATAACGACGGCTACCCCGACATCTACCTCACCGGCTATCGCCACTCGGTGCTGTACCACAACAACGGCAATGGGACGTTCACCGACGTGACCGCCAAGGCAGGTGTCGGTGATGACGGCGCCTGGGGCACGGCGGCCGGCTGGTTCGACTACGACCATGACGGAAAGCTCGATTTGCTGGTGACCAATTACGTGCAGTTCGATGTGGACCACAACGTGGTCTGCGGTGATCGCCGCCCCGGCTTCCAGGCCTACTGCCACCCGGACAACTTCCACGGCACGTCGATGCGCCTCTACCACAACAATGGCGACGGCACCTTCACCGACGTCACCCAGAGGGCGGGATTGGTCAACCCCGACGGCAAGAGCCTGGGCGTGGTGCTGGCCGACCTCAATGACGATGGCTGGACCGACATCTTTATCGCTAATGACACGGAGCGGAACTTCCTTTACCTGAACAACGGCAACGGGACCTTCACCGATGTTACCTATCCGTCTGGAGCGGGCTACAGCGAGGACGGCAAGGCGGAGGCCGGCATGAGCGCCGATGCTGCCGATATCACCGGCGACGGCCGCATGGATCTCTACGTCAGCCACCTTGATTTCGAGCTCAACCGCCTGTATCACAACAACGGCGACAAGACGTTCACCGACGCCACATTTACGTCCGGTCTCGGCCAGACCAACACGCTGCACAGCAGTTTTGGAGCGCGATTCTTCGATATCGACAACGACGGCTGGCGCGACCTGCTGGTCACCAACGGCCATATCCTCGACAACATCCCGAAGTACCACCCCGAGGTCACCTACGCCGAACCGCGCACGCTGTATCGCAACCTCGGGGAGGGGAAGTTCGTCGACATCACCGCCACGCAGGACGCCGCCTTCCGCGCGCCGCGCGTCGGCCGCGGGCTGGCGGTGGGCGATTACGATAACGACGGTCGCCTCGACTTCCTGGTCAACAACAACGGCGAAATGGGACAGCTCTTCCATAACACCACCAGCGATCCGACGGACGAAAAGAACCACTGGCTGGGTGTCCACCTGATCGGCACGCGCAGCAATCGCGACGGCATTGGAGCGCGACTGAAGCTCACCAGCGGCCCTTGGAGCAGCTACGACCAGGCCAAGGGAGGCATGAGCTACTGCTCCGCCCAGGATCCGCGCATTTACTTCGGGTTGGGAAAGCGCACCACGGTGGATCGGCTCGAGATTTTCTGGCCGAGTGGGGAGAAACAAGTTCTCGAACACATCGCTCCCGACCAGATCATCACGGTCGAGGAGGGCAAGGGCATCACGGCTTACAAGTATCCTGCCCTGCGCCGCCGCACCCCATGAGCGGGCCGCCGCGCGCCGGGCTGCGGTGTCTCTGCGACCCAATGCCCGATCCAGTCGGGCGGCACCGGACCGCCCGCAGGAATGTTGCAGACTGTAACTCGCTTGGGCGCCTGCGATCTCGGCTCCGCCGGAGCTGACTCGGCGAGTGCCTCGGGCGAGGGTTTGCCGCATATGCAGCGGGGCGAGGGCCACTCTGTAGCAGCCCAAACTGTGCGTCCTTTCTGCGGTGCGAGCTGGCCACTCGCCGCTAGAAGTTAACCCCAGTCCACCATCGCGGGTGGTAGACTCCTGCCAAGTTCCGAGCTCGTACGCAGCTAACAGGAGTGACGTGGAGGACGCCTTTCCGCCAGCACTTGAAAATCGTAAGGCGGGCGAACCGCCGACGGTGTTGGCGACCGAGAATCGGCTGCTCGACCTGATTCTCTCCGGTGCCGCGCTGCAGACCACCTTGGAGGAACTCGCCCGCCTCATCGAGCGGCTTTGTCCGCACATGCTGTGTTCCATCGTCTTGCTCGATGCCGATGGTATGACGCTGCGCCACGGTGCCGCGCCCAGCCTTCCGGTCAGCTTCAATCAAGCGGTAGACGGTGCGACGATTAGTCCGCAGCGGGGCGTCTGCGGCCCGGCGGTGTACCGCAAGCAGACGGTGATTGTCAGTGATATTGAGCATGACCCGTTGTGGGCGGATTGTGTGGAAGCGGCCGCCCCGCTGGGTCTGAAAGCGTGCTGGTCGGAGCCGATTTTCGACAGTCGTGACAGAGTTCGGGGTTCGTTCGCGAGCTACTATCGCGACGTCCGCTCGCCGACTCCCGTCGAAACCGCATTCATCCAGCATTTCGCCCGTCTGGCCGGCATTGCGATCGAGCGTGCCGGCGATCGGCAGTCGTTGACCGCCTGCGAGGCCCGGTCTCAGCGCGTTGCCCACGTCGGTACCTGGCACTGGAATCTGCGCAGTCGGCGAATGAGCTGGTCGGATGAGATGTTCCGCCTGTTTGGCTTGCCGCCGGAAACATGCGTCCCCTCCTACGAGCAGTACCTGCAGTGGCTGCAGGCCGACGACCGCTTACGCGTCGACGAGGTGCTCACCCGTGCTCGCAAGAGTCCGCAATCCTTTTCCTATGAGACGCGGGTGACGCCGCCCGGCAGCGAGGAACGCATCCATGCCTGTTCGGGCGACGTGTTACGGGATGAAGCGGGCGCAGCGACGGAGATGTTCGGCACAGTGCAGGACGTCACCGAGTGGAGGCGCGCAGAAGACGCGCTGCGCGAAACCTCGGAACAACTGTTGGTGGTGAGTGATGCGATGAGCGCGTTTCTCGAGACCGGCAGCTGGCATCGCGCCAGCGAGATCCTGCTGCAGGCCGCGCTGAAAAAGACGCAGAGCGAGTACGGTTTCGTCGGGGTGATGATCGGCGACATGCTTCGTATCCTGGCGCACGAGGGCATCGTATGGTCGCAAACTGTCAATCGCCGGTTTTATGAGGCGGCGCAGGCTCGCTACCGGGAGGTGGGCTATCTCGAATTCCCAAAGCTCGACAACCTCTTCGGTACGGTGATCACGTCCGGGCATGCGGTCGTGTCCAATGAGGCGCCGCATGACCCGGGGGCTCAGCTGCCGCCCGACCAACCGCCCCTGAACAATTTCCTCGGCGTGCCCATTCACAAGGGGAGCGAGGTGGTGGGCATGATCGCTCTTGCCAACCGTCCCGGGGGATACGGACAGCACGAACAGGACATTATCGAGACCCTGACGCGCGCGGTGGGCGTGCTCTATGACAACTACCGCAACTCGGTGCAAAGCGCCGAACTGCAGGTTCGGCAACAGCGGACCGAGGAACGTTATCGGCACCTGTTGCATGCGGCGAGCGACGCGATCGTCGTGATTGACCTGGCAGATGGCCTGCTGCTGGAGGCCAATGACCGTATGGCGGAACTGCTGGGGGTTGACGCCCAGGACTTCCCGGGTATGCGGGAGGCCGACCTCTACCCGGAAGGGGAAAGGCTGCAAGGTGCGCAGCTCTTGCGCCATGCCGTGACGACCCGACACGGCAGGGTCCTGGAACTGAAGCTGCGCCGCAGCGATGGCCGCACCGTGACGGTGGAGGCGAGTGCGCGTTCCACTGACCTCGATGGGCGTCCCGTGCTGCTCGGCATTTTTCGCGACGTGAGTGAGGTCAAGCGCCTCAACCGGGCGTTGCTGGCGCTCAGCCGCTGCAATCAGGAACTGGTCCGGGCGCGCGAGGAATCGGAATTGTTGGCCGAGATCTGCCGCATCATCGTGACCACCGGCGGATACCGTCTTGCCTGGGTGGCCGAACCGTTGCCTGACAAGGCCAAGACGGTGCGCATCGTGGCCCAGCACGGAGATGTCAGCGGTTATCTTCGTGCCCTCCAGGTGGAGTGGGGCGACACCCCCGACGGCCGCGGACCGGTAGGCACGGCGCTACGCACTGGCGAGGTATGCATGGTTGGAAACGCGCTCACCGATCCCCGCTTTGCGCCCTGGCGCGAACGGGCCATCGCGGCCGGTTTCCGCGCCACGATTGCGCTGCCCCTGAGCGGGGAAACAGGAGTGTTCGGCGCGATCAATATTTATTCCACCGAGGAGGGAGTCTTCGATCCCGATGAGGTCGGGCTGCTGCGCGAGCTGGCCGGCAATGTGGCGTACGGCATCAGCACATTGCGGATCAGAGCGGAACGGCAGCGCGCCGAGGCCGAGGTCGTGTTCTTGTCGGATCAGCTCCGCCACGCGCAAAAAATGGAAGCCTTAGGGCGTCTGGCCGGGGGCATCGCCCACGATTTCAATAACCTGCTGACCGTGATTCGCGGTTACGCAGAGTTGGCCATGACTCCCGCGGGTTCCGACCCGAACTTGGATCGTAAGATCGCCGCCATCCTGCAGGCGTCGGATCGCGCCCAAACGTTGGTGTCGCAGTTACTGGCCTTCAGCCGCAAACAGGTGCTGCAGCCGGTGGTTTTGGATCTCAACCAGGTGCTGGCTGAGGCGGGCACCATGCTCCCCCGCCTTATTGGGGAAGATATCCGGCTGGAGGTCCAGCCAGCGGCCGCGAAGCAAAGGATCAGGGCCGATCCTGCCCAGATTCAGCAAATCATCATCAATCTCGCAGTCAATGCTCGCGATGCCATGGCTGGCGGTGGATCGCTGCGGATCGCGACCGACGGGGTCAGCGGCGCGGATGGTGACTGGGTGTTGCTCACGGTTAGCGATACCGGAACCGGAATCCCGATCGAGGCCCAGGGACGGATCTTTGAACCCTTTTTTACCACCAAGGAAGTCGGCAAGGGCACCGGCTTGGGTCTTTCCATGGTCTACGGTGCAGTGTCGCAGAGTGGCGGCCGCATCGAGGTCGAGTCGCAGCCGGGGCAGGGCGCGACCTTTAAGATTTACTTTCCTGCCACCCAGGAACCCGTCGAGGTGGCGCCGAATGCGCCCAGCCTCCCGGGCGCGAAAGGGGTTTCAGGGACGATTCTACTGGTGGAGGATGAGGCCAGTGTCCGCGACCTGGTCTGCGAGTTCTTGCAAGCCAAGGGCTACACCGTCACGACGGCCGCAAGCGGGCACGAGGGTTTAGAAAAAGTTGACGCGCCCGCGGCGCGCTTCGATTTGATCATCAGCGACGTCGTCATGCCGGGCCTGGGAGGACGCGAGATGGTGGAGCGCATCCGCACGACCCACCCCTCGCTCAAAGTGCTGCTGATGTCGGGCTACATGGAGGATGCGCACATTCGGCAAGACATCGCGGCACGCGTCGAGCACTATATCGAGAAGCCGTTCCAGCTCGAAAGCCTGGCCGCCGCCGTCAGCCGCATCCTCGAGGACTAGACGGGTGGGTACGCAGTTCGTGGCTGAAGTATTCTCGGCCTGCGTTGACCGCGCCAACTCCTGCAACCACCAACCTCGCTTTACGAACCACGAACTACGAACCAGTACAATGCGCCTGATTGACACCCATCAGCACCTCTGGGACTTGGACCGCCTCCCCTATTCCTGGTGCGCCGGCAATCCCGTTCTCAATCGCAGTTTTCGCATGGCCGACTACCTGGCGGCCGTTGCCGGACTGGGCGTCGAGAAGAGCGTTCACGTCGAGGCGGACGTGGATGTGGCCTACCAGTTGGATGAAACCCGGGCTCTCCTCGCCTTGGCGGAGGAGGCCAATCCGCTCGCAGGCGTGGTGGCCTGTGCTCGTCCGGAATCCCCGGATTTTGCCGCCGCCTTGGCGCAGATCAGCGGCCACCCCAAGCTCAAAGGGCTGCGCCGCATTCTGCACACCGAGCCCGATGCCGTTGGCCAGGGGGAACTGTTTCGTCGCCATGTTGCCAGCCTCGCCGGCACGGGCCTGACGTTTGATCTTTGCGTTCTGGAACGGCAGTTGCCCATCGCCCACAGCCTGGTACGGGCCACGCCGGGGGTTCAGTTCATCCTCGACCATTGCGGCGTACCGCTGGTGAAAGAGCGGGTGCTGGACCCGTGGAGGGAGCGTATCCAGAGCATGGCCGCGCTGCCCAACGTTGTCTGCAAAATCTCGGGGCTGGTGGCCTACGCCGACCTGGAGGGCTGGACCGCAGACGACTTGCGTCCCTATGTCGAGCATGTCATCGAGTGCTTCGGCTGGGACCGCGTGCTGTTCGGTAGCGACTGGCCGGTCTGCACCCTCGCCGCCAGTTTCGGTCAGTGGCTCGCGGCGCTGCAGTCCATCGTTCAGGACCGCAGTGCGGCCGAACGGCAGAAACTGTTCTACGAAAATGCGCTGCGTGTGTACCGACTGTGACGCACCCAGTTATTGGATTTGGGTGGTTGATTGTGGCTGAGTCAGGACTCTTCCAGCGCGCGCCACAGGTACCAACTCGCCACTGAACGATAGGGACGCCAGCGGCGACCGTGCTGCGCCAGCTCGCGCGGCGTAGGTAGGCGCCGCTTGCGGTACAACCGGGCGAAGCCCTTGCGGACGCCGTAGTCGTCCACCGGCAGCACATCCAGGCGACCGAGATGAAAGATCAACATCATCTCGACCGTCCAGCGTCCAATGCCGCGAATGGCGACCAGACGTTCAACAATGGCATCGTCCTCCATGGCATGCAGTTGCGAGAGGGTGGGGACGTGGCCCGCCACCTTGTGCTGTGCCAGATCCTTCAGCGCCAAGGTTTTGTTGCGCGAAAGGCCGACGGCGCGCATCTCCGCTTCGCTGGCCTGCAGAATGGCTTGCGGAGAAGGGAAGCGGCCCCGTCCGAATCGCTTCTTGAAGCGCCCAAGGATCGTACCGGCGGCCTTGCCCGAGAGCTGCTGATAGACAATGGCGCGGCCGAGCGAAGCGTAGGGCGAGAGCTTCGCCTCACTGCGGATCTGGCAGGCGCCCACGCGTGCGATCAGGGCGCCCAAGCGCGAGTCCGTCTCCGTCAAGTGGCGCAGGGCGACCGTTGCGTCCCAAGCGGGTGGTTGCGAAGGCATGCAGGCACAGTAGCAAAGACGGGGCAGCGTCCTCTACGTCGCGCCGGAATCAGGTGTGGTCATCCCATCCAACCCATGCGTTGCCGCAGCGTCGTGATGTGTGCCACGTGATGGCGACCATGCCAGGCATAGAGGCCGATGGTCTCGCCCAGCGTCTTGACGCCGGTTTCCGGATGGGTATAGCGGCGCGCCAAGTCCGCGGACGAAAGCGATCGCAGCAGGCGGACCCAGCGCTCGTGCAAGGCCGCAAGAAGCTGCAGCGACGGGGCGACCGGACCGCTCTTGCCATCAGCCAGCTCTGCCCAGCGATCTTCGGCATAGGCTTTGATGGTGGGCTCGTGTTCGGTGAGGGCGAACTTGCAGCGCAGATAGGCGTTCAGGTGGCTGTCGGGCACGTGATGGACCACCTGCCGGACCGTCCAGCCCTCGGGACGGTAGGGGGTATCGAGCTGGTTCTTGGTCAGGCCCGCCACGGCCGCGCGCAACGCGCCCGGAAGCGCTGAGATCTCCGCAATCCAACTCTCGGTCTGTTGCGCAGTGAGAGGATGCGGCAGTTGGAACTTGCCCGCTGGATAACGTAGAGGATCGAGAGGAACGTGCATGGTTGTTATTTTAAGAGACGCGCCCGCCTCCCTGGACGTGGACGGCAGCGAAGCGGTCGACGATCAGTGGTCCGATGCAGAGATTCGTTCGGTCATGTGTTCCCCGGGGCCGTATGCCGCTGCTCTCCCTGCTGGGCATTCCTGTCAAGGCCTGAAATGTCATGCACCCAGCGCACGATGTCGCGGGCGTACCATGCGAGCCCGAACAGCGCTGCCCACTGGATGACCGTCAGGCCCCCGAAGCGCAGGACAGGCTTGATGAAGTCCACAACCAGCCTAAAACCCAGGTAGCTCACCATGAACAGCTTGAAAAGGTCACCTTGCCGCGGCATGCGGAAGCGCAGACGCGTCAGTGCCCAGGCCAGGGCCAAAGCAAAGCAGAGTTCGTAGAGCTGGGTGGGATGGCGGGGAATGCCATCACCGAAGTTGACGCCCCAGGGCAAGTGCGTTGGCATTCCCACGTCCGCGTCGTCGAGGCCCGTCAGGAAACAGCCCAGGCGTCCCACCGCGATGCCCAGCGCCAAGGGGATGGCGAACAGGTCGCCGCTGGCCTTTATGAGCCCGCGACGCTTCCTGCTCCATTCGACCGCCAGTAGTCCTCCCAGCAACCCGCCCACGATGGTCTTGCCGCCCATGAGGTACAACAAGTCGTGACGTTGCGACCAAGTCAGAAGGGGATTTTCCAGCCAGTGCAGCAGCTTGCTCCCCACGACGGCTCCCAAGGCAGCCGCGACCAGGACACGCGCGCGCTCAGAGGAGGGAAGCGTGTCGCCGAACAAACGTCGTTGCCGTCGGTACACCAGCCATGCGGTCAGGAAACCCAGGCACTCAAAGACCAAGTGCGGATGCACCGCCCAAGCTCCGAACCCGAGATAGAACGGAAACGTCATGCTGCCTGCTGGGACGCTGGCCGACACGTGACCCGTTGGCGAATCCAGCAGGGTGGTACCGGACCGCCCGCAGAAATCTCCCGGGCGGCTCCTCGCCCCGCAGTTAACAGCCAACAACCAAAATCCAACGTCGGATCACGCTACCGTCGTGTCGCACGCTCCTCGCCGAGCCGCAAGATGGCGGCGGCGGCTTCGAGGCGCACCCGCGCGTGACTGTCGCTCAACAGGGGCTGCAGTTTGGCGATGCTGCTGGGCGTACCGCGTTGTCCGAGGGCGCGTGCCACTGCCGCACGCACGCTGGAACGCTTGTCGGTCAGCGCCGCCTGCAGGACGGCAAGCGTGGCGGGGTCGGAGTCGCGTCCCAGATGAATGGCGGCGAGGGCGCGACCCGGGGCGTCGCCGTCCTTGGTCGCGTCTTCCGCCAAGCCCACCCCCATGCCCGCCGGTCCCATCAGGTCGGCGGCGCCGTGCACACCCAGCATCGCCATCTCTCCCGGGTTGTGGAATGTACGACCCACGCTGCGCAACGCGCCCTGTACCAGGCCGGGCGAGTCTTTTTCTTTGCCCGTCAGCACCGCAATCAATACATTGCGCCCGGTGCGGTCGCCCATGTCCCAGAGCGAGAGCGCGGCCGTGAAGCTCACCTCCGGCCTGTCGTCGAGGGTCGCGCGTAGGGCGGGAATGGAGTGACGGGACTGCATCACTCCCAGGGTCGCGGCGGCCATCTCGCGTACCAGAAGATCCTTGTCGTGCAGGGCGGCCTCGACTGCTCGCACCGCATCCGGATGAAGTCCGACCGCGCCGGTGGCCGCCACGGCTTGGGCGCGCTTCTCGGCGTTGGAGTCATGCAGAGCCTGATCGAGGACTCGGTGGGCTGCGACGACCGGATCCACGTCCGAGTTGGCAGTCTTGGGCGCGGATGCCCAGCAGGACGCCGACAGTCCCAAAGAAACGATCGTGATGACAAAGCGTCGCATGTGTGCCCTCGATGGCATCGTCAGCTTGTCTCACTTCGGCAGCGGATACAAGGCAGAAGGGAGAGTTGGGATGTCCAGTGGGGAATGTGGGCAGTGGGTGGCCTCGGTCTTGACAGATTCCATGATTCTAGTATTGTCGAAATATATGGCAGCCACCATCGCGCGCTTCGCCGATATGTTTTCCGCCATGGGCACCGAACCGCGGCTGCGCATCATGCGCCTGCTCCTGGCGGCTCATCCGACTGGCATGGTCGTGGGCGAAATCCAGAATGAACTACAGATTCCCGGCTCGACGCTGTCGCACCACCTCGAAAAACTGAAGCTGGAAGAGCTGGTGCTCGTCGAACGCGACCGGACCTATCTGTGGTATCGCGCGAACACGGCGGCGCTGCAAGACCTGCTGGGTTTCTTGTACGCCGAGTGCTGTACGCGCAATCACGCGGTCCGACCCGAGCAGATGATCAAGTGCTGCGGTTAAAGGAGCGAAAGATGAATGCATTACAAGTCCGTGAGGCGGTGCGCGAGCGTTATGCCGAGTTGGCAACCAAGGTTCAACACGGCAAAGGGTGTTGCGGCGAAGCCGCTTGTGGGGACCCGATCAGTGGGGACCTCTATGACCGTGAGCAGGCGCAGCAAGTGCCGGAGGCTGCGGTGCTGGCCTCGCTCGGCTGCGGCAACCCCACCGCGCTGGTCACGCTGCAACCCGGTGAGATCGTGCTCGATCTGGGTTCGGGCGGCGGCATTGACGTGCTGCTCTCGGCGCGTCGCGTCGCCCCTGGGGGCAAGGCGTACGGTCTGGACATGACGGACGAAATGCTGGCGCTCGCCCGCGCCAACCAACAGCAGGCGGGGGTCACCAATGTCGAATTCCTCAAAGGGGAGATCGAACATATTCCTCTGCCCGACGCGAGCGTGGACGTGGTGATCTCAAACTGCGTGATCAATCTGGCGGCGGATAAGGGCGCCGTCCTGAGCGAGGCCTTCCGCGTGCTGCGTCCTGGCGGGCGGTTCGCGGTCTCCGATGTGGTTGTACGCGGCGCGGTCGCCCCGGAGATCCGGCGCAGCGTGGAGCTGTGGGTGGGCTGCGTCGCGGGCGCCCTTGAGGAGGACGAGTATCGCAATCTGCTCGGAGTCGCGGGTTTTAATGAAATTTCGATTGAACCGACGCGGATCTATCGCGCTGCCGATGCCCGGCAATTTCTGGAGGCCGAAGGGTTGGACCTTGATCGCATTGCCCCGGAAGTGGATGGCCACTTCATGAGCGCCTTCATTCGCGCCCGAAAGCCGGAGCGATGAGCGGACAGCGCGTCGACCTGCTCAGGCGGGCGATGGCTGAAGCCGTCGGGACCGGGTTCCTGCTGACCGCAGTGGTCGGTTCCGGCATCATGGCGGAACGCTTGGCAGCAGGGAACATCGCTTTGACTTTGTTGGCCAACACGCTTGCGACTGCGGCCACGCTGATTGCCCTCATTCTGGTGTTCGAGTCCATTTCTGGCGCCCATTTCAACCCGGCCGTAACCCTGGTGGCGGCATGGCGAATGGATCATCGCTGGGGCGACGTGCCGGCGTACCTCGTCGCGCAACTTGCGGGGGCCGTTGCCGGCGTGGCGGCCGCACACCTGATGTTTGGCCTGCCGTCTTTTGCGCGGTCGCAGCATGTGCGCGCTGGCGGCGGGCAGGAATTCGGTGAATTTATAGCGACGTTCGGCCTGATCGCCGTTATTCATCTCTGTGGCCGGGGCCGGCCGGGCGCCGTTCCATATGCCGTGGGCGCATACATTGCGGGTGCGTACTGGTTTACGTCCTCCACATCATTCGCGAATCCCGCTGTCACGCTGGCGCGCATGCTCACGAACACCTTCGCCGGAATTCGTCCTGCCGACGCCCCGGGATTCATGCTGGCCGAGGCGGCGGGGGCTATGGCCGCAACCTACTTCGTCACTTTTCTTTGTGGTCAATCGCTCGACCAAGCAACAAATCGGGTCGGCGCCACGCCTGCCGGCCCGGGAGATCGAGCGATGACCGCACCTGCCCCAATTCGCGTGCTGATTCTCTGCACCGGCAATTCCGCACGCAGCCAGATGGCGGAGGGACTACTCCGCGCTGAGGGCGGCCGATGGTTCTTGGTCGCCAGCGCGGGAACGCACCCGACCGCGCTGCGCTCCGAGGCGGTCAGCGTCATGCGCGAGCTGGGGATTGATATTTCCGGGCAGAAGTCGAAGTCGCTGGATGTATATCGCGGCGCATCGTGGGATTGGGTGATTACGGTGTGCGATCACGCCGCGCAGAATTGCCCCGTCTTCCCGGGCTCAGCCTGTCGCCTGCATTGGAGTTTTTCCGACCCGGCTGCGGTCAAGGGCGGAGAAGCGGAGCGCTTGGCCGCCTTTCGAGCGATCCGCGACCAGATTCGCGGAAAGCTGGGCGAATTCATCGCCGAGCAGTCAGGGCCGCAGCCGCCATCCTGCTGAATCGGCGTCCTTCCGAACGGTTTCAATGGGGTTCCCCAGTGTCTCCAGCGCCCGCAATTCCTGCAGGCGGTCCGGTAGCGCCAGTCGAAGTCGTCGGCCAGAGCCGGGGCAACGGGGCAGCGATCCAAAGAGAGCGTCGGATGCGAATCGGGGTCCCCGGCGGCCGCAGCTGGAGCGCTGGGGTGGGAAGCCCCACGCAGGGCCGACGCGCCAGCGTCAGGCGCTCCGGCGCTGCGGCCCACTGCGCTGCATCTCTTCGCCGCAGCAGCAGCGTGGCTGCTGATCGCTGTCAGACTTGGAAGATGCGCTGCGCGTGACCTGAATCTCGCAACCGCATTCCGAACTGGAACACTCGTACACTTCACCTTCTTTGAGCGCCATCGTGAATCTCCTCGGGAGACTTGGATGGTGAGCCTAAGGTCAGAGAGGCCCGTCACCATGCAAATATTGAGAAGCTGGCAACGTGCCTGCTGCGGACACCTGCTGTGCCAAGTGCGACGAATGCCAGCGTGAGCAATGACGGGCGCGTTCTCCGCTCGGGAACACACCGTCGGTTTCTGCGGGGGGCGCTTGTACTGTTGGGTTTCTGCGGGCTCTGCGCAGGGCAGGCAGGAGGTGGACAACTTCATCTCCAAGTCACCGACTCCGCCGGCCACGGCATGCGTGCGGTGGTGGTTCTCGCGAGGCGGGGCTGGCAGCAATCGGGGACGACGGACGCCGGAGGCGTGCTGGTGGCGCACGGTCTTCCATTCGGAATCTATACGGTACGCATTACCGCCCAGGGCTTTCATTCTTCCGTGTCCAGCCTTGCTTTGCACTCGACGGTGCCGCTGCACCGAATCGTCTCGCTGCAGGTGGCTGCAGTGAGCACTCGGGTCGAGGTGAAGGCGGTCCGGCCGGAAACCGAGGCGCTCGGGGCGCCATCGCTGCTGAGAGGTCAGGTGCTGGCAGAAGCGCCGCTGGGTCAACCGGGCCGGACACTGCTGGATGCCATTGCTGCGCAACCCGGGTGGTTGCTGGAGGCCAACGGCGTGCTACATCCGCGCGGTGCGGAATATGGGACGCAGTTCCTGGTGGATGGCATCCCACTGGATGAAAACCGCTCCCCGGCTTTTGCCCCGCCGCTTGGCAATGTGAGTGCCGACAGTGTCACGGTGCTCACCGCCGCTTACCCCGCTGAGTACGGTCGTAAATTGGACGGCGTGGTCGCGGTCGCCTCCACGATCGTGACCCATCCCGGCGTGCACGGCGCGGCGGATCTGGGCGGCGCAAGTTTCGACACGCATTCCGGGGGAATGAGCGGTCAATGGCAGCGTGGTCCCACCACGCTGAGTGCCGCTCTGCAGGGCGGCAGGACGCAGCGATATCTGGATCCGCCCGTGATCGAGAACTACACCAATCATGGCGCCGACCACGCGCTGCAGCTTGGCATCGCGCAGGAGTTGGCACGGGGCTATGTGCGCGCGGCGTACCGCGAAGGGTCGGCCGCCTTTCAAGTCCCCAACCAGCGGCAGCAGGAGACGGCGGGACAGCGGCAGCGCCGCAAGAATGGCGAGCGGGCAATCAGTCTGGAAGGCCAATGGTTGTTGACACCGCGACTGCTGGCCGCAACCCACTTCAGCTTGCGCTCGCTGCGTGCCACGCTCGCCTCGAACGCCCAATCCACGCCGCTCGACCTTGCGCAGGTGCGCCAGCGGCGGGAAGCCTATCTGCAGGGCAGCCTGGCTGCTCACGGGCGGACCCAGGATTTGCAAGCGGGTGCGGATGTCGTGTGGGGCGTGGTGCGGGAGAACTTCGCCTTTCGCGTCACGGATCCTACGGTTTTCGCGCCCAGTGTCCCCGACCACTTTCAATTTCGTGATCGGGCGAGGGACCGGGAACCTGGCTTCTACCTCGAAGACCGCTGGCATCACGGTCCGTGGGTCCTGAGTGCCGGGGCTCGCTGGGACGACTACCACCTGAGGGTGCACGAGCACGCGATCAGCCCGCGCTTGGCATTGGCGCGGGCCTGGCCCTCCATCGGGCTGGGGCTTCATGCCTCCTACGATCGCGTGTTTGAGACCCCCGCGGCGGAGAACCTCTTGCTCGCCAGTTCGCCGGCAGCGGAGCGTCTGTCGCCCGGGGCGCTTCTCCTGCCCGTGCCACCCAGCCGCGGCAACTTCTGGCAGTGGGGCCTCTCGCAGATGGCAGGACGGCATGTGCAGGTGGAGGCCGATCTGTTCCTGCGTGAGCTGCGGCATTTCGCCGACGATGATCCGCTTCTGGGAACCTCGATCAGTTTGCCAATTGCCTTCTCGCGGGCGCGTATCCGCGGCTTGGAAGGCAGCGTTGAGTTGCCAGGCTGGGGAGCCTGGAGTGGCGGGATCAACTACAGCTATCAGCTCGGCGTAGCCCGTCTGCCTTTGACCGGAGGTCTGTTTCTGGAGCCCGCGGAGGCGTTGCAACAGCCCGGCGTCTGGCTTCCCATCTCGCAGGACCAGCGCCAAACGGCGCGGGCCCGCGTGCGCCGCGAGTTGGGAACAACGAGCTGGGTCAGTCTGGCGGCACAGTTCAACAGCGGTTTGCCGGTCGAACTGGGTGACGCCGATCCCGTCGCGCTGGCGGCGGCCTACGGCCAGGCGGTGCTGGACCGCGTCAATTTCGCGCGCGGCCGGGTGCGTCCGCAACTCACGTTCGACGCTTCCGTGGGGAGGCGCTTGTGGGAACGTCGCGGCGTGACCGGGCGACTGCAGATGGACGTGCGCAATCTGACCAACCAGGTCAATCTGATCAACTTCGCCGGGTTGCTTTCCGGGACGGCGCTGGGCGTGTCGCGCCAGGCCGGGCTGCAACTGCGCGTGGCGTTCTAAGCGTTGGTCGAGTGGCCCGCCGAGTCGGCTGCCGTGGAGCCGGGATCGCAGACGACGAACCTGACGACAGGGAGGGGGAGGAAGGGAAAAAGGGATGTTTGCTTCCATCCTCCCTTCCACTTGGCCGTCGCGCCAGCGTCTGTGATAGCGTCAGCCCAGCCCCGATGACGCCGGCTCGTCGCAGCACTTATCTGGTCCGTCTGGTCTGCATCCTCGCTCCTCTGCTGTGGATGGCACTGGCCGGTAGCAGCCTGTTGCAACGCCTCGAGGTGGAGGCGCGCGACGTCGCCCTGCGCAGATCGCCCCCCGGCCACCCAGCTTCCCCCATCGTGCTTGTCACGCTGGATGACCGCGCCGTACGGCGTTATGGACCGGTACCCTGGCCTCCGGCGCTGATGGCGCAGACCTTGACCTCGCTGTGCCGGCTGCAGCCACGGGTGGTGGGGGTGGATTTCATCTACACCGGCCAGGGCAGCCGGCAACTGGAGGCGGAAGAGAACAAGGGCCTCGACCAACTGAAGACGTCCCTGGAACATTGCGGCAATGCCGTGATTGGGATGTACTTCGAGTTTCAAGCAGATCCCGACACCCCGCTGGCGTCCGCGCCGCCGGAATTGGACGCGCGCCGCATACGGCAGATCCGCTATTTGCCGGGCGTGAGCGGCGGGCTGAACCAAGTTCCGGTGCCGCTCGCAGCAGGCGTGCAACTGAACGCCACCCGCCTGTCAGGGGCAGCGCACAGCTTCGGACACTTGAATCTGCTACCCGGCGAGGACGGCACGATCCGCTGGATGCCGCTTTTGATCCGCTATCGTGACGCCCTCTATCCGTCGTTTGACCTCGAGCTGGCCAGAGCCTACTTGGGGGGAGATGCGCCACAGGCGCTCATTGGCCAGCAGCGCGTTGAGAGCCTGACCTTCGGCAACGGTCCAGTCACGACCGATGAGAGCGGCCGTTTGCTGGTGCGTTTTGCCGGCGGAGCGGGAACGTACCCGGCCGTTTCCGCCGCCGACCTGCTGGCGGGCCGCGTGTCGGCCGCGACATTGCGCGGCCGCCTCGTGCTGCTGGGCGTCACCGCCACGGCCAGCGGCGACGTCTGGACCACCCCGATGGCGCGCTTCATGCCGGGCGTGGAGGTACATGCCAACGCCATCGGTAACCTGCTGCAGCACGATTTCCTGGTCGCCAATTGGCGCACGCGACTGGCGTCGCAGGGATTGCTCGCGCTGCTGGCGCTGATCGGGTTTTTCATTCTGCCGCGAAGTCGCACGTGGGGGATCGAGATCACCGCTCTGTTCGGCGCAGCGTTTCTGATCGTGGTGGAGGTGGGACTGGGCTGGATCGTGATCCACACCGGCAAGTCGCTGGCGCTGGTGTCGCCCTTGGGAACGATGGCGACCCTCCTGGCGGGCACCTTGATCGTCAACTACTTCTCCGAGGAGCGCTATCGCAAGCAGGTCGAGCGGAGCTTTGCGCAGTACCTCGATCAGAAGGTGATCGGGGAATTGCTCGCCACGCCCGAACGCCTGTGCCTGGGTGGGGAGCGCCGCGAGTTGACGGCGCTGTTCTGCGACATTCGCAGCTTCACCAGCCTGGCGGAAGGTATTTCTCCGGAAGAGACGGTCCGCATGCTGACCGAGTTCTTCAACCGCATGACGGAGGTCATCTTCGCAGCGGAGGGCGTGCTCGACAAATTCGTCGGCGACCAGGTCATGGCTTTCTGGGGTGCTCCGGTCCAGCAGCCGGATCATGCCCGCCGCGCCTGCACCGCTGCTCTCGCCATGCGCCGCGAGTTTCTCGCCTTGCGCGATGTCTGGGCGGAGACGCGGCTGGCCGACGCCAAGGGTTGGCGGATCAACTGTGGCCTGGGGCTGAATACCGGGCCCATGGTGGTGGGTAATATCGGCTCCGCCAAGCGGTTCTCCTACACCGTGATTGGCGATGCCGTGAATATTGCGGCGCGTCTCGAGGCCCTCAATAAAACCTATGGCACGCAGATCCTGGTCGGGCCTGACACCTGGGAAGCGGCCCGCGACGCGTTCCACTTCCGCGAGGTGGACCGGGTGCAGATCCGCGGTCGCAGCCAGGAGTTGAGTGTCTATGAGCTGCTCGGGGCGCACACCGATGCCGCGCCGGATGCGGCATGGCTGGAGGCGTTTGGCGCCGGCCGGGAGGCCTTCCGTCGTCAGGACTGGGGGGCGGCGGAAACCGCTTTTAACATCGCCCGGGCTCGCCGTCCCGACGATGCCTGCGCGGCTTACTATCTGGAGAAGCTCGCCAAACAGGCGGGCGCCGCAACTGTAGACCGTTGACGGGGTTGTTACATTGAAAGCGGGAGGCGTTCCACGCATGACGCGACACAAATTGGAATACGGGCTTATAGGTCTGCTGTTGTCCATGGGCGCCGCGGCGCAGAGCCCGGTGGCCCGTCTTGGCGCCGCCACCGGACAGGTCAGTGTGCGACACGGCCAGACGTGGTCGGCTGTGACCGCCGCGCCCGTGGACCTCTTTGACGGCGACAAGGTGGCGACCGAGCGCGGGCGCGCCGAGGTCAATTACCTTGGCGACGGCTCGACTCTCGTTCTCGACGTGGGCAGCAATGTCACGGTCAATGCTTCGCAGGCCATGGGTGGAGGCGAAACATTGCGCCGTATCGAGATCTACCTGGGCGACGTGTGGTTCAAGATGACCAAGAGCCTGCATCAGCAGACCGACCTGGTGACGCCCACCGCCGTGGGCGGGCTGCGTGGGACCGAGGGCTGGGTGCATGTCCGCAACGAGAAGGACAGCAGCTTCAGTTTGAATGAAGGGCATCTGGAAATCGCGGCCCGTGGGGCGGCCAAGGGTGCTCACGCCCTGCAGTTGTCGGCCGGCCAGGAGTGCATAGCCAAGTGGGGCAAGCCCATGCGCATGAAGAAAGTGGCGCCGGTTCCGGTCTGCCCGCTGCATGTGGCGGAAAACCAGCTTCCCAAGCCCAAGACCAAGATGAGAGACATGCCCGCCACGGAGCGGCCCGTAGCGAGCGCCACGGAGCAGACCAAGGCCGGCCGGGTCAACCATGCCAAGGCCACCCAGCCCAGCAAGCCCAATAAGCCCGCCAAGCCCGTCAAGCCCGGCAAGCGCCGCTTCGTGCGACCCGTCAAGCACTCGCACTAGGACGTCCACTGCGACGTTGGACAAGTGGCAGCAGCCAGCCCCGGGCGATGGGCGCCCATGAAGCGCCCTTCCGCGAGGCTGCAGCAGCGGCGCAGTCCTCAGCGCAGTGGCTCACGCCACCGAAAGCAGCGGTAGTCGGTGGGCCACGTCGTCGAGCTGGCTGGGCCCCATCATGCCGATGGTGAACGCGTCCAGGCAGTCGAGGCGGATGGCGTGGCCGAGTGCCAGGTCGGGCTGGTGGCTCAAGCGCCCTTCGGCAAAAATCTTCATGCCCACCACGGCCTGTCCCGCCGCCTTCATCTCGCGCAGCAGGGCGATCACCTTGGGCGGTTCCGCATCCATCGGGACTCCCAGCGGGTTAATGCGTTGCAACTCCACCTGCACCCACGGCAGGCGGGAAGCGACTTGCATGGCGCCGAAGTTGTGGCAGGAGACCCCGTGGGCACGAATACGACCTTTTTCCCGTGCCTGCTCCAGCACTTGCATGGCGCCGGCCTTTTCCTGCGGCCAGGCGGCATTCAACATGCAATGCAGCAAGACGATGTCCAGGTAGTCCGTTCCGATCTCGCGGCAGAAGCGGTCGAGATCGGCTTCCATCTCGGGGCCGGTGCTGGCGTGGGTCTTGGTGAGGATGACCACCTCGCGGCGCGGAATCCGCTGCAGCATGGCGCGCAGAAAATCATGGCTGCCGTACTGGTCGGCGGTGTCCCAGAAATTGATGCCCTGCTCGAAGGCGTGTTGGAAGTGGTCATGGAAGTGCTCCATGCCCATGCGCGTCTGGTCGGAGGCATGTCCGGAACCATGTGTTCCCGTTCCCAAGGCGAGGCGGGAAGCGCGAATGCCAGTGTGTCCGAGCAGGACGCGGTCGTGGGCGTACTTGCGGACGGGGCTGGCTGCCGGCAATGCGGCGAGCAGGGAAGGAGCGAGCAGCAGGCCGCCGGCCCCCTGGCCCAGTGTCTGCAGGAACTGACGTCGTGGCGTGCGTCGCATGGCGACCTCCTACGCCGCGAGTATACCGCTGGTGCGGGACGGTCAACCGAGCGCCGCCGCGCGCGCGGACGATAAAAAAGCCCCGGTCCGAAGACCGGGGCTGGTTGCGGGTCGGGTTGCTGCGAGCGGGTTAGTCTTCCTGCCGCACGCGGTTGGTGAGGAACGTCAGCGCCCCGCCGCCGAGCGTGGCGTAGCCGCGCACGGTCAGGTTCGCGCCCGTCTTGAGGCCGGGGAACGAGGCCGCCGTCAACTGGTCGCTCTCGTAACGCGTGTTGCTGTTGGTGGCGCCATTCACGGTCAGTGTCTTGGCCAGGATAGCGAAGGCCGCCTTCGGCCCAAGTTGCAGGCTGTAGGTGTAGTTGGGCGCCGTGCCCTGTACTGCCGCCGCCAGTTGGCCATGGAGCGCCAGCGCTGCGGGACGGATTTCGGTGGCGGCCGCTGTATGGTCATCCTCAGCCATGCCGGAAATATTAATCGCCTGGCCGGGGAAGATCTGGGTGGCGTCGAAGACCAGCATGCCGGCCTTCTTGGCCGCCTCGCTCAACTTGAACTGCGTATGCGAATCAATGTTGACCGTGAGCGTCTTGCCGAGGTGATCGCTTTCGAAGCTGCCGCGCGTGACCATCTGAAGCGCGGTCAGGGCGCCAGTGCTGTCGCGCGTCACCGCGACGACCAAGCCTTCCCCGCCGTGATGGTTCTTGTCTTCGTTGGCTCCCTTGTCGTTGGCTTCAATCTCGGTGGCGAGAATGGTGCCGTCGGTCTGCGTGACGCCTTGGACGGTCACGATGGAACCGGTCTGCAAGGCCGAGAGGGACAGATCCTCGTCGAATTTGGTATTGGCGTTGACCGTGAAAGTCACCGGCGTGCTCGAGTCTTCCGTCAGCACGGTGAGCGAGGTCGCGGTGAGCGCAGTCACCTTGCCGGTGAGATGCACCGTCTTGGCGTCATCGTTTTCGTTGTCGAGCGACGCGGCTACAGTCTTGATGACCGGGGTGAACGTCACGGCGCCGTTGGTCAGGTCAAAGGATTTTGAAAGATCAAAGTCGAGAAGCAGGTCCGCACCCGCCTTACTGGTCACGGTCAGGGGCGGAGTAAAGGTGATGGTCGTGGTCGGATTGACCAAGGTCGCCGCGGCTTCCACCGGGCTGCCACTGGCAGGATCAAGATAAGTGACTTGGGCGGCGCTCACCGTGACCGAGACGCCGGTGTACGAACCGGTGGCCACGGTGGTCAATTCGAGCGGTTCATGCACCACGCCCAAGCCGCTGAGCTCCACCTGTTTCGGTTTGGAGAGCACCGAGACGCTGGTGCTGCCGTTGATCAGGTTAACCGCTGACAACGTGACTTCGGCGGAGAGGATGCCGTTCAGGGGCGCGTCTCCGACCGTCACCACCATGGGTGAGGTTGAACTGGTGGGCGTTAACACGGGGCTGGTTCCGCCGCCGCCGCCGCAGGCCATGAGACTCATCCCAAACAGTGCGATTAATCCACCCAAGCAAAGCTTGCGCATAGTGTCGTTGTGCTCCGTGCAAGAAATCTGCAGGTATGTAGGCAATTAGCTTGCCATTGCACCGTCCGAGGTAAGCTGCTCAAAACAGAGCACTTCGCGCGAGGGTTGCAGGGCAACGCCGCAGCACGCGCGCAAACTTTGCTCAGAAAGGCTCCAAAAGGTGGCGATCATGAAGGCGAACCGTCACAACTCAAGCATGGGAGGCACCGAGCAAAAGGAACTTCCACAGGGGCGACGCGTCGGGATCTATCCCGCCGGAACCGCAGCCGGCACTTCGTCATGCACACGCGTTGCATGCACGAGCAGGGCAAAGAACAGGAAGCTGCAGCCTACCCAGCAGACTCCATTCCAGTGCCAGCGGGCCCATCCGTTGCTGCCCAGCGCCGAACCCAAGGCGCCGCCGATGAAATACGACACCATGTAGACCGTGTTGGCGCGGCTACGCGCCTGTGGAAATGTGCTGTAGATGCGGGTTTGATTCGAGATATGGCCGGCCTGCACGCCCAGATCGAGCAACACGACCCCGGCAATCAGGCCGGCCATGTGCGCCCCAGTCGACCACAAGACGACGAACCCCAGGAGAGCGATTCCGATGCCGAGACCGACGCCGAGGCGCGGCGAACGGCGGTCAACCAGCCTGCCGATGCGCGGAGCGGCAGCGGCGCTGAAGGCGGCCACCAGTCCGAGCAGTCCGGCGGCGCGGGCGCCGTAGTGGTAGGGCGGAGCGCCGAGGCGAAAAACAAGAGGGGTCCAGAACGCGTTGAAGGCTCCGAAGAGCAGCGCGCCGATCATCGCCGCCTGCCGCAGCAAGGGATGTTCCACCGCGAGCCCGCGAATCGAACGCAACAGTTCGACATAACGGAGGCGCAGTGCGGGGGGACTGACCGGAAGCCGGCGCCGCAGCGCCCAGGCGAGCACCAGCATCATCCCGCTGGCAAGAAAGTAGATGGCACGCCAGCCCAGCGCCGCTCCAAGAAGGCCGCTCGCCGTGCGGGCCAACAGGACGCCGATCAGCAGGCCGCTGAGCACCGTCCCCACCACGTGACCGCGTTCGTCATCCGCCGCAAGGTGTGCGGCAAACGGCAGGATCAGGTGCGGAATGATGCTGGTCAGGCCGAGCAGAAAGCTGGCCGCCAGCAACCATGGAAGCGAAGGGGCCATGCCCGTGAGCAGCGCCGCGCCTGCAGCAACGATGCACATCCGCGTCGTGAGCCCGCGCCGTTCCATGACGTCGCCCAACGGCACGAACGCCAGCATGCCGCAGGCGGTCCCGATCTGCGTCAGGGTGGCCACCCAGCTGATCTGTCGCGCGCTGACGTTGAAGTCCGCGGCCATCGTCGCCAACAGGGGCTGGCAGTAATAGAGATTTCCCACCGTGACGCCGGTGCCGAGCGCCATCAGAAGCGTGGTCGAACGCGCCATGCGTTGCCGGGGCATCTGTTCATGATGCCGGAACCTGGCGAGGCGGGGGTTTGCTCCGCCCGTCGCCGGCTGACAGGCCGCAACATCTACTCGATCAATCTTCCCGGCACCGGCAAGCCAAGACGGATGCGGTGCGCGCGCATGGCCGCCCCCTGGTGGGTGGCGATGACCAGCGGCGAGCGGGGTCGGGCGGTGCAGAGGAGGATAAAGCCGGCGGCGCGGTCCTCCGGGTAATAACGGCGGCTGTCGGACTGGTTCCAGTCGCCTCCCCCGAGTACACGCCCCGCACAGGTCACGCACCAGCCTTGCAGGCAGAGCGAGGGGAGGTCGAGCGCCGCCTGGTAGGCCGCCGTAAGTATGTAGTCAGTGCTGCTGACCAGCAGATGCAGGCGACGACCGCTGGGCAGCAGCAACTCGACCGGGTAGGCCGTTTCGGTCACGGGTTATAAAAGCCGCGATTCTTGCTGTACGGGGCCTCGCCCGGGTCGCCGCGCCGGAAGTGGCCGGAGGGGCGGCTGATCCCTTCGCGCTCCATGCTCAACAGTTCCAGGAACCACGCCTCGTGCTCGATCTCCTCCTGCAGGATGCGCGAAGCCATGTCATAGGTGCGCGGGTCTTTACCGAAGGTCACGTCACAGATCTCGCTCCAAGTCCGGATGGCGCACCGTTCGGCCTCCAGCAGAACCCCGAGGATGTCGGCCGCCTTGTAGCCTTGTTCCTGCAGCTTCTCGACCGTCCTGGCTCCTTCCGCCCTGACGCCGGAGTAGCCGGGCAGGAAGGCGTCCGGACACCCAGCCCGGTCGGCGAAGGCGCGAATGTCGGCGGGTAATTGGCCCCCCAGCTCGTAAATCCGCGGCGTGATGAGCTCAAAGTGCGCCCGGTCCTCGAGGCGGGCATCCTCGCAGATTTCCTTGTAGTCTTCCTTGCCGGCCAGGTTCATGCGCAACAGGGTGTAGTAGTAGTAGGTGGTGAATTCGGCGCCCGCGGCGTCGATAAGCATCTCCAGAAGTTCCGCGACGTTAACACCACGCTGGCGGATCTGTTCCACTCCCACCCGCTTGGAAACATCCCCTCGCGGTACCACGCTGTCGGAGGCATGCTTTTTGTTAGTCATGGCGGTGGCTTGGATGCGGGTGGCTTGTGGCTGGTAGCTTGTGGCTGGTGGTCCGCGCCTACTCCGGATGGCGACTTGAGGACTGACCGGCGTTCTCGTCCTCATAAAACGTGCCGCGCGCGCCCACGCTGGACACAGGACGAGGGCGCGGGGTCATAATCAGGTTTCCGGACGCTCCCTGCGTGACCGGAACCAGGGAGTGACGCGTGACGGAAGCCGTGTTCGCGCATCGCGTGCAGTTCGCCTTCACGGTGATGTTCCATTACCTGTTCCCGATCCTCACCATGGGGCTGGGTTCCTTCCTCGCGCTTCTGGCCACGCTGCATCTCTGGACCGGGCAGGAGCGTTACGCCGTCGCCGCCCGCTTCTGGACGCGCATCTTCGTCGTCAGCTTTGCCCTCGGCGTGGTTACCGGCATCCCGCTTGAGTTCGAGTTCGGCACCAACTGGAGCCGCTTTGCCAGTTTTGGCGGGGGCATCTTTGGACAGATGCTGCCCCTCGAGGGCGTCTATGCCTTCTTTCTCGAGTCCGGCTTCATCGGCCTGTTTCTCTTCGGAGCGGGGCGGGTGCATCGCGTGATTCATTGGCTGGCCGGGCTTGGCGTGGCCTTCGGCTCGTTGCTTTCCGGCTACTTCATCGTCGCCGCCGATGCCTGGATGCAGCACCCGGTGGGCTTTACGCAGGACGCAAGCGGCGCCATCCAGTTGCAGTCCTTCTGGAAGGTGCTGTTCAATCCCTACGCCGGGTGGCAGTTCGCCCACACCATCAACGGGGCGCTGCTGACGGCGGCCTTCGTGCTGGCCGCGGTGGGCGCGTTCTACAGCTTAATGGGCTGGCACCGCGACTTTGCCCGGCTCTCGCTCCGCATGGGGGTGATTGCAGGTCTCGTTCTCGGGTTGACGCAGCTCTTCCCGACGGGGGACATGGACGGACGCAACGTCGTGCATTACCAACCCATCAAGCTGGCTGCCATGGAAGGCCTCTTCGAAAACCAGAAGGGGGCCCCGCTCGCCATCGTGGGCATGCCCGACACGCAGCGTGGGATCCTTTTGGACCCCATTTACGTGCCGCACATGTTGAGTTTTCTGGCCTACGGAGACTTCGCCGCCACGGTTGATGGCCTCAATTCCTACCCCCGCGACCTGTGGCCGCCGGTCGAGCTGACCTACTACGCCTACCACGTCATGGTGGGGCTGGGCACGATCTTCATCGCCATCATGCTGCTGGGGGCCGGACTGCTCTGGCGCGGTCGGCTCTACAACGCGCGCTGGTTTCTCTGGATCCTGATGCTGGCGGTCCCGTTTCCCTTCATCGCCAACGAGGCCGGATGGATGGTGACCGAGATCGGACGCCAACCATGGCTGGTTTACGGCCTGATGCGCACTGAAGCGGGCACTTCCTTGAACGTCGCGGCCGGGGAGACGGTCTTTACCACGCTCGGCTTTGCCGGCATCTACTTGATGCTCGGTCTGCTCTTCCTGCTGCTCACCGGCAAGGTGATCGCGGAGGGCCCGGCGACGCCCGACGCCACGGCGGCGGAGGCGTCATGAACATCGCCTGGTTCTGGCTGTTGTCCGGCATGCTGACCGCCTACGCGATTCTCGATGGCTACGATCTTGGTGTCGGCATGCTGCATCTTTGGGTGGCGCGTTCCAACCCCGAACGCCGCACCTGCCTGGCGGCGATCGGCCCGGTCTGGAACGGCAACGAGGTCTGGCTGATCGCCGCAGGCGGCATGCTGGTGGTCTCGTTTCCGCGCGTCTACGCCGCCGGCTTCAGCGGCTTTTACCTGGCGCTGATGCTGGTGCTCTGGCTCCTGATCGCGCGCGGCGTCGCCATTGAATTTCGCGGCCAGATTGTGCACCCCCTCTGGCATACGTTCTGGGACGTCTCCTTTGCGCTGGCCAGTCTGCTGTTGGCGTTTCTGCTGGGCGTGGCGCTCGGCAACGTGCTTCGCGGCCTGCCGGTCGCAGCGGATGGTAATTTCCAGGGCACCTTCGCCCTGCTGCTCAATCCGTACGCGTTGCTGACCGGGATGTTGAGCGTCGTGGTGCTGGCGTGGCACGGCGCCAATTATCTCCGCGCCAAAACGGAAGGGGATGTGCAAGGGCGCGCGCGGCGGACCGCCGCCCGGTTGGGCTGGGCGGTGCTGGTTCTCGTTGCGCTGGTCACGCTGGTGACCGCGCTCGGTGGTTATGCCGATCATTTCATGCAGCGCCCGCTGGCGTGGCTGTTTCCGCTCGCCACGCTGCTGGCGCTGGGCATGGGACTCCGTTCCGGATCGGGCGACATCACCGCGTTTCGCGCTTCCAGCCTGCTGATTCTCGGTCTGATGGGCTCGGCGGCGGCGACGGTGTTCCCGGCCCTGCTGCGCTCCACCGTAGACGCACGCTTCAGCCTCACGGTCTACAACGCTGCGTCATCGCCCTACGCCCTGCGGACATCATTCATTGCCAACGTGGTGGGGATGCTAGGGGTGGCGCTCTACAGCTTTTACGTGCACCGGACGTTCCGTGGCAAGGTACGCGGCGGAGAAGGGCATTATTAGCTGGTGGACTGGCGGCACACCCGAGCTGGAAGCCGAATTTGATTGCAACCACCACGGCCCGCCCGCTTATCATTCGCTCGACGTTGGCTGCATGACCGCTTGGAAGGACCCATGGTGCCTTGGAATCGCCGCGCTTTTGTTGCTACGACCGCCGCCGCCGTTGGCGCGGCACTGGTACCCGCTCGCACCCTGGCGGCGATCGCAGACGGGACGCCCGCAGGTGCGGAGCGCACCCAGCTGGCCGACGCCGTTGCTGCGCGGGTCACGCCCTTTCCCATGACGCAGGTGCGGTTGCTCGACGGGCCGTTTCTTGCTGCGCAGGAGCGCAATCGCGCCTACCTGCATGCGCTGCCGCCGGACCGGTTGCTGCACATGTTCCGACTGACCGCCGGGCTCGAGAGCCGCGCCGAGCCACTGGGGGGCTGGGAAAAGCCCGCATGCGAACTGCGCGGCCACTTTACCGGGGGTCACATGCTGTCCGCCGCCGCCTTGATGGCGGCGAGCAGCGGTGACGATGCGCTCAAGGCCAAGGTGGACGCCATGGTCGCCGAGCTGGCGCAATGTCAGCACCGATTGGGCAACGGCTATCTCGGGGCCTACCCGGAAAACTTTTACGATCGGCTGCGGGACCATAAACCGGTCTGGGCGCCGTTTTACACCTATCACAAGATCCTGGCCGGCCATCTCGACGCCTACGTTCACTGCGGCAACCAGCAGGCCCTCGCAACGGCCGAGGCGATGGCGGGCTGGGTCGAGCGTTGGACGGAGCCCTTGAGCGCGGCGCACATGGCGCGTGTGCTCGAGACCGAGTTTGGCGGCATGGGCGAGGCGCTCTGCAATCTGTACGCCCTCACCGGCAAGCGCCAGTACCTCGATACGTCGCACCGCTTCGACAAGAAGGTGTTTCTCGATCCGCTCGCCGACCGGCGCGACGAACTCCAGGGATTGCACGTCAACACCCACGTGCCACAGGTCATCGCCGCCGCGCGGCGCTATGAGCTGACCGGCAACGGGCGTGACGGCGCCATCGCCGACTATTTCTGGGACGAGGTGACCGCCGCACGCAGCTATTGCACCGGCGGCATCAGCAATCGCGAGTTCTGGCGCACGCCGCCCGGACAGCTCGCCAAGGAATTGGGTCCGACCACGGCCGAGTGCTGCTGCTCCTACAACATGCTGAAGTTGACGCGCCAACGCTTTGGCTGGACGGGCGACGCGCGCGCCATGGATTTCTACGAGCGCACGCTCTTCAACCACCGCTTGGGCACGCAGAACCCGGCCGATGGAACGCTCATGTATTACCTGCCGCTCGCCTCCGGCTACTGGAAGTTTTTCGGCACGCCGCTGGGCGCCTTCTGGTGCTGTACCGGCACCGGCGCCGAGGAGTTTTCCAAGCTCGGCGATTCGATCTATTTCAAGGACGCGCAGGGCGTGTACGTCAACCTCTTCATCGCGTCGGAACTCAACTGGGCGGAGAAAGGCGTCCGACTGCGGCAGGAGACCCGCTTTCCGGCCGAGGAAGGCACCAAGTTGACGCTCCGCACCGCGCGGCCCACGCTGCTCTCCCTGCATCTGCGGATTCCGTACTGGGCAACACGGGGGGGAAGCGTCAAGGTGAATGGAACGCCGCTCGCGGCCTTTGCTGACCCCAGCAGTTACCTGACGCTCACCCGCGTCTGGCATGACGGCGATACGGTCGAGCTCGGCCTGCCGATGAGCCTGCACACCGCGCCCATGCCCGACGACCCCAGCCTGCAGGCCATGATGTACGGCCCCCTGGTGCTCGCCGGACGGCTGGGCAATGTCGGCCTGACGCGGGAGATGCAGTACGGCGGCGATCAGATCGGACTGAAGGGAAGCCCCGCGACGGTGAGCCCGATCCGAGCTTCGCTGCGCGATCCGGCCGGATGGCTCGAACCGGTGGCGGGGGAGCCCTTGACTTTCCGCGCCGCCGGCCAGGCGCAGCCGCTCACGCTCGTGCCGCTCAACGAGGTTTTCAACGAGCGCTACGCAGTCTACTGGCAGTTGCAGGACAAGGCGACCGCCATCTAGGCGCTTGGTTGCAAGTTGTGTTCAGGACTTCCGTTACACGGAAGCCCACACTGGGCCGACGTACCAGCGTTCGCGGCTTTCGGGGCGATTTCGTTGGGCGCTACGACCGCGCGGAACCCAGGGCCAGCCGGGGTGGCATTCTCCAGCCTCGGATGCAGCGTGGTGGAGTGGCGCCTTGGGCGCCTTTCCGCCTTGTGGAACCCAGGGTTCCGGTACTTGCGCGAGCCCGGCGTCGGCCGGGCGGCTTTCGAATCCCACCGCCCATTCCGGAGAACGTCTTCCACTTCCCGAATGGTCGGCCAGTTGCAGTCCGCCCGGGAGGCTTCCACAATAAAACTTTCCCGAACCCGGAGTGAGGATGGATCACGTGGCCCTGTTGAGCCCGATCGGTTTGGAGCGCTTGGGGCTGGAGACGGCGGAGCGTCATGCTTGGAACCTGCCGGCGGCCGCGTTGATCGAGGCCAGCCTGCAGCGCGGCGAGGCGCACCTCGCGTGCAACGGCGCCCTTTGCGCCACCACCGGGCGCTTTACCGGGCGCACGCCGGACAACCGGTTCGTGGTCCGCGATGCCGAGACAGAGAGCGTGGTGAACTGGGGAAAGGTGAATCATCCCCTCTCGCCCGAAGTCTTCGAGCGGCTTTACCAGCGTATGCTCCGCCATGCCGGTGCGCGAGACCTGTTTATTCAGGATTGCTTCGCTGGCGCCGATCCCGCTTATCGCATGCCGGTGCGGGTGGTCACGGAACTGGCTTGGCAGGCGTTGTTTGCCCGCCAACTGTTGATCTGCCCGCGCGTTGAGGAACTCGACGCCTTCCATCCGGAGTTTTCCGTCCTCTGTTTGCCGGGTTGCCATGCCGAACCCGGCGACGGCGTCCCCGACGACGTCTTCGTGGTGATCAACTTCACGCAACGCCTGGTCCTGATTGGCGGAACGGCGTATGCCGGCGAAATCAAGAAATCCATCTTCTCGGTACTGAATTTCCTCCTGCCGCGCCGCGGGGTTTTTCCCATGCACTGCTCGGCCAACGTGGGACCGGGCGGGGATGCCGCGCTGTTCTTCGGCCTTTCCGGCACGGGCAAGACGACGCTCTCGGCGGACCCGGAACGCCGTTTGATCGGCGATGATGAGCACGGATGGAGCGACGCGGGCCTCTTCAACTTCGAGGGGGGCTGCTATGCCAAGTGCATCCGTCTGTCGCCGCAGGGCGAGCCGCAGATCTGGAATGCCATCCGTTTCGGTACAGTGTTGGAGAACGTAACGCTCGATGCCGCGACCCGCGCTCTGGACTTCAACGACGATTCGCGTACCGAGAACACGCGCGCGGCCTACCCGCTGGAGTTCATCGAGAATGCCGTGATCCCGGGGCAGGGGCCGCATCCCCGCTGCCTGATCTTCCTCACCGCCGATGCCTTCGGGGTTCTGCCGCCGGTGGCGCGCTTGTCGGTGCCGCAGGCGATGTACCACTTCCTCTCCGGCTATACCGCCAAGATCGCCGGCACCGAGGCGGGGGTGAAGGAGCCGACGCCCAACTTCAGCACCTGTTTCGGCGCGCCCTTCTGGCCGCTGCCCCCCCTGGTGTACGCCCGCCTGCTGGGCGAGCGCCTGCGGCAACACCGCGTGAGCTGCTGGCTGGTGAATACCGGCTGGACGGGTGGACCTTATGGTGTAGGCAAGCGGATGCGACTGGCTTACACGCGCAGCATGGTGAAGGCGGTGCTCGCCGGCGAGTTGGACCGCGGCCGGTTTCGCCCGGAACCCATCTTTGGGCTGGAGCTGCCGACCCACGTCGCCGGGGTCCCGGACGCGGTGCTCGACCCGGCGTCCACCTGGGCCGATGCCGCGGCTTACGAAACGGCTGCCCGCGACCTCGCCGCGCGATTCATTGACAATTTCCGGCAGTTCGAGATTGATGATGCCGAGATCCTGGCCGCCGCGCCGAAAATGATCGGCGGCTAAATCGGACCGTTTCTCCTCATTCCCACCCTCCAGCTCTCGATGTCAGCGGCAGCCGGATCGTGATCAAGGTTCCCGTCCCGGGGGCGCTGCGCAGGGTCAAGCTGGCGGCGTCGCCGTAGAGCACGCGCAGCCGTTCGCGGACGTTGGTGAGGCCGATGCCGTGGCGCTCGTTCTCGCTGCCTTGGGTGGCGATGACGGCGGGATCGGGGATGCCCACCCCGTTGTCCTCCACCTCGACGACCAGTTCCCGCCCTTCGGGATGGGCGCGCAGCACGATGCGTCCCCCGCCGAGGCGCGGCGCGAGGCCGTGGCGGATGGCGTTTTCCACCAGCGGTTGCAGCAGCATGCTGGGTACCGGCAACTCCATCACCTCGGGGGCAACTTCTTTGACGACCTGCAATTTCTGCGGGCCGAAACGCACCACCTCGATGTCGAGGTAGTCGTCCATGAACTGTAGTTCCTCGCGCAGCGGCACGTAGTTCTCGTGTTTTCGCAGCAGGCGGCGCAGGATGGTCGACAGCTTGACGATCAACAGCCGCGCCGTCTGCGGCTCCACCCGCACCAGCGAGGCGATCGAGTTCAGGGTATTGAAAAGGAAGTGCGGGTTGATCTGGCTGGTGAGGGCATCGAGGCGCGCCTGCACCAGCATGCGCCGCTGTTCTTCCAGTTTGTTCTCGATGCGGGTGTTGTTCCAAATCTTGATGGGGATGGCCACCGCCAGGATGGTGCTGGCGGCCAGGCCGACGCCGCCCCAGGCGGTGTGGGCGCGCGGTGCATAGATGAGCGTCGGGTGGAGGCGGGCGAGCTGCCACTGCAGCACCGCCAGGCCGCTGAGCACGGCAAACATCAGCGCTTGCCAGTCGCGGAAGGGCCGATCCAGACGGTTGCGCAGCCAGCGCCAGACCTCGAGGTCAATGAAAGGAGAGAACGCCCAGATCTCCTCCATGGTGGGCGCGACCTGGCGACAGAGCGCCCCCAGCAGACCGGCAACCAGGGTCATCGCCAGGCTGAGCCACTCGTGCCGCAGCAACACCGGCAGCACTCCGACCAGCATTCCGCCCAGCAGGCCGGCGGCTTGCCCGGCGAACAGACCGATCAGAAACGTGCCCGGCAGCGAGAGGTCGGAGGATTGAAAGTCATGCACCGTCAGCCGAATGAAAACCCCGCTGGCCAGCGGAAAGGCCAGGTAGAGAACGAAGAGCAGCTTTTGACGCGCGCTGCGATGTTCGAGAAACAAGACGCGCTTGAAAAGCACGGATCGCGCCAGGACGCTGGCAATGGACGCTATCACCCCAAGCTGGATCACGAGCAGGACAAAGAGGCGCGGCTGGGTTTCCATGGCGAGGGGCGCGTCGGTGGTGCGTCGGGCGGCGTATCCCGCGCATCAAACCGCCTGAGTATAATCAAAGCGAGGGCGGTTGCGCGCCGCTTTGCCACGAACGGGCAACCGGGAACCAGCCCACGAGGAGTCTCTCCATCTCCGCTTCGCATCCATCGTCAACCGCGGTCACGCAAGTGGCGGAGGCCGACTTCCCCACCCGTTGGGGCCACTTCCGCATCTTCGGCTTTGAGCAGGGTGGGGAGTCCGCCGTGGTGCTGCAGCTCGGCGAGCGGACGCCGCAGGGCGGCGTGGCGCCGTTGCTGCGCATCCACTCGCAGTGCCTCACCGGCGATGTCTTCGGGTCGCTGCGCTGCGATTGCCGCCAGCAACTTGAATTGGCCCTGGCCATGATCGCCGCCGCCGGCCATGGCCTGCTGCTCTACGAGGACAAGGAGGGTCGCGGCATCGGCCTGATGAACAAGCTGCGCGCCTACCAGTTGCAAGATCAGGGGGCGGATACGGTGCAGGCCAACGAACTGCTGGGGTTTGGCGCCGATGAGCGCGATTACGCCATGCCCGTGGCCGTGCTGCAGGCGATGGGCGTGACCGCCGTGCGACTGCTCTCGAACAACCCGGAGAAGATTGCCGCACTTGAGAAGGGCGGCATCCGCGTGACGGAACGCATCCCCTGCGAACCCACGCCCACCTCAGCCCACGCCGCTGACTATCTCAAGGTGAAACGCGAGAAGCTGGGTCACCTGCTGGGTCCGTGAGGCTGGCGCGTCGGCCCGAACCCGGTTGCGGGGGAGCGACCAACGAGCGCCGCGGGAGGCGGGGTATTTTGCGGTCAGGTGCCTGGAGAGGTCTACCGCTTGGCCTTGCCCGCACGCTTGCTTCCGGGATCTGCTTTCACCTGTCGTTTGTCGGCCTTGGGTCGCCCGCTCGTGCCATTCTGCCGCGCCGGACCGAGACGCAGTTCCGCCATCTTGCGGCTGAGCGTATTGCGGTGCACGCCCAGGGCGAGGGCGGCACGGGACTGATTGCCGTCGGTTCGTTCCAATACCTGCTGAATGAAGCGCCGTTCAAACTCCTCGCGCGCTTCGTCGAAGAGAATGCCCTTCTCGACCATCTCCGCCACCAAGGCGTGCAGTGCTTCTCTCATGCCGGCCTCGCAGCGGGCGGGGTCTTGAGCGGCGGGGGTGCGGGACGCGTGCCGGGCAGTACGGGAAGGGTCTTGAGCGGCAAGCGACGCAATTGTTCCAGTCCCTGGTTGAACTGCGCCCGCAACTCGGCGGGGAGCACGGCCACCAGAGCCTCCCCGGCCCAGAGAAAGTCTCCTGCCAAAAGCGAGTGCTGCACCAGCGGCAGATCGAAGGGAAAGGCGGTCATCATAATCAGCACGATCATTCCGACCAGCACGCCGCGTGCCAGTCCAAGGGCAGCGCCTAGAAAGCGGTCAAACCAGCGCAGGCCCGCCGCCGCGACCAGGGTTGAAGCCAGGCGGGCGATGATGAGGGCCAGCAGCAGCGCGCCGAGAAAAATGGCGCAGAAGCCCAGAAAATGCTGCGTGACGGGTGAGCTGGTCAACCTGGAGAAATAGGCGCCCACGCGGGCGTAATACGTCACCCCGGCCGCGATCCCGAAGATGGTGGCGACCATCATCAACGCTTCGTAGACGAAGCCCTTGACCGCCGCCGGTATGACGGAGAGCAACAGGATTACGAGCAGCACCCAGTCCAACAGGTTCACGCCGCCTCCGTTGGGGAGACGGGCAGCGCATGCCCGGTGAGCAACTGATAGACCTCGCGATACTTGGCGCGTGTGCCCTCGACCACGGCCGGGGGCAGTTCCGGCCCCGGCGGCTGCTTGTTCCACGTCAGCGTCTCGAGATAGTCGCGCACGTACTGTTTGTCGAAGGAGTCCTGCGAGCGGCCGGGAGCGTAACTTGCCGCCGGCCAGAAGCGCGAAGAGTCGGGTGTGAGCACCTCGTCGCCGAGGATCAGTTCGGTTCCACCGGGCAGCCGGCCAAACTCCAACTTGGTGTCGGCGATGAGGATGCCCCGCGTGCGGGCGTAGGCCGAAGCGCTGGCATAGATGGCGAGCGTGAGATCGCGCACACGGTGGGCGGTTTCCGTGCCGATCAATCGTTCCACTGCCGCGAGGGGAATGTTCTCGTCATGGCCGCTCTGCGCCTTGGTGGCAGGAGTGAAAATCGGCTCCGGCAAGGCATCGGACTCCCGCAGGCCGGGCGGCAGGGGAATGCCACAAATGGTGCCGTGGGCAGAGTACTCCTTCCATCCGGACCCGGCGAGGTAGCCGCGGGCCACGCACTCCACCGGCAGCATCTCGAGCTTCTTGACGCGCAGGGCGCGCCCGGCGAGTTGCGCGGCGAAAGGCTGGAGGGAAGCGGGGAATTCGGCGATGAAGGCCGTCAGAAGGTGGTTTGGGACGAGGGCACGCAGGCGGTCGAACCAGAAGAGCGAGATCTGGGTAAGGACGCGTCCCTTGTCGGGTATGCCAGTGGGTAACACCACGTCAAACGCGGACAGGCGGTCGCTGGCGACCAGCAGCAGGGAGTCGCCGAGGTCGTAAAGGTCGCGGACCTTGCCGCGACCGATCAGTGGTATGCCGGGGAGGGAAGTCTCCCGCAGTGTCGAGGGGTGCATCAGTTCTGCGCCAAAAACGGAGCGCTTAGTGTTCCCGGAAGCCGCGCCGATGTCAAATGGAGGCAGAGGCTGGCGCCTGGCAGCCGCGCCAGCCTCTCAGCCGGCGCGTCGGGGCTCTTCCATGCGCACGGAGACCATGCGCGAGACCCCCGCCTGTTGCATGGTCACGCCGTAGAGCACGGGAGCGATCTCCATCGTCCGCTTGTTGTGAGTGATGACGATGAACTGCGTGTTGGAGCTCATCTTTTCCACCATGGCGGTGAAGCGGCTGACGTTCGATTCATCGAGCGGAGCGTCCACCTCGTCCATGATGCAGAAGGGGCTGGGCTGGTAGCGGAATACCGCCATAAGGAGCGCCGTAGCGGTCATGGCTTTCTCGCCGCCCGAGAGCAGCAGCGCGTTCTGAAGTTTCTTTCCGGGCGGCTGGGCAACGATCTCCACCCCGGCATCCGGGTTGTTCTCGATGTCGGTGAGGCGCAGGAAGCCCTGGCCGCCGCCGAAGAGCGTCTGGAACGTTTCCTGAAAGAAGGTGTTGATCTTCTCGAAAGCCTGGTTGAACTGCTCGCGCGAAATGACATCAATCTCCTGGATGCCCTTCTGCGTGTCGGCGATCGAGTTGAGCAGGTCGGTGCGCTGCGTATCGAGGAATGCGTGCCGGGTCTCTGCCTCCTTGCACTCTTCCAGCGCCATCATGTTGACCGGGCCGAGGCGTTCGATCTTGTCGCGCAGGGTGCGGACCGCGTCCTCAAGGGTGGGCAGCTCCTCCGCCGGCGGGACGCCAAGGGCGGGCAGCGTTGCGTCCCCGAACAGCGCTGCGAGCTCGCAGCCCAGCTCGTTGCGGCAGTTCTCGGCCAGGTGTTGCGCCTCGGACTCCAGCCGGGCGCGCGTGATCTCGATCTCAACCTGCTCGCGACGGCGCTCCTCGAGCGCTTCACGGGCCACCTTCAAGGATGTTTCCAGCTCGCTGACGCGCAGCCGGGAAGCGGTGAGCTCGGCGCCCACGTCCTGCTTCTCCTGCTCCGCCGTCGTGTGTTCCTCGCGAACTTCGGCGAGGCGGTTCTGCAGGTCGGTGGTGGCCGCCTGCAAGGTCACGCGCTGATCGTGGGTTTGCGCCAGATCCTGGGCGGTCTGCGCGCGGTGCTCGGCGGCTTCGCGGCAGTTGCCGTCCAGACGCCGGGCCGTGCTCTCGGCAGCGCGGGCGCGTTCTTCGAGCCGCGCCAGCTCGGCCTGCGTCTCGGCGGCGCGCTGCGCAGCCTGCGCCCGGCGCTCCCGCATGCCGGCCATCTGGCTGTTGGCCTCGGTTTCCTCGGCGTCGGCGGCGGCGCGATCGGCATCCGCCTTGAGGCGTTGCTCGCGGACCGCGTTCAGACGTTCGGCGGCCTGTAGCTGCTCCTGGCGGGCGCGTTCCAGCTCCAGCGTATGGAGCTGCAGGCGGGCCTGGACGCGCGTCACCTCGCCATCCAACTGGCGCAGAGACTGGTCACTGCTCAAGCTCTGTTTCTCCAACTCGAAGCGTTGCTGGCGCAGCGTATCGCTCTCGGCCTGCGTGCGGGCGATGCGGCCGCCCAGCAGCGCGATGCGATTCTGAAGCCCGTCCATCGCCTCGGTGAGCGCGGCCTCGCGGCGCGCCAATTCGCGCAGCTCGCGCTTCATGGTGAGCGGTCCGCTGCCGGAGTGGGTGCCGCCGGTGACCGTCTGGTTGTGGAAGCACTCCCCTTTGGCGGTCAGAAAGTAAGCCTGCGGATTGTGGTTGGCCAGGCCGCGCGCCTGCTCGGTATCAGGCGTGATATAGCCGCTGCCGAGTTTGGGCAGGATGTGCTCCAGAGTGCGTCCGAAACCGTTCAGCACCCGCACGCAGTTGCGCAACGGTACTGGTATGGGCGAGTCGGGAGGCAGGCTGTTTTCAAGCTCGCCTGCGGGCAGATCGAACATCTTGAACTGGCCGTCCTCGGGATGCACCAGGAAAGTGGCGCGACCACCGGCATCCTGCCGCAACACTCCCAGGCCGGCATTGGCGTCGTCCCAGTTGTCCACGACGACGTAGTTCAGCTCCTCGCGCAGGAACTCCTCAACCACCGCCTCATAGGCGGGCTCGACTTCGAGGAAGTCGGCCAGCACGCCCTTGGCATGAAAGCCAGCCGGCGTGACGCCGTTGGCGAAGAGCGCCTTCACCGCCTCGGTGCTGTAGCCGTGGTGGGCGACGATCTCTTCCAGCGAGCGGCGCCGGGCGGCCACATCGGCCAGCTCGCCGCGCGAGCGCTCCAACTCCTGCCGTGAGGTGGATTCCTCGGCGCGTTGTGCAGCCAGCTGTTGTTCCAGGCCCTGCAACTGTTCCAGCAGTGCCTGCATGGCGTTCTGCTGACCCTGGAACTCGATGCCCAACTGGCCGCGTCGCACCCCGAGCTGGTCCAGCTCGGACATGGCGGCGGTCCGTTCCTGCTCGAGGCGCGCCTGCTGCCGTTCCAGCCCGGCCAGCAGGGTCTCGCCCTGCGCCACCTCGTTGCCCAACGTGGAGAGCTGCGACAGACTGGTCAGCATGCGCCGCCGGGCGATCTCGGCCCGACCTTCGAGTTGCGCCAAGGCGCCGCCCTCGGCGTGGCTGGTCGAGCGGTCCCGTTCAAACTGCGCCCGGGCGGCATCCACCGCCGTGGCGACATCCTGCTGCGCCTGCGCCGCCTCTGCCAGCTCCGCCTGCAACTGGATCTGAAGAGCGGCGATGCGCTGCTGCTCCTGCTCCAGAGACGCGATGCGGCGCTCCAGGACGGTTGCCTGTTCGCCGTTGTAGAAGATCTGACGCTCGGCGCGGTCCTGCTCCATGGCCAGACGTCCGGCGGTCTCGGCCAGCTGCTGCAGGCGCTGTTCCAGAGCCGTTGCTTGCTGGAACCATTGCGTCCGATCCGCTTCTTCGCCGCTCACCCGTTGCTGCTGGGCGGTGACGGCTGCAACCGCGGCCGCCAGCGAGGCGTGGGTGCGTTCCTGCTCGCCGTCGAGCGCCACTGCCTTACCGAAGAGCAAACGGCGCTGCTGCTGGTCCAGTTCCGTCTTGATCTCGCGAAAGCGTGCGGCCTTGCTGGCCTGGCGGCGCAGCTGGCCCAGCTGCTTGGTGACTTCCTCGAAGATGTCGTTGATGCGGTTGAGATTGCCGCGCGCCGACTCCAGCCGCGCCTCTGCCAGCTTGCGTTTTGCTTTGTACTTGGTGACGCCCGCCGCCTCTTCGATGATGGCGCGGCGTTCGTAGGGTTTCGAGGTCAGAATCTGGCCGACGCGCCCCTGCTCGATGATGGCGTAGGACTCCGGCCCGAGACCGGTACCGAGGAAAATCTCCTGTATGTCGCGCAGGCGGCAGAGGCGTCCGTTCAATAGATATTCGCTCTCGCCGCTGCGATAGAGGCGGCGCGTGACAACCACTTCGCCGGGGCGGTTGTTGGCGGTGAAACGTCGTCGTTTGCGGATGCTCAGTACGACACCGTCTGCTTTTGCCTCCGGCGAGGAGGCTTCCGACTCGCCTTCGGCGGAGGTCCCACTCACCTCGATGCCGTCCGCCGCCGGTAACGTCTCCTCCCACTCGTCGGAGATTTCGATGGCCGGTTCCTCGATATCGCTGGGGCCGTTGTAAACATCCGGATCCACCATCGTCAGGCTGACCTCGGAGAGGCCGGCGGCTGGGCGGTCGCGACTGCCGCTGAAGATGACGTCCTCCATGCGCGTGCCGCGCAAGGATTTGGCGGACTGCTCGCCCAGAACCCAGCCCACCGCGTCGGCGATATTGGACTTGCCGCAACCGTTGGGGCCGACCACTCCAACCACCCCTGTTCCCGAGAAGACCAGCTCGGTGCGATCACAGAACGATTTGAATCCGGCAATCTGTAACTTCTTCAGTTTCAACACGAGAACTCTCCTGCGGGCACGGCCCCAGTGCGATACCGGGAGGGTTGGCCAGATCGGACCCCACCCGGCGGACGACCTCGTCCAGTCCGGTGGGCATCGTAGCCGGGGCTGGACGGGGAATCAAGAAGAAAAGCCCAAGATGGAGGGGGTGTAAACTGTTGGCCCCTATATCTAGTGCAAGTTGTTGAAAAGGCGAGGCACAGGCAGACCTATGGGTGAGGGCGGGAAACTGCCGGGGAGCAGGCGCCCGGGTGGGGGCGGAGACGAGGGGAAACGGCCGGGTTCGCGCCATGAATACCGGGCGAACCGCGAGAGCACCTTCAACATACCCCCGCTTGGGTCAGGGTTCAAGTCCCCGGAAGGTGAGGGAGATCTGGCGCCGGCGGAGGCCGCTCGCCGTCCACCCATCCGTGTTCCCGCATCTGGGGCTACCCCGCAAAACGGGCACGACGCATGCTGGGAAAGTTCCCGCGGGCGCCGCCCCCCCAACGCCATGCCGATCAGTCTCATCATCCTGCATGCCGCCATGTTTTTTGTGGCCTCCACGCTGCTGGCCCTGATCGTGATGACCGGCAATTTCGCGCGGCTTTACGCCGCCGTGCTGTGGATCGGGATTGATTTGTTGGTCTCACTGGCGGCGCTTCTGCTGATGCCGCTGCCGCAATACACCCGCTATTTCCCCGGGTTGTTGCGCTTGCATAGTGGCGCCCTGATTGTGCTCTTGGTGCTGATGGGAGTGGACGCGATCCGTGCGGTGCACCCGCGCTCGCGGCTGTTTTTCGTGGGATTCGCCCTCTTCGCGCTCACCCGCCTGGTGCAGGGCTACATGTACTACGAATTGCACTGCAGCGTGTGGCTGCTGGAGACCTTCATCGGTGTGAGTTTTGCCGTGATCTACGGCAGCCTGATCGCGGGGCTTTTCCTTCCCGTACCGCCGCTCACGAGCCGGTTGGAGGACGCGAAGGTGGTGGCAGCTCACAGCCACGCACTTCTCGTCGTCGCCCGCAGTCGCACCCGGTCGTGATCGATCCCGCCGCCAGCTCGTCGGTCGTCAGCCCGGATGAAAGCCGTTTTTGACCATTCCGTTATGGCCGGCGCGCGCCCGCAAACGCTGCCCGCGTTCGAGGAGTGGAATCAACCCGCGGTAGTGTTCCAGCAGGAGCTGCAGGCGCTGCTGGGGACGTCGGCTGACCAGCAGACGCTGTTTGAAGTCCCAGTCGCGGGGGAGTGCGCGGGCCAGGGCGAAGGCCAGATCTTCGTCGGGGTCGAGTTCCTCTTCTTCTTCCGACAGCAGGCGCAGCAGTTTGCGGTGGAGATCAAGCACCGCCGTCTTCATCGCCTTCGTATCGCCGCTCGCCTCAGCGATTTCGTCCTCGTCCTCGAAATCCTCCACCGTGGCTTGCGCGAACGGCCGAGTCTCGGCGTCCACCTCGAGGATGTTGAAGCGCTCGAAACCCTGCGAGAGGATGTCGAGCTTGCCATCGTCGTAGCGCTTCAGCACCTCGGCGATGCGCGCCGTGCAACCCACCCGCGCCACGCCTTCCTCCTGCGCCCAGACTATACCGAACTCCGTCTCATGTTCCAGGCACTCACCGAGCATGATCTTGTAGCGTTCCTCGAAGATGTGCAGCGGCAAGGGCGCAGCGGGCAGCAACACCACGTCGAGCGGGAACAGTGGGAGCACGCGGGTCATAACGCTGCCCCATTATGACGCCGGCGCGTGGGCCACGGGGGCCGGTTGGCAGCGCTCCGAACGCGGCGCCGTCGCACCGTCTTGCGCCGCGCTGCAGCAGGCTTAGGAGGGGATGTTGGATTTTGGTGGTTGGATGTTGGCGAGATCTGGAAATTGATGTTCGACCTGCACGTGCCTGAGGCGGGTTCTGGAGTTGCGTGCCGCAGCCGTTTCAACAACCAACAACCAGAATCCAACCTGCGCCGCGCGCCTGGTCCGCGCGGTTGTCGGGGGCAGCCCTTCAGGCGGGCAGCAGCATGCCCTTTTCGAGGTGCCGGGTGAGGTGAGCGTAAGCGGCTGCATGGGGATCATGCGTCACCATGACCACCGTCTTCTTGGCGTCCTGGTTGAGGCGCGTCATAATCTCCAGCACCTCGGCGGCGGAGTGGCTATCGAGGTCGCCGGTGGGCTCGTCGGCCAGCAGGATCTGCGGGTCGGTGACGATGGCGCGGGCGATGGCCACGCGTTGTTCCTGACCGCCCGAGAGCTGCTTGGGCAGATGGTGCACCCGGTCCTCAAGCCCGACCAGTTTGAGGGCGGTCAACACGTGGTCGCGGCGCTCCTGTTTGTTGAGTTTGGTGAGCAGGAGTGGCAATTCCACGTTCTCAAAGGCCGTCAGCACCGGGATGAGATTGAAGCTCTGGAAGATGTAGCCGATTTTCTCGTTGCGCCATTTGGCAGATTGCTGATCGCTGAGGCGGAAGATATTCTCGCCCATCACCAATAACTCTCCGCCGGTAGGCCGGTCAATGGCGGCGATCATGTTAAGCAGTGTCGTCTTGCCGGAGCCGGAGGGGCCCATCAAGGCGAGAAACTCGCCTTCCGCGATGTCGATCGAGACATCATCGAGCGCCTTGACCTCGAAGCTGTCGCGCTTGAACGACTTCTGCAGATTGCGGGCCTGAACGATGGTGGTTTCTGCGGCGGTCGGCATGGGGTGGTTCTCCTCGGTGCGGGTGCGTCTCGGGTCGATGCTGCGCGGCAGTGGACGGGTTAAGACTGTCCCTTGACATGAATGCGGTCGCCGTCCTTCAAGTCGGGCGGACCGGCGGTAATCAGCGATTCGCCCCCCGTCAGCCCTTCCACCACAGTGTCGCTGCCGCGACGTCCGGTGACGGTAACGGCCCGCACCACGACGTGACTGTTGTAGGCGATCAGGACAACTTTCCTGCCATTCGCTTCGCGTAGCGCGGTAGTGGGCACGATGACGCCGGTCACAGTGTGTGCCGTCGAGCCGGAGGTGGGCCGGTCGGCGAGAAACTTGACGGTGGCATTTTCCTCTGGGCGCAGGTAGGAGTCAGGGTTTTGGATCTGTACCTTGACCTGGACCGTGGCCTTTTGGCGGTTGGCTTCCGGGGCGATCTCCGCGATGAGGCCGGCGTACTTGCGATCCGGGTAGGCGTCGGTGGTGACTACGCCCCGCTGCCGGGGATGGAGTTTGGCGAAGTCGTCCTGCGCGATGTCGAGTTCGACCTGCAAGTCATTCAGATCGGCGAGGTCGACGACGGAGCCGCGTGGTCCGCCGGTGTCGGCGGCGCTGGCAAACTGGGCGGTGATCAACTCGCCTTTCTCCGCCGTACGGTCGAGGATAGTGCCGCTCACCGGCGCGCGGATGAGCGTGGCATCGAGCTGCGACTGGGCGTAGGCGAGGCGTCCTTTCGCTTCCAGCAGCGCGCCGCGGGCCGCCTCGATCTGCTCCGGGCGGGTGCCGATCCGCGCTAGCTCGTAGGCTTTCTGCAGGGCATTGCTGTGCTGCTGGTCGGCGGTAAAGCGCGCCTGCGCGTCGTCCAACTGTTGCTTGGCGAGGATGCCCTGAGTGACCAGGGAGCGGGTGCGTTCCAGCGTGATCCGGTCATCCGTCAAGGTGGCTTGCGACTGTTCGAAGTTGTGCTGGGCCTGCGCGATCTCCTGCGGGCGCAGTCCGGCCTGCAACTCATGCAGCCGACCGGCGGCGGATTCGACTGCTCCCCGCGCCTGCTCGACATTGGCGCGGAACTCCTGATCTTCCAACCGCACCAGGACCTGCCCCTCGCGGACCTTGTCGCCCTTCTCCACCCCGATCCATGCGACGCGTCCCGTTACCTTGGAATTCACGCTGATCTTGTGGTGGGCGACGATGTAACCGCCGGCCGAGAGCACGACATCGCCTTCCCCGGCGCCCGCCCCGGAGAGGGTTTCCGCCTTGGCGCGCGCGACCTCCACCTCGGCGCTGGGCGGATTCAGCCAGCGGTAGGCGAGGGCCGCCACGCCGAGCAGGACGAGCAATGCGACGCCGAACTTGATGACGCGTCCCGCGCCTCCCGACTCCGGACCGGCGGTGGAGCGGTCAATGCGCAGGGATTTCAATTCTTCCGACTTCGTGGACATAAGCTGTGAACCTGGGGTGGCTAGCTGCGCAGCGCGGCTACGATGTCGCGTCGCGACGCCTGCCAGGCGGGCGCCAGCCCGCCGATCAGTCCCATGATCGCCGAAAACGCGATTGCCTTAAGCAGCAACGCCGGCGTGAGCTGCAGCCGGAACACGACCTCGCTGAAGGTGACGGCGTTGCTGGTGCCGGTGGTCATGCCGTTGAAGGGCAACATCAGCAGGATGCCGGCCAGGCCCCCGAGCAGCGACAGGGCGATGGATTCCAGCACGAAGGAGGTCAGGATGCTGGGGCGCGAAAACCCGAGGATGCGCAGCGTCGCGATCTCGCGCCCGCGGTAGGCCACCGCGGCGTACATGGTGTTCATGGCGGCAAAACAGGAGCCGATGGCCATGATGAAGGCCACCACGGTGCCGACGAACTGGATGGGGGCGCCGGATTTGGTTTGCTCGGCATAGTAGGCGGACTCCAACATGCCATCGAGTTCGAGCCGCTGATCTTCGCTGACCCGGTGCGCGAGGGCGTCGGCCGCGACGGCACTGTCGGCGTGGAGCAGGACGGAGGAAAACACGGGCCGGTCGAAGTCGGTGGCCATCTGGTTGACGTCGGTCCAGATCTCGGAGTCGCTGGAGGTGTGCCCGGCGTCGAAAACGCCCACCACCGTCCATTCGCCCTTGCCGAAGCTCACCGTGTCGCCGAGGTTGGCATGGCCGAAACGCTGGTGAATCGAGTTGCTGACCACGATCTCCCGCTGTCCCGGGTTGAACCAGCGCCCGGAAGCGAGGTGAATGGCGGGACGCATCTCAATCCCCATGGGGGTCATGCCGCGCACCGTCACGTTGACCTCGCCGGTGCCGTCGCGGCGAGGCAGCACGATGACGACCACCATCTCCGGCGAAACCTCGGGCTCGCCGTGGGCGTCGCGCGCGATACCGGGCAGGTACTTCATCGCCTGCAAGGCGGGACGATCGACTGAGCTGGAGAGTTCGGCCTGCGAACCTTTGCGCATGACCAGCACGTTCAGAGGGTCGCCGCTGGTCACAAAGGCCGCCTTCAGTCCGGCCAGCAGGGCCATGATGAAGATGGCGATGGCGACGGTGAGCGCGATGCCCATGGCTGTCATCACTGTGGCGCCGAGCCGCAGACGAAGGTTACGCAAGTTGTAGCTGAAGGGAATCGCCATAGCGTTCTCGTTTCCGCCCGATACGGCCCTAACCGATGTGTCGCAATCCCTCCACGATGCCCATGCGCGAGGCGCGATAGGAGGGGAAGAAGGCGCTGGCCAGACCGACCAGCGCGGAGACCAGCCAGGCCACCAGCAAGGTGGGTACGTTCACCCTGATTCCCGCGAAGAAGAACCCCATGGAGGGAGAATGGGCGATCACCGACACCAGCGCCCCCGCGGCGAGCGAGCCCAAAATGCCCCCCATCAAAGCCACCGTCACGGCCTCTCCTACGAACAACTTCAGGATGGTCTGCCGCGTGAAGCCCAGCGTCTTGAGCACCGCCACCTCACGGACGCGTTCGCGGATCGACATTGCCATGGTGTTGGCCGAGACCAACAGAATGGCAAAAACCACCGCCAAGCTGATGCCCAGGATGAAGGCTTTGACGTTGCCGAGCGAGTTCACAAAACCGAGCTGGAATGCCTTCTCGCTCTCGGTCTTGGTCTGTCGCGGCGCGTTCTTGAACATCGCGTCGATGGCGCTGGCCACCCGCGGCACAGCGGCCGCCGAGTCCACCCGTATATCGAAGATTCCGGCTGCCCCCTTGGCGCGGGGCACCGCCTCTTCGACGTATTTCATGTTGAAATACAGCGAGTCGGCCGGCTCGTCGGTGTTGTATAAGCCGCGCAGCGTCAACTCCAAGTCCACTGGGTAGATGTTGCGCTTGATGACGATGCGATCACCAATCTTCCAGCCCTGCCGCGCCGCCAGAGCAGCCGAGGCGACCGCGCCTGCCTGGTCGTGCTGCCAGGCAGCCAGCTGATCGGGCGGGATCTTCCAGGTGTTGTAGACCTTGAAGAAGTCCTGCGGGTCGGTGCCAAACTGTGCGAAGAAGTGTTCCGGCTTCTGGTCCAGGTACAACCCGCCAAACCAGTTGGCGGGAACCACCTCCACCACGCCAGGAACGGCCTTGATCTTGTCCCGATAGTAAATGGGCAGGGAAAAAACCAGCGAGACGCGGTTGCGGGTGATCAGACGCAGGCTGGATTCCGGAGAGCCTTTGGAAAGATAGAAACTGCGGTACACCGTCATCATCAGCGTCAGCAGCAGCAGCGAGAAACCGATGCTCAGCATGGTGAGGGCGCTGCGGCGCCGATTGCGGAAGGCGTTCTTGGCAACGAACTGCGTCAGGGTCATGGCGGCGTATCAGGTAGTTCTGGTTGAATACGAGCGGCGATGGCTAAAGTATCGTCTGGATGCGAAAAGAGGAAGCGGCGGGGAGGCCGCGTCCGCGGCCATGCCTCCCGCCACCGTCCTTAACCAATGTGCCGTAGGCCCGCGACGATGTTCATGCGTGCGGCACGGTAGGCGGGCACCAGGCCGCTCAGTAGTCCAACGCAGGCCGCCACGAGCAGCCCAAACAGAACTGTGGGGAGCGTCACCCGGGCGCGGCGGAAGAAGCCGGCGAACAAGGTGAGCTGCGGCGAGGCGGCAACGCCGGCGATCAGCCAGCGGGCGCCGAGAATACCAAGCATGCCCCCGACCAGGGCCAAGGTAACGGCCTCGCCGAGGAACAACCCCAGAATCATGCGCCTGGGGAACCCGATGGTTCGGAGCACGGCCACTTCACGCGTGCGTTCCCGCACCGTCATGGCCATGGTATTGCCCGAGACGAGCAGGATGGCAAAACCCACCGCCGCCGCGATGGCGATGATAAATGCCTTGATGTTGCCGAGCGAGTTCAGGAAATCGAGTTGGAATGCCTTCTGGGTTTCGGTGCGGGTTGGCGCCGGGGCGTTGCGAAACTGGGTGTCGATGCCCGCCTCGACGGCGGGTACGGAGGCGGGCGCATCGACGCGTAGCAGGAAGGTGTCCGTCTTGTCCCGCAGGAAGGTGTTGCCGGCCTCGAGCGTTTTCCAGTTAAAAAGCAGGGCACTGGCCTCGGGAGGGGCGTCGTAGATGGCGCGCACCGTCAACTCGAGGTCGACCGGGTAAAGGTTCTTCTGCAGGAAGAGATGGTCGCCCAGCTTCCACCCCTGCGCCGCCGCCAGACGGCGTTCAACCGCGGCACCACTGACGTCCTGCTGCCAAGCCCGTAGTTGGTCGGGCGGAATCGTCCAATCACTCACGACTTGGAAGACCTCGTCGGGGTCGGTGGCGTACTGGGCAAAAAAGTGTTCCGGCTTGTCGTCCTTGTAGTGGTTGCCGATCCAGTTCCACGGTACGACGGCGACCACACCGGGTACCTTGCGAATGCGTTCGCGGTAGTAGGCGGGCAGCAGAAAACTGAGCGAGACGCGGTGCCGCGTGAGCAGCCGCAGGGCGTCGTCGGGCGGGCCGGCATCCTGGTAAAACGCGTGCCACAGCGAGACCAGGAACGTGAGGAGCAGCAGGGAAAACCCGATACTGAGTACCGTCATGGCACTGCGGCGGTGGTTGCGCAGCGCGTTCTTGCCGACAAAATGGAGCAGGGTCATCGCGGATCAATGACCGCCGAACAGGGCTGCGAGGCGGACACTGAAGCCGCCCAGGCCAACCAGCAGCCCAATGATGGTGGTTACAAATGAGAGTTTCCAGAACAGTCGCGTGCCGGTCAGCAGGGCGATGGAGCAGAGCACGATCGAGATCTCGAGGAAGATTTCCGAGCCGTCGAAGAAGGCCGCATGCCGCGCCTGAACCTCGGTCTCCTTGTCCAACTCCTCGGCCTGTCGGCGCACTTCCGCCGAGCCCTTCTTTTCGTCGGCTGCACGCTTGGAAAATTCCTGCTGCAGCGCACCGCCTCCCGTCATGAGAGCGGCAAGCTGGGCGTCGGCGCCATACATCTGGCCGCGGTTGTTCTTGGCCTGGTAGTACGACCACTGGTCATTGACCTTGGTTTGTAAGACGACCTCTTCCGTGTGAGCACGATGTCCCAACATGGTGGCCAAGGCGAGAAAGACCGCCACCACGGCCATCGTCAGGCCAATGCCTTTTTCGTTGCCTTCACGGGCCTTCTCGGTCAACTCGGAGAGCTCGTTGGATTCCATGGTCAACTTCCTTGCGCTCAGAGGGAGGGTGGCAGCACCGACAGCGGCGGAGATTCGGACGAGACGATGCTGTCGGGGCCTTGGAGGCGGGCGCTTTCCAGTGCCTTCTCCCCCCGCTCAAGTATGGAGTGTACTTCGGGATCGTCGGCATGCACCGACGTCGTTGAGATATAGGCCGTCAGCCGACCCCCGCCAGGGCTCGATAAACTGTGCAACAGATTTCTTAGCTTGAGCGCCACGGGCAGGCCGCCGCGGTAGTCGGTGTGGGGTAGAAGAAGGAGAAATCGGCCCGCGTCGCCCTGTCCGATCAAGTCGGTGTTACGCAGAATCCGTATCAAGCCTTGCACCACCTGAGTTAAGAGAACGGCTCTGGCAGATGAACGCGAAGCCTCAGTTTTTCCCAAGTCACACACCTCCAGCCAGACGAGGGAAAAGGGCGCCTTGTAGCGTTGCCAGCGGTGCCACTCGAGTCCGACGAGTTCGCGCAGCGTTTCCTCTGGAAGCGGCTCGGAGACGTCGGACGGTCTGAATGCCGCCGCTGGCCGTCGGCCCCTCGGCAAGCCGGCACGACGCTCCACGGGAGGAGCGGCGATCCAGGCACTGGCGATCGAGCTCCCTCCGATCACCAACGCGATCCACGGCATATGGGGCACCTTCTGATATGAATCCCAGTTCCAGCCCAGGTAGCCCATGACCATTAGCGCCGTCAATAATCCGGAAAAGAGCCCGCCCCAATACCCGGCCAGGCCCACCGCAACATAGAATCCTGGGACGGCGATGAGCAGCAGCTCGGTCGAACTCCGCAGTCGATCGAGGAGCAACAGGCAGAGCAGGGCCAGTAGGGGCCCCATCATTTCGTATCCAGCGCGCGCGCGCCGCGGCGAGCTGGGATGGCGGCGGGGCATGATTACTCCAGGAGGGGCAACTCGCGGCGCAGCTTCTCCGGGTCGAACGGGCTGCAGTGAAAGTAGCGCCCGTCCACCTCGAACGTGGGCACTTTGCGCTTACCGTGATTGGCGGACTGCACCAGCTCGGCGGCGCCCTCCACGTGCTCGATATTGATTTCCTCGAACTCCACCCCGTGCGTCTTGAGGAACGCCTTGGCAGCGCGGCAATCGCCGCACCAGGTGGTGGTGTACATGCGAATCATGAGATCTGCCGGTGTGGGGTCATGGTAGCGCGAGTCGTGCCGGAAATAAGGGAGGATGGGAAGAAGGGAAGCGGCGTCCCCAGCGAATTGTGCAAAGGCGCGTTGGCCAGCGTCCGGGCGCGAGGCCAACGCGGACGTCGGGGGCTTCGCCTCCGATTGGCCGACGCGCCAGCGTCTTCATTTCTTCAGCGCGCGTTGCAGTTCGTCCTCCATGGCCTGGAGCTCCTGGCCGGCTTCCGCCAGCTTGCCGGCCGCGGTCAGGGTGCGGTAGCGGATCAGGTGTTGTTCCACCGAGTGCAGCACGTCGGCCGGGATGGCGGGCGTGGTGGTGGCAAGCGGCGCGGTGCCGGGCGCGGCGGGAGCAGATGGGGCTGCAGTCGTGCCCTCGGGCGGGCGAGCCAATTCCGCGATCGCCTGCGCCAGATCGTCGCTGTAGACCAGGCGATTGCCCACCGCCAGAACCACCTTCTTCAGTTCCGGCAGCTTGGCCTGCGTGGCCTGGATATAGATCGGCTCGACGTAGAGAAACGTTCCCGCCACGGGCAGGACCAGCGTATTGCCGCGTAGAACGCGGCTGCCCTGTTGGTTCCAGAGGCTGAGGTCCTTGCTGATGATGCGGTCCTGGTCCACCCGGCTCTCGATCTGCAACGGCCCGTAAACGAGCTGCTGGGTGGGCAGCCGGAAGACGATCATCTCCCCGTAGTGCTCGGGATCGCAGCGCGCCGCGATCCAACCGATGAGGTTGTCGCGTTTCTGCGCCGTGAACGGCAGCATCAGCACGAACTCCGGGTGTGCCTCGCCGGGCAACTGCACCATCACGTAATACGGCTCGGTCAACACCACCTGTTCCTGTCGCGCCACCTGTTTGGCCACGTCCCATTGGTCTTCCTTGTTGTAGAAGACTTGCGGTTCCTGCACATGGTAGAGGCGGTAAATATCGGCCTGTGCCTTGAACAGCAATTCGGGGTAACGGATGTGGCGCAGCAAGTCAGCGGGCAGCGCGCTACGCGGCAGGAAGAGTTCCGGAAAGACGTTGCGGTAGGCGTTCAGGATCGGGTCGTGGTCGTCGAACACATAGAAGTGGGTCGTGCCGTTATAGGCGTCCACGGTGATCTTGACGCTGTTGCGGATGTAGTTGAAGGTCTGGTCGCCGAGCGTGACCGACTGCGCATAGGGATGCAGGTCGGAGGTGGTATAGGCATCCAGCATCCAGAACAACTGACCCTTGTCATTGATCACCATGTAGGGATCGGGATCCAGGGTGAGGAACGGCGCCAGGTGGGCGACGCGCTCCCTGATGTCGCGGTGCAGGAGCAGGCGCGAACTCGAGGTCAGTTGATTGGCCAGCAGAATGTTGACGTCATCCTGGGCAATGGACGCGGCGATGCGACGTCCCAGGCTGCCGACGGCGATGCCGGCGGAACCGGCATAGGTGGAGTGCGCATCACCATCGCCTTTGGGGTAGTCAAACTCCGCCTGTTGCGTGTCCACGAACACCGGCTGATCGGACTGCTCGCCGAAATAAATCTGCGGCTGCGTGAGCTGGAAGCCGGGAACGCTGCTCTCCGGCGGTGCATTTTTCAGGAACAGTTCCGGTTCCCCTTCGGGGGTGGCGGCGTTGATCAAGCCGGCCACCGCGCCGTACCCGTGGGTGTACTGCAGGTTGAGGTTGACCCAGGTCTTGGCGGTGTCGGGGAGGAGTCTTGGATCGAGGCTGCGGGCCCCGAGCAGGACTTGACGCACCTGGCCGTTGACCGTGTAACGGTCCACGTCCACGTCGGGGAAGTCGTAGTAGGGACGCAGCGCCTGCAATTGCGTGATGGTGTCCTTGAACCGCTCCGCGTCCCAGAGTCGAATGTTCTCGGCCGCTCCGGGCACCGCGTTCAAGTCGAGCATGTTGACGGCGCGCGGATTGAACTGCGCCTCGCGAGCGGCGGGGTCAATCCCGAATGCCTGCCGGGTGGCCTTGATGTGATCGGCGATGTAGGGCTTCTCCATGGTCAACTCGTTGGGGGTGACGACGAATTGACGGAAGAGGCCCATGATCAAGGCGGGCACGAGCCATGCCAGGACCAGGATGCTCCCAGCGATGGGAACCAGCCAGGAGGGCAGGGCGCGCGGGCTGCCCGCTGACCACGCGGCGGCGCCGCCCGGACGCGCACGAGCGGTCAGCAACAACACCACCAACCCCAGCGCGATGCCAATCTGCAGCCAGTAGGTGGGCAGGCCGAGACGGGTGTCAACGTAATCGGCGCCCACAAAGATGTCGTGCTGCGAGTAGAGCAGGCTGTAGCGGCCGAAATACTCGAAGGCGGCAAGCAACAGCAGGATCAGCGCGCCGCCCCAACGCACTAGACCACCCAGCGGCAGGCCGCGGCCCAGCGGCAAGACCACCGGCTCGGGAAAGCCCTGAGCCCGGGCCTCAAAGCGGCGGCGCAAGCCGGCCAGGTGCCCACTCGATGCGTCCATGGCAAGCGTGCCGGCGTAGAGCAGCACGGCACAGATACTCACCCCACCCAACCACGCCAGCAGCATGCGGTAGAACGGCAACTGGAACAGATAAAAAGCCAGCGAGCGGTGAAAAATGGGGTCGGTGTAACCGCCCGTATTGCGTGCTCCGAGGAACAAGGCAATGGTCCAGGGATCGATCGTGTTGAATGACACCAGGAGCGCGAGCACCAAGGCGAGAAGGTATCCGGCCCAGCCAAATAGGCGGGTCCGGCTGGCCGCATGCACGCCCCGCCGCCGCGCCCGGTCGAAAGCCAAGATCAGCACCAGGCTGGACAGCAACACGGCAGTGGCCTGTGGCAACCACTGGATGCGCAGAAAAGTCCAGAAGGTGTGGAGCTGATGCACCTCCTGCCACCAGGCGTAGTCGAGAAAGAACCCGGCCGTGGTGCGCAGCAGGAACAGCCCGCCGAGGGCCAGACCGGCATCGCGCAGCAAAGGTGCGGGGTCGAGATAGCCGAGGCGCCGTTTGATGAAACGGCCGTGCACGACGATTAGGATCAAGGCCAGCAGGATCAGGAAATTAATCATGGGCAGGGGAAAGGGCCAGCTCCAGCCTACGCCTTTTGACCAGCATCCGGCGCGGGCTCACCGCGCGCCGCGGCGGCGCTCAAACGTCCGCCGTGGTCAACAGGTGTGTGATGACCTCGCGCCGCATCTCCTCAAGGGGAGCGGGCTTACCGGTCCAGATCTCAAACTGGCGTGCCCCTTGCAACACGAACATCTCCAAGCCGGCGATCAACTTGCAGCCTTGGGCGCGGGCGTGCTGCAGAAAGCGGGTCTCCATCGGGTTGTAAACCAGGTCAAAGGCGATACGGGCCCGAATCTCCTCCGGTTCGAGCGGGGAGTGTTGTACGTGCGGAAATTGTCCGACCGGCGTGGCGTTGATGATGGCGTCAAACTGCAGTTTCTTCAGGTCGGTGCGGCGGACCACCTTGGCCTTGGCCTGCTGCGCAAGTTTCTGGGCGCGGGCTGGAGTGCGATTGTAAATGAAGACATCGGCGCCGCGACTGCGCAGGCCGAACGCGGCGGCGCGCGCTGCGCCCCCCGCCCCGAGGAGCAAAATTTTTGCTTTGGTGAGCGGTAACTGCGCGGCGAGTGGATCAACGATCGCCCCAATGTCGGTATTGAAGCCGTAGAGTTTCCCGTTACTGCGCACCACGGTGTTCACGGCTCCGGCCTGTTTGGCCAGGGGGTCCACCCCATCCAAGTGAGCGAAGAGCGCGCTTTTGTGCGGCTGCGTCACGCTGAAGCCGCTCAGGGGCATCGTATGCGCGTGCTTCAAGATGTCGGCCGGATCGCGGGCCAACAGGGGCAGGTAAACCGCGTTGACGCTCTCACGGCGTAGCGCGGCGTTCATCATGAGCGGGGAGAGCGAGTGGCCGAGGGGATAGCCCAAGACGCCATAAACTTTGGTGGCGCGATTGACGGACTCCGCCCGGTACACACGGCGCAAGCTGCGCAAATCGAGCTGTCCGGGCGCGGTCTCCTCGCCGGCGGCGTAGCTGGCAAACGTAAACAGGCCGCCTGCGCGCAGACTCAGCAGGCGGCTGGGGAATCCGAACTCGCCCATGCAGACGCCAACCACTGCTGCCTGCGCGGCGGCCTGCTGCAGAAAACTGATCAGCGTGACGTTGTCGCCGAAGGAATGCGCCGTGGTCGCAATCTTGAAAATATCGGCGGGAAAGGCCCGCATGCGTTCGTAAACGTCGGCGAGCTTCCGCGTGTTCTTGAAATCGTGGTACGAGAGGATCAGCGTCGCCTGCGCGCGCAGATGGTCGAGCGACTTGGCGCTGACGTGTTCGGCGGTCTGCAGCGACACATCGACAAGATGACAGCCGGCTTGCGCCGCCTTGTCGAGCAGGCTGATTTCCGCGTCACAGCTTCCCTTGAACTTGCCCCCGTAGAGCTGTTTGCGACAGGTGGCGATCAGAATGGTATCGGGATGAACGTCAATAAAATCTCGGATGCGGGCGGGAGCGGTGAGCGGCGCCTTGAGATAGTCCAAGCGCAACTCCAGCAAGGGGTTATCGCGGGCCACGCGCTCCGCCTTGAGCAGCATTTCGCCGATCGTCTCGGCGGAAATGGCCAGACAAATGCGGGGCAGCCGATCGGGGGGGATCCGCTGAGGGGCCGAACTGCTTACTAGGCCGACGGCAAGCGCCATACGCCGGGGCATAATACTTGTCCTGCCAGCCAGTTGCAATTGAAACCATTAAGTGGCATCTGAGGGGTGACCCCCTCGGGCACGGCCGAAAAGCTTGTAACTTGATGAAATCAGGCGAGTTGTAGGGGAGCAGGGGCCGGGCGCGCGTCTCTCAGTGGTGGCGCGCAGGCTGCTCCGCCGGTGGAGCCGCCAACACCCGTTCCGCCGCCTCGCTGCGGCTGGGGACCGGCGCTAAGCCGTGGTTTCGCAACAAGCTCCAGAATTTCTGGAAGTAGGTCGCCGCTGAGAGCAGGGCGAACGCCACGACCAGCCAAAGACCCAATCGTCCCAGGAACTGGAAGTTGAGGGGGATCCCCAAGATCACCCATTGCCGGTAGCGATGGCCAAGAATGATGATGGTCACCGTAATGACTTGCGACACCATTTTGGCTTTACCGAGGTCATTGGCGGCAATGATCAGGCCACGGGACGAGGCAATGGCCCGCAGTCCGGTGACGGCAAATTCCCGCCCCAGAATGATGACCACCATCCAGGCCGGGACGGCACGGGGGTCCATCTGCACCAGGGAGATGAACGCGGCCGCGATCAGCAGTTTGTCGGCGATCGGGTCGAGCAGGATGCCCAACGTGGTGATCTGGCGGCGGCGGCGGGCCAAGTAGCCGTCGAAGAGATCGGTGAAAGCGGCGGCCAGAAAAATGCCGACCGCGATCAACTCATGGTTGGGAATGCGGGTACTGAACAGGACGGCGATCAGCAGCGGGACCAGGAAGATGCGCAGCAGCGTGAGAGCGTTGGGAAGATTCACGATGTGCCCGCCAGCCGGGAACGCCGGCACCCGCAAGCGGGCCGCGATCCGTCTCCATTGAATACCAGCATCAGCGCGGCGTCAATTCTCTGATGGCTGGTGGCTTGTGGGCGACCGTCGGTCGACGGGTGGGGCGTGGCAAGTTTTACGTTGCAGCCCTGAGGGGCGTCTGCCACCAGCCACCCGCTACAAGCCACCGGCTAACGTTAGACGGAGCCGATTCAGGGCGGCTTGGGTGCTTAGGCCGCGGATGCGCTCACGCTCGCCCCAGAATTCCCGACGCACGGCGACGGGAGGGTGTTCCGGTCCAGCGATGCCGATGAAGACGAGGCCGACCGGCTTCTCGGGCGTGCCACCGTCGGGTCCGGCGATCCCGGTGATCGCGACGCCCCAGTCCGCCTTCGAGCCGCGCCTCGCACCCGCCGCCAACTCACAGGCGGTCGCCTCGCTGACCGCGCCGTGCGCGGCCAGCGTCGCCGGGCTCACCCCGCCCCAGCCGGTCTTCAGTTCATCGTGATAGCAGATTAGACCGCCGCGAAAAAATTGCGACGCGCCGGGAACCGACGTCAAACGCCCGCCCAGCAACCCACCGGTGCAGCTTTCCGCCACGGCCACGCTCTCGCCCCGCTCGCGCAAAAGACCTCCCACTACCGCTTCCAGCGTCGCGCCGTGGTGGCTGAATATGGAGGTCCCGAAGACGGCGGCGACTTCCTCCGCCACGGTATCGGCGCGTGCTAGTGCGGCAGCCGGTGAGGCCCCGGAGGCGCGGAAGTGCAGCTCGATCTGGCCTGGCAGGGTCGTCAGAATCGTGGACTCCACGTCGGGATAACGCGCATAAATGGGCACTGCCAACCCGTCCACCTCGGACTCGGGCCGCTCGGCCAGCATCAAGACGCGCGTGGCCAACGCTCCCGGTGTCACGATTCTGCGCAGGCGTGGCAGCACCTCGTTCTCCACCATGGGACGCAGCTCGCGGGGCGGCCCGGGCAGCAGCACGAGGACACGATCGGCGGAGGCCCACCACTGTCCCGGTGCCGTCCCGTGCGGGTTGGCCAGCGCCTCGGCGCCTTCCACCAGGTCCGCCTGGCGCAAATTGCTGGCGGGCATTTTACGAGTTGGGGCCCGTGTACGAAAAAACGCTTCCAGATCCGCGACCAGCACAGCTGAACGTTGCAACCCGACCCCGAGGGCGGCGGCGCTGCACTCCCGCGTGAGGTCGTCCGTCGTCGGTCCCAAGCCGCCGGTCACGACGGTCAGCCGGGAACGAAGGAACGCGGCGCGCAGTACTTCGGTCAAGCGCTCGCCGTCGTCGCCCACAACCTGTTTGCCGACCACGGCAATGCCCAAGGTGTTGAGCTGCTCGGTCAGGTACAGCGAGTTGGTATCCACCCGGAACGGGGTCAAGAGCTCGGAGCCGACAGCGACGATCTCAGCATTCCAGAACGACATGGGGGTCAAGAGGCGCGCAATCAGCGGGGATGATTGAATGTGGCGCGTCGCGATCCGTCAGCGAGTCCCTCCGCGCCACCCATCCATTACGAAGCGGGAGGGAGCGGCGCGCCGGCCACGTTCCATTCCAAGTGAAACAATGCGTTGTTAGTCGCCAATATCATGGCGGGGCCGCGGGCAAACGCCAAGCCCACCAGGTTGAGACCGCTGACAACCAGCTCAGCTTCCGCCTCCGGGGAGATGCGGACCACACCACGCCGGCCGCGCAGTGAGGCCGCCACATAGAGGTGGCCGGCCTCATCAAAAGCCAGCCCTTGCGGCCGTCCCAACCCGCGGAAAAATGGCGTGACGACTCCCGCCGGGCTGATGCGCCAGACCGGGTCAAAGCTCGAGGTCGAGGGACCAGCGACATAGAGATAGCCGTCCGGGCCGAACGCCAGGTGATAGGCCGCAACGCTGGGTTCCAAGGTGGCGAAGACAAAGGTGTCGCGCTTGCGGTCAATCTTAAAAATGGTGCCGCTGCGATCGCCGACGTAGAGATTTTCCTGAGAGTCGAAAGCGATCCCGGTCGCCACTCCCATGCCCTCGGCATAGGGCGCGGCCGTGCCGTTGGCGAGCACTTTGTATATCGTGCCGTCCTGGCGGCTGGAGACATAGAGCACGCCATCGCGGTCCACTGCCACCCCGGTCGGGCTGACAATCGCCGTGCTGAACGGCTTCATGGTGTAGTTGGTGTCGAGTTTGTACAGGCTGACCGGAACTTTTTGCCCGCGCGCACCGCTGAAAGTCACGTAGATATTGCCATCTGCGTCGAGGGCTGGGTTGGCCACGGGATGCAGATTGTCGGCAATCGGAACGCCGATGTTGAGCGGAAGCTCGTTACTTTGTTGCAGGCCGCCGGGTCCCTCATACTCCACGATCACGCCGCCCGACATCGCTCCTTCTGGAATCCGGACGACGGTGGAGTCCGCCGCCGCCAAGGCCACATTGGCTGCAACGCCTGAGAATTTCACGCTGGGGAGGGACGCGCCCGGCGGCTTGAGGGCGTGACCCTCGAGCCGCACTTCGGCCCCCGGCAAGGCTGCGGCAGGCACGATGCGCCTCAAGTGTGGTCCGCCGGAGCGGGCGCCCGATTCAGATACATGCGGACTGAGGTTCACGCCTTCAACTATACAACCGGGACGCTGGCGCGTCGGCCGAGCGGGGGTTGCGCCCCCCGGCGCGCCGCTGATCGCGGGCGGCAACGGACCCGCCCACAAGAAACTCGCAGACTGTCTCCCCCTTGGGCGCCTACGCCGTAGGTCTTTGGTCATCACCACCGCAGGCCCCCGCGCTCCTCCTGCCGCCATTCGCCACAAGCCACCAGCCACAAGCTAAAGTAAAGAGGTGAGTCTCGCTGCGCAGCCCTCCCCGGAGGACCGTCCCATTCTCAAGCGCTGGCGTTCGCACGAAATCTGGATGTACTTCGGGCCCGCCTTCGTCGCCAGCGTGGCCTACATCGATCCCGGCAACTTTTTCACGAACATCGATGGCGGAGCGCGCTTCGGCTACCAGTTGCTCTGGGTTCTGTTGTGGTCGAATCTGATCGCCATTTTGGTGCAGTTTTTGGCGGCGAAACTGGGCATTGCCACGGGGAAAACGTTGCCCCGGCTCTGCCGCGAGCAGTTTCCGCGGCCGGTGGTGTGGGGCCTGTGGGTCATCGCCGAGATCGCCGCGATCGCCACGGATGTGGCCGAGTTTGTCGGCGCCGCCTACGGCTTTTACCTGCTGATGCACCTGCCCTTAATGATCTGCGCCCTGCTGGCCACGGCGGCGGTGTTCCTGATCCTCGCGGTCGAGGTCTATGGGTTTCGTCGTCTGGAACACCTCATCATGCTGTTCGTCGGCGTGATCGCGGTGGCGTACTTCTACGAGATCTTCCTGGCACGCCCGGACTGGCACGAAGTCTTCCGCGCGGTGGTGATCCCGCACTTGAGTGAGTCGAGCGCCTACATCGCCGTCAGCATGTTGGGCGCGACGGTGATGCCGCACGTGATTTATCTGCACTCGGCGCTGGTGTTGAACCGCTACAAGGCGGACGATCCGGAGCACTCGTTGCAGCATGCCCGTTACGAGTTGTGGGACGTCCTGGTGGCCATGAACGGATCCTGGCTGGTGAACTCCGCCATGCTGATCATGGCGGCGGCGGTGTTTTACAAGGCGGGCATCCACGAGGTGAGCATCGAGCAGGCGCACCGCACGCTTGGTCCGATTCTCGGACCGGTATCGGCGAGCGCCTTCGCCATCGCCCTGCTCTGTTCCGGACTCTCCTCGTCGGCGGTCGGTACCATGGCCGGGCAGGTGGTGATCGAGGGCTTCCTTGACGTCAACTTCAGCATCTTTTATCGCCGCGCCGTCACCGTGGTCCCCGCCCTGGTGGCGATCGCCAGCGGACTCAATCCCTTCAAGCTGGTGATCTTTTCCCAAGTCGTGTTGAGCTTTGCGCTCCCGTTTGCGCTGGTGCCGCTCGTTCTTCTGGTGCAGAACCCCAAGGTGATGGGCCAGTTGGCGGTGGCGCGCACCACGGCGTTACTGGGCTGGGCTGCCACCGCGGTGATCAGCGGACTCAACGTCTACCTGTTGTATTTGACGTTCACGGGGAAGCTTTAAGGCGCCGGAAAAAGAGAAGAAGGGAGGGGGGAGGAGGCGAGGTGGGAGGAATATATCGCCTTACTCCTCCTTCCCTTACTTCCTGCCTTCCTCAGTAGCGCCATCGTCACGCATGGCCGACGCAGCTTCAGTAGCACAGCAGGGCGGCCATGGCGCGGTGCAGGTCGGCCATCTGCGGCAGGGTGGCGTCCTCCAACTGCGGCTGATAGGCACAGAAGACGTCCTGGGCGGCGATGCGGCGCACCGGGGCATCGAGATGGTCGAACAGCTCCTCGCCGATGCGGGCGGCGATCTCGGCGCCATAGCCCCAACTCAGGGTGTCCTCGTAGGCGACCAGGACGCGCGAGGTCTTACGAACCGAAGTGGCAATTGCCTCCCAGTCATATGGATTCAGCGAGCGCAGGTCCAAAATCTCGATCTGCGCCCCTTGTTCGCGTTCCAGGAACTGCGCCGCTTGCAGCGCGCGTTGCACCACGGCGCCGTAGGTGACCACGGTCAGGTCGCTTCCCGGCCGCACGACGCGCGCTTTGCCGAAGGGGACGCAGTAGTCCGGCCCGGGGTAGGGAGCGCGGTTGAAGGGCTCACGGTAAAGCCGCTTGTGCTCCAGGAAGAGCACTGGGTCGTCGCCGCGCAGCGCGGTGCGTAGCAGTCCATTCGCATCGAGCGCGGTGCAGGGCATCACCACGCGCAGTCCGGGGATGTGCGTGAAGACCGACTCGCCGGACTGGCTGTGATAGATCGAACCGCCGGTCAGGTAACCGCCGATGGCGACACGGATTACCACCGGCGCTGCGAAGCCGTTATTCGAGCGCCAGCGCAGCACCGCCAACTCATCGCGGATCTGCATCATGGCCGGCCAGATGTAGTCGAAAAACTGAATCTCGGCCACCGGCTTGAGGCCGCGGGTGGCCATGCCCATTGCCCGGCCGACAATGGCCGCCTCGGCAATCGGTGTGTTGTAGACGCGGTCACCGCCGAAACGCCGCTGCAGGCCATGTGTGACCTTGAAGACGCCGCCCTTGCCCTTGACCAGCTCCAGGTTTCCGGCGCGGCCGCAGTCGGCGACATCCTCGCCGAAGACGATCACGCGCGGGTCGCGTTTCATCTCGTCCTGCAGGCAGGCGTTAATCAGCTCCACCATGGTTTTCGCCGCATGCGCCGTATGCGGTTCGCTGGCGAAGGCGGCCGAGGTGGGGTCTACCGTGGCGGAATACACATGATCAAAGATGGTCGTCGCGGCGGGGGGAGCAGCGGCGAGAGCCGTTTCCGTGGCGGCCACGATTTCCCGCTCGACCTCCGCTTCCATGTGTTTCAACTCGGCTGCGCTGGCGAGATGCTCATGCAGCAGGTGGCTGCGCAGTCGGCGGATGGGGTCGCGCTGGGCGTCGGCTTCGCGTTCCGCGTCCGGACGGTAGAGCCGCTCGTCGTCCGAGAGCGAGTGGGAGTAGGGTCGGACGACGTGAGCGTGGACCAGCACGGGTCCTTCACCGGCGCGGCAGTGGGCGACGGCGTGGCTGAGGGCGGCATGGCTGTCAAAGAGGTCGCAGCCGTCACACTCAATACGCCACAGATGCGGCACGCCGCTCAGCACCTGGGAGATGCTGCCTCCCGGCGTCTGGGCCTCGACCGGGACGGAGATGGCGTAACCGTTGTCCTCGATCAGGAAGATCACCGGCAGTTTCTTGAGGCAGGCGGCGTTGATTGCCTCCCAGAATTCGCCTTCGCTGGTGGCGCCTTCGCCACCACCGACCAGCACCACCTCATCGCCCTGCCATGCGAGAGGACGGGGCGCGGGATGCTGGGTCAGCCAATCCTGCACCTCGGGATGCCGGTTTAAATAGCGCCCGCCCTCGGCGCAGCCCACGGCCTGTAAGAATTGCGTTCCGGTGGGACTGGAGCCGCTGACGATGTGGCGCGCGGGATCGCTCCAGTGCGAAGGCATCTGGCGGCCGCCGGAATGCGGATCGGCGGCCGCACCGACTGCCTGGAGCAACATGGATTCCGGCGTCACACCGAATTGCAGACAGAGTGCCCGGTCGCGGTAGTAGGGGTAGATCCAGTCGTGTCCGGGACGCAGCAGCGCGCCGGCAGCGACCAGCACCGCTTCATGGCCGGCGCCGCTGATCTGGAAAAAGATGCGCTGCTGGCGTTTGAGCAGGATCTCGCGGTCGTCGAGCCCGCGCGAGAGCACCATCGTGCGGTAGAGCGCCAGGATGACCTCTCGGCTTAGGCCCGAAGAGTTCGGTTTCAGCGGAGACAGCGGGCGTTCGACCTTGGTCGCCATAGGGGGTGGCCAGCCGCAGCCCTTCATTATTTGAACGAAACTCCGGGCGAGTCAACGTGGACCGACCAACCGGGTCTCTGGCGCGATGGCCGGGCGGGGCCTACCCACTCCAGCGCCCCAAAGCGGGTGCTGGTGGACCGCCGATTCGCCCCCTGGCCTCCCGTGGGTCACTGCCCCCCGTGCCCGGGCTATGGGCCGCCACGCAAGCGTTTGCCGAATCGAGGCGGGGGTGGGACCGCACTGCCTGCAGGGAGCGAGGGAAGACGGCAAGATGGGAGGAGGGAGAATGCGGGAAACAGGACTTTTCCTCCCTTCCTCCCGTCCATAAGCCCGTCCGCACCACAGCCATCAAAAAAAGCGCCGCCGGACCGAGCCCGGCGGCGCTAGCCCATGAAGCGGGCGCTGGCCTAGAACGTCAGGCGTGCGCCCAACTGAACGGTGCGCGGGCCGCCGGCCCCGGGTGCGCCGAAGCTGCCCGAGGTGACGTCCGAGTTGGGGTTGGTCTTGTTGATGTGATTGAACAGGTTGAAGTACTCACCCCGTACCTGCAGCCGCAGGTTCTCGTGGCTGGTGAAGGGGGAGAAGTTTTTAAACGTGGCGAAGTCCTGATTCCACGTGCCGGGCCCGCGGAAGGAGTTGCGGCCGACGTTGCCGAAGGTACCTGGCGCGGGGATGTAGGTGGCCTTGGTGGCCCCGCTGCCGAACGCCAGATAGTTGGTCCAGCTGTCCTGGTTGATGACGATCGGAGCACCGAGGGTGGCAAACTGCCCGCCGGCCCCGTTCCCCACGTGAGCGGCGTCGGTGCCGCCGATGGTGAGGGTGAAGGGGCTGCCACTGGCAGCAAACGTGACGCCGCTGACCTGCCAACCGCCCAGGGAGTTGCGCACGAGGCCGTTCGCATTCTTGAAAAACGGCAGCTCGTACACGTAGGTGACCTGCAGAATGTGTGGCCGGTCGAAATCCGAACTGCCGCGGTAACTGCGGTCATTCAGATAGTAAGGCAGCACGTTGCGCTTGTCGGAGGCGTTGTCAATGGAATGGGAATAGGTGTAGCCCAAACCAAACAGCAGGCCGTTGGTGTAGCGCCGCTGCAGATCCACCTGCAACGAATGGTAGGACGACTGGGCGCAGTTGCACGAGTAGCGAATGCCGCCGAACCCCGGGTAGGGACGCAGGGTATTGATATTGGCCTTGCTGGTGTTGGGAGCGGGCTCGTTGATGTCGCTCTCTCGCTGCAGGTGAATGGCGCGCTTGCCGATGTAGCCGATGTCCACCGTGAAGTTGGAGGGTAAGCGGCGTTGCACGCCCAGCGACCACTCGTAGTCCGCCGGGAAGGGGAAACGGTAGTCCTGCGCGGAAATGGGAATCGGGAAGTGTACCGCGCTGGGGTTGGCGGAGAACGTGTCAATGTTGCCGTTGGTCACCTGCACCGCGGGCTGCAACGGGGGGTTGCCGCCGAGCAGGGTGGAGTCGTTCAGGAACAGGCGGGCATGGAAGATGCCGATGCCGCCCCGGATGACCGTGTTGCCGTTGCCGGTGGGGTCGTAGCTGAAGCCGAGACGCGGATCAACGTTGTTCAGCCGGATTTTGTTGAAGCCGCGCGGCAGGTTGTGCTGCAGACGTGAGTAGGAAGCCACCGCCGCCGGCCCATTGCCCGCCACCACGACGCCGTTGAAGGGGTCGCCGCCCTTGGTCTGGTCAATCTGGCCGTTGGGCAGCAAGGTCACGGCGTTGGCGGCACTGTAGAAGCGCGGGTCGAACTCGGCGATGTTGTTGCTAAGCGCTTGCCACGGCTGCCAGAGGCTGTACCGCAGGCCATATTCGAGGGTCAGCCGCGGGTTGACCTTCCAGCTATCCTGGGCGTACATCTCGACGGCTTTGGAGCGCCACTTGGTGTAGTCCTTGCGACCGATCTCCGAGTAGCTGGCGAAGTTGCCCAGCAGGACGTTGGCGAGCACGTTCCCGGTGCCGGCCGTGTTGAAGTTGAACGTGCCGTTCTGGTTGTTGCCCAGGCCGGCGAGACTGGCGGAGACGTTGATCTGGTCAAGGTCGTTTTCGCCGGAGTACTCCATCACCCCACCGAACTTGAAGGTGTGGCTGTTGATCACCTTGGTGACGTTGTCGGTCCAAGTGGCGATCGGCCCGGAGGAATAGGCGGGGTAGGGGCCGCCGTCGAGGCCGAGGATGCCCTGCGCCAGGTTGACGCTGGGGATCTTGTCGGGGATCTGTTTGCCGTCCGGTAACAGGTAGTTGTAGTTGATGCCGTACTTCGAACGCTGGTACTGGTTGCCGAACACGCTGATCGTGACGTAGTCCTTGGCGATGGCGAAGGTGAAGTCGTTGAGCAGCGAGGGGCTGATCGTGGAGGTGAGGTTCAGCGACATGCTGCGGTTGGGGCGCAGCAGGTTGGCGGGCGCCAGCAGCAGGTTGCCGCGGTCGGCGTCAAAGTGGTTGTAGGCGTCGTTGCCACCGCGCCAGTACATCTTTTCGCGCTCGTTGAAGTTGTAGTCCACCCGCACGACGTCGGTGCGGCTGAAGTCACGACCCACATGCTGCGCGGTCCAGTTCCCATTGCTCAGGCTGGCGTTGGGTAGCGGCAAGGCGTTGAGGATACCGACGCCGTTGACGCTGAATGGTCCGACCACGGTGCAGCCCACGATGCGCGGATCGCTTCCAGCCTTGGGGCAGCCCAGCTTGGAGTTGGTGAAATCGCCATTGCGCTCGGCCACCGTGGGAACGGTGGCGACACGGGTGGCGCCGGAGAGGAAGCGGTTCCACTCCTCGCTCACGAAGAAGAACATCTTGTCTTTCTTCTCGTTGAAATGGCCGGGAATGAAGAGCGGGCCGCCGATCGAGCCTCCCGGCTGATTGAAGCGCAACTCCTCTTTCTTGGTAGCGAAATAGCTGCGCGCGTCGAGGATGTCGTTGCGCACGAACTCGTAGAGAGAACCGTGGAACTGGCTGCCGCCGCCCTTGGTCACGAAGCTGAGCTGGCCGCCGGCGCTGCGCCCGAATTCAGGCAGGAAGTTGCTGGTCAGCACCTGGGCTTCCTCGATGGAGTCAATCGGCCAGGCGCCGATGAGGGCGCCGTTGGAACGGGTGCGGTTGGATTGCGCGCCGTCCACGGTGATCACAATGTCATCGCCGCGGCTGCCGTTGATGTTGACGCCGCTGCCGATGGCAGTGCCGCCCGGGCGGAAACCGTTGGTTCCCCCCGTCTCGATGCCGGTCTTGAAGAAGACCGCGCTGAACATGTTGCGCCCGTTGGTGGGCAGCTCTTCCAGCGCCTTGTTCTCAATCACGCGGCCGACCTGGGCGGTGTCGGTCTGCAACTGCTCGGCGTTGGCGGTGACGTTCACCACCTCGGAGGTTGCCCCCAACTGCAGTGTCGCGTCCACGGCAACTTTGCCGATGGGGTCAACGTTGACCCCGTTTTCAGTAAAGGCCTTGAACCCCTTGGCGCTGATACGGATATCGTAAAGACCCGGGGTCAGATTCTGGAAGTTATAAAAGCCGTCCCCCTGCGAGGTGCTGACGGTGGCCAGTTTGGTGGCCTCCGAGGTGAGCGTGACCGCAGCGCCGGGGACGACCGCCCCGGAACTGTCCTTCACGAACCCCGAAATACTGCCGGTGGAATATTGCTGAGCGGCGAGCCCGACCAGACTGGCGAGCACGACGCCGCAAAGCAGAAGTACACGAAGACGCATAACGATCCCCCTGATTTCGCACACTGAAAAGCGCTTACATGAGCGCTCCGTGCAGACTACAGTAGGGCGCGGTAGGGGTCAATTTGCGATTGTGTGACAGTCACCCACTTACGGGTGTGTCATTGGGACGCGAACGGTATTTTGAAACGAAAAAAGCGGAGGAAAAAGACCGTTTGGTGGTCCGGCTCCTTCCCCCGCAAAATTTTTCGTCGGGCCGCCACCCGACCCTATTTCATGGTTGCTACCGGCGTCCACTGGCCCGAGGCAGCGGAGGCGACGACCGCGTCGAGCACCGCATTGACCCCGGCGCCGTCACGGAAGTCCGGGTGCACCGGCTTGCCGGTATCCACGGATGCCAGGAAGTCGGCGACCGCATGCACGAAGGGGTGCTCGTAGCCGATGATGTGCCCCGCCGGCCACCAGTGACCCACATAAGGATGAGCCCCGTCGGTCATCATGATGTTGGTCCAGCCCTGCAACGGTTCCGGCTGGGTGCGATCGTAGAACTCGAGTTCGTTCAAGCGTTCAAGGTTGAAGCGCACCGATCCCTGGCTGCCGTTGATCTCGAACATCAAGCAGTTCTTGCGCCCCGGGGCGAGGCGGGTCACCTCGAAGGAGGCCGTGATTTCGCCGATCTTGCCCATGTAAAGCGCCGAATCGTCCACCGTGACCTCGCCGGATTTGGTGGGGTCATCGGGCATGGGCCGGGTCTTGATCATGGTTTCGGTGAGCGCCATGACCTTGTCCAGCGGTCCGAGCAGGTATTGCGCGAGGTCGGTGATGTGGGCTCCGAGGTCGCCGAGTGCGCCCGAGCCGGCGACCGTCTTGTCGAGGCGCCAGACGCGCGGGAATTGCGGGTCCACGATCCAGTCCTGCAGGTACTGGGCGCGGAAATGAAAGATGCGGCCCAGCTTGCCCTCGGCGAGCAGCTGCTTGACGAAGCTGATGGCGGGGACGCGGCGGTAGTTGAACAGCACCATGTTGCGCACGCCCGCCTTCTCCACCGCCGTCACCATGGCCTTCGCCTCGGCGAAGGTGTTGCCGAGCGGTTTCTCGCAGAGCACGTGCTTGCCCGCCTGGGCGGCGGCGATGGAGATCTCCGCATGCGAGTCCCCCGGCGTGACCACGTCAATGACGTCAATGTCCTTGCGCTCGAGCAGCTTGCGCCAGTCGGTTTCGACCGAGTTCCAGCCCAGCTCGCCGGCGGCTTTCTCGACGCCGGCGCGGTTGCGCCCGCAGATGGCCTGCAGCTTGGGTGTCAATTTGCCGGGAAAGAAGTGCGACACCTGCCGCCACGCGTTGCTGTGCGCCTTGCCCATGAAGGCGTAGCCGACCATGCCAATTCTGATTTCAGCCATAGCGATTCCTTTAGGAGTTAAACCGGACAGAAAGGGAGCGCGGGATGGCGGGTGAGAGGGCGCCAACCGCCTGAGCTTTCACCCGCCATCCCGCGGAACTGAACTAAGCCCACCAGACCTTGGGGCGCGGCTCCTTCATGACAACCGACTGCAGCAGGGCGACCGCCTTGCTGAGGCCTTCGTTGACCGACATCAGGCTGTCTTCATGTTCAATGCTGAGCGCGTCGTCGTAGCCGACCAGGCGCAGGGTGGAGACGAACTCCGACCACCACTCGGCCCCGTGGCCGTAGCCCACGGTGCGGAAAATCCAGCCGCGGTTGATCTCGTCGGTGTACGGCTTGGCATCAAGGACGCCGGTCAGGTTGCACTGGTTGGAGAAGATCTGGGTGTCCTTGGCGTGGACGTGGAAGATCGCCGGTCCGAGCAGGCGTACCGCCTCGATGGGATCAATGCGCTGCCAGAAAAGGTGACTGGGATCGAAGTTGCAGCCCACCGCCTTGCCGGCCTCATGGCGCAGGCGCAGCATGGTCTCCGGCGAGTACACCACGAAGCCGGGGTGCATCTCGATGGCGATGCGCACGCCGTGATCGGCGGCGAACTTGGCATGCTCTTTCCAGAAGGGGAGGACCTTCTTCTCCCACTGCCACTTGAGCAGGTCGCTGTACTCCGGCGGCCAGGGGCAGGTGACCCAGTTGGGCTTGGTGGCGCGCTCGCTCTCGCCCGGACAGCCGGAAAAATCAACAACCGTCTTCACGCCCAGCTTTTCGGCCAGCAGGATGGTCTTGCGGCTGGTCTCGATGAACTTCTTGCGGGTGGCGGTATCGGGATGCAGCGGGTTGCCATGGCAACTGAGCGCGCTGATGCTCAACCCGGCATCGGCGAGCCGCGTTTGAAACTGCTTCAGCTTGCTGCCGCTCTGCAGCAGGCTCAGCTGCACATGGGGATCGCCGGGATAGTTTCCCGTTCCCAGCTCGACGGTGTTGAGCCCGAGCGTGGTGACCTTTTCAATTGCCTGGTCGAGCGAGTCCTTGCCGAACAGGGCGGTAAACAGTCCAATACGCATTGCCACTCCTTCTGATTCGTGCGCCGGCTCCGAGCGGAAGCGGGGCGCCATGCCGGCCACCCGATCCCCTTCCCGTCCCGTGAAGTCAGCGGGCTTCCACGATAAGGCAGATGACGGGGGCAGGACAAGCGGGGAGGGAAGAAGGGAAGAAGGGAGGAGGGAGGGGGGCCGCGTGTCCCTTACTCCCCTCCTTCCTCCCGTCCTCCCTTCTTCTGTCCCCCGGCAGTTGGACACAGCCGCGTTAATGCTTACATTTCGCCGGGGATTCAGGCACAGTAGGCGGCACCGGTCCGTGAACCGGAGACGCACCATGGAAAGGGACTGCATGCACTCCGATTCCGTCAGCCGCCGTGATTTCCTCAAAACGACCGCCGGCACCAGCCTGGCGCTGGCCGCGCCCGCGTGGGCGGCGCCGCGCGGCGCCAACGATCGCATCGTCATCGGCGCGATCGGCCTCGGTCGCCAGGGGACTTATGACATGCGCGATCTGGCGCGCCACGGCGCCACGGTGGCGGCGGTGTGCGATGTTTACGCCCCCAACCTGCAGCAAGGTTTGACGGCCGCCGGCGGCAAAGCCGACACCTATACCGACTTCCGGCGCATCCTCGACCGCAAGGATATTGACGCGGTGGTCATCGGCGCGCCCGACCACTGGCATGCCGCCATGACCGTCATGGCCTGCCAGGCCGGCAAGGACGTTTACGTCGAGAAGCCCTCCTCCGTCCATATCGCTGAAGGACGCCGCATGGTCGAGGCCGCGCGTCACTACGATCGCGTGGTGCAGGTGGGGACGCAGCAGCGCTCCGGCGTGCACTTCCAACGCGCCGTCGAACTCATCTGGGCGGGGCACATCGGCAAGGTCAATTTCGTCCGCACCTGGAATTACGACAACGAGTACCCGGTCGGCATCGGCAATCCGCCCGACAGCGCCCCGCCCAGCGACCTCGACTGGGACATGTGGCTGGGGCCCGCTCCGCAGCGTCCCTTCAATGCCAACCGTTTCGGAGTGGCGCCGGACCGCTGGTCCACGTTCCGCTATTTCTGGGATTATGCCGGCGGCATGATGACCGACTGGGGCGTCCATCTGCTCGACATCGTGCAATGGGCCTTGAAAGCGGACGGCCCCAGCGTCATCAGCAGCGTGGGCGGCAAATACCTGCTCGAAGATGATCGCGAGACCCCCGACACGCTGGTGGCCAGCTTCGAGTACCCCGGGTGCGTGGTGACCTACGAGAATCGCACCTGCAATGCCAACTCGATGTACAACCACGGCTACGGCATCGAGTTCCACGGCACCGATGGGACCCTGTTTGTGGATCGCTCCGGCTTCGAGGTCTTTCCCGAAAACCGCCAGGTCAACAAACAGTCCGTGGCGTTGACCGAGACGGCGGAGATGAAGGACTTGCCGGACTCACACGCCAATCACGTCATCAACTTCCTGGAGTGCATGCGCACCCGGCAGAAGCCGATCTCCGATATCGAGATTGGCCATCGCTCCACCTCGTGCTGTCTGCTGGCCAACATTTCTTACCGCACCGGGCGCCGCCTGACGTGGGACACCAAAACGGAGCGCCTGCTGGAGGGCGGAGCGGCGGCGGAAGCGCTGCTCGCATTCCATTACCGCGCGCCATGGTCGCTCAAGGTCTGAGCGAGGGAGGCGCTCAGCGCCGACGCTGACGCAAATTGGGGTTGGTTCCGCTCCAGCGCGGCAGGGTCAGCTCCCATAAGATCCCCTCGCCCGCGGATCGGACGAGGCGACCATGGTGCAGGGCGGCAATGACCTGCGCGGTTCCCAACGAGACTGCAATCCGGGCGGAAGAACCCACGGCCTTGCGGGCGGTGGACTCCGAGGTGAGTGAGCGAATCCGTACCACCGCCGTTTCGGGAGCCGCCGTGACGTCCACCCGCAAGCGCTGCCCGGAAACCGCTTGCGAGCTTTGGAGCAACATGATTTCCAGCAGACGGCGCAGCGCCTGCGCATCGCCCAAAACCTGTACGGTCTCGGGCCGGCCCGGCGTTCGCGGAAGCGTGAAGCGTGTCCCGCTCCCGGACTTCCGGAACAGCTCCACCGCTGCCCGCACCAGGCGGTGCAGCGAAAGCGCGATGAAGCGTGTGGGCGTGCCGTCATGATGCGTGATCTCGCGCAAGTCCTCCCGGAACATCTGCAGGGTCTGCTGGTTGGTGGCAAGCGCCGCCGCCAGCGGCGAGTCGGAATCGAGTTGGACATGGCGCAGCAAAAGATCGAAGGCGATGGACTCGACTTCCAACAAGTGGCCCAGTTGTGTGCTGACTGCCTCCGCCCACGCCAGCCACGCCTCGCAGGGCTGGGCAGTCTCGGGCGGAGAGATCATCGGAGGCGCGAACGTTTCCCGCCAGATGGCGGCGGCGGCCGCCAGGCATACGGCGCGCTGCGGATCGCGGACATAAGCGATGAGCAGGCCATTCTCGGGCTCGCTGATGGACAGCGGGTAATGAACCAGGATCTCGCCCGCCCGCAATGGCAGGACACGCCGCAGATGCGGCTCCCATGCCCGCGCCAGCGTCACCGACCAGTCCGGCGGTAGCCGTAGCGCACGCCCTGCGCCATCGGCGACATGCAGGCGGCGGTCCGGTCCCGGCACCAGCGCCAGAAGCACGGTCGCTTCCAGGTATTCGGCGAGGGCTGCGAGAAAGCGGCTGGGATGGCGGGGACTGAGCGCGAGGGTACTGCGTGCCAAGGCACGCAGCCACGCCGGCAACTCCGGGCTGTCCGGCCGGACGATCGCGGAAGAAACGGCAGTCGCACGCACGTAACCCGACCGTAACACGCTCTCCCTCCCAATAGGTCCCGCCTGAAAGGGGGGACCGGACGGGGCCTGCAAGTTACACTACGATCGATGTGAGTTAGCGCTGGCCGAAGACAATCTCATCCGGACCTTTCGCGGTCGGGATCCGTTTCACCAGTTTCCAGTCGGCGGTAGTGATCTCGCTGATCCAGTTCTTGGCCTGGTCGCTGACGTAAACGCGATCGCCTTCGGGATCAATGGCCAGGGTGCCGACGGCATGGCCGAGGTCGTCCAGCGTGGCGATGACCTTGCGCTCCGCCACGGAGATCTTCCACGCGGTCGAGCCTTGCTTGGAACTTCCCGCCACGTAGAGGAACTGCCCGTCCGGGCTGAAGCGGGTCACGAACGGGTGTCCGGCGACGGGAATCTCGAAGTCGAGCGCAGCGTCGCTGGTGCGGAAGAAATCCACCTTGCCGACCGGTCCGAGGCTGGTCACAAACCACTTCAGATCCGGGCTGAGCACCATGCGCTGGTTCTGGCTTTCGGTGGGGATCTGCTGCAAGAGCTTGCGGTGCGGCAGGTCGAGCACGGAAATAGTTTTCGATTGAATGTTGCTGACAAAGGCGCGGCTGAGATCGGGCAGCACGGCAATCATGTGGGAGTACGGCGACCCGGTGGGGATGGCCGCCACCAACTTGCGGTGCTGGGGATCAATGACGAGCAGCGACTGGCTGACCTCGGAAGTGAGGTAAATCAGATTGTCGCGCCCGACATAAATACCGTGCAGGCGGCGATGCTCACCAGTGTCCATGATGCCGAGCTGTTTGCAGTCCGCGGTGCGGATGATATAGAGCGAGTGTTCATCCGTGCCGGCCAGGCCGACAGCGGTCGTGCCGTAAATGGGAACGAAGGCCAGGCGACCGTTGTTGGAGAAGGCGGCCTCGTGCGGGTTCACGCCCACCTCGGCGGAACACAATGGTTTTTCAGTGGCGTGATCGTAGAGCGTCACGCGATGGGCTTCCTTGTCAACCACCAGCATCAGGGTTTGCGGCTTGCGCGGCGCGGCGACAAGGACGAGGCTGGGCAGCACGGCGAGAAGAAGAGCACGGGAGAACGTTGACATAGGGGGCCTGCGCAAACAGTGTAGACCGAGGGGCGCCGATCGGCCAGCATTCGGTGCCGGGCTCGGTCGTCTCGGCACGGCCGACGCGCCAGCGTCCCGCCCGGCGCCCGCATCAGCGGGCGCAATGCACCCAGCCTGGAGCGCCAGCCCCTGTCTCCCAGCTTGCGCCGGGTGCCGTACTAGGCCGCGTTGGCCCGCGCGCGCCTTGCTCGTTCCTGCGTCGAGCGGGTACAGTACAAGTTCATCCACGATTCCCCGTTTGGCGCAGTACCACTCCCCGCTTTGACCCACGGCGAACAATTCGAACAGTTGATCGCGCTCATGGCGCGCCTGCGGGCGCCGGGCGGCTGCCCGTGGGATCGCGAGCAGACCTTCGACAGCATCAAGCCCTACACGCTGGAGGAGACCTACGAGGTGCTGGCGGCGATCAGCGAACGCGACTGGGCGGGCCTTCAGGACGAACTCGGCGACCTGCTGCTCCAGATCCTGTTTTACAGCGAGATGGCGACCGAGGCGGGGTACTTCGGCATGCAGGACGTGCTGCAGGGACTCGCCGACAAGCTGATCCGCCGCCATCCTCACGTCTTCGGCGATGCGCAGGCCGCCGACAGCGGGCAGGTGCTCAAGAACTGGGAGGCCATCAAGGCTCAGGAACGCGGGCAGCCCTCCCAAGCCGCCCCCGTCTCGCGCCTCAAGGAGGTGTCGCGCAAGATGCCGGCAGTGGTCGAGGCGTACAAGCTGGGCGCCCGGGCGGCGCAGGACGGGTTCGACTGGCCGGACGCCGAAGGCGTGCTCGCCAAGCTCGAGGAAGAGATCGCTGAAGTGCGCGCCGAACTGGCGGACGCCCCGCCCGACCATCTGGACGAGGAAATCGGCGACCTGCTGTTCACCGTCATCAACCTGGCGCGTCGTTTTGAGATCGAGCCGGAGACGGCCTTGAAGCGCGCCAACGGCAAGTTCCGAAGGCGCTTCGCGGCCATGGAAGAGCGTGTGCAAAGTGCCGGGTCGGACGTGGCCCAGACGAGTGCGGCGGATCTCGACGACCACTGGCGCGCGGTGAAGCGGGGCGAGGCGAAACGATGAGCGCGCCAGAGGAGTTACGGTCGGAGATGCCGCCGCAAAAACAAATCGAGATCCGCGCCCTGCATACTGTCGCCGAATTCGAGGCCTGCGTGGAGTTGCAGAAGGCGGTGTGGGGTTTCGGCGACGCCGACCTGGTGCCGGTGCGCATGTTCGTGGTGGCGCACAAGATCGGCGGACAGATCTTCGGCGCCTTTGACGCCGCTGCGCCCGATGGCGTGATTGGATACGCCTTGGCCTTGCCCGGCGACCGTCACGGGCATCTCTACCTGCACTCCCACATGCTGGCGGTGGCGGCGGAGTACCGCAACACCGGGGTGGGGCGCCAGCTCAAGCTGCGGCAGCGCGACGACGCACTGCGCCGCGGCATTGAGCTGATGGAATGGACCTTTGATCCGCTCGAGATCAAGAACGCCTACTTCAACCTCGAGCGGCTGGGCGCCATCACCCGCCGCTACGTGCCCAACCAGTATGGAATCACGAGCAGCCACCTGCACGCCGGCCTGCCCACCGACCGCCTGGTGGCGGAGTGGTGGATGAACGCCCGCCGCGTGCACGCGGCCCTTGCCGGCGGGGGCCCCGCTCCCGACCAGGTGACTGAACGGGTCGTCGTTCCCGCCGCAGTCGCCGCCTGGAAGACCGCGGGCGACCCGCGCGCCGAGGCGGTCCAGTCGCAAAACCGCGAGGCGCTGCAGCAGGCGTTCGCGCGCGGCCTCACCGTGCTTGGTTACGAGAAGACCGCCGACGGCGGCGGCGCGTTTCGGCTCGGCCGCTGGGACGAAGCGTTCAGTTATGGGCCGCCGCCGGCCGATGAGCCGGCCCGCCCCCAACCCATCTCATGAAGATTACCGCCATCACCCTGCGCGAGATCCGCATGCCGCTGGTCTCCTTTTTTGAAACCAGCTTCGGCCGCACGGAAGAGCGGCGCATTTTGCTGGTTGAACTCAAGGCCGAGGGGCTGTGTGCCTGGAGCGAGGTGACCTGCGGCGAAACGCCGTTCTACAGCCACGAGACCACCGACACGGCGGCGCACATCCTGCGCGACTTCGCCGCGCCGCTGGTGCTGGGCAAGAAGTTCGAGCACGCCGGCGAGGTGGCCGGTCTGATGAAGTTGATTCGCGGTCACCAGATGGCCAAGGCTGCGATCGAGAACGCCGTCTGGGAGATCCAGGCCCGCATCGCCAACAAGCCGTTGTGGCAGTTTATCGGCGGCACGGGTACGGCGCTGCCCTGCGGCGTCTCAATCGGCATCAAGAATTCCATTCCCGAACTGCTCGACGCCATCGCTGTCGAGGTCGCGGCTGGTTATCAGCGCATCAAGCTCAAGATCAAGCCGGGCTGGGACGTCGAAGTCCTGCAGGCGGTGCGCGCGCGTTTTCCGGAAACGCCGCTGATGGGCGATGCCAACTCCGCCTACACGCTGGACGACCTCGAGCACCTGCGCCAGTTCGACCGCTTTAAGCTGACCATGCTCGAGCAGCCGCTCTGGCACGACGATATCTACATGCATGCGTCGCTGCAGAAGGCAATTGAAACCGCGATCTGTCTCGATGAGGCCATCAAGAATGTCCGTGACGCGCAGTTGGCGATTGACCTGCACGCCTGCCGGGTGATCAACGTCAAGCTCGGACGGGTGGGCGGTTTCAGCTCCGCCAAGGCGATTCACGACGTGACGATGCAGCACGGCATCCCGGTGTGGTGCGGGGGGATGCTGGAGTCGGGCGTGGGACGCGCCTACAACATCGCCCTCTCCACGCTCGAGAACTTCTCGCTGCCGGGCGACGTCTCGGCCAGCAAACGTTACTGGCGCGAGGACATCATCGAGCCAGAAGTCACGGTCAACGCGCAAGGCGTCTTGACGCCGCCCAGCGACCCCGGCCTCGGCTTCCACGTCCGCACCGATCTCATCCAGAAGCTGACGGTGTGGGAGCAGAAGTTGAGCTAATCGTGTTTGCGGGGGAGGGAAGACACGGAGGAGGGGAGGAGGGAAAACAGGGAGTAAGGGAGGAAGGGAGTAAGGGGAGAAGCAGGGGAGTGTCAAGTTTTTTGTGTAAACGGGTGTAGCTGGATTCCGGCGCTGTGGT
>CALEJU010000011.1 GCA_937898755.1 uncultured Acidobacteriota bacterium | reverse complement strand
AGATCTACACGCGTAAGATCGTCGGCAGCGTCAGATGTGTATAAGAGACAAGTGGGGAGTAGGGGGTGGGGTGAGATGTGGAGCGTGGAGCGTGAAGGGCGGCCTGCCGCCTCGGTTCTTACCGGGCGGCTGATTGTTCCGCTATCTTTTTCACATGTTGCAGGACGCGCTGGTGAATTCGGTGCAGGATGGCGTCCGTCCAAAACTGCCAATAAGCGGCCGGCCAGAGCTGATTCTGGTACCACGTTGTGCCCTCCAGTCGGGCCCGGCCGCCGGCAAGCGGCACCAGCCGGAACTCGCCGCGCACGGTGCGGAAGTAGCTCCGGGAGAGGTGAGGCGGGACACTTGCATGGGAACGGAACGGCATCCACTCGGTCATGGCCATCGGCTGCGCGGCGACGGTAAAGGCCAGCCGGTTTGGGGCGTCCCAGTCAGTAATCGGTTCGATGAAGTTCCCAGTTGAAAACTCACAGTGCCGAACGGCGCCGACTCCCGTGCCCGTAATCTCCGCGCCGATGGGATAGGCAATGCCGTGCCGGAAGTACCAGGCACGCGGAGGAGCAAGCGGGGGGAAGGCAAGCACGGCGCGCCAAACGGCCGCGGGCGCCGCGTCCACCTCGACGGCGGTGGTCACGGCTTCGACTTGGGGCGTGGCAGGCGCGGTGCGCTCCACTCCCATAATGCCCGGCACCGCCAGCCAGACGAGCGCCAGTGCACCATAGCCACCATGCATGAGCCTTTGTTCCCACGCCTCACGGCGCAACCCCAAGGCGAATGCGGCCCCCAAGGCGGTCAGCCCGCCAGCCACCGGCGTCGCCATGAGCAGGCAGATGAGGCCTTCCCACCCCAGCAAGAGCAGCAGCGAACCGAGTGCAAGGGCGGAGATTTGGCTCACCATCTGGCACTCGCGCATCGTCCGCTGCCGATGTGCCGTGTGCAGCCACGTTGCGGCAAAGCCAATCGCAAAGGGAAGCGCGACGAACAAACCCCAGCCGTAAAACTCCATCCACAAGATTCCGATTGCGGTAAGAGCAGCTCCAATCGCGACCGTAATGCCGACCACCACCGCCCCGGACATTTCTGCACTGCCGGTGGCATTTGCTTCGGGTTGAGCCGGCGTTATCTCGCGACGTGGCAAGACGGAGAGCGTCACGAAGAGCACCACGTTCCCGAACGGGACTAAAAACAGCAGGGCCGTCCGCAATGGCCATCCCGCATCCCGCATGCGCCGCAATGTGAGGGTCAGGCCCACCCACATGAACGGCAGGGCAAGCGCCGCCATGGCCAGCAGAAAGGCGCGGCCACGGGGCTCTCCATACAGCGCCAACCCAATCGGATCGGGCGCATGCCAGTAGTCCCAGACCGTCCAGGTGACGTGAAACGCGGCCGCCAGAAGGCGATCGGCGAGCACCTTGACGAGGACCAACAGGACTCCCAGCAATGCGTAAGGGCCGCGGGACAGCGTTCCATCCAGGCGGAAGAGAAGGCGGCGATCCATGGCACGCTCCAGCCAGCGGGCTGATTATAGGACGCGAGCGCGCAGACCTTTCCACTTTCCACTTTTGCCTTTTCGCTCCCGCCGCGCCGTACACTGAAGCCGCGATGTCGGAAGCTTCCGCCCTCTCGATCGTGCAGACGCTGCGCGCCGCCAAGTTCCAGGCGCTCTGGGCGGGGGGCTGCGTGCGCGACCGGCTGCTGGGGCGCGCGGCGCAGGACTACGACGTTGCCACCGACGCGCATCCCGAGACGGTGATGCGCCTGTTTCCGCAACACCTCGCCGTCGGCGCCCACTTCGGCGTGGTGCTGGTCCAACACGCGGACGGCAGCCGGACCGAGGTCGCGACCTTCCGCACCGAGCAGAGCTATTCCGATGCCCGGCACCCCGATGCCGTCGCTTACGCGACACGTCCGGAGGATGACGTGGCGCGGCGCGATTTCACCATCAACGGCCTGCTCTACGACCCAATCTCCGACCGCGTGCTCGATTTCGTCGGCGGCGAGCGGGACCTGCAACAAGGAATCGTCCGCGCCATCGGCGACCCGCAGCGGCGCTTCCACGAGGACCGCCTGCGCATGTTGCGCGCGGTGCGCTTCGCCGCCCGCTTGGACTTCGCCATCGAGCCCGCCACGGCGGCGGCCATCCGCGCGCTGGCCGCCACGCTCCCGGTGGTCAGCCGCGAGCGCATCCGCGACGAGATCCTGAAAATGCTGACCGAGGGCGGGGCGCGGCGCGCCTTCGAGCTTCTCGACACGCTGGGCCTGCTGACCGTCGTGCTGCCCGAGGTGGCCGCCATGCAAGGGGTGGCGCAGCCGCCGCAGTATCACCCCGAGGGCGACGTCTGGACGCACACCCTGATGATGCTCGCCGAGCTGCCCGCCGGCTGCTCGCCAACCCTCGCCCTGGGCGTGCTGCTGCATGACGTCGGCAAGCCCCCGACCTTCCGCGTGGCGCCCGACCGCATCCGCTTCGACCGGCACGCCGCCATCGGCGCGCGCATGGCGGCGGCGATCGCGGAACGACTGCGGCTGCCGCGCGAGCAAGGCGAGCGCGTGGCCGCCCTGGTCGAGCACCACCTGCGCTTCGCCGACGCGCCGCAGATGCGCCGCAGCACGCTCAAGCGCTTCCTGCGCATGCCGCACTTCGACGAGCACCTCGAGCTGCACCGCCTCGACTGCCGCAACAGCCACGGCGATCTCCGGCTTTACGACTTCGTCCGGCAGCAGTTGGGCGAGATCCCGGAAGCCGAGATGCGCCCGCCGCGCCTCGTCACCGGCGAGGACCTGCTGGCGCTGGGCTACCCCCCCGGCCCGCGCTACCGCGAGATCCTCGACGCCGTGGAAGAAGCGCAACTGGAAGGCACGCTGGTGACCCGTGAAGCCGCGCTGCGGCTGGTGGCGGAGCGGTTTCCGAAGGGTTGTTAGTTGTTGGTTGTTGGATTTTGGCGCACGCAAAGCGGACCGACGGGCACCGTTCGCATGTCTTCATCCGCAACCTAACCACCAAAATCCAACACCGAAGTACGCCCCCCCAGGACCGCAGCAGTGCAAGTGTCGCAGCAATGCTTCTTGGCGTTCTGGCGGGTGGCGTCAGCCAACTGCGCGGGCGTGCCACCCTACCCGCAAGACCCCGGGGGAGCCCGCACACAACGCACGACGTTTGTTTGTTGCGTTTCTAGCAAATCCGAACCAGCGCCGTGATCACGCAACGGGAATCACTTCCGGGCTTGGGCGAGTGAACATATACCGCCGCCTTCTAAATCAAATTCGGCTTCCCACATACTCCCGGGTCGATCACGGTGCAGCCAGTCGGATACGTTACACCGGTACAAACCGCCATTGAACCGTCTGCCGTCCGCGGCCAGAAAGCTGTCGCACTGATAGGTATTGCCGTCTACTTTCCGACAACTGATGAACACTCCGTTGTTGGACAGCATGGCCCCGGGCGGCACTCCCTTCGGCACCGGGGATGGACACGGCATGAGCCGAATCCCGTTGACCAGGTAAATGGCGGTGTAGTCCGTAGACGAAATCGCGGGTACCGTGGTCGGGATTGTGTAACCAGGATGGCAGTACACGCCGCTCATCATGACCATATGACTGCCTTCGTTGTACACAGTGCACGCCAAGGTGTTCCTCTCCACATTGGTTCTGCACTCGAAGAAGTTTCCACCGTCCACACCGCCCGCCCAGACCGCTGAGGTTGGGACCCCTTCAGGGCGTGGGTGGGACTTAGGTCGGCATCCCACTTGCAAGACGGTTAGAACCAGGCTCACTACCAGTACCTTGTCGACCATCATGACAATTTAAGTTGCGCGCTCTTCCGCGCGACGTGGGGTGGCTCGATCAACGATGGCGTTCAGGCCGCGCAATCCAACAACTAAAATCTAACAACCGCTTCCGCCACCGCCTTGGCGAAGTACGTGATGATGACATCCGCCCCGGCCCGTGCGATGGCGAGCAGGCTCTCGTCGCGGATGCGCTCGCCGTCGATCCAGCCGCGCTCGGCGGCGGCCACGATCATGCTGTACTCCCCGGAGACCTGGTAGGCGGCCAGCGGCACGTCGAAGCGCTGGCGCGCGGCGCGCAGGATATCGAGGCAGGGAAGCGCGGGTTTAACCATCAGGATATCGGCGCCCTCGGCAAGATCGAGTTCCATCTCGCGCAGCGCCTCGCGCCCGTTGGCGAGGTCCATCTGGTAGCCGGCGCGATCGCCCTGCTGCGGCGTCGAGGCGGCGGCCTCGCGGAAGGGTCCGTAAAAGCCGCAGGCGAACTTGGCGGCGTAGGCCATGATCGGCATGTCGGGGAAGCCGGCGGCGTCAAGCGCGACGCGCAACGCGGCGACACGGCCGTCCATCATGTCGCTCGGGGCGACCAGGTCCGCCCCAGCGCGGGCGTGCGAGACCGCGATGCGGGCCAGCAACTCGAGGCTGGGATCATTGCGGACGGCGCCCGAGGCGTCGAGCACGCCACAGTGGCCGTGACTGGTGTACTCGCACAGGCAGACGTCGGTGAAGACCTGCAGGGCCGGCAGGTGGCGCTTCAGCGCCCGCGTCGCCTGCTGGACCATACCGTCCTCGGCCCAGGCGCCCGAGCCTTGCGCGTCCTTGGACTCCGGCAGCCCAAAGAGCAGCACCGCCGGGATGCCGAGGTCGTGGACGGCGCGACACTCCTCGACCAGGCGGTCCACCGACCAGTGGAAGTTCCCCGGCATGGAGGCGATCTCCTGCCGGACGCCCGTACCGGGAACCACGAAGAGCGGGTAGACGAGCTGCTCGCGGCGCAGCCGCGTCTCGCGCACCATGGCGCGCAGGGCGGGATTCTGGCGCAGCCGTCGCGGCCGGTGCGTGGGAAACATACGAACCCGATGATGGCGGAGGGGAAGGCGGCAGGTCAAACGGTTGTCGCGCGCCGGTTGACGGTTGTTGCTATGCGCACGGAGGCATTGGACCGGGTTTTTGGGCCCGGGATGCGTTCGCCCCGTTAGGGGCGGCGGCTGATAGCCGGGGGCGAGCCGCCCCCCCCCGCAGGCGAAATCCCCGGTTCCCCCTGGCCCTTCGCCCCTCGGCCCTCGTCTTCCTCACCCCTCGTCGGCTTCCTGCTCAGGATCCCGCTCGGGGCGGGGAAGCTCCGGCTCGTCGGAGACGATCTTGACGCGCGCCACGGGCTCCATGCTCTGCAGGCTGCGGTGCACCACCTCGTCCTCCGGCCGTTCGCCCATGCCGGGACCGGGCTCGTTCTGCCAGGAGGTCGGATCGTCGGGCGTGTTGGTGGCGGTGCGGACCAGCTCGCCCGAGATGGGAGGCGCCGGCGTCAGTGGCACCTCTACACCGAGCGGCCGCTCGGCGGACCGCACCGGTCCGCCTGCTGCTTTTGCACGCAGCGGGGCACCACGCGCTGGCCCGGATGGGGCGGCAGGTTTTGACCACTTCATGCGCGGGTTGGATGCACCGCGTCGCCTCTCAGTGTCCCAGCGCGTGCAGCACTTCGAAGTACGTGCGGAACCCCGCGCGGAACGTGGAGGCGTGCCATTGCAGTCGTCCCCCGGCACGGCTCACCCCGCCGGGCAACGCGCTGGCCGGCTGCATCGGGTTGCGCAGCTCCATCTCCCACATTTCGGACCCGGCGAGAGTCAATGGCGCGATCGTGGCGCGCGCCGCAAACCCCGCAGCCGCCGCCTGACTGACCTGTTGCTCGGCGCGGTCAAGAGGCTGGAGCGCCATGCGACCGTCGGGCAGAAGCTCCTTGGTGGCCGCGCACTTTGCTCCCATGCCCCAGGCCTGCGCCTCCTCGCAGGTGCCCTCGTCGCCGCTCAACGCCACCACCGGCACGCCGTAGCTGCCGGCCAACGACGCCAACATGGCAACTTCTCCGACTTCGCGACCGTTAATCCGCACCCGGTCGCGGCTGACGAAGGTGTGCGGTAAAAACCCGTGGCCGCCGGAGGCGACATGGTAGGCCAGCATCACCAGCGCCTGGGGGTGATAGCGCGCAAAGATCTCGTCCACCTCCGCCTGCGGGTGCGAGGCCTCCAGCGCATGCGGCGCCAACCAGACGAGGTCGGCGGGGAGCAGGTCGCGGGCGACGTTGGCGCCGCGAAAATGGCTGTCGCTGAACAATATTGTTCCCGCTCCGGCCTGCAGTACGCCGTGCAGCGCGGCGTTCACCTCGCGGGTCAGCAGCGCCCGCCCGTAAACGTCATGCGCCGCGCTGTCGTACAACAAGGCCGGATCCGCAATCCCCATCGTGCCTTCCATGTCGGCGATCACCAAAACGTTCGGTTTGGGCGCAGCCGCGTGGACCTGCACTGTCAAGAACAAACACACTGACGACAAAACAGCGTGGCGGAAAAGGCGTGGCATAGGAGTGAGCTCTTTTTCACGCAACCGTTACGGAGGCGGCTGCGTCCATGTCGGTAGTCTATGGTGCAGGCGGGTATGTACGAAGCCCCGGCGACTGATCGGTGCGATCCAAATTTTCTGTTTTGCGAAGTTCCGCCTCACGAGTAAGGTCAATGGTGCCAAGCAACATGCTGCAATCGGAAGTCGGGAAACCGGCTCCGCCGCCCGAGGGTTGCAGCAGCCTTCGATCAGGCCCGTTACGCTGCCCGACGCCCTGTTTGCGTCCTGCCGAGCTCCGCATTTCGCTCATCCCTTGCATTCTTTCCACCCGTCTGTCGCATCGAAACGGGTGGGTGTCTCTCGCCTTTCCAGGCGCGGGAGTGGCCGTAAGTAACTGACAACAATGGGTGTTGAAACCATGCAGAAACTTGGATTTGCTTCGATTGAGCCGGTACGGAACTCGCGACCGCCCCGACCTACGCAGAAAACACCCGCTTTCGGCGTCACCATTCAGGATGTCGCCGTGATTTCCGGGTATTCCACCGCCACGGTCTCGCGTGTCATCAGCGGACGCGGCTATGTGCGCGGTACGACAGCAGAGCTGATCCGTGCCGCAGCCGATCGTCTCGGCTATCAGCCGGATCAGGCTGCGCAGGCATTGGCGGAGCGTTCCGCCCAGGCCCGCCGCCGTCGCGCCCACGCCCGACAGCGGCTCAGCGCCTAAGTTGCCCGAGACGCGTTGTCGCCTTTGAGGAACGACGCACCCCTGTTGCCGCTTGGGAGGCGCCGTCACGCACGTGGCGGCAGACGAGCGGGAGCATCAAAGAGGACGCTGAGGGGCGTCCTCTTTTTTTGGGTTCGTCGTTTGTGGTTCCTGCCGGCGCGTTGGCCTCAGTCACCCGCGCCATCCACCCTCGCCATCCACCCGCGCCATCGTCCGAGGGGGTTGGCCACGGGTCGGGTGTCGGCCAGAACCCGGGTAAGGGGAATGCGAGCAACGGGAGCGCCGGGGCGATGGAGCCCCCAGCGCCCGCTTGGAGGTGCGGGAGGGGAAGCCCCGCGTAGCCGACGCGCCAGCGTCCCAGCTATGATACGAAGGCCCGCTATGGGCGCGTTTATGGCTGAAACCCGCACTTTGGTGTCCTTGGTTGCTCCGCCCGCAATTCCCACCGCGCAACGCTGGGCGCTCGGGGAGGTCGAACGGCTCTACCGCCAGCCGCTACTGCCCCTGCTCGAACAGGCGCATGACGTCCATCGTCGGGCGCACCCTGAGCCTGAGGTGCAACTCTGCCAGTTACTCTCCATCAAGACCGGGGGATGCCCGGAGGACTGCGGCTACTGCCCGCAAAGCGCCCATTACGACACCGGACTGGCCGCCGAAAAGCTGCTCGATACCGGACACGTGCTTGAGGTGGCGCGCCAAGCCAGGAACGAGGGCGCCACGCGCTTCTGCATGGGCGCCGCCTGGCGCTCCGCCCCCGCCGCCGGCAGGGCAGAGTTCGAACAGGTGCTGGAGATGGTACGCGGCGTCTCCTCGCTCGGCTTGGAGGTCTGCTGCACGCTGGGCATGCTCAACGCCACGCAGGCCGCCGCGCTGGCTGCCGCCGGACTGACCGCCTATAACCACAACCTCGACACCTCGCCGGAGTTCTACGGCAAGGTGATCTCGACGCGGACCTACCAGGATCGCCTGGACACGCTGGAGCATGTGCGCCAGGCCGGCATCTCCGTCTGTTGCGGCGGCATCCTCGGCATGGGCGAGCAGGAGAGCGACCGCATCCGCCTGCTGCACGTCTTGGCCAACCTGCCGACCCCACCCGAGAGCGTGCCGATCAACGCCTTGGTCGCGGTGGCCGGGACGCCCTTGGCCGACCAGCCGCCGGTGGACGCCTTTGATTTCGTGCGCGCCATCGCCACCGCCCGCATTCTCATGCCGCAGAGCAAGGTGCGGCTCAGCGCCGGACGCCTGGCGCTCTCCAAGGAGGCGCAGGCACTGTGCTTCTACGCCGGCGCCAACTCGATCTTCCTCGGCGAGAAGCTGCTCACCACGCCCAACCCCGAGACGGCGGCCGATCACGCCCTGCTACAAACCTTGGGCCTGCTCCCCGAGCCGCCCGCTGCAAAACCCGTGAGTCCCGCCCCGCCGACCTTGGAGGCCGCTCTGGCCGCGGAACTTGGGGCGCTCGAAGCGCGGAGCCGGCGCCGCCGTCTTCGACCGCCCGCGGGCGAAGACTTCTGTTCCAACGACTACCTCGGCCTGAGTCGCCACCCGGCCATACGCGCCGCCGTGGCGCGCGCTGCGCAGAGCGATCTGCCGCTCGGTTCCACCGGCTCGCGCCTGGTGCGCGGTGATCAGCCGGAGTGGAGCGCGCTCGAGGCCCGTTTTGCCCGCTTTCGCGGCAGCAAGGCCGCCCTGTTCTTCTCCTCCGGCTATGCGGCCAATCTGGCCGTGCTGAGCACGCTGATCCGCCGCGAAGATCTGGTGTTTTCCGACGCCCTGAACCACGCCAGCCTGATTGACGGCATGCGTCTGAGCGGCGCCGAGCGCGTCATCCTGCCGCATCTGGATGTGGTGGCCTGGCAAAAGATCCTACGGCAGCGTGTCGCGCCACGCCGCCGGGCGTTTCTGGTCATTGAGTCCATCTACAGCATGGCTGGCGACCGTGCCCCCTTGCCCGAGATCGTCGCCCTCTGCCGCGAACTCGGGGTCGAACTGATCGTGGATGAAGCGCATGCCACCGGCCTGTGCGGGCCGAACGGCGAGGGCGCTCTGGTCGAGGCCGGACTGCCCACCGCGGCGCTCGCCAGCTTGCACCCCTGCGGCAAGGCCTTGGGGGCCGCGGGCGGCTTCGTTGCCTGCTCAAACATCGTGCGCGAGTACCTCATCAACCGCGCCCGCCCGTTCATCTTCTCGACCGCTCCGCCACCGTTGCTGGCGGTACAACTCGACGCCGCGCTTGATGTGCTTGTGCAGGAACCGTGGCGCCGCGAGCGTCTATGGGCCAACGCCCGTGCGCTCGCCGCGCAACTGACCGCCGGCGGCCTGCTGCAGACGTCCACCCCCACGCCCATCCTGGCCGTACGCCTGGGTGCCGATGCGCGCGCCGTCGCGGTCGCCGAGCGCCTGGCTGCACAAGGCTTCGACGTGCGTGCCATCCGCCCGCCCAGTGTTCCGGAAGGCGAAGCCCAGCTGCGCCTCACGGTGAGCGCCACTCACGACACGGCCAGCATCCAGCGCTTCGGCGAGGCGGTCGTGGCGGCGGTGGGAGAAGCGAGGAACGTGGTAGAGGGTGGGGCGGAAAGCGTGGAGGATTGGGCATAGTGCGGGGCGGGTAGAATCGCTCAGTGGTCAGCCGGGTGTTGGACATTGGATGTTGAACGGCAACCGCCTTTGTTCACGCGTCATGCTGTGCCCTCAACGCCCCACGCTCCACCGATGAAATGCCTTCCTCTCCCGCCCAACGCGGCCTGTTCATCACCGGCACCGACACCGGCATCGGCAAGACGGTGGTCGCGGCCGTGCTCACGCTGGCGCTTGAAGCTGCTTACTGGAAACCGATTCAAGCCGGCGATGCCCCCTCGACCGACCGCGCCGACATGGCACGCTGGACCGGGCTGCCGCCCGAGCGCCTGCTGCCCGAACGACACCTCTTTTCTCTCCCCGCTTCGCCCCATCTCGCCGCTGCCCGGGCCGGCCGAAGGATCGAGGTGAATACCATCCAACTGCCCGCCTGCGACCGCCTGTTGGTGGTCGAGGGGGCGGGCGGGGTGCTCGCGCCCCTGAGCGCGACGACTTTCATGGCCGATCTCATGGTGCACTTCGGCCTGCCGGTGGTGCTGGTGGCGCGCACGCAACTCGGCACGCTCAACCACACGTTGCTCAGCCTCGAAGCGTTGCGACGGCGCGGGCTGGAGGTAAGTACCGTGGTGCTGCACGGCGAGCCGCACCCCGAGAACGCGCAGGCCATCGCCGGCATGGGGCACGTCACCGTGCAGCACCTGCCGTGGCTCCCCACCTTGGATCCCATCACCCTGCAACAAGCCGCGCCGCCATTCACCGCGGCGCGCGCACGCCTGCTCGGAGGGGCCGTTTGATGAACTCCCTCGCCGAACGCGACCGCCGCGTTCTCTGGCATCCCTACACGCAAATGCAGGAGGCGCCGCTGCCGATCGCCATTGCGCGCGCCGCGGACGCAACGCTGTACGACACCGAGGGCCGTCCCTATCTCGACGCCATCTCCTCCTGGTGGGTCACGCTACATGGCCACGCCCACCCGCATATCGCTGCCGCCATCGCCCGCCAGGCGCGCGAGCTGGAACAGGTGATCTTTGCCGGCTTCACCCACCGGCCGGCGGTGGAATTAGCCGAGCGACTGGTCGCGATCCTGCCCGCGGGACTGGACCGCATCTTCTACTCCGATAACGGCTCGACCGCCGTCGAGGTGGCGCTGAAGATGGCGGTGCAGTACTGGCGCAACCTGGGTCGGCCGGAGCGCACCGGCTTTATCGCGCTCGAACACGCCTACCACGGCGACACGCTGGGCGCGATGGCGGTCAGCGAGCGCTCCCTCTTTACCCAGGCCTTCGAGCCCTTGCTGTTTCCCGTACATCGCACCCACACCGCCTACTGCCACCGTTGTCCTGTCGGCAAGGTGCGCGCCACTTGTGCCATCGAGTGCCTGGGGCAGCTTGAGAACCATCTCTCGGCCCACGCCACCACCACCGCCGCGGTCATCGTCGAACCCCTGTTGCAGGCAGCGGGCGGCATGATCATGCAGCCCCGCGAGTTCCTGCAGGGTGTCGCCCGCCTCTGCCGCGCGCACGGCGTGCTGCTGATCGTGGATGAAGTGCTGACCGGATTCGGACGCACCGGGACGATGTTCGCCTGCCAGCAGGCCGACGTTCACCCCGACATCCTGTGCATGGCCAAGGGTCTCACCGCCGGCTTCCTGCCCATGGCCGCCACCGCCTGCACGGCTGAGGTCTACGCCGCATTTCTCAGTGATGACCGGCAGAAAACGTTTTTTCACGGGCACTCGTTCACCGCCAACCCGCTGGGCTGTGCCGCGGCGCTGGCGAGCTTGGAGGTCTTTGCACAAGAGCCGGTGATGGAACGCATCGCGGCCCTGAGCGCGCATCAGGCGCAGCGCGCGGCGGCATTGCAGGGACACGCGCGCGTGGCCGACGTCCGCACCATCGGGACGGTGGCGGCACTCGAGCTCCACGCCGAGGGCGGCTACCTCGCCGCGGCCGGACCGCGTCTGCACCGCTTTGCGCTCGACCACGGCGTGCTGTTGCGCCCCTTGGGCGCGGTGGTCTACGTGCTGCCACCCTACTGCATGACCGGTGCCGAGCTGGACCAGGTCTGGGACGTGATCACGCTGGGTCTGAACGCGATGGAGGGCTGACCGTTGGCGGTCAGGCGCTGGCGCCCACAAACAAAAGCGGCGTCGGCGCTTGCGCGCCGACGCCGCTCAGTTGCCTCTCGATGAAATCTAGAGAACGTTGACGGCTTCGGCCATCAGGCCCTTGGGACCCTGCTTGACCTCGAACTCCACCGCCTGGCCTTCCATCAGCGAGCGGTAGCCGCTGCTCTCGATGGCGCTGTAATGGACGAATACATCCTCGCCGCTCTGGCGGGTGATGAATCCAAACCCCTTGGAATTATTGAACCACTTCACGGTGCCTTGCTCTTTCACTGAAAACTACCTCTACTTCGCAAGTATGCGTCTGAAAACACATGACTGACCGCGCCGACGCGCCGAAAGTAACACGCTCTCAAACTTGCAATGAGACTACCAGAAGAAGGTGCCGAAATCGTACCGGGAAATTTCGCCGGGCCCTCTTTTTCTTGTCACCGCGCGCCGAGGAAGAGCGCTGCTCGTCCCGACCCGCACGGGTCCACCGTCCCCCATTCACCGCCCGCGTCATTCCGCGCGCCGTGATTCCATCACTGCACCAGCGCCGTCACGATGCGATCCATGGTGGCGCGAATCATCGGGCCGGGTTCAGAGCTGTTGTTGACCAGGATCGAGAAGGCCAGCCGTTCGCCGCGCGCCGTCGTGGCATAGCCGCTCAACGCCCGCACATGTTCCAGCGTACCGGTCTTGGCGAGGATGCGCCCACGAACGTCGGCGTTCCGGAATCGCGAACCCAGGGAGCCGTCGCGGCCACCGATGGGCAGCAGGCTGCGCCATGTCGCCGCCTCCGGTTGCGCGTCCATGAAGGTCAGCAGGCGCACCACCGCCTCGGGCGCCACCAGGTTCTCGCGCGACATGCCCGAGCCGTCCCGGAAAAAATACTCCTGGGGCGGCACGCCGGCCTGCGTCAGAAAATCCGTGACCACCTGCCGTCCACCCGCCAACGAACCCTTGCCGACACGCAATTTGCCCAGCAGGCGAAACACCAGTTCCGCGTGCAGGTTTTGGCTGATCTTGTCCAGCAGTTGCAGATCCTGGCCCAGAGGAATCGAGTCGTGCGCCGCCAGCTCGACGCGTCCCCCCGCAGCGACGGGCTCGGTGCCGGGAAGGGGATGCGCCACGTCATGGCGGGCACGCGGGCGACCATAGACGAGGATGCCGCGGCGGGCGAGCGCCGCCTGCAACAGGCGTGCCGCGAAGAGGGCTGGATCTGTGACCGCAACCGCCGTGTGCTCAATCGCACTCCCCTGCGGAATCGTGCCCCAGACCTCAATGTCTTCGCTGCCGAGACGGCGCTCGAGCTCGATGTCGCGCGCGCCTCCGGCCGCCACCGTCTGCAGCCGGTTGATCACGTTTCCCACTCCCTGCCAGGGGTCGAAACGCAGCACCGCCGTGTCGCCCACGCGCGCCGCGGGCGTCGCGTCGAGCAGCATCACGTTGTCGTTGATGGTCAACGCCGAGACCGGGGCGCCGTAGTCCCAAACGAGATCGTCCTGTGACCAGCCCTCGCCCCAGCGTTCGTCGGCGAAGTAGCTGTCGTCCCCGATGATGTCGCCTTCAACCACCTTGACGCCGCGTTGCTGGAGTTGATCGGCGAAGTTCTCAATCGCCTGGTCCGGCGGCAGGGCGGAAGCGGGCGCGGCAGGCGCGCCCGGTGGAGGCGGCGGTTGGTAGGGCCAGGTGCGGCCCGAGAGAGTGGGGTCGCCGCGGCCGACTAGCACCAAGTCGCCGGCAATGCGACCTTGGGAATCGGGCGCCGCCGCAGCCTCAACGCTCGTATGGAAGCGGTAGTCGGGGCCAAGCAAATGCAGCGCCGCCGCCGTCGTGAAGAGTTTCGTGTTCGACGCTGGAGTGAACAGCCGCTCCGCGTTATAGGCGTAGAGCGTGCGCTTCTGATCGAGAGAGTAGACCGCAACACCCCAGAAGCTTTGTGCCGGACCGGGCTCGCGCAGAATGGCGTCCACCGGTCGCGCCCACCCCGGCGTGGCTGCTGAGGGTGCGGCCGGCGGCGCTCCGGCAGCGGAGAGCAGCGCGACACAGAGGGAAATGAAAAACGCAGTTAAGGCGAAGCGCGGATGGCGGACGGGCGAGAAGCGACGCATGGTGGGAATTCTAGACGCATGTCAAGTTTTCCCTTGCTCGCTGTCTGCCTGACCGGCGCCGTCGCCTGCTTTGCCGCTTTCCGCAGCCGGGGTTGCCAGCACCGCTTCGGGCTCCCGCAACATGGCCAGATCCGTTGCATGAAGTGCCTGCGCGTCTTCGCCATCGAGGCCACGCCGCAAGGGGAGTGGCGTATCTCCCGCCGCGCGAAGGCGGTCGGGGGTGAGGTGTAGGGGGCTGTCTCTTATACACATCTCCGAGCCCACGAGACAGGCAGAAATCTC
>CALEJU010000010.1 GCA_937898755.1 uncultured Acidobacteriota bacterium | reverse complement strand
CTACACGCGTAAGATCGTCGGCAGCGTCAGATGTGTATAAGAGACAGGTCGGGGGTGACGCGTTGAGCATCGAGTGTCGAGAGTTAGGAGCGGGAGTCGTTTCTTCGGCCTTCGCCCTTCCAACTTCGCCCTTCTCCCCTCACCCCTCGGCCTTCCCTTCGCTCACCCGGTCTCGAACTGAATGCGGAACGTGGTCCCCTGCCCTTCGCGGCTGGCGACGCTGATCGTGGCGCCGTGGTCGCTGACGATGGACTGCACCAGGGCGAGGCCCAGGCCGGTGCCGTGCCGCTTGGTGGTGTAGTAGGGCGTGAACAGGCGTCCCGCCTCCTCCGGGGTGAGGCCGACCCCGGTGTCGGACACCTCGACGACCACCGCCCCGGGATGTTCCCCGGCGTAACTGTGCAACGTCAACCGGCCGCCGGTGGGCATGGCATCGATGGCGTTCAAGACAAGGTTCTCGAGGGCGCGGCGCATCAGGTCCGGATCGGCCTCCACCGGCGGCAACTGCGGATCGAGATCCACCTGCAGCGTGATCGGCGCGCCCTCCTCGCCGGACCTGCGCTGGCCGGACTCCAGTTGATGGCGGAACAGTTGTGCCACCTCGCGCATGGTGTCGTTCAACTGCATGCGCCGTACCTGCGGCGCCGGCATCTTGGCGAAGTCGCCGAAGCGCCCGATGATGGTTTTCAGGTTGGCCAGCTCGGCCAGCAGCGTGGCGGTGGTCTCCTGCACGACCTCCTCGAAGGCCGCACGGTGCTGTGGCGACTCCTGCGCCCGGCTGCCGGCGCGCGCCAAGTTCTCGATGGTGAGCTGCAGCGGAAACAGCGGGTTCTTCAGCTCGTGGGCAAGGCGGCGGGCGAGCTCCCGCCACGCCGCCACGCGCTCGGTCTGCAACAGCTTCTCACGCTGTTCCAACAGCTCGTGCGTCATGCGGTTGAAGGCCTCGGCCAGCATCGCCAGCTCGTCGGTGCCGCGCCGCTCGACCTGGACGTTCCAGTCGCCTGCGGCCACTTGCAGGGCGGCGCTGGCGAGGCGGCCGACCGGGCGGGTGACGCGCGCCGCCGCCAGGCCGCTCAGCGGCAGCGACAACAACAGGCCGAGGCCGCCGGCCAGCAGCGACCAGATGCGGGTGGACTGCTCCAACTGCACCAGCTCGCGTCGCGAGCCGGCGAGCAGCAGAACACCCAGCACCGCGCCTTGCCGACCGCGGAGCGGCAGCGCATGCACCACCTCTGAATCGGCTGGATCTGAAGTCCAGTGGACGGTGGCGACCAAGCTCGCATCCGCTGCGGGCGGCGCAACCAGGGCGCGCTGCACGATCCGCGCCAGCGGCGTCGCCCCAGGCAGCGGGCCGGCCGCACCTGTCAGAGCGCCGGGATCGAACCCGGCGCCCGCACTGCTGTAGAGCAGGACGCGGACGCCGTCGGGGACCACCAGGCTCGCCAGGAACTGGCGATCGAGGCGGCGGCCACCCAACACGTTCAAAGCCTGGTCGCCAGCCTGTAGGCGGCGTGCGGCGAGCAGGGCCGGCACGGTCGCATCTTGAAGGCTCACCTCGCCCAAGTAGGCGTCGTCGTCCTCGCCGGTCGGCAGGGTTCCCTGCCAGTGATAGCCGAAGTGAGCCGGCCACTCCGCCGACGACACGATCACGCCGTCGGAAGCCACGTAATCCAGGAATTCGAGCTGCTGTTCCGCCGCCGCGTCACGCGCGGCGTTGACCCACGCACCCGGATTGCTGCCGGGGCGGGCGAGATCGAGCACCATGGCCTGACTGACCGCGCTGTCGGCCACCGCGGCGACGTGATGCGCCACCTCGCGCCGTTGCCGGACGATCTCACGCTGGAACTGTTCAACCAGGCGGGTTGTGCGCTGCGCATCCAGGGCCTGGAACGTGTGGCGCAGTGCCAGCGTGTCGAGCGCGGTCACGGCCACGAGGCACGTCGCCACCACCAAAGCGAACATCAGGAAGAGTTTGGCGCGCAGGCCCCAATAGAAACGCGGGCGCGTGGCCAGGGACGCCCCGCCCGGAGATCCGCCTCCCGCCGTCACGGCGCGCTCACCCACAAATCATTCAGTGTCGTGCCGGAATCCGGCGCGGCATGCACCCGCGCGCTCTCGGCATACGCACGCGGGACGTGCAGCAGTGGAATCACGCGGTGGGTTGCCAGCACGGCAAGCTGTCGCTCCACGATGGCAGCCGCGGTCACCGCCGCCGGGGGCGCCGGGGCGGTCCCCGGCAGAATGGAGACGAGGGCAGCCAGAGACGCGCCCGGCGACGCACTCTCCAGACCGGTGCGCACCAGGATGACGTCGAAGTCGCCGCTGCGGGCGGCCATATTTTCCGCCTGGGGCCGGACGGCAAGCCCGGCATCGCGAGCGTTCACGGCAATGCGCTCGGCGAGCGCGCGACTCAACGGATCAGACCGGTCATAGGCCAGAACCACCGGGACCGATGCCGAGTTCACCGGTGAAGCCGCAGTTATCTGCCCGCCTTGACCGCCCGTCGCAACGTCGTTGGTAAACAAAAAGGCGGTACCGCTCATCCACTGGGGCAGCAACCCCGCGGCCGGCGCTCCCTCGCGCTGGGCCAGTGAGGCCCACAGCGCGTTGCGATCGAGGCTGTGGACCAGGGCCGCCCGCACGGCATCCGATTCCGTGGCCGGCCGCCCGGCCACCAGCAGCAGTGCAACCAGCTCCCGCGGACCACTGATCAGGACCTGCAACCCGCGTTGCTGCGCGGCGCGGATCTCCTCGACGGGAATTTCGATGCGATCGGCCCGGTCCAAGGCGAGATCCGTCGTCTGCTCGCGCGCGGGTACTCCGAGGCGGATGTCGAGCCCATCGAGATAGGGACGCCCGCCCCAGTAATGCTGATTCGCCGCCAACGCCATGTGCCGACCCACTTGCCAGTCCGTGAGTGCAAACGGGCCCGTCCCCCGCCACCTGCCGGCCGGCCCCGGCAACACGATGGACTGGCGCAGCCGCCCCAGCTCCCAAAGCAGGTCCGGCCGCGGCGAAGACAGCACGACGCGCACGCCATCGCGGGTCGCGTCAACGGTCGCATCCGGGAAGGCCAGCAGCAGCGTCCGGCTGAGCGACGCCGTCACTTCCGGAGGCGTTAGTAGACCGCCGTCCGACAGGCGCACGCCTGGGCGCAGATGGAACTGCCACTCGCGGCCGGCGGCGTCCACGTCCCACGCCCGCGCCAAGGCAGGCTGCGGCCGGCCCGCAGCGTCAATCACCACCAGACGATCGAACAGGAGCCGCGCGGTGTCGTCCACCACCGCCGCCTCGGCGGTGAAGGGGTCGGCGTCGGAGGGGTCCAACGAGACCGGGGCCGCCTGGTACTCGACGCGGAGCCTTCCCCCAAAGTGCGGGCGCGTGGCCGCAGCCAGCGAACAGCCCAGCAGGAGGGACAGCGCAACGAAGCTGCGGAGGCGGCCCGTCAGAAGGTCTGCGACACGACTCAGCGTGGCCAGGGGGCTAGTGCGCACCCATGCCTCCAGCCGGGGGCGGCGTTTGCAGGCAGACCAAACGCACCTGATAGGCCTCGTAGAGATGCGTTGTCACGTTGTGGACAATGGCGCGGGCCGTGCTGCCATCGGACCACAACGTGGTGATCGGCCCAGGAAGCTGCATCCTCGGGCTGATGGCCTGCAGGCGCGGCGGCTCGGCATGGTAGGCCTGCAGCCAGTCGGGCGCGGCGGTATCGCCCGATCCCGTCAGCAGCAACGCGCTGGCGGCGTCACAGGCGGGCAGCGCCGCCACTTCACTTCCCCACGTCCCCGCGATGCGGCCTCCTCGGTCGGCAAGCACACCCGCTGCCGTTGGTCGCGTCCAGTGGAGGCCCCCATCCTCGCCGGTAAAAAACCAGGCCGGTGGATTTCCGGGAAGCGACGCCAGGTTGTAGAAAGGGATGGGAAGACCCGCGGCGGAGAAGGCGTTTTCACCGCGCGGCAGCCGCAGGGGGCCGATTTCTCCAGCGGGCGTAGGGGCGGGCCAGCCGGCGGCCAACTGACACTGCAGATGCCGGCGCATCGGCCCCGCGGGAGCTTCGCCCCCGGGCGCGCCCGTGGGTCGCGGCCCCGCCGGAGCCATCCCGGCGGGTGCCTCGGGGGGCGCCGCAAGCCCGACATCCCCAGCGCAGACCGTGTCGTTGATCCAAGCTCGAAACTGCGTGCCGCTCTGCCATTCCAGGCGACCGCGCGGGTCACGTGCCGGGGCGACCCCGGTCCCGATATCCCAGGATTGCTGTTCCTGCCACTGGCCGGTGGCATCCCTGCGGAGAAAGCGAACGTGATCGGCCTCAAGCAGCAATAAAAGATCTCCTGCCACGACGGCGTCCAGGAGCGGCGCGGCCTGTGCCACCAGCGGGGTCACGAGCAGTTCGACTGTCGGGAGATCGGCGGGCGGCGTGCCGCGCGGCCACGACACCACCACCGGCGGCAGGACATGGGGAGTGGGAAGTAGCGCCTGCGGCGCCGCCACCAACAAGTCCTCGGTCGCGTCCTCGCTGAGAGTGACCGGGACCATCAGCGTCGGACCCGTCGTGGCGGTATCGGGCGGCAGGACGATCCGGCGACGTTGCAGCTCCGTCTCGACGGCCTGGCGGAGCCTTGCCACGTCGCGGGCGTCATGGCTGGAAAGATTGGAGAAGGTCAACTGCCAGATTTGTTGCGGACCCACCTCAGCCAGGAGTCGGTCCACCAGTTGCGTGACCGCCGGGCCCGGACAGAACCCTGCGCAAGGAGCCTGTGCCCGTAAGGTCAGACTGAGTGAAGCTAGGAACAGAAAGAGTCGTGCCACAGTCCGCATCAGGGAGTTACCGACAAGATTGCGGAAGTATAACAAGGGCGACGCTGGCGCGTCGCCCACCTCCTCCGACCTCCCCGCTTTCCGACCCCACTGGCCGCCAGCGCCTGGTTGCCCCGCAACCGACAATCCATAAACCGTCAACCGTATTTACTGCCCGCCCGCGACCGCGGCGTTGGAAACGGCAGTCAGGGTGGTCGGTTGGAACACTCCCAGGACGGCGGCATCACGCTCACCGTGAATCTCAACCGTATCGCCGACCGCAAGCTCGGTGAAGAGGCGCTGGACATCCTGGTTGCGCAGGCGGATGCAGCCATGCGAAGCGGCATGCCCGATGGAACGCGGCGCGTCGGTCCCGTGGATGCCGTAGGACTTCTTGCTCAGTCCCATCCAGCGCGTGCCGATGGGGCTGTGCGCGCCGGGGTGAATCACTTTGCCGTGGTGGTAGTAGTTCGGGGCGTCGAGGTGGTTGACGATGACAAACGTGCCAGTCGGGCTGGGAGTGACACGCGCGCCCACCGCCACGTGAAAGGAGTCCAGGATGCGTCCATTCTCGATCACGGCCAGCTTGCGATCGGGAAGGCTGATCACGACGCGACGCGCCGGGCGCGCTGGCAGCGCCATGGGCAACGTCCGCGGACGCGGCGCTTGCGCGCAGGCGTTGACGACGATCGCCGCCAAGGCCAGAACGAGACAGAAGCTGGGCACCAGGGCCGGAGTCGGGCGTTCGAGTGCGGGTCGGTTCATGGCGAGTCTCCTTGCAACCACGCCTTTCACAACGCAACCCGGGGACCAAAGCGCAAGTCGTTGCAATAACAGCTATTTAGCCGCTCAGCTTCCAAGGCGAAGCGTGGGGGGTTCCCCACACTGTGGGAGCGCAGCCACGGGGGAGTTGGGGAGACCGATTCATACGCAACGACGTCAGCACCGAATCATCGTCACAGGCGTACGTCAAGAGGCGCGCTCCTGCCAGATACGCCTGCGGGACGGCCACGCGAGTTCCAGTTCTTCCACGTCGTCCCGGCACAACTCGGAACATGACTTCATCGCGACTTCGATAGGATGATTGCGCAGCACGAAGAAGAACGATGACGCAAAACCCGACCGAACTCTTAGCCGGCCGCCATCTGGTCGAGCGGACGACGATGAGCGTGCTTTTTGCGCTCTCCTTCTCGCACTTGCTGAATGACACGATCCAGTCACTGATTCCGGCCATCTACCCCGTCCTGAAGACCTCGTTCCATCTGGATTTCACCCAGATCGGCCTGATCACGCTCACGTTCCAGCTCACGGCGTCGCTCCTGCAGCCGGTGGTCGGCACCTACACGGATCGCCGCCCCAAGCCGTACTCGCTGGCGGTCGGCATGAGCTTCACCCTGCTCGGGTTGTTGCTGCTGTCGCGGGCGGGCAACCTGAGGGCCATCCTTGTTTCCGCCGCACTGGTGGGCCTGGGCTCCTCGGTGTTTCATCCGGAAGCCTCACGCCTGGCGCACATGGCGTCCGGCGGGAAGCACGGTCTGGCGCAGTCGCTGTTCCAGGTGGGCGGCAACCTCGGCAGCTCGCTGGGACCGCTGCTGGCGGCGTGGATCATCGTGCCCCATGGGCAGTCTTCGATTGCGCTGTTTTCAATTCTGGCGTTTGTCGGAATTTTTGTCCTTGTCCGGGTGGGCTTCTGGTACCACGCCAACATCGCGCAATACCGGGCACAGGTCCGCGCCAAGCACCGCGCCGCGGGGCGGGCAGGGCCCTCCGCTCACGTGACCTTCTCGATGACGATTCTGATTCTGCTGGTCATCTCGAAATACTTTTATCTGGTCAGCCTGACCAACTACTACACGTTTTACTTGATCAGCAAATTCCACGTGTCGGTCCAGACATCGCAGATCTACCTGTTCATTTTTCTGTTCGCGGTGGCGGCGGGAACGTTCGCCGGCGGCCCACTAGGTGACCGGTTTGGACGCAAGATCGTGATCTGGGTCTCCATCCTCGGGGTGGCTCCATTTTCTCTGGCCCTCCCGCACGTGGGCCTGTTCTGGACGGCGGTGTTCACCGTCCTGGTCGGCGTCATCCTCGCCTCGGCCTTCTCCGCCATTCTGGTCTTCGCGCAGGAACTGATCCCCGGGAAAGTGGGCACGGTGGCGGGCCTGTTCTTTGGCTTCGCCTTCGGCGTCAGCGGGCTCGCGTCGGCCGCGCTGGGCGTGCTCGCCGACCACACCAGCATCGAGCACGTCTTCAAAGTCTGCGGTTATCTTCCGCTGATGGGGCTGCTGGCCGGGTTTCTACCGAACCTCGGAGGCACGGAACGTCGCGAAGCGCAGGCGTAGACGCGGGCGCGTCGAAGACGCCTGGGCGCTCCATCCCGGTACTCCCCTTGGGCGCCGCCGTCATTTTACAAACTCTTAACATTTGGCGGGCCCGCCCCCGCAACCGAAAACAGCCGCTGACGTATCAGAGGGCATGCCACAGAAGCGCGTGCTTCCGCAATCGCGGCGTCAAGTACCCCGAACCTTGGGTGCGGGCTCCCCGCCGGCCACCCTGCAGTCCATCGCGAAACTCTGCGGGGTGTCCAAGGCCACCGTCTCCCGCACGTTGAACGGTAATCGGGCCCTGGTTGCGCCCGAAACCATAACGCGCATTTTACGGACCGCCTCACAGCTGGACTATCGCCCCAACCAGGCGGCGCGCAGCTTGGCGCGGCGGGCGGTCGCCATGCGGCGCGCCGCGGCAGGATGAAGAAGCGATGTTGGATGAGCGATTTTGGTTGTTGGTTGTTGGTTGTTGGTTGCAAACAACTAACAACCAACAACTAAAATCGGCTCCGATGTCCGGCCTGAAAAGATTTTGGATGTTGGTTGTTGGTTGTTGGAAGCAAACAACTAAAATCTAAAATCAGTTCCTGTTTTTGCCCTCCGATGATTTTGGATTTTGGTTGTTGGAAGCAAACAACTAACAACCAACAACTAACAACCAAAGTCGTTTTCCAAAAACAAAAGGCCCCGCTTGCGCGGGGCCTTTTTTGATGCGGTGTTGAGCCGCGATTAGTACATGCCGCCCATGCCGCCGCCGCCGCCCATGCCGCCGCCCTGCGCCGGAGAGTCCTTCTTCTCCTCGGGCAGCTCCGCCACCAGTGCCTCGGTGGTGAGCATGAGGCCGGCGATGGATCCCGCATTCTGCAATGCGAAGCGGGTCACCTTGGCCGGGTCGATGACGCCCGCCTTGACCAGGTCCTCGTAGACCTCGGTCTGGGCGTTGAAGCCGAAGTTGGCGTCCGCCGAGTCGCGGATCTTGCCGACCACGATGGCGCCTTCCAGCCCGGCATTCTGCGCGATCTGGCGCAGGGGCTCCTCGAGGGCGCGTCGCACGATCTCGATCCCGGTCTTCTCGTCCGGGTCCTTGACCTTGAGCGCCGCAACCGCCTTCTCGGCGCGCACCAGGGCGACGCCGCCGCCCGGCACGATGCCTTCCTCGACCGCCGCACGCGTGGCATGCATGGCATCCTCGACGCGCGCCTTCTTTTCCTTCATCTCGGTCTCGGTGGCCGCCCCGACCTTGATCACCGCCACGCCGCCGACCAGCTTGGCCAGCCGCTCCTGCAGCTTCTCGCGATCGTAGTCCGAGGTGGTCTCCTCGATCTGGGTGCGCAACTGCTTCACCCGTCCCGAGATGGCTTCCGTCTTGCCGCCGCCCTCGACCAGGGTGGTGTTGTCCTTGTCGATGGTGACCTTCTTGGCGCGGCCGAGCTGGTTCAACTGCACCGACTCCAGCTTGACGCCCAGCTCCTCGCTGATGAACTCACCGCCGGTGAGCACCGCGATGTCCTGCAGCATCGCCTTGCGGCGATCGCCGAAGCCCGGCGCCTTGACCGCGGCCACGTGCAACGTGCCGCGCAGCTTGTTGACCACCAGGGTGGCCAGCGCCTCGCCTTCCACTTCCTCGGCGATGATGAGCAGCGGCTTGCCGGAGCGCGCCGTCTGCTCGAGCAGCGGCAGCAGGTCCTTCATCGAGCTGATCTTCTTCTCGTGGATCAGGATGTAGGGATCCTCGAGCACCACTTCCATGCGCTCGGGATCGGTGACGAAGTAGGGCGAGAGGTAGCCGCGGTCGAACTGCATGCCCTCGACCACGTCGAGCTGCGTCTCCATGGTGCGCGACTCTTCAACCGTGATCACGCCGTCCTTGCCGACCTTCTTCATGGCCTCGGCGATGATCTTGCCGATGGTGGCGTCGTTGTTGGCGGAGATGGTGCCGACCTGGGCGATCATGTCGCCGCCCACCGGCTTGGACATCTTCTTGACTTCCTCCACCGCGGTGGCCACGGCGAGGTCGATGCCGCGCTTGAGGGCCATCGGGTTGGCGCCCGCCGCCACCGTCTTCACGCCTTCGCGGTAGATGGACTGCGCCAGCACGGTGGCCGTGGTGGTGCCGTCGCCGGCGACGTCACTGGTCTTGGAGGCCACTTCGCGCACCATCTGCGCGCCCATGTTCTCCAAGCCGTCCTTGAGCTCGATCTCCTTGGCCACCGTCACGCCGTCCTTGGTGATGGTGGGCGAGCCGAACTTCTTCTCGATGACCACGTTGCGGCCCTTGGGGCCGAGCGTGATCTTGACCGCATCGGCGAGCGCGTTGACACCGCGCAAAATCGCCTGGCGGGAGGCTTCTCCCTGCACAATTCGCTTTGCCATAATTCGTTCTCCCTGGAAAATTTGGGTCGGACCGAGGTCCGCCCCGGGTTACTTCTTGGCCGCTTTGGAGCCGTTGGTCAGCACGCCGAGGACTTCCTCTTCGCGCAGGATGAGAAACTCCTCGCCGTCCAGCTTGATCTCGTTGCCGGAGTACTTGCCGAACAGGATGCGATCACCGGCGGCGACGTCCAAGGGCAGCACTTTGCCGTCTTCCGTCACTTTGCCCTTGCCGACGGCCACCACTTCGCCCTCTTGCGGCTTTTCCTTGGCGCTGTCAGGGATGATAATCCCGCCACGCTTCGTCTCAGCTTCTTCCACGCGCTTGACGATCAAGCGATCGTGCAGGGGTCGTACGTTCACCATTGCTTCTTCTCCTTGCCGACTAAACTTTGGGCGAGCCATTGGTCCCGTTCGCGGCCCGCCCGGAGGCGGCCGGAAACCCGTGTGGTTTCCCCAAAAACGAGGGGCTCACTCGGTTGAGAGGCGGTCGTTTTAGCACTCGCGCCCTTCGACTGCTAACTGTATCCGGAGCGCAGTCGTTCGTCAAGCCCCCAAACGGGGGTTGACTCCAGATTTTAACGGTTTTGTAAGAAAATCGTAGCGTACGACGCTCAGGTTTTCGCCCAACCCCAGCGACTACAGCTGGTACCGCGGAGCTGGACAACTCAAGCGCTTGAAGTAGCTACTTTTTTTCTTCGGTGACCGGCGTGGTCGGCGTGGTCGGAGTGGTTGGGGTCGAAGAGTTGCCGGTGGCCTCGCTCATCGCCTTCTTGAACTCCTTGATGCTCTCACCCAAACCCTTGCCCAGCTGGGGCAGCTTCTGCGGCCCGAAGAGCAGCAAACAAATCGCCAGAATGATCAGCAGATGGGTGGGTTGAAGAATTCCCTCGAACATAAATCCTCCCGCAGGCGCGTCGTCCGGTTGGTGAACCGGCTCCGCAATCGTGCCCCTGCCGTTGGCCAAGGATGCCCGCTTGGGATGCGCTCTCTCGCAGTATAGCGCAAGCATGATGATGGCGGACATCGGACGGACGCTGGCGCGACGGCCACGCGTGATCTGTGCTGCGCCCACGACGTTCCTTCGGGACGCTGCTTCCCTACCCAGGTCTGGTGGACGGTGGATGGCAGCGCGGGCTGGCTCGCGTCCACCGCTGACCGTCTCCGTTTACCATGCAACGGTGCGTCCTGTTCCCTCCCCCATCCCCTGGCCATCGCTGCGACTGCTGGTCTTCGATCTCGATGGCACGCTGATTGACTCGCAGCACGATCTGGCCGCCAGCCTGAACGCCACACTACAAGGCATCGGCCGACCGGCGTTGCCCTTGGAACAAGTAGCGGGCTTCGTGGGGGACGGGGCCCCGGCTCTGGTCGCACGTGCGCTGGCCGCAACTGGCGGCACCCCTGAGGCGCACCTTCAGACGGACACGCTAGCCACGTTTCTGCGGCATTACGAAGCCCACAAACTGGATCGGACCGTTCTGTTTCCAGGGGTTGCGGAGGCGCTGCAGGGCCTCGCGGCGCGTTGCCGCTTGGCGGTGTTGACCAATAAGCCGGTGGCCATCAGCCGCGCCATCCTGGCGGGCCTGGGAATCGAGACCACATTTGCGGCAATTTACGGAGGCAACAGCTTTTCCACCCGCAAGCCTGACCCGCTGGGGCTGCAGCGGCTGCTGGAGGAAGCGCCGGCAGCGCCCGGCGAAGCCCTGATGGTCGGCGACACCTGGGTGGACATCGCGACCGGAAAGAACGCCGGCACCTGGACCTGCGGCGTCAGTTATGGGTTTGGCGCCCAGAGACTCACTGCAGCCGGAATCAAAAATCGACCCCGCAGTGCCCGGCCGGATGTTCTGTTCGACGACCTGCGGCAACTGGCGGAACTGGTGAACGGGTGACAGGTGGTATTTCATGGCAAGGGCGACGCGAACGTCCCGCGGCCGTGAAACCGCCGACTTGACCTTTGCGAGGCATCCACCGAGTCGGCTGCCGTGGGGCCCAGAGCACAGGCGCTCAAGCAAGAAACGGTCAGCGCAGTTCCTGCGGACGGTCGGTGCCGCAGATCGAGGTCGGGTGTCGGCCAGAACCCGGGTCCGGGGGCGGCGACCCGCGGGTCGAAGCCCCGCGTGGCCTACGGGCCAGCGTCACTGCACGGTTTCGCCGTCGGCTGAGACGAGCGACTTGAAGATGGCCAGCACTCGCCGCCGATAGGACAGGACGCGATCGGCGAGGTGGGCAAAGTTGGGATCGCGTCGCCCGTGGCGCTGCCACTGCTTCATGACCGCCATCGGCACCTCGATATCCTGACGCAATTCCTGGTAGGTATGCCCGCGCAGGAACAGCCCATAGAAGAACGCGGCTTCGCGTTCCGGCGCCTCGAAATCGGGAACCGCGGTCGTAGATTGGGAATCGCCTTCCATGGCCATGTGTCGCAGCAAACCGGCCGTCCCGCTGGCGGCCTGCTCTTTGATACCGCGAAGCGCACGAAAAGACAACGCGTCTAAGGCCTCGGCGCGCGAAGAATATTTTTCGCGAAAAGCTTGACAGTCGCCGGCGCTTCAACCATGGGAGGCCGCCCCCACCCGCCGTGAGCGGGAACCTCGGCAAGTACGCCTTGAAGTCGGCAAGTGGCGGCGCACTTACAGAACAGCTCCCGCACCGCGACGGGCAAAGAAGCTCAGGCAACTGTCGCCCTGTTCCACGGTGCGGGTGAGGACCAGCTCGCCGAACGCGGAGGCAAGCGGCGCGCGGGCGGCGTGTTCGACAATCACCCGGGTATGGGCACCGATCAGCGTGGGGTTGCGTCCCAAGGCGTCCAGGGTGCGGGCGTATTCCGTGGCCGCGGCGTAGGGAGGGTCCAGAAAAATAAATCCCGCGCCGGCCTGCAGCGCGGGATGGCTGTTCAGCTTCAGCAATCCGCGCGCCACTTCGAGGGCAAGCACCTGCACGGCGGGATCCTGGAGCAGCGCGAGATCGCGCAGGTTCGAGCGCAGCGCGTGCAGCGCCACCGGGTCGCGCTCCATGAACACCACGCGGGAAGCGCCGCGGCTGAGCGCCTCGATCCCCACCGCGCCGGTCCCGGCGTAGGCATCCACAAAAACGCTGCCTGCCACCTCCGGTCCGAGAATGTTGAACAGCGTCTCGCGTAGGGCGTCGCTGGTGGGCCGCAGGCGCAGGCCCGCGGGAGCCGCCAAGGGCCTTCGACGCAGACGCCCGGCAATGACCCGCATACCCGCTCAGTCTAGCGGGGAAAAGAGGCCAGGCGCCGGCCGGACGTCTAGGATGGGTCGCGCTGCCGTGTATGGTTGACGCCGGTGAGAATACCCAGTCCGACCAGCACCACCACGCCGACCGCGATCCACTGATCCTGCACATGCAACATGTGGGCGGCAATGGCCAAGCCGACGATCAGAACAACGAAACCACCGAGATAGAGTCCAAATGACACGCGAGCCTCCTTCCATGCACGCTCCCGCGTGCTGCGGGGGTCCAGCCTGCTATGACGTGAGATCCGCGGGGAATGTTGTCCGGAGCTGGAACTTTTAGGCCTTCGCGACCGCCCACGGCCCAGCGCGGACGCGCTTAGAAACGGTAGCGCTTCGTCGCGCAGCGACGGCAGCTATAGACGCGCAAGCCAAACATGCAGATGAACCGATCCCAGGCGGTCTTCGCGTTGCGTCGGTCGAGGTCGGCGCCGCAGAGGCAATATTTCACCGCATGTTTCTCTTTGCGCGGTGCGAAACGCCACGCACAAGCCTCACAACGGTAAACCACCGAGCGCCGCAGCAAGCGGTCCCAGGCGTTGCGCCGGCTGCGATGGATCGCACCGCCGCCACACTTCGGGCAGTCCAAAGTCATGCGCACTATCCCTCAGCCACTCGTGGACGCATCATACCGTTATTATAATTCTCACAGGATACGGGCGCCTCGGCCATGCGGGTTTCGCCCGGCGCGCGCTGAGAGCGGATCCTCCCCCATGCCCCGGGCACTTGCTACCATGGGAAGCGAGGACCACCGCCCATGCCCGCCGCCTCACCCGACGCCAAAACGGTCTTTGTGCTGCAGCCCCGGGGGTTCTGCGCCGGCGTGGTGCGGGCGGTCGAAGCGGTCGAGGAAGCATTGGCGCAATTCGGCGCGCCCATCTATGTCCTCAAGGAGATCGTCCACAACCGCACCGTGATCCGCGGCCTGGAAGAGCGTGGCGCCATCTTCGTGCCCTCGCTCGACGCGGTGCCGGTGGACGCCCGCGTCTTCTTCAGCGCCCACGGTGTCGCCCCGCAGATGTGGGACGCGGCCCGGGCCCGCGGGCTGCAGGTGATTGACGCCACCTGCCCGCTGGTCAGCAAGGTCCATGTCGAGGCTCGCGATTACATCAAGCGCGGTTACAGTCTGGTAATCATCGGCCACCGCCATCACGATGAGATCATCGGCTTGCTGGGCGAGGTGCCGGAGGGCACGCCGGTGGTCGAGACGTTGGAGCAGGTCGAGGCGCTCGAATTCCCCGACCCAGAGCGCGTCGCCTACCTCACGCAGACCACCCTGAGCCTGGACGAGACGGCCGACATCATCCGCCGGCTGCGGGAGCGCTTCCCCGCCGTCGCCGCGCCCAAGGCCCAGGACATCTGCTACGCCACGCAGAACCGCCAGACGGCGCTCAAGCTGACCGCCCCCACGGTTGATCTGGTTCTCGTCGTGGGCTCGGAAAACAGCTCGAACTCGCTGCGCCTGGTCGAGGTGGCGGAAAACGCCGGGGTGCCCGGCTACCTGATTGACAACGCCGACGACATCCGTCCGACCTGGTTGGAAGGCGTGCATCGTGTCGGCCTGACCGCCGGCGCCTCCGCTCCCGAGTCGCTGGTGCAGGACGTGGTCGCCGCCCTGCGTAGCCGCTTTGGCTTTACGCACGTCGAACAGACCGGCGAGATCACCGAGAACGTGCGTTTCATCCTGCCCGAAGAAGTCCTGACCACGAAGCGGGGAACGGTGGCGGGATGACGGTGGCTGCGCGGCGGCAGCGCTGGAGCCGAAGAGGCCGCGTCGTCTCGCGTTAAACTAGTGCTCCGGCGCTGCTACGCCGAATCGGGAGAAGCCGCGTGTCCACCACTACCTCCGCCCCGTCCGACCTCGTTCTGGGATTGCACAACATCGCCACCCAGCTCCGTATTGACTCCATCCGCGCCACCACGGCGGCGGGCAGTGGCCATCCCACCAGTTCCATGTCGGCAGCCGAGATCGTGGCCAGCTTGTTTTTCTCGGTGATGCATTTTGACGCCCACGATCCATCCAACCCGGCCAATGACCGCTTCGTGCTCTCCAAGGGACACGCCGCACCGGTGCTCTACGCCGCCTGGGCGGAGCTCGGTCTCTTCTCGCGCGAGCACCTGCTGAGCTTGCGGCGCCTCGATTCCGATCTTGAAGGTCATCCCACGCCGATTCTGCCCTTCGTGGCGGTTCCCACCGGCTCGCTGGGCCAGGGACTGCCGGTGGGCCTGGGCATGGCGCTCAGCGCCCGGGTCGACAACCGCGACTTCCGCACCTACGTGCTGATGGGCGACGGCGAGGTGGCGGAGGGTTCGGTCTGGGAAGCGGCGGAAGTGGCCAGCTTTGATCAGGTGGACAGCCTCTGCGCCATTGTGGATGTGAACCGCCTGGGTCAGAGCCAGCCCACCATGTTGCAGCACCAGATGGAGACGTATCGGCGCCGCTGGGAGTCTTTTGGTTGGCAGGCGCTCGTGGTCGACGGTCACGACGTTGCGCAACTATTGGCCGCCTTCGAGACCGCCCGCACCACCAAAGGCCGCCCGACGGTCGTGCTGGCCGAAACCTTGAAAGGCAAAGGGGTCTCCTTTGTTGAGAACAAGGAAGGCTGGCACGGCAAGCCGTTCAAGTCCGGCGCGGAAGAGGATGCCGCGATCAAGGAACTGGAAGCACAATTCAGCCCCAACGCCGCCGTGAAACCCCGCCCGCTGGGTCCCACGCCGCACAAACCCGCGCCCGCCGTCGCGGAACCCCTGCCCGCCCCGAGCTTTGACCCCGCCAAGCAGGTCGCCACGCGCGAAGCTTTCGGACAGGCACTCGCCGCTCTCGGCAAGGTCGATCCGCGGGTGGTGGCCGTCGACGGCGACGTCAAGAACTCCACCTTCACCGACGCTTTCCAAGGCGTGGCGCAGGCGCGCTTCTTCGAGGGCTACATTGCCGAGCAGAATATGGTGGGCATGGCCATGGGCCTTGCCGCCTGCGGCAAGATCGCCTTTGCTTCCACCTTCGCCTGTTTCCTGACCCGCGCCGCCGACTTCATTCGTCTCGCCGGGCTCGCCAGCTCAAATGTCAAATTTGTCGGCACCCACGCCGGCGTCTCCATCGGCGAGGACGGCAGCTCGCAAATGGGGTTGGAGGATCTCAGCTTGTTTCGCGCCATGCCGGCCACGGTGGTGCTCTACCCGAGCGATGCCGTGAGTACGTGGCACGCGATTGATCTCGTCGCGCAGCATGCCGGGCCCTGCTATGTGCGCACCGGCCGCCCCAAGGCTCCGATTCTTTATTCCGCCCAGGAAAAGTTTGCCATCGGGCAGGCCAAGGTGTTGCGCCAGTCCGATCAGGACGTGGTCACCGTGGTCGGCGCGGGCGTAACGCTGTTTGAAGCGCTGGCCGCCTGTGATGCGCTGAAAAAAGAAGGCATTGCCATTCGGGTCATCGACCTCTTCAGCGTGCGCCCGGTGGATACGGCGACCCTGCTCGCCGCCGCCAAGGCGACGCGCAACACCATCATCACGGTCGAGGATCATTACCCGGCGGGTGGTATCGGCGACGCTGTGGCGGAGGCGGTGGCGCCGCACGGCGTCCAACTGCATCGCCTGGCAGTCACCGAGATCCCGCACAGCGGCAAGCCGGAAGAGCTGCTGCACAAGTACGGCATAGACGCCGCCGCCATCATCGCCAAGGTGAAAAGCCTGCGTTAGTCGTTGGCGCCTCGGCCGTGCGGCGATTACGGACGGACCTGCGCCTTCCGCCAGGCATCGAGGTTGCCCCGCATCTGCTCGATGTGTTTCGGGGTGTGGCGCTCATAGGTGGTGAGGAACTGTTCGAGGGTGACCGCGCCTCGTTCCGGGTGCTGCATGGTCTGACTCCACGCCGTCTCCGGCACGGTCAGCAGCAGCTCATAATTCATGCGCCGCAACAGGCGGAACAACGTCAGCGCGTCCTCCACGTTCTGTTCTTCGTAGCGCAACCCGGTCGCCCAGCGATCCTGATCCCACACCGAGACGGCTGAACCCGGCTCCGCGATGATGATGCGGCAGCGGAAGTAGGCACTGACCTCGGCGTCAGCGAGATGCACAAGGATCTGGTGAATGCTCCAGCGCTCTTGGGCGGGCTTGAAGTGCCACATCTCCCGCGGGAACTCGTGCAACGCCGAGACCAGTTCGTTCGCCGCCTCGCCGTAGGACTGCAGTTGCAGGTCGCGATCCGGATTGGGCATGATTAACCAAACTCCTGAATGAATTCGTGGTGGGCACCCTTATTGTGCCGGAAACTTGGCGCGGTGGAACGCTGGCGTGGCACCCACGCGGTGGCTGGTGAACCTACCCAAAGCTCCACCCGCAATCGCGGCTCCGCCCGAACCGACTCGGCGCGCGCCTCGAGGCAACGCCGAGAACGCGCCCAGACATGCGTGGCGTTGACTTCTTCATCGGAGGGCCGCTGGTGCCGGTCTAGCGCGGCGGCAGGAACAAGGTGCGCGGTTCGAGGTCGGAGATGCGCCAGCCCTTCTTGGTCAGTACCAGATTCAGCTTGACCTCTTCCGTGGCGCGGCGTGGGGCGGTCGAGCCGCTCTCATCGAGGTCCACCTGCACCAACAAGACGCCCGAGCGATCCTGCATCTCGCTCTGCAGTACGCGGAACTGGACACGGAAGACCTGCACCTCGCGGAATAGCTTCTCGATCTGATCGTCAAACTCATCGTAGGCCGGCATGTCCTGGTCAAAGGCGGACATGAAAAGGCGTTTGATGTGTCCTTCGAGCCCGTCCTTGAGCAACGAGAAGACGCTGTCGGCGGCCTGCGCGGGACCCACCCCACCGGGCGCGTCAACATCCGGATTCTTGCGGTGCTGCGCCGGGGCGGCGACGGCCAGCGCCAAGGTCACCAGCAGGACAGCAGAAAACGCACGCGATAGGCGCATATCACCTCCACACGAATTCAGTGTACCGGACCGCCACCGTCCTCACCGCTCCTCACCCGTCCTGTCCTCTATTGCAGCCATTCCAGCGTCACCGTCACCGGCGCTCCGCCTTGCAGTGTATGCGGAACGGGGGCGTGGTCGAGCGGGTTATGGCCACGCCCGAAGACCTTTTCGCGAACCTCGCGTTCGGCGTCGGGGTTGTGCACGGAAACGACGCGGACGAGCACTGTCGCGCTGCGCACCCGCACCGCGTACACGTGACCCACCTGCAACATTTGCGGTGTGCTCACAAAGCCGGTGGACGGCACGGCGGGCGGGTTACCCAAGTCGGCGAACCCGAGATCGGCGATACCGTCGCGCCCTTCGACGCTGACGTGGCCACCGGCGGCCATGAACTCTGCATCCGCCGACCCGCAGGCCGTTTCGCCGGCAAAAGCGAACCGGTAGCCAGCGCAGGTTTCCGCCGGGAAGGCCAGGGTGCCGCGCTGCCGCTGTTGCGGCCCGCGGCCGCGCACGGCGGGTCCGCCGTCTTCGCCGAGTTGCAAATCCACGGCCGCACTTTTCGCGGGACTGGCCGGGGTGAGCCGGTTGTCGCGATCCACCTGCACGCGCAGCCGTTCACCGAAGGCCGCCTGCTGTGCGATGGGGATCGTCCACTCGAGTTCGGCCACGCTCATGCCGTGGGCCCGCACGGTCACCGTGGTCGAGGCCAGCGGCTGGCCGCTGAGGGTGAGTTCGACGGGAACGTCACGCGCTATGGTGTCGCCATCGTTCATGACCGGCACCCGCACCCGCACCGGGTCGCCCGGACGCGGGTTGGCGGGATGCAATGTGATGTCGTGCCCCTGCACGGTCAGGCGCAAGGGTTGCGTGCGTGTCGGCGCGGCAATTCCCCTGCCGCTTCCCAAAGAGCGCGGAACGCCGCGCGCCCAGCGGCCGCGCAGGCCGTCGCCGCCCGCGGCGGCGGTGGAGAGCCCACCGCCGCCCAGGCCGGCGGCGCTGCTGCCCAGCGTCACCGGAACCACGTAGAACTTGTAGAAGCTCTGGTTGGCGATGCTGGCGTTGAAGGGCACGAAGACGTTCAGGAAGAGCAGCGAGTGGCCGCCGCCGGCCGGCCCGATATAGCTCATCTTGAACGTTGTGGTGGCGTTGACGGAGCTCAGCGTGACGTCGTTCTGGTCAATCGTCACGCCGGCCGGCAGCTCCCAAGACAGGATCAACGGCACCGTCTTAAAGCCGCTGACCGCCGAGGTGGTCACCGAGATGGTCTGCGTGCCCCCCACCGGGAAGTTGTACCCGCCCGAGGCGGACGGCGAAAAAGCGACGTTCAAGTCGCCCACGTTGAAGAAGACCTGCAGGGTGTTGGAGGGCGTCCCACCCGAAGCGGCCGCTCCGCTTTCGCGGCGTCCGCGCCCGGCCTGCCCCTGCGGCGAGTGCGCCACTACGGTCAGGCTGGCAGGTCCGACCGGCACGGCACTATTGCCGCTGTAGTCCACCGCCGCGCCGACCTGAACCGTGGTCACCGTACCGTAAGGGATGGCGGAGATATTCTGATCGGCGACGACTTGACCGCTTTGCAGCGTCCCGAACTGCGAACTCCCCTGCACATCAAGATCTACGGTTCCGGTGGTCTTGCCGTCCTGCCGCGTCGGCGTGATGCCCAGGGGGATCTGCTGCGGGCCATCAACCTGAATGGGGTTGGCTGCGGTCCCGCTCGGACTGCTGGTCAGGCTCACCTTGAGACCCGGTGTGGCGCCGACCTGCAGATAGACCACCGCCTTGCGAACGGTGTCGCCAAAGAAGCCGCCCGAAGTGTCCAAGCTGGAGCGGGCCAACTCCGCCCCTCCGCCAAGAGACGTGCTGCTCGCCACCCGCCCTTTGTTCATCGCGACATCGAGGTTGAGCACATAAAGTCCGTCATTCACCCCCGCGGTGACCGCGACAGGAACGTTGACCGACGTGCTGTTCAGAGTTCCGGCAGGCACGGTGACGGAAAGTCCAGTGGTGGGCTGACTGCCACTCACCACGACGGGATTCACCGTTGGATCCAGCTTCGTATTCGCGCTGTTGGTGAACAGGAGCGGAACGTTGACCGTTGCGCCCTGCGCCACCGGGAGCGGGTTGCCGGCCGAGGAGCCGGGGCCACCGCCGTTGATCGCCACCCCCCAGTCGACGATGGAGATGTTCTGCGACAGGATCTTGTCCGAGGTGGTCAGGTCGACCGCGCCATCGATGGGAGTGAAGGTAAAACTCAACGCTTGGGAACCGGCCAAGCCGAAGTCGGGGATGAAGAACGGCAGTGCCACCGCAGCCGTCTGCTGCGGCTGCAAGGTGTTGATCAGGTAGTAGGCGATCAGCGGACGCCCACCCAGAGCGATCTGCACCGAGCCGATGATTGAATTGCCGTTGATCAGGCGTGTGGGGGTGGCTGCAGTTCCGTTGTTGGTGATGTTGAGGGTGGCAGTCGTCTGTTCGCCGATGACCGCGGGTGCGGCGTTGAGATCCCGTTGAAACGTGACCGACGTCAGCGCCAGATCGGAGTTGGCCCCGGTGGTGCTGAAGTAGGTGTCGTTGAAGCGGAAGGGTGATGGGGTGGTCGCCCCTAGAACGGCCTGGGCCCGCACCTGCAATCCAACCACGGCGGTGGTGGTGACTTGATAGGTCACCGGCGTACCGCTGCTGATGGTGGCCGGCACACTGGAGAGCTTTACGACCGAGGGATCTGCAGACAAGACGGTCGGGGTCAGCGTCAGGTTGGCGGTCAGCGTCTGGCTGGTGTTGATGGGAACCAGCGCGAGCGTAATTGTCGTGGGCGTTCCGATGGTCAGGCTCAGGCGATGATTGGCCTGACTGGCGGGGGTGGCCGTCAATAGGAAGTCATAGACGTTGACCGGCAGGGTGAAGGATTTTGTCGAGCGGAGCCCAGCCACCGACACTTGAAGCGTCGCGGTCTGGAGGACCGGATTCACATCGAAGGCCTGCGCCTGCAGCTTCACGGCAGCGTTGGGCTGGAATCCCGTACAAACGCCTGCACTGGAAGTCAGTTCCGGGCGCGCGGTGGGACGCTGGCGGCCTGCAGCCCCAATCCCGGGCTCAAAGACAAACACTCCGGTGAGCCCGCCCCCAAGGTTACCTGGGAACGCCACGGCGCACGGGAAATACCCATTAAACGTCAGCGGGAAACTGACGCCATTGCTGTCATTGCGCAGCACCTGCACGGGTGTGGTGACCGGCGCCAGCGTCACATCCACCACCATGACGTTGACCTGCACCGGCACAAGATTCAGTCCCGAGGCGGTTTTGCCGGAAACCGTAAAGCTGTAGTTCCCCGCAGGAGCGCCATTGCTGCTGTCGACGAGGATGCGCTGCGTGGGATTCGTCGTTGAGATGACGTTTCCGCTGCTATCGAAGCTGATGGCGAGCGGGCTGTTGTTCTGGATGCTCAGCGTGGCATTTTCCAAGGTGGTGGCGGACGCCGTATAGCCGACGACCACGCTCGTTTGGTTTTCGGTGTTCGAGAACGTGGTCGCGGCAACCAGTGCGGGTGCCGTCCCGCCCGGACCGATGACGCTGAATGGCGCCGCAGTGGCAATGTTCAGCGTAAACGGGGCCGAATCATTGGCGGGGTTGGACTCAGGCAGGGCTCCATCGCTGTTCACCGTAATGGTGCCGGTCACCACCGTTCCGGCGGCAGCCGTGGCCGGAATCTGCAGTGTGAAACTCCCGGATGAGTTTTGAGAATGGATGGGTGCGAAGACTGTCTGAGTCTGCTTGTTGTTCAGACTGTCGGTGTAACTCACTAAAATCTGGGCGCCGCGGGGCGGATCGCCTGATCCGAGATTTGTTACGACGAAACCGATTTGAACCGTTGTACCGGAAGCCACGGTGGCTGGGGAGACCAGGGTGCCGTTGACCAGCAAGCCCGCTGCCGGCACCGTATAATCTGCCACCCCGGCCACAGTGATCTGGAACTGCCGACTGTCGTTGTTGAAATTCCCTTCCGGAACGGCGTGATCCGGATTGACCGTCACCGTCACCGTGTAAGTGCCTGGCGTGGGATTGGGACCGATCGATGGAACGGCAAAGCTGCCGCCCGTCGGCTGTGCCTGCGTCGGAGCTGCAACCTGCGTCGTCCCCGAGGGCAGGTTTTGGCCCGGCCCAGTAACGGCGTAAGCCACGGCGATCATGGTGCCCGCCGGCGGATCCACTTGGCCGATGTTGGAAAGCGTGAAGTTGAGGGTCGGTGCGTCGTTGGCGTGCAACACGTTGGTAACCGAGCCGTTGAGCGAGGCGTTGGCGCTCTGCACGATGTAGTCGGCGGCACCGGCGATGGTGACTTGGACCTGGAAGGTGTTGTTGCCCGGATTGGCGTCCGGCAGCGCCCCATCGCCGTTCACTGTAACGGTGATGGTGTAGGTGCCGGGCGTGGCCTGACTGTCGAGCGTTCCCAGCGGGAAGCTGCCGGTGCTTGTCTGAGTCCGGGTAGGAGCGGGGACCTTTTGCGTGCCCGTAGGTGAGTTCTTGCCCGGTCCGGCGACGCTGAAGGTGACGGTCACCGCGGAACCGGCCGGGGGATCGGACATTCCGATATCGGCCAGGGTGAAGTTCAGCACCGGGGAGTCGCCCACATGCAGGAGCGAGACCGCGCTGCCGTTGACCGCAACATTGGCCGTCTGCACGACATAGTCCGGCACGCCGGCCACCGTGATTTGGAACTGGAAGGTGTTGTTGCCGGGGTTGCCGTCAGGTAACGCGCCATCGCTATTGGCGGTCACCGTGATGGTGTAGGTGCCGGGAGTTGCGTCCTGACCCAACGGGTTGAAGGTGACGCTCGCGGGGGTCGCCTGAGCAAGCGTCGGAGCCGCGATGCTGACGGTGCCGCTGGGCAGATTTTTGCCGGGTCCTGCCACCGCGTAAGCCACCGTGAGCTTGGCGCCCGCCGGGGGGTCGGTCTGACCTTGATTGGCAACCGTGAAGTTGAGCGTCGGCGTGTCGCCCAGATGCAGAAGCGAGGCAACGCTGCCGCCCACGGTCAGGTTGGCGCTCTGCACCACGTAGTCCGCCTGCTTCAGGATCGTGAAACTGAACTGGAGGGTGTTGTTGGCGGTACTGCTTTCGTGCACCGCGCCGCCCGGGTTCACCGTCACGGTCGCGGTGTAGGAGCCGGGTACGGCGTTCGGCCCCAGCGCAACCGCGGCGCTCACGTTCGTGACAGGATGCGTGAGGGTGGGCAGCGCCGAATTGAAGTCGTTGGAGTACACCTGCCCCTGCGGTCCACTGACCGCGACATGCACGGCCACCGTGCCGGCGGCTGCCGGATCGCTCTGGCCGATATCGGCGAGGGTGATCGTCGTATTGAAGGAATCGCCGGGGTGCACCTGCGTGACCGGGCTGCCGTTCTGCAGCAAACCCGCGCTCTGCACGATGTAGTCCGGCGCACCGACTTGGAAGCTGGCCTTGCCGGTATTGTTGGTCTTGTTGCTCTCGTTGGGATCCGCAGTTATCGCCAGGTTGACGTTGTAGGTGCCCTCCTCCGGCGTCGTGAAGGAGATGTTCACCGTGGCGCTCTGCCCGGCGTTGATGACCGGAACATTCTGGGTACCGGAAACATCCCCGGTCGCGATGAGCGTGGTCGCCGCCGAGGGCGCCGTACCTTGGTTGGTGACCACCACGGCGAGTGTGCCCGGCGTGCCTGCGACGAGCGGGTTTGGAATGACCGAACTCGTGCCCACCACCAGATCGGGCTGCCCGGCAATGATCGTTCCCGTAAAGGTGTTGTTGGCGTAAGAAGACTCGGCCAAGGCGTGGGTTGGGTTGACGGTAACGGCAATCGGTTGCGGGCCGCTGAGGTTGGCCGGCGTATTGACCGGAATCGTAACCTGAACGCTCTGCCCGGGATTGACGTTGGGCACCGCCCCTGTCCCGATTTGCACCGCTGCCGCTCCCAGTGTTGCCACCAACGTGGTGGGAGCGCTCGCGATCAGGCCGCCGTTGGCGACCGTGGCGGTGAGCGTGCCCGGGACGCCGGGCAGCAGAACGTTATTCGGCGCAGTGACGGCGCTGACGCTCAGATCGGGAAGACCGACCGTAATGGTGGTCTTCGCCGTGTCGTCGTCAAAGTTCGACTCGGACACAGAGCGATCGGCGTTGATGGTGGCCACCAGCGTCAGGTTTGCACCGGAGACCGTGGCCGGTGCCTGGAACGTCCCCGTCAGGGCGGCCGACGCGCCATGCGCCAGCGGGGGAACTGGAATGGTGCCCACCGGCGCGTCGACGCCCTGCAGGGTGAGCGCGATTTTCGAGGCCGCCGCGTCGCCGCTGCCATTGTTGCTGGCCGTCACACTCACCGTCGCCGTTGCTCCGGAAGCGACCGCGGCCGCGGCGGTAAAGCCGGACAGTGTGAAGTTGGCCACGGCGGACGCTGGCGTCTTGCCCAGTTGCAGTTGGCCGCCGCTGTTGGTGCCCACCTTGCCGGTCGAGCCCTGGAAGTCGGTGATCAACCAGCCGCCGCCTGCGACATTCTCCAGGCGGATAGTCAGATTTTCTTTCAGTGAACCCGTCGCGCCGTTGGCTTTAAAGGTGTAGTTGATGGTCCAGTTGGCGAACACCGTCGCGTAGTTGCCCTGGGTTTGCACGTTGGCGATCTGGATGTTGACCGTGGCGGACTGCAGCTGACTGAAGGAGGACTTGAAGTTTTCGGCCAGCGCCTCGTAGCTTGGGAAAGGGTCGTAGCCGGATTGACCGCTGGAGAAGTGCGACAAGAACTGACTGGAATTCAGGGCCTGATAGGCGTTCCCGAGCGTCTGGACGACGTCCTGCGGGGTGCCGCTGCTGCTGGCTCCGGGCATGACCGTGAGCTTGGTGGCGGCCGTGCCGGTCTGTCCGGCGGCATCGGTGACGACCAACGTGAGGGTGTAATCGCCGGGCGACAGTGCGGTGGTGTCGATACTGAAGCTGGGACGGTCCCCGACGAGGACAGTGGGGCTGCCGTTGAACTGCTGCCCCGGCGGCGGGTCCAGCCTCCAACTGTAAGTGGTGATCCGTCCGCTGGAAGCCGTGGACTGGCTGCCATCAAAGGTGGCGGTCGTGCCCGCCGTCACGCGCTGTGCCTGTCCCGGCGCCGCGACGGGTAGGGCCGCCGGACTCAGGACGACGGGCAGTGTCAGGGAGCTGACCACGCCGTTGGAGTCGGTCACTTCCAAGCGGATGTTGTACGTGGTTCCGACGTACAGGTTCGACGTATTCACCTGCACGGTCGCGCCGCTGGCGCTCAACGCAAAATCAGGACTGCTCCACGAATAGGAACGCAGCGAGGCGCCGTCGCGTGCTTGCGAAGCGGATGCATCGAGCATGAGCAACGAGCCCTGCATCACCTTGCTGGGAATCTGGAACTTGGCGACCGGCGCCTGGGTGGCGCGCGTGATGGTGAGCTTGGTGACTGCCGTGGCTGTCATCCCCGCGGCATCCACCACGGTCAATTGCACATCGTAGGTTCCGGGTTCTATGCCGCCGGTATTGACGACAAAGGTGTCCCCGCGGCTGAGCTGACCGACGCCGCGCAACAACCAGTCGTAGGAGGCAATGGCCCCGTTCGGGCTGGAGGATTTGGCGCCATTGAAGGTGGCGGGCGCCCCCTGGGTGACGCTCAGCGCCGGGCCGGGCTGGGCCGTCGGCGGGTTCAAGCTGCTGACCAGCACCGAAGTGTCAATGTTCTCGCCGCTCCTGGTCCGGAAATGCACGGCGTGAGCGCCATGCACCGCTTGGGTGAGCGCCTGCAAGGTGAACGTCAACCGCTGTCCCTGCAGAGGCTGTAGTTTGAGCAGCATGCCGGCGCCTTCGATCGAGCTGGCGGCGGGATCTATCTGCTCCACCCCCTTGCCTTGGACGTAACCTGACTGCGGCGGTGCACCCGGCTTCAGGCTGTCCGGAACGTTAAATTCCAAGGCCAGCGGGTCGGTGGACTGCAACGCCTGCTGCACTTCCTGTGGCGTGGCCGGCCGTTTCAGGGGGGCCCTGTTGGCGCCCACATCCGCATGCTCGCCGGCGGTGAGCGTGACACCGCCACCGATTCCGGGATTGCTGCTCGACACGGTTACCGTACCGGAGAGCACGGTGATCGAGGAGTTAAAGGGTGAGGCGTCGAGAAAGACGTCGGTGCCGATCACCCCGGCCACGGCCGTGGGGGTCGTGATCTGCTGCCCGTTGTGCGTGCCGTTGCCGTACTCGCGGATCTTGCCGTAAACCAGTTGCAGCGCGCTGGCGTGCCGACCGGTGTTGCTGGGGAGAACCCGGACCAGAGCGGAACTGCCGATGTTGAGGACCGAACCGTCCTCCATGTCGAGACGCAGGCGGCCGCTGTTGGACGTGGCAACGTACTGCTGGTAGGAGACGGAGTCGCCCTTCTTGGCGGCGGGCAGCTTGGCGAGCATCGCCGCGGTCGGCTGCTGCGGAGCGATGGTGGCATTGGGCAGCACGGCGCCGACCTTGCCCGCCACGGTGGGCGCGGGCGCGGCCGCCATCAAGCCCACCGCGAGAACGGACATGGCGCCCAGCGCGCGTACCAGCCCTGCCTTCCCGTCCAATCCTAACGCCCAGTTACCCATGAGTTTGCTCCGTTCCTGCATCAATCCTTCGATCCTTGCCCGGTGAGCCGCACCCGCGACGCACCACCGTTCAACCCTCTTGCTCCATTCCGTGGCGGCCCGGTTTAGGCCGCCTGCACGCCGCACCCCTCTCATTTGGTGTGCATGACATACACCCCGTCCCAGTCGTGCGAGGGCTCCTCCACGAGGAACTGCGCGCAGCGGTCCGCCAGCAATCGACTGGGGCCGTCCTGCGGAAATTCCCGTAACAGCTCGACAAAGCGGGCATGCGCGGTGCGGAAGTCCCGTTGCCCATAAGCCGCGTAGGCCACTTCATAAAGTTGCAGCATGCGCGGGTAAGTCGGCGCCGTGGCGGCAATCGGACTGCGGCCCTGCCGGCGGTCCGGCCCCTTGCGTCGTGCCGCACCTTGGCGGCGTTCATGCAGCACGAAGTCCAGCAACTCGAAAACCCGCACCGGCTGCGTCTTGCCCTTGACCCGGATGACGTCCAACTCGCGGAACACGAAGCGATCGCCCACTGCGCGCCGCGTCGCTTCGCTGACGAGGATGGCCACGCCGTACTGCTTGGTCATGCCTTCCAGCCGCGAGGCAAGGTTGACCGCATCGCCCATCACGGTGTAGTTGAAGCGCACCGTGGAGCCCATGTTGCCGACCACCGCCGGGCCGCTGTTGAGCCCGATGCCCACGCCCAGCTCGGACAGACCGCGCCCGCGGAAGCCCCGATTCAACTCGGCCAGCGCGGCCCGCATCTCGAGCGCGGCGGCGCAGGCCTTCACCGCATGATCGGGTTGCCGGGAGGGAGCGCCCCAAAAAGCCATGATGGCGTCGCCGATGTACTTGTCGAGCGTGCCCTGGCGGTGGAAGAGCGCCGCCGTCATGCGCTCGAAGTACTCGTTGAGCGCCGTCACCAGTTCCTCCGGGCTCAACCCCTCGGAGAGTCCGGTGAAGCCGCGGATGTCGCTGAAGAAAATCGTCAGCTCGCGCGTCTCGCCGCCCGCCGCCAGAAAGCGCTCCGGGTCGCGTTCAATCAGCTCCACCACTTCCGGGGCGACGTACTGCCCAAAGGAGCGCCGCACACGCCGCTTTTCGCGGTCCTCGAAAACGACGCGGTAGCTGGTCACGGCGCCGAAATTGACGAACAACGTGGCGGCGGGCAGGACGAAGGCCAACCACACCGAGGCGGCGATGAACGCCACCACCACCGCCACGGTGAACACCGCGGCAGTGCATAGGAACGCCAGCGTGGCGTGCAGCGGTGACAGGCGGCTGAAGAGTGCCCCGAGACCCAGACCGAAGAGCAACAGCACGCCCAAGTCAACCATTTCGACCTGGAAGCCGTGCCGCAGGAAATTGTGTTGCAGCAAGTTGCCGAGCACCGCGGCGTGGATCTCCACCCCCGGGAAATCGGCGGCGGTCGAAACCGGCGTGGTGCGCAGGTCGCCGATGCCCAGCGCCGTGGCGCCGATCAGTACAATCTTGTTCTCGAAGACATGCGGCGGGAAGTGTCCCGCCTCGACCGCGGCCAGCGACAGATGTGGATACGTCTGTTTCGGGCCGGGGTAGTTGATCAGCAGCGTGCCGTCCGGGTCGGGCGTGATCTCGTCGTTGCGGAAGCGGATGGACTGAACGCCGACCGGGTTGATGTACAGATCCGGCGGCGCCACGGTGGCGGGATCAGTCCCGGCCGGGTACTGGTACAGGTTGTAGATCTGCACGTCCTCGGAGGGATAGAGGGTCAGGGCGTCGCCCTCGGTGAATCCGGGTACGACCGGACTGTGCCCCATCACCAGGGGAGCGCGACGGAAGGACCCATCCACGTCGGGCAGGTAGTTGAAGTACCCCGCCAACCGCCGCGCGGCGGCCTCCGAGATGACGGGATAGTTCATCTCCGCACCCGGCTTGAAGAGTTCCGGGCGGTGGCCCACCGCGGTGGCGAAGGCTGCGGCCGGCGCCGTCTTCAACCCGCCGGCGGGGTGCAGGTTGTAGACCGGATCGAGCAGGTAGGTGTCGTTCTGCAGGCGCACTGCCGCGTCCTGCGCCTTGCTGTCCGCCTCGTCGAGGAAGGTGTAGCCCAGCACCACGCGGTCGGCGTGACGCGCAATCGCCGCCGCCAGCTGCTTGTCGGTGTCCAACTGCCGGCTGAGCTGCTGCGCGGCCAGCTGCAGGGGTGCATCGCCGGGAAGTGCCCCGGCCAGGGCGTGAACCGCCTGCAGTCCGGAGGCTGGATCCGGCTTGGCGAAATCAATGTCGAAGGCGATGACGCGCGCCCCGGCGGCGGCCAGCCGGTCAATCACGTGGGCATAGTGCAGGCGTGAGATCGGCCACGCCCCCACCGCTTCCAGCGTCGCCTGGTCCACCGTGACCAGCACGATCTGCGGTGCCGGGCGCTGCGGGAAAAACTGGGCGCGGTACAGGAACCGCGCATCGAGTGAACGGTACTCGAGACGGTCCCAAAATCCTCGATGGTTGGCGGCGCGCAACCCGTGCACGTAAAACGCCACCGCCGCCAGTGTGACCACCAGGCTGATGCCGTAACCGGCATGGTGGAACACCCAGCGCGAGTGGGCCGCGAGCCGGGCGCGCGGCGGTCGCTGCCGACCACCGGTGGCGCCGCCCTGCGGCGGCTGTCGCGAGTTGTGTCCCCCTCCAGCCATTGCTTAGTACACGCTGATGCGGTAGAGCAGGCCAACCTCGAAGACGCGCTCGTTGAAGTTGCGCAGGGTCACCGGTCCGGGGGGGGCGAACGGGTTGACGGGATCGATGAAATTGTTGTTGTTGCGTTCGTAGGAGACGTGAAAGACGCGGTTGTCGTCGTTGCGGAACTTGTAGCTCAGCGCCGCGCGATAGCTGGGCCGCAGGTACCCCGAGCCCAGCAGCACCAGCGCGCCGGGCGTCAGCGGGTTGTCGAAGTTCTGGAAGGTGCTGGCCGACAGGCGCCGATAAAAACCCTCGAACACGAAGTACTTGGGCGCCTCGATAAACAGTGAGCCGTTGACCAGGCGGTTGTTGTTGGCGTTGGTGAACAAACTGTAGAAGTCGCGCTCGATGTCGTAGCGGAACAGCGGGTTGACCGTCCACTTGCCGAAGTTGTAGACCCCGCGGAAGCCGCCGCCGATGCTGTCGGTGCCCGCCGTCTGGTCGGAGTTGATGAAGTCGTGGGTCGAACGGTGCTCGTAATGCAACGAGAGCAGCGTGGTATGCACCGGCAGGGTGAGATCGGCAAAGGGAATGCCGACCTTGCGGTGCGCCAGGTTGGCGGCGCTGGCTGTGGGCAGGATGCGCGTGCTGCTCAAATCACGGTAGCGGTACCCGACCTCCACCGAAGAGCGGTGCAGGAAATGGAAATCGTGGAAATCGAGGCGGATCTCGGGCGAACTGAGCACCTGTTCCGCCGGCAACTGGCCGCGCAGATCATTGTTGCTGCGCCGCAGCGAGCCGTTCACCGTAATGTTGTTGCCCAGATCGTAGGTGCTGGCGAAGATGGCGTCCTGCAGATCGGAGATCTGGCGGGCGTTCAACGCCAGGAACAGCGGCTGGTAGCGGGTGAGCGAGCCGCGCAGCCGCAGGTCTCCCACGTGGAAATTGGACTCCAGGTAGCCGCCGTAGTCCCCGAAGGTGCGGTGGTACAGCGTCTTGTCCGGGTTGCTGAAACTGTAGGCGGCCTCGGAGAGGAAGTTCAGGTGGCCCAGCGACCAGCGCGCGTCGGTGCTCACCACGCGGTTGCCGATGGGCGGCGTGATGGCCTGTTCGGCGGGCAGCGAACGCCGCACATCGCTGGCGTCGGAAAAGTTGACGCCCAGCAGCCCCCGTCCCACCGTGCGCTCGGCCCGCGCCCCGTACACCACGCGCGTGTAGGGCTTGGTGATGAGGTTGCGGAACAACGAACCCCAGCGATCGGTGAAGACGCCCCCGGTGGCCGCCAGCTTAAACCCATGATCGAAGCGGCGCTCCAAGTTCAAGCCGCGCACCGACTGGTTGTAGGAGAGGCGCGAGAAGTTGACCAGCGAATCGCCCAGCGTCATGTCCAGGCGCGGGTTGAAGAAGCGCAGCGAGGCGCGCTGGACGCTGTTGTGCTCGATGTCGATGTGCGGGTCGTCGGTGCCGCGCAACATGGTGATCACCTGCACCCGCGTGTCGCCACGGAAGGGGTGATCGGTGAAGTAGTTGAACTCGGCCAGCGAGTCCTGCCCCTTGCGCAGGAAGGAACTCTGTTGCGCACCGGTAATTTGCACGCTGTCGTTGGCCAGCTTGATCTCGATGATGTCCTGGGTGCGCGACTCGCCGTTGGCGGCGGTGGTGAAGGCGCGCGGCGCTGGGGCGGCGTTGCCGGTCTTGCCGTTCTTGTCGGGCGCGGCGGCAGCCGACGACGAGGTCGCCGCCTGGGTCAACGGCGAAACCGGAGCCCCGGAGGACTGCGGAGTATCGCCGGCAGAGGGCGGCGTCGCAGCCGGCGTGGCCTGTCCGGCAAGCGCAAGACTCAGGGCCAGCGCGCAGGGCAGCACGCGAACGATGTGATGCATGACGAAGGGCCTCCAAACTGAAGCAGCACTGCGCAAAGTGCCGTCCCGCCGCGCGCGGGGGAAACGCCGACGGAACCAAGGCTTCTACTCGCCCAGACACTCCGTGGCAACCCCGGCGAAGCATCCCTCAGATGAAACTTCTGCCGGGCGGAATTGGACTCAGGCGTATAAAAACTGACAGACACTAGCACATTTACAATGACCAATAAAGAAGGTTAGAAGGGAGTCACCCCCCAGACACGCCAAAGTCCGGACCGTACGGCCAGTGCCATGGATTGCCACTGCGACGCCTGGGAGGGCGGCTGGAAGGGCGCCGCAAGCGGGATGTCGCGCTGGTGCTGGAGGGGGGAATCGAACCCCCAAGGAGCAAAGCTCCGGCAGATTTTGAGTCTGCTGCGTCTGCCAGTTCCGCCACTCCAGCACGCGGTGGCCGCTGCTGCACGACCGACTGGCAGTTTAACAGGAAAGTGGGGCGTGGGGCGTGGGGCATGCGAGGCATGTCTGACTGCCCCCGCTGCAACCTGTGTCGCCGGCAGCGGTGTTCCCATAGCTACCCGCCACCGCGTCGAGGATGTCCGCCCATCTGCGGTTTCGCGGCGGTAACGCCTGGACGACACGGGCACAAACCCATTTCAACGGCGTAGCCAGCGGGCGAGGACGATCTAGATCGAGGCGTAGCAGCGGATGCGGCGTGCAGTAGCGATGCTCGAGAAAACTCAGGCCGTGCAGATAACGGAGATCGGTGTCGCCGCGGGCGATCAACGACTCGATCAGGTGCCCGCGTAATACCAGACCGAGGCTGCGCCGCGCCTCGGCCCGGTTCGTGAACTGCCCGAGGAGGTTGAAAACGTGGTCGCGGCCGAATCCACACAGCGCCGTCTCCAGGGAGCCGTCCGGGCCGCGCAATCCGGCGCACCACCCGCCGCCAAAGTGCGTCATCAGTCGGGCCGCGCTCTGCAGTTGCCACTCCGACACGGGAAAGCCCAGACTGGCGCCGAGGTGTCGAATCCGGTGGGCATACTCCTCAAACGGGACCTGCGCGTCGAACCGGAACCCCGCCGCTTCAGCGCGACGGCGGTAATAAACGAAGTTGCGGCGCATCAGCTTGCTCAAGCGGCGCAAAAATGCGGGATAGTTCGGCGCGAGCGGCAGCCATTCACCGCACGGTGGAACGTTGACAACCCTGCAACACACTCCCTTCGGCGTGAATGCTTCAGGCGTGCCCACTGTCTCGGCGGAGAAGGCAAAACTCCAGCGCAGGGCGTGGACGCGCTTTTTGAAGTAATAGTCCGCTGCTTGCCGCACCACGGTGGGCAGCACCGCCGGATCACCCGCCAGGCACCCGCCGCCGACCGCGTCGCCCCCATTCAGGAAGCCTGTACCCCAGCCGCCCACCTTCCGTCGCCGGCCGTAGAGCACCGCCTGCAACGTCGTCCCGTCAAAAAAGGCCAACACCTCCGCCGACCAATGGGGTGGCAAAGAGAGGAGAAAATACTCCGGGTCGAGGGTGATGTCGCGGAACTGTCCCAGCCGTGTCAATAGCTCATGCACGAGCGGCGCCAATTGCCGCACGTCGGCAGGCGAATGCAGATGCACCAACTGCAGCGGCTGCGCAGTGGAGACACCATACGGCAGGGGCCCTTGTCTTCCGGCTCGATTGGAACACGTCGTCATGACCAAGGCACGCCTCGCGCCCTGTAGGACAGCGTTGCTGCCTTGAACGGCAACCGGCGTTCTATGCCTGCCCCCCCGCACCCCATGCCCCACCCCCAACTGCCGTTTCCGCCCGCGTGCGCACGTAGGCGAGCGAGAACAACACCGCCCACACCAGGTCCAGCATCCCGACCACGACCGTGGTCGAGGCGACGCGGTTCATCAGCCCCAGAACGATCATGGCCACGACATAGCTTAACTTCTCCACTACCGCGATCGGCATCAGTTGCCGGTAGCGCAGCGGATCGCGACTGATGAGCAGGAAGGCGAGCTGCCATGCCAGCGTCACGCCGATGAAGCCGTAGTAGTACTCCGGATGGGTGATCGCCGGCGGGAACCGCCGGTTCATCGCAGCCTCTTCCAGATACAACGGCACGATCTCGATCACTCCGAGTACACCTGCGACGAGAAAGATCAAACGCGCCAGCTTCATGCTTCACCTCAATGGCCCCATGATGGATGCCTGCTCTTCCGTCAATCGAGCTGGACGGCACACCACAACGTGGTTGGATTTTAGTTGTTGGTCTACGGCAATGCCAACAACTAACAACCAAAATCCAACAACCGTATCCGCCCGCTTCCCGCAACCATTGCGGGCCCGTTCTCGTCCAAGGATTACACTGGAAACGCGAGGACGCGCGCTCATGCACTCTTTTCACCGTCGTTGGGCCGGTTTGCTCATGCTCGCCAGCGCGCTCCCGGTCGGCCTCTGGGCCCAAGTTCACGTAGTGGAGAAACCATCCTCCGCGTTCCCCGCCCCGGCCTCCACTGTCAAGCACCTGCCCGACCCGCCGGCGGCCGAGATCCCACAAATCATCGCCAAGTTCACCGAGAAGGAGCGCATCTTCCGCCAGCTCCTCAAACATAGCTACACCTACACGGAGTCCATCCGCGTGGACACGGTCGACGACGACGGCAACTCCACCGGCGACTACGAGCAGGTCAACGACATCCAGTTCTCGAACGAGGGCGAGCGGCGCATCGTCTGCACCTACTGTCCGCAGCCGACGCTGCGCGACATCGTGATCACCGCCGAAGACATTGACGATTTTTTCAACACCGACATGTACACGCTCTCGGTTGACGAGCTGCCGGAGTACGACGTGCGCTACGTGGACCACGAGCCGCTCGACCAGTTGACCGCCTACAAGTTCGAGATCCGCCCCAAGCAATTGGTCAAGGGACATCGCTACTTCCAAGGCACGGTCTGGGTCGACGACCGCGATCTCGCCATCGTCAAGAGCTTCGGCAAGGCGGTCCCGGATGAGTTCGACAAGCACGGTCGGCCCACCAACACCTTCCTGCCGTTCGAAACCTATCGGCAGCCGATCGACGGCAAGTACTGGTTCCCGGTCTACACCCACACCGACGCCATGCTGGGCGATGCGCACGTTAAAATGGTGATCCGCTTCAAGGACTACAAACAGTTCCGCGCCACCAGCCGCATCGTTTCCATCCAGGCGGCGCCGACCACGCCACCGCCCAAGAAGCCGTAGGGGGTGAAGGGGGAGCTAGTAGCGTCGCCGCTGCTGCCGCGCACCGCGTCGTGAAATAATTCTTGCCATGAAGTGGGTCCGCTTTCTGGACACTGTTGGTTGCCCCCTCTGGGGGCACGTCGAGGACGACTGCATCGTGGCGCATTCCGGTTCGCCCCTCGAAGCCGGGCATCGCGAGGGGATGGAGCGGCTGCCGCTCGAAACCACGCTGCTCCTGCCGCCCTGCACGCCCTCCAAGATCATCTGCGTGGGCCGCAACTACCGCGATCACGCCAAGGAGCTGGGCAACGACGTACCGAGCGAGCCCTTGCTGTTCTTCAAGCCGCCCTCGGCGCTGCTCGCCCCCGGGGGCGCCATCGTGCTACCGCCGCTCTCCGCGCGGGTGGACTTCGAAGGAGAGCTGGCGGTGGTCATCGGGCGGCGCTGCCGGGCGCTGCAACCGGGCGCGGCGATCGCTCCATATTTATTCGGGTTCACCTGCCTCAATGACGTGACCGCGCGGGACCTGCAGAAGAAGGACGGCCAGTGGACGCGCGGCAAAGGCTTCGACACCTTCTGCCCGGTGGGACCCTGGGTGGAGGACTGGAGCGAGCAGAAACCCGGCGGCCGGGCCCGCCCCTGGGAAAGCCTGCAAGTGGAGACGCACGTCAACGGCGAACTGCGGCAACAGGGCAACACCGCCGACTTCATCTTCAGCCTCGACCAGATCCTCGTCGCCATCACCGCGGTGATGACGCTTGAGCCCGGCGACCTGATCGCCACCGGCACCCCGGCCGGGGTCGGCCCGCTCACCGCAGGCGACCGCGTCAGCGTCACCATCGCCGAAATCGGCACGCTGGAAAATACCGTGGCCTCGGCGTAGCGAACCGTTATTCTCCTTCCCTCGACCCACTGCGCCGTTTACCCGCACCCGGCAGCGGTCCCTGTGGTTAAACTAGACTCGTGCCCGGCTCCCTCGACCTGCATGCGCTGTTTGCCGAACTGCCGGTGCGGCGCGCAACGCTTCTCTGGACGGCGGGAACTGGAGCGGCGACGTTGGCCACGATTTTTCTGGTGCGCACCCTCCGCGCTCGCAAGACGCCCGCCGAGATGGAGCGTTTGCGCCGTCTGCAGATCAACGGCATCGGGCGGCTGACGGGCGGCGAGATCGTTAATGTCATCGCCGAGCCGGAGGATGCCCCGCTGGTCGTCTACTCCTACGAGGTCAGCGGCGTGCAGTACGAGGCCTCGCAGGATTGCAGCGCCCTGACCTCGTACCTCGACGAGCACGACTGCAGTCCCGGTCTGCCAGCCAGCGTGAAGTACGACCCTGCCAACCCCGGTAACTCGATCCTATTGTGCGAGACCTGGAGTGGCCTGCGGAGTTAACCCCATGAACGAGGAGCGCTCGAGCACCGCATCGTTGACCCTGCAGCCGATCGGGGTGGTGCGCAGCCCTTACCGCCACACGTCGGAGGTGCCCAAAGGTCCGGGTACGCGGCATGCAGCGGAAGGATCGCTCCAGATCCGGGCTGATCTGGAAGCCGGACTCGCGGACATCGAAGGCTTTTCCCACCTGATTGTCATCTGGGTGTTCGATCGCTCCGAGGGCTTCGCGCTCACGGGCACGCCGCCCGCCGACAATCGTCCGCACGGCGTGTTCGCCACTCGTTCTCCGCGGCGCCCCAACCCGATCGGGCTGACCGTCGTCGAGTTGCTGGGCCGCGAGGGATCGGTCCTGCGCGTGCGCGGCGTCGACATGCTGGACGGGACCCCCATCCTGGACATCAAGCCGTATCTCTCCAGTGTTCCCCCCGAACGGTTGCGACGCGGGTGGCTGGAGGAGGCGGAGGCGCGGAACGCCTGTTCCTCCGCGGATGCGGCGGGGAACGACGCGTTCAGGTAGTCCAGGGGCGGGCCGCAACGCAGCGCGCCCGCCAGCCACGATCACACCGGTGGTCCCGGTGGCGCCAACGAGGGGTGCGGCGGTGGGGTGTTCCGCCGCGGATCGCGCTCGAAGAGCGTAAGTTCCTGCTGCAGCCGATGCAGGTTCGCTCCCTGTGCGGCCCCGGCCCCCGCCAAGCCAGTGTTGATGACGTGCTGCAGATTGCGGACCCCGTCCCAGGCCGCGGCCTGCACCTCCGCCGTGGCCTGATCATCGACCGCCAGGCGCATCAACTGCTCGGCGACATCGGTGGAGACCACGGCAGCGAGGTCCTGCTGCGCATCGGCGGCGGGGGCAAACGCCTGCCGTTGCAGGGCGCTGATGACCTCGGCCGGGCTGAGCGCGCCCGCCTGCTCACGGTGCAGGACCGCGACCCTTTCCAGGCGCTCCGGATCGAGCAGACCGTTGACCACGATGTCGGCCACCGCGCGGGCGGCATCGTAGGGGTTGAACAGGTAGCCGGCCGTGCTTCCGAACCGTTCTGGATCCGCGCCGTACGTCTCGGGCGGTACGAGATCCTGCCAGAGGGCATGAGGAATGGCGAGCTCATCGGGCCGTAAGGCATGCAGTTCAAGCGCCAGCGCTTTGCGCTGCTCCGCCTCCGGCCACACCGTGAGCGGCGTCTGGCCGTCGCCGGCGAGCATGGGAGGGACCTCGGCGCCGCCAATGACGTTCAACGCCGACTCCAGTCCGTACTGGTGAAAGAGGTACACCAGCGCAAAACGTGAGGCCAGCGCCGAGGCGGGCTCGCCCGGGCGCAAGTGGCTCCAGCCGTAATGCGCCAACAACGCGTCGCGCACCGGCATCACCCTTTCCAGCCAGGTCACCGGATCGGGACCATCGTCGTAGGCGTTCCAGCGCGGGTCAGCCGGGTTACCGAACACGATGCCGTGCGCACGGGCGGCGCGGATCACTGCCTCCTGACGTGCCTGCTCCTGCACTGGGTCGGCCAGCGTCGGAGCATAGCCCCATTGCATGGCGAAGCGGTCATAGCTGCCGGTGTGCTGCATGTAGGCGTCCGACATGTCGGCCGTGCCGTCGGCGCGCATGGTGATGCGGGGTGCGAAGTAGTCCATCACCGAACCCCGGTCGAAGGTGCTCGCCAGGAAGTTGTGCTGCAGGCCGAGCACATGGCCCATCTCGTGGCAGGTCAGCAGGGCGATGCGGTTCAGCATCACCTGTTCTTCCGAGAGCTGCGGGTCGAGCCCGTCGAGCGCCGCGAAGCGGCCCAGCGCGCCGTCCCCCTTGCCTCCCTTTGCCCCGAGCGCTTCCCAGTAGTTATTCACCGTGCGGATGCGGTGCGAGTCAAGCTGCACCACGGCGTGCAGGATCTCGCCGGTACGCGGATCCACCTGGCTGTTGCCGACCGACCAGCCGCGTCCGGAACGGTTGGTCCACTGAATGGTCGGGTAGCGCACGTCAAGCGGGTCGGCGCCCAGGGGCAGGTCCTTGATCACCAAGGCGTTCTTAAAACCGGCCCGCTCGAAAGCTTCGTTCCACCAGAGCGCGCCCCGGCGTGCGGCGGAGCGGATGGGTTCTGGAATCGCCTGGTCGAGATAAAACACGATCGGCTGCACCGGCTCGCTCACGGCTGCCGTGGGATCTTTCTTCTGCAGACGCCAGCGAGTGGTCAAACGCCGCAAGAGGGGCTGCTCGTAAGACTGCGAGAAATCCTCGAAGTCCACGTTTTCAAAGCCCACGCGCGGGTCGTACTCCCGTGTCTCGAAACCGGCGAGAGGCAGTGGCAGGAAGGAATGATGCTCCCGCACGGTCAGGCCGGAGGCCTCGGGAATCTGTGCGGCCGCGGCCCCGACCGGGTTGTCGGAGGTGAAGGTCAGCAGCGCCTGCACCTCGGTATTGCGCGGGAAGCCATGGGTATGAGCGATGTCGACGGCGCTACGGTCGGCATCCAGCCGCCAATTGCCGGCGGCCGGCTGTGCGGCGCGACTTACCGTCCCGTTGCGGACACGCGCCGGGTAACGCAGTTGTTGTAACAAGTTGAAGGCGTCGCGGACCACCAGCGGGTTGGCATTCACCAGAACGGCGCCGTCCTGTTCCGCCTCGATGGGGAGCGCCGCCAGGACGGTGGTGGGGAAACTGAAGGCCACCGAATGTTGTAGCTCCGGAGTGCCCGCCGTGGCGCGATAGCCGGTATTCTCGGCAATCACCAGGACGCGCGGCCCGATGCGGCGAAAGCGGCAGAGCAGCGACTCGGAGGGGCTGCTGCGGTCGGCAAACATTTGCGTCGAACCCACGCCGCTGCCCAGACCGCTGAAGTAGAGAAACTCGTGATCGAGCGTCGCCGGCGACAGTTCGAGCAGGAGTTTGCCGGAATTCACGTCCCAATAGAACGGGATGAAGCCGTCCTGCCGCACCAGACCGGCGGTCCGCGTCGCCAGCGTCGTGGCGGCCAACGCCCCGCCGGAAAGCATTGAAAGGACAAAGCCGACCGAGAGAGCAAGTGTGAGACGGCGCATAGGGTTTAAGGGTCGCGAGACATTGCCCCGATTCCACCACCCGAATCATCTTCGACGGCGATCGAAGCCGGCCAGACAAAAATGCATCGGCGAAATCCCTGCCCGATCCGATACCGGGCGCAGGGCCATGATGAACAGCCGGGGGCGCCGGCACGCCGGTGGCGCCTGGGCCTCGAGCGGCTGCCTAGGGCTTTTTCTCCAGTTCCTTCACCTTCTGCTCGAGCACATTGACCCGCTCCTGCAGTTTCTGCACATCGGCGGGGATGGCGGCCGGCTTCTCGTTCTGGCCGCGCATCTCGCGCAAGGCCTGCGTGGCGCCGTCACGCTCCCCCGCCGTGGGCAGACTGGCGGCGAAACCGGCGATCCGCGACTCGAACGTCTTCAGCCGCAACCCGGCGGCGACGCGCATGCCGGCATCGCGGGTGAAGGGAAAGCTGTCATCCATGGCCGCGCGCAGGGTGGTCTCCACCTCGCTCTCGTGACCATTGAGCTGGTCCTTCAGCTCCAACAACTCAAAGAGGGCGGGGATGCGCACGCGTTCCGGAACGCCTGGCTGGGCGTGGGCCAGAATAATCGGCACGGCACGCGGGTCTTTCATCGCGCCCAACCCCCCGAGGGCGGCGGTCACGATGTAATGCACGCTGTTGGCGGGCGTGACCTCCAGTTGGCTGGCCTCCTGCAAGGGTGCAAAAGCCTGCGGCATTTCCAGATGGCCCAGCGTTTCGGCGGCGGCCGCCTGCACCTTGTAACTCCCGTCGTTGTGCAACCGCTCCAGCAGCGCGGCGTAGACCTCGCGGTTCTTCGTGAAATGCTGCAACGCCCCGACCACGGCTGCGCGCACGTCGTTGTCGCTGTCATGCAGGATCTCGAGCAGGGCGTTCAGCGCGACGGGAGTTCCAATCTCACCCAACGAATCAGCCGCTTCGGCACGCACCGGGGCAAAGCTGTCGTGCAACCCGACCTGCCGCAGGGCGGCAATCACGTCGGGCGATCCGTCTTTGTCGCGTAGTTGATGAGCGGCCCACAGCCGGCTCATCACGGCCGGGTCCCCGGTTGCCTGGGCAATCAGTTCCTGGGCGGACTTGTCGAACTTGACCGTCTTATCCACGTAGTCGTTGGGGTCGAAGTCCACGATGGTGGGTTCGAAGTCGAGCGGCAGCGTGAATTCCTGCTCGGCCAGATGGTCGCGAACGGTCAGCATCTTCCGCTGCCCCTGGGGTCCGATGAACGCCAGGTCGAGCGGCATGTCGAATATGGGCGTCAGCGCATCAAGCTTTTGGGTTTGCAGCACCCGAATCGTCTCGACCTTGTGAACCCGGTCATAGCCGGCGTGCACCTCGTACTCGGGGAAGCCCCCCTTGAAGAGCCACTCCGCGAAGAACCAGTCCAGATTCTGCCCACTGGTATCGCGGATGGCTTCCATCAGGTCGTGTGTACCGACGTTTTTTTCGCGATGCGCCAACAGGTAGTTGTGCAGCGATTCAAAGAAGGCCTTGTCGCCCAGCACGTGCCGCATCATGTCGAGCACCGCCGCCCCCTTGGGGTAGGTGGTGGCGTCGAAGACTTGTTCCGGATAGAGGTAATGGCGGCTGACGATGGAACGCCGATAGCGGTCCCGGTCCTCATGCTGCGAGGACTGCTGATCCTGCCAGATCTCGTGACGATAGGCATTGTCGCCGTCGTGATGCTGGGTATAAAGCGCCTCGACGAAGGTGGCGAAGCCTTCATTGAGCCAGATGTTGGCCCAATCGCGGGTGGTGACGAGGTCGCCGAACCACTGGTGAGCCAGCTCGTGCGCCACCAAGCCCTGACTCTTGTAATCGGGCTCGGCCTTGGCATCGTGCAGCGTCCACTCGGTCTGGGTGGTGGCGCTGATATTTTCCATGCCGCCCTCGGTGAAGTTGTGCACCGTGGTCTGGGCATACTTCTCGTAGGGATATTCGACGCCGAAGGTCGAGGCGTAGAAGGCGATCATGTCGGGTGTCAGGCTGAAGGAGCGCAGCGCCGTCGCCTCATCCACGGTGTTGGGAACGTAGTAGTCCACCGAGATGTTCTTGTACTTCTGACTGTACTTGGCCCACGGGCCGACCGCGATGGCATTGAGGTACGAGCTGTGCGGTACCGCCTCCACCCAGTGATACGTGGCGAGACCATGGTCGTGCGTGACGCTCTTCAGGCTGCCGTTGGACACCACCACCTGATTGTCCGGGACCGTCACTGAGATCTCGCTCGTCGCCTTGTCGTTGGGGTAGTCGTAGCAGGGGAACCAGTAATGGTTGAACTCGCTCTCTCCCTGCGTCCAAATTTCCTCCGGACGGTTGGGGTACTGGCTGTCGGGGTGGATGAAAAACACGCCGGTGCGGGGAAAGCCGTGGTACACGAGATGCACCGCCAAGCTGGTGCCGGCAGCGTAAGGATGGTCGAGCGTGATGCTGAGCTTGGGATCGTGGGCCTGAAAGTTGAGGGGGGTGGCGGCATGGCCCGGCTCGGTCAGTACCACCGACTCAATGGCCAGTTCGCTGCTGTCCAGATCGAAGCTGCTGAATCCGTCGGCAAAGGGCTGCAGCGTGACCGTCTCGTCGCCGAAGATCTCGCCCTTGGCCGGGTCGAAGTGCAGCGCCAGCTTGTAATGCTCGACGTGATAGGAGCGGCTGGGGGCGTACTGGATGATGTTCGGATCGCCAAAAACTTTGTGGGCGGGTGGCGTGTGCGCCGCGTCCTGTTGAGCCCAGGCCACGCTGATACCAACAAGAAGCAATCCAGAAGCCCAAAGAACACGGCGACAGCCCATCGTGGTGCGTCTCCCTTGGTGGTGTTGGCGGAAGGCGTAGTGTGACATAAACGTGTCCGCCTTTCCGCACGGTTATCACTCGGCAACACGTCCCCTCAATTGTGATGTTGGCCACGTTTCGAGGTAGAGACCGGGTTGGCGGCCTTGCGGGGGAGCCGGGGGTCGGGAGCGCGCCAATGTAAGGCGATTCGCCTTGTGGATCGTGTGCACTCAGGGGCAGCGGCGCGCGAATTGGTAACGGATCCTGGGTCCACGCTCCGGACAATTGTTCACTTTTTGCTAACTTTATTGCCAATGCATGTGTCTAACCGATCGGTCGGAACGTAGAATGGATTGAGCAGTGCGCAACGTTTTCATGCGGCCCTTTTTCATCATGCGCGATCGTCCCGGGCGATGGGTGTGTGCCTTGACGCTGATCGCGGGAACCGCCGTGGGATGCGGGCGGACGACCCACGCTGCGAGTCACTCACCCAGTGACGGCCAGTTGGTGCGTTCCGTTCTGGGGCAGTTGCATCGGGCCACGCGCGCCAACGGCACCATCGAGGCGGTGCGGGAGGTGGGTGTCCGGGTGCCGCAGTTGGTCGGCCACGGCGGTGAACTGACGCTGACCCGGCTGGTTTCCAGCGGTACGGCCGTGAACGCCGGCGACGTGCTGGCCGAGTTTGACCGCACGCAACAACTGCAGGACGCCCGCGACAACCAGGCCAAGTACGAGGATCTGCGCCACCAGGTGGAGCAGAAGGTGGCGCAGAACCGCAGCGATGCGGAGCAGCGCAACGCCGATCTGCTCTCGGCGGAGGCCGACTTTCACAAGGCGGAGCTGGAGATGCGGAAGGGACCCATCTTGAGCGAGCTCGAACGCGCCAAAGACGCCATCAAGCTCACAGACGCGCACGCCCACGTCGCCAGCCTGCGGCGCCTGAATGCGGATGATGACCAAGCGGCGGGCGCCGACCTGCGGATTCTCGAGTTGCAGCGCGACCGCCAGAAGCTGGAGTGGGAGCGGGCGCAGCAGAACGCCGACAAGATGGTGGTGAAAGCGCCGCTGGCCGGCATGGTGGCGCTGGAAAACTCGTGGCGCAACGGATCGCTCGGGCATGCGCAGGAAGGCGACCAGGTTTACTCCGGCAGCCCGCTGCTGCGCGTCTTCGATCCGCACCAGATGATGGTGGAGGTGGCGGTCAGCGAAGCCGATGGTGCGCTCTTGACCCCCGGCGCCACCGCGACGATTCATCTCGATGCCTATCCCAAAGCGGAGTTCACCGCCCATCTGGAGAGCGCCAGCCCGATCGCCACTTCCCCGCCCTTCGGTAGCACGGTGCGGACTTTTTCGGCGCGTTTCAAGTTGGACCAGACCGCTCCGGAACTGCTACCCGACCTCTCGGCGGCGGTGGACTTCCAGGGGGCGGCCGGCCCAACCACGGTTTTGGTGCCGCGTTGCGCGGTGCATTACCGCAGTGGCAAGGCGTTTGTCACCAAGGTTGCGGTGGATGGGCAACATCGAGAAACGGAAGTGCAGCTCGGCGGATACGATGCGACGCACGTCGCCATCAGCCGCGGGCTGGAAGCCGATACCCCGGTCCTCTGCACCCAGGAGGACGGCCAGTAACCGCCCATGAGCGAGACCGATTCAGAACTGCAGAATCTGCCGGCGGGTGAACGCCGCTGGACGCCCCGTCGGCTGGCAGTCACGGCTGCCGTACTGGTCGCCTGTCTGCTGGCCGGAGTCGGCGTCTGGCGCCTGCGCCGAGTCGAAGCCGCCGGGCATTTGCCCACGGTGCCGTCGCGCCGCGGCGAGTTCCTGGTTCTGGTGCGCGCCCGTGGCGCTCTGGAAGCGCAGCGCTCGGTGCAGCTCAGCGCTCCGAATCACGTTCCCAACCTGCAGATCGTCTGGCTGGCGCCTCCCAGCAGTCCGGTCCATGCCGGGGATGTGGTGGTGCGCTTTGATCCCAGCCAAGCGCAGGAGTTGCTGGACCAGAATCTCGCCGCCTTGCGTCAGGCACAGGCGACGCTCGACCAAGAACAGGCGCAGGCCCGCATCATCGCTGAACAGGATCAGCTCGACACGGAGACGGCGAAGTACCAGGTCGAGCGGGCCCGCCTGGAGGCCTCCAAACTGACCATCGTGAGCGCTATTCAAGGCGAGGAAAGCAAAATTGATCTCGGCTTGGCGCAGGAGAAACAGCGCGTCGAGGCGGCCACGGTGAACCTCCATCAGCGCTCGGAGGCCGCCAAGATCTCCTCCCTTCGCCGGTTGCGCGACAAGGCGCAGTTCGAAGTGGACCAGACGCGCGATCACCTCGCTCACATGGAGTTGCACAGCCCATTGAACGGCATCATCAACTTTCTGCAGAACAATTCTCAGGGCTGGATCAACGCCCAGCCGTTTAAGGTCGGCGACCACGTTTGGGGGGGAGCTACCATCGCCGAGATCCCCGACATGAGCACGGTGCAGATGGCGGGCGGTCTGGAAGAGGTGGATCGCGGCCGCATTGCGCTCGGCAACCCCACTCGCGTGCATCTTGACGCCCTGCCGGAGGTCACCTTCAGCGGACATCTCGCCGCCATCTCGCCGCTGACCGAACACGGCTGCTGTCCCCCGTTTCGCAACTTCCGCGCCTACGCCGCCATTGACCACCCCGACCCACGCATGCGAACCGGCATGAACGGGAGCGTGGACATCATCGTCAAGCGTCTGGCCGATGTGGTCAGCGTCCCCAGTCGCGCGCTGTTCACCCGGAATGCCAAGCCCGTGGTCTATGTCGCGAGGAATGGACAGTACGTTCCCGTCGAGGTCGAGGTGCTGGCCCGCAATCCAGACGAGGTGGCGGTGGGCGGTATTGCGGGAGGCACGCTGGTGACGCTGGCCGAGCCTGCGACTGGCAGCGGCAAGGGGAGCAACTGATGGCGACCCACTCTGCCGCCACGCCTGCGCTTCCGGCCTATAGTCCCCCGGCTCCGCCGCCTCCGCGCCCCGCCTGGCGGGGCCGCCTCCTTGCGGCGGTCGTCTTGCTGGCGGTGCTCGCACTCCTCATCTGGGGAGCGGTGCGCGGGGTGCGCAGCCTGGTGCCGGCCACGGCCGCCGAGGTTCCCACCGCCACCGTCAAGCGCGGCACCGTCGTCCTCACCGTCAACGCAAAAGGAGTGCTGCAGGGTGGCAACTCCGAGATGTTGACCGCTCCCATGGCCGGCGGCGGCGATTTGCACATCACCGCCATGAAGGCGGCCGGCGATCCGGTAAAGCCGGGCGACATTGTCGTGCAGTTCGATGCGACGGATGAGACCTACAAGCTGAAGCAAGCGGAAGCCGATCTGGCCGAAGCCGAGCAGCAGGTGATCAAGGCGCGCGCCCAGAGTGCGGCGCAGCAGGAACAGGACGCCTACGCCCTCATCAAGGCCAAGGACGACTTGCAGCTGGCGGCGTTGGACGTCAAACGGAACCCGCTGCTGTCCACCATCGAAGCACATGAGAACGATCTCGCGCAGGCGGCGGCGCGCGACCACCTGACGCAACTGCAGCACGATCTGCAAAGCCGTCAGGCCACCAACCAAGCCTCCATCGCCATCCAGGAAGCGGCGCGCCACAAGGCGCAGATCGAGGCTGATCGGGCGCGCAAGAACATTGCCCTGCTGTCGCCGGTGGCCAAAACCACTGGCTACGTGGCCATCCAGCCCAACACCAACCTCAACTTCTTTTTTACCGGGATGACGCTGCAGCCCTTCCAGGTCGGCGATGCGGTGCGCGCCGGCATGGCCGTGGTGCAGATCCCCGACTTGAAGAACTTGACCGTCAACGCCGAGATCTCGGAATTGGACCGCGGCCACCTCGCGCCCGGTCAGCCGGTTCAGATCAACGTGGTTGCGCTGCCGGGCAAGACCTTCCACGGCCATGTGGCCAACCTCGGCGGCTCCTCGGGCCCGCCTTGGCGTCGCAGCTTTGTATGTTCGGTGGCAATTGACGATCCTACGCCGGAGTTGCGCCCCGGAACCAGCGCCGACCTGCGCATCACCACCGAGACCCTGCCCAACGTCCTCTGGGTGCCGGCACAGGCGGTGTTCGAGAGTGACAGCCGCAGTTACGTCTACATTCCCTCGGGCGGAGGCTTTGTTCCGCACGACGTCAAGATCCTGCGCCGCAGTGAAAGCCAGGTGGTGATCAGCGGGGTGCAGGAGGGACAGGTGATCGCACTCGCCAGCCCGGAACAGAAATCCACCACGCCAAAGGCCGGCGGCAACACTTCCGCCTTGCAAGGGATGGGGCGATGAGCACTACCACTGCCCCGCTTCCTCCCACACGGACCAGCGCCGCCGCGGCCACCAAATCGGGCGCGCGAAGCCTCGTGCTGGACGTCGTGCTCGCCTTTGCCAACCTGCGCAACCAGAAGACGCGTACCTTGCTGACCGCGCTCGGAATGGTCTTCGGTGTCGGTGCGGTGATTGGCATGCTGGCCATCGGGGCCGGAGCCCGCCAGGAGTCGCTGCGTTTCATCGAACAATTAGGAGTGCGCAACGTCCTGATCGAGTCGCGTCCGGCCGCCAGCCAGCAGGAGATGCAGCAGCGCCGCAAGATCTCGCAGGGACTGAACGACCGTGATGTTCGCATCCTCGAGACCAATCTCGATGCGCTCGACCTCGTTTCGCCCCGCCGCGAGCTGCACCCCACCAGCGTGCTACCCAAGCCGGCGCACGACATGCCCACGCTTTCCGGCGTACGGCCCTCCTACCAGGTGATTCACCACCTGCAGGTCGAGGAAGGCCGCTTCTTTGACGCCTCGGACGATGCCGCCAGCAACGCCGTTTGCGTGCTCGGCCAAGCCGCAAAGATCAATCTGTTGGGCTACGGGCCGGCGGGGGGCAAGTGGATCAAGGTGAACGACACTTGGCTCCAGGTGATTGGCGTGTTGGGCGAACAGGTCGCCCCCGGCGGATCCGGCGCGGCGCAGGACGTCAACAACATCATCTACATTCCGCTCAACACGTTCCAGTACCGCTTCTTCGACAACAGCTTCAACTTGAAGGACGATCTGGATGGCGTGGACCTGCGCCTGAAAGAAGGGGCGGACAGCGTGGCAGTGGCCAAGGTGGTCACCGCCATTCTCAACTCCACCCATCACAACGCCGAGGACTTCAACGTCATCGTGCCCGCAGACTTGCTGGCGCAGCAGCAGCGTACACAGCGCATCTTCACCCTGGTCATGGTGGCCATCGCCGGCATCTCGCTGCTGGTCGGCGGCATCGGCATCATGAACATCGTGCTGGCCACCGTGCTGGAACGCACGCGGGAGATCGGCATCCGGCGCGCGATCGGGGCACGGCGCAACGACATCCTGCGCCAGTTCCTGGTCGAGTCGGTGATGATCTCGTTCTCGGGCGGCATGCTGGGCATCATCTTCGGCTACGCCCTCTCTTGGACCATCGCCTGGGCGGCCAACTGGAAGACGATCGTCACGACCTCCTCCATCTTGGTCGCGTTTGGCGTTTCGGTGGCGGTGGGCGTGGTGTTCGGCATTTACCCGGCCCGCAAAGCCTCGCGCGTGGATCCCATCGAGGCGCTGCGCTACGAGTGACGGCACTCACAACTGAAATCATCATGATGCGTGTTGCTATCCATCCCCCTCTTTCGCGGCGCCGCGGCCTCCACGGCAGCCGACGGGCACTCGTCGGCCTGGTGCTGGCGGGAACGACGACTTTGTGCGCCCAGGCCATCCCCGGTCTGGGCGCCTACACCCAGCGCTTTCACCCGCCCGAGGTCAAGCTACAGCCCATCGCCGGCGTACGGGAGCGTATACAAGGCGGCAAGCTGTACCTGCGGCTGAACAGTTTCCTGAAGCTGGCTCTGGCCAACAACACCGACGTCAACATCGCCCGACTCGACGTGGACAGCGCCGGCAATGCCGTGCTCGCCGCCAAGGCTCCCTTCGACCCAACCCTGGGCTTGAACTACGGCAGCACCCGCTATTTCCAGCCGCAGACCTCGCAGTTGGGCGGCGCCAACACGCTGGCCAGCTTGAACTCCACCTCGCAGGTGAGTTTCACGCAAAGTCTGGCCTCGGGGCAGAACGTCAGCATCGGCTTCAACGGCAGCCGCAACACCAGCAACAGCAGGTTTTCGGTCTTCAACCCCAGCATTCAGACCGGGCTGTCGTTCGCCGTCTCGCAGCCGCTGCTGCGCAATCGCGGCAACCTCGCGAATCGGGCCAATCTGCTGATCGCGCGCGCCGTGGTGCAATCCACGGTCGAACAGACCGAGGCCCACATTGGCGACCTCATCACTGCCGCCGCCGGACAGTACTGGGATGCGGTGCAGGCGCGTGACACCATCCAAGTTGAACAGGAGTCGCTCGATTTGGCGGAGAAGTCGTACGCCCATGACAAACAGGCGCTTGACCTCGGGGCCCTGCCGAAAGGCGACATCTACCAGTCACAGGCACAGGTGGCGAGCCGCAAGCTGGCGCTGCTGCAGGCGCAGTATGCCTACCGTGAGCGCCTGGACGGCATCCGTCGCCTGATCGGCGCCGATCTGCTGCCTGCCACGCGTGACATTCCCATCGTGCTTGAGGACGACCCCGCCAGCCTCGCCACCTTCACCCCGCCCACCACGGAGCAGGCCATCGCGGATGCCCTGCGCACCCGACCCGAACTGAAGAGCATTCAGCGGCGCTTTACCGTCAATGCCCTCAACGCGCGCGTAGCCCGCAGCTCGCTGTTGCCGCAGCTCGATCTCGGTGGACAGTACGGCTCGAACGGGGTGGGCGGCAACCTGCTACCCAGCGCCTCGACCAGCTTCGTTCCCGGTGGTCTCGGCGACGCCCTGCATCATTTGTTCGGCTTCGGCTCCCCGTTCTACGGCTTCACGCTGCAATTGAGCATCCCGGTGCGCAGCAGCGCCGCAGAGGCCCGCCTGTCCGACGCCCTGCTCAGCCAGACGCGCGACCACTATAGCGAGCGCCAGGAACAGCAGCAGATCATTCAGGACGTCAAGCTCGCCTCCAACCAGTTGGATCTGGCCCAGGCGCAGATCGAGACGGCGCGCATCTCCGTCGAGTTGACACAGAAAAACGTGGACGCGGAACAGCAGAAGTATCTGCTGGGCGCCACAACCAGCTTTGAATTGCTGCAGGTACAGCAGCAGTTGACCCAGGCGAAGAGCGCCCTGCTCAACGCCAACGTGGAGTACCAAAAAGCGGTGATGGCCGAAAAGCGTGCCACCTGGACCCTGCTCGACGGCTTGGGAATCGTGGTCGCTCCTCCGCTGGTGCGCTGAGAGGGCTGCCGCGTCCCCCGCGCAAGGCTTCCCACCTCACCCGCCCCCCGTCCACTGACGGCAGTGGCCCGCACGGCCGCCACGAGATCTTCAGGATTTTCTCGCCTGGGCGCCTGCGTTCTGGGCGCGTCAGGCGCCGACTCGGCGGGTACCTCGCCAGACACCCCCTGTGCTAGCATCGGGCGTTCTGGGCGGATTGCCGGACTCGGCGGGCGCTCGGATGAAGGAGAGGGTGTGAAAGTCTACGACACCGCTCACGTGCGCAACCTCGCCGTCGTCGGCCACGGAGGTTGCGGCAAAACCACTCTCGTCTCCGCTGCGCTTTACACCGCCGGTGCCACCCCAAAGATGGGCCGCGTCGAGGAGGGGACGACCGTCACCGACTTCGACGAGCAGGAGATCCAACGCCGCTTCAGCATTTGCTCTGCCGTTGGTATCGCGGAGTGGAACAAGAACTTCAAATTCAATTTCATCGATACACCCGGCTCCAACATCTTCATTCATGAAGCCGAGTTGGCCATGGCGGCGGTCGAGTGCGTGCTGCTCGTGGTGGATGCCACGGCGGGTGTCGAGGTCCGCACCGAAACCGTCTGGCGTTACGCCCAGGAACATCATCTGCCGGTGATCGTGGTCATCAACCGCATGGACCGGGAACGGGCCGATGCCGGACAAGCCCTGGCTTCCGTCCAGGAGGCATTTGGCCGCTCGCTCTGTCCCGTCCAACTCCCCATCGGGCAAGCCGACCATTTTCAGGGCGTGGTGGACCTGGTCGGAATGCGCGGCTATATCGCTGCCGCCAACGGCAATGGCCGCAGCCAGGAGAGCGGCGTGCCGGGCGTCCTCGCCGATGAAGCCAAGGCAGCCCATGAAGCGCTCGTCGAACTGGTGGCCGAAGGGGACGACCGCCTGATGGAGGAGTTCTTCGAGCGCGGCACCATTGATGCCGAACATCTGGAAAATGGCCTGCACGAGGCCTTGCGGGATCGCCGCCTGTCGCCCGTGCTGTTCTGTGCCGGCGGAACCAATCAGGGCGTGGATGCGCTGCTCAACTTCCTTGCGAAGTACGCTCCCGCTCCCCCCGAGCTGGGAGAAGTGGAGGCGGTGACCGCTCCGGAGGGCGGCAGCGTCGTACGCCGTCCCGAGGATGACGCCCAGCCCCTGGCGCTCTACGTGTTCAAGACGTTGATGGATCCCTTTTCTGGACGCGTCAGTTTCTTCAAGGTCCGCTCCGGCATCGTCAAGACCGAGGCCACCGTCACCAACTTCAACCGCGGCGTCAGCGAACGACTGGCCCACCTCTGCGTCATGCAAGGCAAGCAGCCGATGCCCGTGCCCGAACTGCACGCCGGCGACATCGGTGCCGTGGCCAAACTGCGTGAAACTTTCACCGGCGATACGCTGGGCGACAAGGCAGCGCCCATCTTTTTTCGTCCCATCCGGATGGACGAGCCCGCCATCACCTTCGCCGTTGAGGCCAGGAATCGCAACGACGAGGACAAGTTGGGCATCGCCGTGCACAAGATGGTCGAGGAGGATCTCGCGCTGCGTTTTTTCCGCGACGCGCAAACCGGCGATTTTCTGCTGGCCGGCACCGGCCAGCAGCATCTGGAAATCACCGTCGCGAAGCTCAAGCAGCGCTACCACGTGGATGTCGCCCTGAAAGCTCCCAAGGTGGCCTACCGCGAGACCATCCGCGGCAAAGCCGACGTGCAAGGACGCTACAAAAAGCAGACCGGCGGACACGGCCAGTACGGCGACTGCAAAGTGCGATTCGAGCCCCTGTCGCGAGGGGCGGGCTTTGCGTTCGCCAATGAAGTCTTCGGTGGCGCCATTCCCAAGAACTTCATTCCGGCGGTCGAAAAAGGCATCGTCGAGAGTGCGCAGCGCGGTTTCCTGGCCGGCTTCCCCATGGTGGATTTCCGCGCCACGGTCTACGACGGTTCATACCATGACGTGGACTCCAGCGAGATGGCGTTCAAGGTTGCCGGCTCACTGGCGTTCAAGAAAGGCATGGAGCAGGCGCATCCCGCGCTGCTTGAACCGATCATGGAAGTCGAGGTGCACTGCCCGCAGGAGTTTGCGGGCGACGTCATCGGGGACCTGAACGCGCGCCGCGGCCGGATCGAAGGCATGGAGGCGCAAGGTCGGTCACAACGGATTCGCGCCCAAGTTCCGCAGGCGGAAATGCTCGCTTACCAGTCGGACCTCACCGCCAAGACCCAGGGCAGAGGGTCGTTTCACATGCATTTCTCGCACTACGACGTCATGCCGGCGTTGCAGGCCGAGAAGGTGGTGGCGGAATCAAAGGCCCATCGTGGCGCGACCGCCGCCGACGAGGCGGAATAGGTAGGGGCCGTTGTTGGTTTTTGGTTGATGGTTTTTGGTTGCAGGTTGAGTGGCAACCACCAACAACCAACAACTAAACCGGCGCCAGAACGCCGTGCCGCGCCAGCGCTTCTTCCACGCCCGCCTGGTCGCGAAATACCTCCGCCTGCCAGCCGCGGAAACGCGCCGCTTCCACAAACTGCGGCATGTCATCGAAATAAAGAATGTCTTGCGGGGCGCAGCCCGCTTTGCGCTCCACATCGGCGTAGATCGCCGGATCCGGTTTGGCGGCGCCCGCTTCGAAGGAAAGCGTCCGGAAATCGAACCGGTCGAGCCAAGGGAATTGCGCACGCAAAAACTGGTAGTGGGTGGGGTTGGTGTTCGAGAGCAGACCCAGGCGGCAGCGCTGCTGAACGGCTTCCAGAAGCGAGAGCGGAACTAGCGGCTCCAGTGTAAAGATGGAGCACCACCACTTCGGGAAACGTTCCTCCTCGACCCCGCTCAGGCCGCAGATCTGTTCGCGAAACGCATCGGAGGCAATCTGACCCGTCTCATAGCGCTGGGCGAGACCGAGGATCGCTTCGCGACGTGCTTCCATCTCCCGTGCCAATGGCTCAAAGCTGAACGGAATGAGTGTCCTCCCCAAGTCGAAGACAACGGTTCGGACGGCGAACTCTCGCGAACTGTCCATGCGGAATTATCTCAAAGTAGCCCGTGCGAGTTCCGAAGGCGGGAACGAGAGTGAGGACTGATGGCCGATGGGCGAGGGCAGAGGGGTCGAAGGCACAAGTGGCTGAGGCACCACGCTGGCTGCGTTTGTGGCCGTCGGCCTTCCGCCATCGGCCCTAAAAGCGACCGGCCCCTGCGGAGCACTCCGCAAGGGCCGGACGCGTCGAAAAAATACAATGGAGCCGCGACCCTGATCAGGCAGCGCGCTTGCCGCTCTTGGGCTGCTCCGTCTCAGGCAGCAGCTCAAGAACGTAGCCGGCGTCGAGCGACGCATGGCAACGCGAGCACTTCTGACCGGGCTGAACGCGCAAGCGCGAGTGGCCCAAGCTGACCGCCGGAACGGCCAAACCTTCCACCGTGCGCGTGCACATCGGGCAATGAATTCGTGCTTTCAATCCTTCCACAACGGCCGGCATAAATCCCTCCAAAATCGTTCCTCGTTAGACGTACGAGTCGCGGCGACTCGCCGGATGCCAAAAAAAACTTATGAGTTCACCAAAACCAGAACTGGCCGATTGGACGCTACCAACGCCAAAAAGGTTTCAGCTTCTTCGATTTCGCGGCAAACCTTGCTTTTAAGGGCAGGAGGAGCGAAACCGAGGCGGGCCAGAGGCCGCCAAAACGAAGCGAACTCGCGCATCTTACGCGTTTGGAGTGGAAATAGCAACCCCACCAGGGCTTTACAAACCCGCAAATGCTGGGGGGTACCCCAAAAGTGACGTCGCAGTTCCCAACCCGCTCAGATTTCGTCCACACCTGTGCTGGCGCCCTCTCCGACTGAACGGTCGGTCCGATATCCGCGACAGATCTCGAGGAAACTCTCGAGTTGGACCAATGTGCCAAAACCCCCGGCCATGGAAGCGCCGGGGCATAAGAGTCCCCGTCTGGCCCACGCGTCAGCGTCTGGCCGCCGCGCCAGCGGTCTACAATCGGTAGCCATGGCGACGCCGCTGACGCAGCTCACCTCGGATGAACTTCTCCTGCAGCAAACCGTGCGCGAGCTCGCCGAACAGCAACTGCGTCCCAAGGTGCGCGCCATGGACGAAGCGGCGCACTTCGATGAGGCCTTGCTGCGGGAATTCTTTCGTCTGGGTCTGATGGGGATCCAGATCCCTGAATCCAACGGCGGCAGTGGTGGCAGCTTCTTCGATTCCATCCTGGTCGTCGAAGAGCTGTCGCGCGTGGACGCTTCGGCCGGCGTCATCGCCGACGTGCAGAACACGCTGGTGAACAATGCCCTGCTGGCCTGGGGTACGCCCGAGCAACACAAGCGTTACCTGCCGCGGCTTGCGCAGGAATGGGTGGGCGCCTATGCCCTCTCCGAGGCGGGCTCCGGCAGTGATGCGTTCGCGCTGCAGACCCGCGCGCAGCGGACGACGGACGGATTTCGACTCAATGGCCGCAAGCTCTGGATCACCAACGCCGCGGAGGCCCACCTCTTCGTCTTGTTCGCTAATCTGGACCCGGCCGCTGGCTACCGCGGCATCACGGGGTTCCTTCTCGAGCGCGATACGCCGGGCTTCAGGGTGGGCAGGAAAGAGGACAAGCTCGGCATCCGCGCCTCGAGTACCTGCGAACTGATCCTCGAGGATTGCTGCGTGGGCCGCGAACAACTCCTCGGTCAGGAAGGCAAAGGCTACAAAATCGCGATCGAGACCTTGAACGAAGGCCGGATTGGGATCGGTGCTCAGATGATCGGCGTTGCCCGCGGCGCGCTCGAATACGCCACGCGCTACGCGCGCGAGCGCAGGCAGTTCGGCAAAGCCATCGCCGAGTTTCAAGGCGTGCAGTTCCAACTTGCGGAGATGGCCACCAGCGTGGAAGCCGCCCGGCTGCTGGTTTACAACGCCGCCCGGCTGAAGGACGTCGGCCAGCCGTTCCAGAAGGAAGCCGCCATGGCAAAGTACTTCAGCTCGCAAGTAGCCGAACACGTGGCCTCGCTGGCCATAGAGATCTACGGCGGGAACGGCTTCGTGAAAGATTACCCGGTCGAGAAATACTTCCGCGACGCGAAGATCGGGAAGATCTACGAAGGCACGTCCAACATGCAGCTACAAACCATTGCCAAGCTGCTGTGACGGGACGCCGGCGCGTCAGCCAGACGGGGCACACTTGTGCTCGTTTGGACGCCTCGACCCAACCCGACCGCAGTTCAGCACCCCGCGCAAGCCGGGTGACATGATCGTTCCCGCGTCAACCCTTGAGCAAGCTCCAGAAGGCGGATTTAGGCTTGGGTTTGGGCGGCTTGGGGTGGTACGGAAGCGGCAGATCGAGAATCATCGCGCGCGGGTTGTCGCGAATGAGGGCAATAGACCGCTCTTCGTTCTGCCGCTCAGCAATCAGAGCCGCAGCACCGGAGAGTCGGGGACGGCGCTTGGAAGCGGAATGCCCGTCAGAGGCGACCACATGAATCAAGTTCTCGGCCAGCATGGACTCCGCCATCTTCTGGGCGCGCTTGCCAAAGTCGCCTGTGAACGAGGACGCCGTCACCTGGGTCACACATCCCAAGCGAATGTAACGCGGCGCCAGGTCGGGATGCTCCTGAAAGACGGGGTTGCGCTCCGGGTGCGTCAGGATCGGAATCAGACCGGCACGCAGCAGTTGATCGAGCACGCCCTCCAGGGCGTCCATGCTGAAGTGCTGCGCAAACTCCACCAGTAGGTAGCGAGACCCGTTCACCGTGTACTTCCGCGGATGAGCGAGTGCGTCCTGAATGTTTTCGTAGGAGAGGTGGAAGTCGCAGCCGATCAGGATCTGCAGCCGATCGCCGATCAAGGTTTGCAGCCGCGCCCGCTCCTGGGCGATCCGTTCCGGTACATAGAGGAACTGGTAATTGGAATGCGGCGTCGCCACCAAATGTGTCGTGCCGTCCTCGGCCGCCATTTCAAGCAGGGCGACCGCATCCTCCAGGGTGGCAGGCCCGTCGTCCATGCCCGGCAGGGCGTGGCAGTGGACATCAACATTGCCGAAAGCGTCGTCGGGGCCAAGGGTAGGGGTCATGTGGCGTTGGAATCCGTAGTCTAACATTCACTTTTCTCCGCCCTGGCGGGGCCGCGAACGCAGTGCAATCCGACGCTGGCGGTTGCGAATCGCCGTTTGAAGTCCTGTTCGCCGGTTAAGAGGTCGAAGCCGCATCCGCTGCCGAGGCTGTGCCGCATCACGCCAAACAGCAGCATGCTCCCCGGCGAGTGGGAGGCAGCGGCGGGATCGAAGGCCAGCGTATAACCGCGCCGCCACGCGCCCCCTCCATGCTCAGCGTCATTCCAGCAGAGGAAACCGGCCTGCCAATCCGCCCCACATCCCCAGCCCCACAGTTCTGCCAGATCGGGATACCGCGCCACCATCTGTTCCAGCCATGCCTGTTCGCGCTCGCCCAGCACGTTGGGCTGTCCGAGGGCACGCTGGCGGGACTCCTTCCACGCCAGGATGCGGTGCAGGAGCTGCATGCGGGCACGCGCGGCAACGAGGCGCTCCATGCGCCAGCCGTGCCGCAGAGCGGTGCGAAAGCGGTCGGCAATGCGCGGATGCTGCGATTCCCACGCCGCGGCATCTTGCGCCGGTACGCGTGGGGCGCCGGCGTAGGACTCGACGCGCAGCCCGAGCGCCCGCCACAGATCCAGGAACCGGCTGTCGTCACGAATCCCCGTCACCCGGAACTGGTCCCACGCCACCGCGCGCCCCCCATGCCCTCCGTCGCACGCCTGTCGAAACTCGGCCACGTCGGCGGCCTCGGGGGCTCCCAGGCCATCGCAGAAGTCGAACAGCCCGTTGCCCAGCAGGCTCCAGTTCCCCTCTCCGTCCACGACCAGGGGCAGGACCAGCGGCGGGAAGGCCCGCCAGAGGATCCGGCAGTCCCAAGCGTGGCCAAACACCGTCATCCAGATCTGGGCCAGCTCCCAGCGCTGAAAAATGTGGTCCTCGGAAGCTGCCGCCGCCGCCGCGGTCCAAACCTCGCGTAGCGCGCGCAGGTCGTGTCGCTCATGCACCTGCCAAGCCGTCACACCAGCTTAGAGTTGTGGGGAATGGGGATGTGGGGTGGGCAGGAAGGCGTAGAACGCGGACCCTGGCTGCCCCCAAGGGCCGGAAGTACCGCTTAGCTCCGCGCCTCGCCGCGGGTATCCAGCAGCAGGCTTCTTGCTGCCGACCCCGGGACGCCCTGTGGGCCTTGCCGTCCGCAAGCCTCATCGACGTCGCCGACCGCCTATTTGCATCCCGCCTTTGAGCAGAGGTTCTCACTGAAAAACGGCATGACATGATCCTGAAACCGAACCGCGACCGCACTCGTGTGCGTGCCGTGATACTGTTCGAAGCGGTTCGCGATCCCGTAGCGATCAAGCACTGCGTGCAGTTTTGCCGTATCGACACGCAGGCCATCCTGGTCTCCGACGTCTAGGGCGATGCCGTGATACCGGCGCAACCGGCCGATGTACTGGTCAATGAACGCCAGCGGCGCATTCGCCGTCCACTTTGCCAGGACGTCCGGCTGAGGCTGGCCGTGCAGCGTGGGCAGATCAAGATAGAGCGGCGGGTTGTTCGGATCCGGCGACCACGCCGCAGCACTGGCCAGCAGGGCGCGGGGGAAAAACCCCAGCTTGGCCGAGTCCGCGGGCGTCTTGACGGCCTCCAGCGCCTTCTCCAAGTCGGCGCTCCCTGGCCCGGCCGGGCGGGGTGACAAGCAACAAGGGCTCATGATGTACAGGCTTCCAAATACTTCGGAGTGCTTCATGCCGATGCGGGTCGCGCCATAGCCGCCCATGGAGTGGCCAACCAGGCCGCGGCTGCGCCGTTCCGGGATGGTGCGGTAATGAGCGTCGATGTAGGACACCAGATCGCGCGCAATGAAGCGCTCGAAGTCTCCCGTGGTCACCGAACTCGAATACATGGAACCGTTGTGCAGCGTCTTCGAGTCCGGCAGCACAACGATGAACTCCTTCGCGCCCTTCGCGAATGCGCCCTCGATGGTCTGCGGCACGTGAATTTCGTGGCTCCATTGCTCGGCGCCGATGGAATACCCGTGCAAGGCGTAGACGACGGGGTAGCGGCGCGTTTTCTCCTTCGCATAGCTCGGCGGCAGGAATACGAGAACGTCGCGATCGACCGCGTCCCCCTCCAAATTGCCTTCGAGGGCTGTCCCATGAACCTTGATATGTTCCACCGTCACCGGCTTTGCGCCGGGAACCACCGTCGGCACCTCGGTCTGGACCTGCGAAGAGAGCCCAAGCCGCAGAACGACGAGTGTTGCCAAGGTCACCACCAGGTAGTCGCGTGTATTCATGACAGAAAGTTTTCCCTTGAAGCCGTACGGTACAAGCGGCAGGGCCGCTTTGAACTGGGAGCTGCACCCTGGCTCCCGTTATTCGCTCCCCTCGTCCCGCGGTAACCAGCGCGGCAGCACCGGCCCTATTCCTTCTCCGCCTCGCTTTGCGGAATTTCCTGGAAGTGCAAGGGCTGCTGGCAGCAGGGGCAGGGACCGGGCTCATAGACCACGATGTTGCAGGTCTCGCAGTAGAAGCGCACCTTGTAGAGCTTGCCGTCGCGCACCACGTAGAAGCGCGCCACTTCCAAGCGGCCATCGGGCAGCACGCGTCCGTGGACCTCGAGTGTGGCGCCCGCCAGGTGGCTGTCTTCCAGGGTGTGCAGCGTGTAGTCGGCCTGTCCGGTGAGCACGTAATCGTGCGTCGCGGTGTGCAGCTTGGGAGCAGCGCCTGCGGTTTGCTGTAAGGTGCCCTGCCAGGTGGGCGCATGCGCTGCCACCACGGGACGTGGGGTCTGGGCCCCGCCCACGCCGCCCAGCAGCAGCGCGCTCAGGAAGGTTGCGAGCGGCAGCGTTTTACTGCGCATCGGACTGACCGACGATGACCAGCCCCAGGGCAGCCACCGGTTGCGGTCCCACCACTTGCAGCACGGTATGGCTGCTGTCATCCGCCCCCACCGCGGGAAACGCGGTCGCCGTGGTTGGGACCAGGCTCATGATCTGCGGATGGTTGGTCCCGGAAGCGGCGCGGCTCATCTTGACCATGTCGCGGAAGCTCAGCGCTTTGGACGGATCGGTGTCGGTACTCGCCGGCAACAGGACCAGGAAGTCACGGTACGTGCTGGTGCCCTGGTGGTTGCCATCCTCGGGACGCAATCCATAGCGCAGCGAATAGAGGCCGGGCTTGATCGCCTGCCCACGGAAATCGCTTCCGGCGGTCAGGAACTGCAACTCGCCCAACCAACTGCCGGGATCCAACGTCCCGTACGCCACCGAAGGGTCGGCGCTTGGCGAAGCCGCCAGCGCCGCCTTCTTTGTAAGCCAAATGGCGAGGAAGGGGCTGGTGCCATTCACAACCCGCCAGCCGGTGGCTTGCAGCGCCGCGGCGTCGGCGGCTGGAACCCCCGCCGGCGCTGCCGTCGCCTTCTCCACCTTGTAAGGACCTTGCGCGAGCGCACTCACCGCCAGCAAGCACGGCAACACGAGGGCAAAACCACGGATACGCATGATGTGCATAAGGGCGTCCAAAAAAACGACTTCCAGGTTAAAGTCAGCGCCGCGTCCGGCAATGACTAATAGCTGAAGTAACCGACGAAGGCGCTGCGCTTGTCGGCGCGCTTCCAGACCACGTTCAGGCCGCGACCGCTGAACCCTTCTTCCTCGGTGAAGGCCGGCATGGAGTGGGTCAGTTTGGTGAGTGGCGGATAGAAGGTCTCCTCGTTGCCGCAGATGGTGTCGCACGCCTGCAAGGGACGCGTGTCAATCATGGCCAACTTGCCCGCCGCCAGGCGCACGGTGCCGTGATCCTCACCCTCCCCGAACTGGAAGACCATCGGAGCCGACTCGACCCGCACCACATTGCTGACCAGCGCCCCGGCCACCGACTTCACGAAGGCCGCCAGCGCGGCGCGTTGTTCCGGCGTCGCCTGCGCATCCACGATCAGGATGGATCGCGCCGGATACGGATCGTGCAGCGTGTCGCCCAGCGTGCCGCTCGCCCGCACGACGGCGAACACCGAGAGCCCCGCCAAGGACACCCCTTGGAAGCCCCCATCGCGCACATGCCACGCCAGAATCGCCTGGTCGCCCGTGAGGCCCATCTCACCGTTGGCAAAACACGGTCCGGTGTAGACGTCGGCGCTGCGTACCTCGACGTAATCACCCGTGATCGCCGCGCGCAAAGGCGCGACCACCAGCAGCAGCAGGGATGCGATAGCAAGTCCGGATTTGCTCATGCCACAAGCCTCCGAGAACAGTCTTCGGTTGTCAGTTGTTGGTTGTCGGCAACTCAAAGCACGCGCAACCTCACGGCCGCCAGTGCAACCCCAATAGTATGTAGCGTACAACCGATAGCCGCGGACCGACAAGCGTTGTGCTGCGTTCTATGTTGCGTTCTGTGCTGCCACGCACCGTCAACGGTTGTGCGTTGCGTTTGCGTTGCCGACAACCAACAACTGACAACCGACAACAATCACAGCGGCTCGTAGCAACTACGCGGGGCGCGGCACTCTTCGTGGCCGGCGGCGGCACCATCGGGGCCAAGACAGTTCTGTGTGTAAACACACCAGAAAATACCGCTGCCGGAGCTGGCGATGTTCAGGTTGACCGCGGGATCAATAAACATCTCCTTGCAACGCAGGCGGCGGCAGCGCTGCGTGGCAGCGCCCACCGTCGTGCCCGCCAGACCGGAACGCGGACCTTCCGTCACACTGTCGAGCGCATTGTATTCACCCATAGCGTCTTCAGCCATGTTGACGTTCTCCTAGGCCTTCGGGACGGCGAGCTGACCGGTGGCGCGCAGCAGGGCGCGTTTCACGGCCACGCGGGCGAGCTGCACTTTGTAAGCGTTGCGGCTGAGCGGGCTGGCGCCCATGACGGCGGCGCGGCCGACAGCGGTGGCGACGTCCTCGTTCACCGCTTTGCCAACCAACATCTGTTCCGCCGCTTCGGCGCGCCACGGGGTGGGTGCGACGTGTCCCAACACGATTCGAGCGGTGGTCACCTTGTTGCCCGCAAGGTGCACGTGCACGGCGGCGGCGGCCAGGGGCCAGTCGAGGGCCTCTTTCTGGCGTACCTCGTAAACCGCCTGGTGGCTGCCGGCCGCCGGTGCTGGAATCAACACTTCGGTCACGATCTCGTTGGCGGCAACGACGTTCTCGTATTCAGTGGCGCTGGTCGGGGTCCGGAAGAACTCCGCAACCGGCACCTCGCGGCTGGTCTTCGGCCCTTGCACCCGCACCTTGGCGTCCAAGGCCATGAGGATGGGCGCCAAGCTCGATGGGTTCACGAAATAGGCCGGTCCGTGATTGCCGAGGATGGCGTGATAGCGGTTGTCGCCGTCGGGAACCAGCGCTTTGCCCTGATCCAGGGCGAGGAGTCCGTAGCCGCCGCGAAAGTACCAGCAGCGCGGACGCTGGCAGAGATCGCCGCCCACTGTCCCCATGTTGCGGATCTGCGGGCTGGAGACGCCGAGCGCCGCCTCCGCCAATCCAGGGTAGTGCTGTGCGATCACCGGATGCGTGCTCAACGTGTCGAGCGTCACCAGGGCCCCGAGGCGCAAGCCGTGGGCGTTGTGCTCCACCCGGTGGAGTTCTTCAATGGATTTCAGGCTGACCAGCCGCTTGGGGGCGATCACGTTGTCCTTCATCAGGCTCAACAAATCGGTTCCGCCCGCCAGCACCACGGCCGCATCGCGATCCGTGGACAACAGTTTGAGCGCCTCAGCGAGGCTGTGGGGACGGGCGTAGTCGAAGGCTTGCATCAGGCGCTCGCTCCTTTCTCCAGCGCGGCCAGCACCTTGTCCGGGGTCAGCGGCAGGGTGGAGACGCGGACCCCGATGGCGTTGGCCACGGCATTCGAGATCGCCGCTCCCGGCGAGATCACCGGCGGTTCACCGAGCCCGATGACGCCGCGCTCGTCGTAGCCCGGCCCGGTCATCATGTGCACGCGCAGCTCGCCGACATCGCCCAAGCCGGCCAATTTGTAGAACTCCATGTTGGGGTTCAACATGCGGCCGGTGGCGCGGTCCATGATCTTCTCTTCGAACAGCGCGTAGCCGACGCCCATGATGAGGGCGCCGAAGACCTGGCTTTCCGCCGTTTTGATGTCAATCACCAGGCCGCAATCCTGCACCGCCACCATGCGGTTCATGGTGACCTGTCCGGTTTCGGTGTCCACCGAGACGTCGGCGATCTGTACCCCGCCGACGCCGCTTGAGATGAGCGCGCCGGGACCGGGGTTCTTGTTGCTGGCCTCGATGGCATGCACGCCCAGCTTGGCGCAGGCCTGCTTCCATGGGAGCGCCTTGCCGGGAGCGCCCTTGACGCGAATCTGGCCGCCCACCGCCTCGAGCTGATCGGCGGTCGCGCCCAGGCTGGGCGCCACCGCGGCAAAGAGCTGGTCGAGGGCGTCAATGGCGGTGCGCCGCGTGGCCGAGCTCACGCCGCCCACCGTCGTGCTGCCCCCCGAGGCGCCGCCCGCCGGGTACTTGCTGTCGCCGATATTGAGCGTGATCGCCTCGATCGGCAGCCCCAGCGTCTCCCCTGCCACCATCAGCATGATGGTCCGGGTACCCGTGCCGAGGTCCTGGGTGGACATCTCGAACTCCACCGCACCGTCCGGCTGAATCCGCATGCGGCAGATGCAGGCATGGCCGGCGCCACCCCAGGTGTGCAGGCTCACGCCCAGGCCGCGCTTGATTGGACCGGAACTACCCGCGCCGCGAGGATGCCAGTGCTTGTCCCACTCCGCCAGCTCCGCCCCCTTGGTGAACTCCTCCATGTAGTTGGCCGAGCGGTCGCCCAGCAGCGCGGCGTTCTTGCGGTAGAACGCGATCGGGTCCATCTTCAGCTTGGCCGCCAGATCGTCGAGGGCGGTCATGGTGATGGCGCAGGCTTGCGGATGGTTGGGGGCACGCCAGGCGCGCGCCGGGCCGATGTTGGTCGAGACCGCCGTATGCCGCTTGGCCTGATTGGGAATGCGCACGACATAAGGCAGCGGCGGCACGCCCGCCCCGCCCACCCCGCCCGTGCCCCAGGATTGGGACTTCCAGCCGGTCAGCGTGCCGTCTTTCGTGGCCGCCACGCTGACGTTGGCGAAGGTCGAGGGGCGGCACCCGGCCACCATCTGCTCCGCGTCGCGCTCCAGCATCAGCTTCACCGGCGCGCCCGCTGCCTTGGAAAGCCGGGCGGAGACCATGCCCCAGCGGTCCGCCTGAAACTTGCTGCCGAACCCGCCGCCGATGTACTGGCAGATCACCCGCACCGTGCTGGCCGGGATCTGCAGGCCCTCGGCAAACTGGCCCACCAGACCGGTGACCGCCTGTGTCGAGGCATGCACCTCCAACTGGTCGCCGTTCCACGCCGCGATGTCGCCATGCGGCTCCAGGCAGCAGTGGGTAATGACGGGAACACCGTAGAACCCTTCCGAGATCACCGCCTCAGGGTCGCTGAAGGCCTTGTCGGGATCGCCCATGCGCTGCTCTTCCCCGAGCTTGCCGCGCGTGCCGACTTGGCTGAGATCCTCTTCCGTCACCAGGTGGGGCAAGGGCTGGTACTCGATCTTGATGGCGCGCAGCGCGTCCTCGGCCTCGCCTTCCGTGGTCGCAGCCACGGCGACGATCTCGTCGCCCGCCCACTGGATCGTGGTGCCCACATCTTGAATGACGTGCACCGCCTTGACGCCGGGCATGCTCTTGGCCGCGCTGACATCGAGCGCCGTGATCTTCGCCAGCGCATACGGGCTCTTCAGCATCTTGCCGTAGAGCATGCCGGGTGGCACGAGATCGAGGGTGTACTTGGCTTGGCCGCTGGTCTTGGCGGGACCATCCACGCGCGAGACCCGCGTGCCGATCAGGCTGCGTTCGCCGGCAACCGGCCAGTCATATTTAGAGGGCGCCATGAGCCTGTCCTCCTGTCTTTGCCTTGCCGGTCGGGTTGCCGACATCGAGCACGGCCTCGCGGATGCCATGGTAGGTCCCGCAGCGGCAGAGATTGCCGCCCAGCCCGTGGTTGACCTGCTCCCGCGTGGGATGCGGCGTGCGGTCCAGAAATGCCTTGCTGGCCACAATGAAACCCGGCGTGCAGAAGCCACACTGCTGGCCGTCATGGGCGACGAAGGCGGTCATCAGCGGGTGGGGCCGGCCGTTGTGGCTCAAGCCTTCGACCGTGGTGATCTCGTGCCCCTGCGCGTCAATCGCCAGCATGCTACAGCCGTAGATGACCTTGCCGTCCAGCAACATGCTGCAGGCGCCGCAGGTGCCGCGGTCACAGACGCGCTTGGCGCCGGTGATCTCGAGGTCCATGCGCAAGGCGTCGAGCAGCGTGACCCGCGGCTCCACGCTCAACCGATGCGCCTGACCGTTGATATGCAGCGTGATCGGCACGGCGCCGGGCCCTTGTGGCGTGCCGAATGCCAAGGCTCCGCCGGCATGGGAGAGGGTTTCGGCGGGGGAAAGCAGGCCGGCGGAAAGTGCTCCGGTGCCCACCCCCACGCCCTTGAGGAACTTCCTACGCGAGAATCCCGATCCGTTCTTATTCTTCGCCACTTCCGCCTCCGGGCAACACTCGACACGCCGATGTTAGTCAAGTCAACGGCAGGTGTAAAGGATTCCAAAAAGTGGAGCGTAAAACGTGGAGTGTGGCGTTTACTGTCCACTGTCTATCAGCCACGCTTCACCTTTCACTCCACGCTCCGCCCTCCACTTTCCGCATAGTCTTCCGCTCTGCTCCCGGCATCGCAACAGCTAGCCCAGCCGTAACCGGCGCCTCTGGAGTTTGCTCCAGCACAGCCACCGCGGCGGCAATCCAGATGGGAGAAGAAGACCAACCATGACGCGTACACGACCGTTAGCTTTGACTATTCTGCTTTTGGCTTGGGCCTCGTGGGCAGTTGCACAGAGTGCGGGCACGCAAGGCAGCTCGTCCCGACCGCGTTCTTCGTCGGCAGGACAGAGCAGCAGCACGACAACCACCGCGCCAGATCAGAGTTCGACCACAGCCAACCCGGCAAGCCCGTCGTCCACGACGACGCCGCCCGATAGCTCCACCCAGTCGAACCCATCGTCCACCACCCCGAGCACGACCAACCCGAACAGCGCGACGCCAGACAGCACAGCGCCGGACAACACGACGCCGAACAGCAGTTCGCAATCCACTACCACGCCGGGCAACACCACAGCGCCCAGCACGACACCGATGAACCAGACCTCGCCGAACAGCTCGAAAAGCAGTTCGACGAGCAGCACCAGCACTCCCGATCAGAGTTCGACCAATCCGAGCAGCACCAACCCGAGCAGCACGACCGCTAATCCCAGTGGGCAGAGTTCGACGCCACCCACGCCGGACCAGTCGGCCGCGCCCAGCAGCACGCCGAGCCCGGCGACACCCGACACTGGCGCCGCAACGCAGAATCAGACGCCCGATCAGTCGACCTCCGGCACCAACGCCGCACCCTCGGGCTCATCGAGTACGGGTACTTCCGGCAATATGCCGGCAACCGGATCGCCCTTGGCCCTGCTTGCCCTGCTCGGAATCGGCGGACTGGCCGCCGGACGCGCACTCCGCCGCAAGGCGTAACGATCGCTCCGGAAAACTGCACGGGCGCGGGCCGGTCGCAAGATCCGCCCTTTTTTCCTCTGCCGGTTGACTCGGCGAGGCCGTGGAGCAGCACCGATGGGAGGGAGGAAAATCGGGAGGGAAGAAAACACCCGGAAGGCGACAGTTCTTCCTCCCCTTATTCCCTTCCTCCCACCCTCCCGTCTTCCTCCACTTGGTCTGCGTTTCGGGCTGGTTGCGGGCCACGCCCTCAGGGGGCTATGGCGGGAGGCGCCTGCGCGCCTGGTTCCGGTCGGGACCGCGCGGCGAGGGTGATGGAGCGGGCCCAGAGGGCGCCATTCCAAGGACCAGCGGAGATGCGGGTTTCGAAGCCGCGGGCCTGCAGCCACTCGGCAAGCCGCTCACCGGTCCAGCCGTTAGCGGTGTGATATTCCATGCAGATCTGCCCGATTTTCGGCAGGACCGCTTCGCAGGCGGGAAAGATGTCCCACTCGGCACCTTCGCAGTCGAGTTTGAGCAAGTCGATCCACTCGATGTTGTAGTCCGCCATCAGCAGCGGAAGCGTGGTGACCCGGACGCGTTCAACGGGCGCTCGCTGGTCGACGAAATAGGCGCTGGAGGCGTTTCCGGCGACGCAGATGTCCGATTCGCCGGGCTGCGCACCCAACGCCACCGGCACGACTTGGATTCTCGCCGTCAGGTCATTAAGAAGGCTGTTGAGCGCGATCATCTTGACGTTCTCCGCCAGGGGCTCGACCGCGTAGACGCACCCGCGCGGGCAGCGGAGGGCAAGCTGGACGGCGAAGTCTCCAATGTTGGCGCCGACGTCGACGATTACGGAGTTGGCGGGCAGTTGGATGTACCCGGACCTCAGGTAGGGATCGAGAATGACGGCCTCGTTCACCACGCTGAGGTCAGTGGAGTGCGGGCGGATGTAGTAGCGCGCGCCGCCCCGCAGTTCCAGGACGACGCCGACGCCGAGCTTGGGGAGTGGCCAAGCCCACCAGTTTCGGTAAACGCGCGGCACGGACCACAGGTACCCGGCGCGTATTCTCCAACGCACGGCAAAGACGTGCAGGACCCAGCGCCATCGTCTCAGCTTGGTCAGCATCTTTCCTCAATCACTTAGGAGGCGGCGTCCGCGGGCGTTCCGGCGACTCCCTAGCCTATCAACGGCCGGCGGTGAAGCTGGCAAGTCGGTCGGAGCGTCGATTGTTTCATGCCTCATGTTGAGTTCGCTCATTTCGCACTGACCATGTCCGCCGGACGGCCGTCTTGCCGGCGCGGTCTATAGCACAGGAGCCATCGGCCGCTACGTCGCAGCCGACCTGATCGGCCTTTTCGATCACATGGCCAAGCAGCCTTGAAGGCGCGCGCAACTGGAACGGTTGTCGGTTTTCAGTTGTCCGTTTTCGGCAAGGCCATCAGCATGGACCCTCCACGCTTCACCTGCTCGCTCCACGCCTTCCGGCGTAGACGACCGGTCCGCTGGCCAGCATCACGAGCGCCAGCACCAGGAACCACGGCGCCGTGCGCGAGGCCAGCGTCACCGTCACCGCCGCCACGACCAGCGGCAAGGCGCAAACACCGACCAGCGCTCCGTTGCGGAACGGCATCTGAAACGGACGCGCCACGTCGGCTTGTGTCTTGCGCAGCCGAATCAGGGCCCAAAACTCAAGACTGAGGCCGGCGGCGTAAAGCAGGGTGTCCGCGACCAGGAGGTGCCCGAAAGACGCCATGGCAAAAACACTGTAGAGCACCGAGCTCATCAGCAGCGCGCGCACCGGGGTCCCGCGGCTATCCTGCTTGACCAGACTCTTCGGCAGGTATCCGTCCGCAGCCATGTTGACCGGCAGCGGCACGACGTAGACCAGTTGGCTGGTGTACTGCGCCCAGCCGCTCGCCACCGCAGCCAGCGCCATCACCAGCTCCAACACCTGTCCCCCCGCCATGCCGCCCAGTTGGACGAAATAGCCGTCCTGCCAGTTCATCACCTTCGGATCAAGCCGTAACCCGGCCAGCACCGGCAACGCATAGGCGACAACGATCAGCAGCAAGGCGCCGAGCAGCGCGCGCGGATACGTCCGGGACGGCTTCTCGACCGCGGGCGCGAACGTGCCGACGTTGTCCCAGCCGGAGTAGTTCCAGAGCAGCGCCGCCAGCGCCACCCCCATCCCATTCACGGTGAGCACCGGATGCGCCGCGCTCATGGGCGCCGCCGGCGCGCGCCAGAACGCCAGCCCGACGAACACCGCAAACGGCGCCAGCACGGCGCTCATCACCAGAATTGCGTAGTTGGAGACGAAGTGCGGGCCGCGCCAGTTGATCAGCGCCGCCACCCAGATGAAACCGAGAATAAACGCCGCCCGCCCGGGCGCGGAAAGCACATGGCCGGTTAGCGCGGGCCAGATCTGTACCAGGATGTCGCCGCACAGCGTCGGGTACAGGGCCATGTCCACGAAGGTGTAGAGCCAGCTCCACCAGCCCTCCTGAAAGCCCCAGAATTCCCCCAAGCCAATCTGCACCCAGCGGTAATAACCTCCCGAAACCGGGAACAACGCCGAGAGCTCCCCGGCCGCCAGCGCAATCGGCAGCGAAAAGAACAGCGGCACCAGGAAGATCAGCAGCAACGCCAGCCCGCCACCGATCGCCGCCACGACGGGCTCCAACCCATAGGCGCCGCCGCTCACCGTGAAAAAGATGAGCGCCACCAGTCCCAACGATCGAATTTTGGCCGGACGTTGCAATCGTGGAACGTAGCATGGTTGGCGGTTGGCGGAAGAGGAACGGTTGGCGAAAGAAGCACGGTTGTTCGTTTTTGGTTGTTGGTTTTTAGCGACCCAAGCGACCCAGTTACCTCGCCCCCCGCCCCCTGCCCCTGTCTCTTAT